>NZ_LZLQ01000055.1 GCF_001673315.1 Mycobacterium asiaticum | reverse complement strand
TCACCGTCGGAGAACCGCAGCGTGACCTCGGTGCCGCCGGGCAGCACGTCCGACGGATCCGAATCTGACGGACCGGCCTTCAGCCGCCGGTCCAGTTCGTTGATTCGGTCGGCCAGGACGACGAGTTCTTCGGCGCGCTGGATCGCATCGGCCGCGTCGCCGTGGTCGCCGACCATGCCGCGGTCGTTTCTGACCTCGACCTCGAGGCGGTCGCGTCGCTGCCGCAGGCGGTCCAGTTCGGCGGCGAGGTGTTCGCGCGCTGCCGCCGCCAGGTCCGTTGACTGAGGTTCCTCGCTCACCTGGCACGACCTTTCGCCGCCGATGGGTGTATGGCGTATCAGTGATACACCCTTACGTCGCGGAACCATCCTTCGGGGTGAACGGCACGACGTCACCGTCGTCGTACTGCGAGAGGCCGCCGCGTACCGCATCGAAGATGGCCAGGCCCTGGGATACCAGACCACTGGTTACCTGGCTGAGTCCTTCGGCGCCGTTGAGCACGGTCAGGTTCGAGCCGGCCAGTCCGCGCGCCGCCTTGTCGACGATCTCGGGCAGCTGGTCGATGATCATTCGGTCCAGTGCCACCCGGTTGTGCGACGCCGCCGCCTCGGCCTGGATCTTCATCTTCTCGGCGTCGGCGACCGCGAGGATCCGGACCCGTTCGGCTTCGGCCTCTGCGGGCTTGACCACCTCGGCCACCAATTCCTGCTGACGCAATTCGGCGGCGCGCTCGGCCAACTCGGTGCGCATCGCCAGCACCTCGCGCTGGGCCTCGGCCTCGGCCAGTGGACCCGCTTGGGCCGCCTCCGCTTGCGCCTTGTCGACCTCGGCCTTGTATTGCGCTTTGACAATGGCTGTCTGCCGGGCGAATTCGGCTTGCTTGCGCTGCGACTCCTGCTGGGCTTCGGCGGCCTTTTGATCCGCTTGGGCCTGCGCGATCTGAGCCTGCTGCTGGACGGCGGCGTTGTGCGGCGCCGACATCGCCTTGATGTAACCGAGCCCGTCGTCGTCGATCGACTGGATCTGCAGCGCGTCGACGTTCAGGCCGATCCGCGCCATCTCTTCCTTGGACCCGTCGAGCACCTCGGTCGCCAGCTTCTGGCGCTCCCGGATGATCTGCTCGACGGTCATCGAGCCGATGATCGAACGCAGGTGACCGGCAAAGATTCGTCCCGTCAGCACCGACATCTGATCCTGTTCGGACAGGAAGCGCTGTGCCGCGGCGATGATGCTCTCGGGATCGTTGCCGACCTTGAATGCGATGACCGCGCGGACATTGAGCGTGATGCCCTGCTGCGTGACGCATTTTTCGGCCACCTCGGACTCGCACATGGCCAGCGTGAGGAAAGCCGCCTTGCGGAAGAAGGGGATGACGAAGGCGCCGTGGCCGGTGACGACCCGGAAGGGAACATTGCCCTTGGCCTTGCCGCCGGAGATGAGCATCGCCTCATCCGGCGCGGGCACCCGGTAACCGAGCATTGTTGCACTCCTTGTGATTTCAGGTTTCTAACGGTGAAGTTGGGTGGGGTTGGGTTGGATCTGGTGGGCTGTGCCACGGTTCGACGACGACCGTTCGGGGACCGTGCGTCTGGACGACGAGCACCGGGGTGCCCTTCGGTAGCGGATCGTCGGAGCGGGCCAGGAAGGTTTCCTTGTAACCGCGCACCGTCAGCAGGACTTCGCCGGCGCCTTGTGCGCCGCGGGTCGGCACGATCACGGTCCCTACGCAGCCGATGACCGAGTCGCTCACGGCGAGTCAGTCTGCCATCAGAGCGACCCCGTTGTTGCGGTTCTCCCTGGCTTCGACCCGGGACACCCAGACCCGGCCGTCGGTCGCCGCCCCGACGATGCCGTCCACGGTGTCGAACACCCAGGCGGCGGAAGCTTCCATCCCGGCGCAGGGCATGACCCGCAGATCGATCGCACCTTGGGCGGCCAGCAATTCGAACAGGTCGCGTTGCGGGTCGTTGGCCGCGATCAGCGTGGTGTGGTCGAACTGGCGGCACAACGCGGCGCGGACGTCGGCGATGCAAGCAGCGTCGACAACCATGCCGGTGTCGAGATCGGTTTCAGCACAGGCAAATTCGATCTCGAATCGTTGCTCGTAGCGGTGCAGGAAGAAATCCTTGCCCAGGCCGGACCACGAACGGTGGCAACAGGCGAGATCGTCGAACCACTTGCGGAGGTGAAACTTTGCCGTCCGGCCGGGTGGTGCGTCGTCGCGGTGCAGGGTGGCGTTTTGAACGGTGTCGGGAAACGTAGGGGCGGTGGTCATCTGCGGTCACTCGTCTTTCACACGTGATGTCTTCTGGTCATGGTCAGGAACTCGCGCTGCTCGTCGGCGCTGTCGCGCATGGAGCCGTAGAACGCCATGGTGGTCGTCGGTCCGGCCAGGGCCGCCCCGTCACGGATCGGCGTGCAGGCGTAGCCGCCTTCCAGCAGCACGGCCAGGCCGGGTGCGCCGAGTTGGTGGTCGAGCCACAACCCGATGCGCGTGGTCATCTTCTGCTGCACCCGGATTCCGCCCGAGCAGGCTTCCACTATTCGGGCGACTTCGTCGTGCGGCAACCGTTTTTCACCACGCACATATCCGATGTGTGCGACGCCGTAGAACGGCAGCAGGTGCTGCTCGCAGAGCCCTTGGAATGGAATCGGAGGCACCAGCACGATGCCGGCCTGGCGCACGAGTGTCAGTTGCACCGGGACAGCGTCCCGGCAGGCTCTTGACGGATTCTCAAAGGATTCTTGGAAGATCCTCAACGGCACGGCGGCGACGTGCGAGATTCGCTAGCCGAACTCCAGCAGGGTGTAGGCGCCGCGAAAGGGCTTGATCGGCGGGAAGTTCCACAGGGCGGGATAGCAGGTCCGAAAGAACCAGCCCCTGCCCCTGGGCATCGGCACGTCATGCACCGCCCGGATGCCAGGGACGGTGGCAGCCAGTTTCGCCAGTTGGCGCTGCGAGAGGCTGAACGGCATCGGCGGTACGCGGTAGTGCTTGGACGAGCGGATCCCGTTTGGTTCCACCTTTTTGATGACGGTCGGCGGCAGGTCGAAGAACATCTGGCCGCCGGCGAAGCGCGCGGCGCACGCGGTGATGAGTCCCAGTGCCTCATGAGGCTGCAGGTACATCAGTAGACCCTCGGCGGTGATGAACACCCCGTCGCCGGTGTCGATCTGATCCATCCAGGAGTAGTCCAGTGCGGACTGTGCCAGCTCCACGATCCGCGGCGAGCGCGGCAGCAGCCGCCGCCGCAACTCGATGACGGGCGCCAGATCAATGGACACCCAGCGGAATCGGGCATCGGGCAGCGCGCTGCTCAACCGCCAGAAGCTGGTCTGGAACCCCTCGGCGAGTGCCACCACCGTGGCATTTGGATGCGTGGCGAGGTAATCGAGCGCGCACCGGTCAACCGCCAGGGAGCGCAGCGCCATCTCCTGGCCTTTGCGGCGGCCGAACTTGTCGAAATCGAAGTCGATGGCTCCGGCGATCCGGACGCCATCGGGTCGTCGATGATCGCGTCGGGGTGCGCAGCCTGGAAAGCCCTGCCGCGCAGCGTGAACAGTGCGGTCTCGGAAACGCCGGTGAGCAGGCTGGCGTCGGTTTTGTCGAGTTCACTCATAGGCAGGACGCCTACACCCAGTACGGCACCCGCGCACGGTACTGGCGCATCGCGACGGCTGCCATTGCCCAGCCGAAGACGGTCAGCGCCAACACCACCACCCAGTGGCGCAACTCCTGGGGGGCGCCCAACAGCGGCGCCCGCACGATGTCCAGGTAGTGCAGCAGCGGGTTCAACTCGACGATCTTCGACCAGCGGCCCGCGCCCTGATGCCGCAGCGTGTCGTCGTTCCAGATGATCGGGGTCATGAAGAACAGCAGCTGCACCAGCGAGTTGAGCAGTGGCCCGATGTCGCGGTAGCGAGTGGCCAGGATCCCGAAGCACAACGACACCCAGACGGCGTTGAGCATGATCAGCGCCAGCGCCGGCAGCACCGATAGATCCGCCCAGGACCACGGCTTGGGAAAGATGACGGCGACGACGACATAGATCACGATGTTGTGCCCGAAGAGAATCATCTGGCGCCACACCAGTCGATACACGTGCACGCTGAGCGGTGTCGGCAGCTGCTTTATGAGGCCCTCGTTGGCGACGAAGACGTCGGCGCCTTCGAGGATGGCGGCGTTGATCAAGTTCCAGACGATCAACCCGAGCGTCACGTAGGGCAGGTGCACCGCCAGGTCGAGATGGAACAGTTTGGAGTACAGCCCGCCCATTGCCACCGCGGTGGTTCCGGTGGCGATGGTGATCCAGAACGGACCGAGCACCGAGCGGCGGTAGCGCTGCTTGATGTCCTGCCAGCCCAGATGCAGCCACAGTTCGCGCCGCCGGAACCCGTCGACCAGATCTCGACGGGCGCGGGCGAATGTTCTGGACTGCGCTCCGAAAACAGCGGGTGAGTCGACGAACGTCATGCCGCACCTCCCGGGCGTCCGAACTGTTCCCGGCGTCCGAGCCGGCGTAACCGGAACCATTCCAGCAGACCCTTCGGGTCGCGACGGGTGACCAGGAAGAACCAGCCGAACCGCACCCACTCCTGGGGCAGCAGCTTGCGCAGCCCGGGCTGAGCCAGCACGTAGCCGCGGTTGCGATAGGTGAAATAGCGTTTGGTCGGGTTGTCCGGGTATTGCGTATGCATGCGGCCACCAAGGATGGGCTTGAACTCATCGGAGCCGCAGGGATGGAGGTAGACCGCGTCCAGGCAGGTGCCGAACGGCAGCCCGGAACGGACGAGCCGGCGATGCATCTCCACCTCGTCGCCGCGGATGAACAACCGGAGGTCCGGGACTCCGACTGCTTCCAGCGTCGACGCCCGGAACAGTGCGCCGTTGAACAGCGACGCGATGCCGGGCAGCAGGTCCTGACCGGGATCATCGCGCAGTTCGCTGACCCGCCGCCGCCACACCAGGCCACGCCGGAGCGGGAAGGCCAGCGACTCCGGGTCATCGATGTCGCAGACCATCGGCGACACCTCGGCCAGCCCGTGCTTGTTCGCGCAGGCCAGCAGCGTCTGCAGCACGTCGGGGCCGTGCGCGTGCCCGTCGTCGTCGGCCAACCAGATCCAGTCGGCACCGTGGGCCAGCGCCAACAGCATGCCGAGCGCGAAACCTCCTGCACCGCCGAGGTTTCGGCGCGAGTTGAGATAAATCGGCGGAATATGCTGTGCCGCAACGAGTTCCTGCACCCGGCTGTCACCGGATTCGTCATTGTCGACGACGATCAGTTTGTCCGGCGGGCGGGTCTGGGCGGACAGGATTTCCAGCGAGCGGGCGAGTTCGTCGGGACGCCGGTGGGTGACCACGACGGCGATGATCGATTCACTCACGCGCGGTCTCGGCGAGAACTTCACGCACGTGCCGCGCCGCATCGTCGCCCTCATAGGCGCGGACCACGTCCTCGATACCGCCGGATTGCTTGATGACGCCGTGGTCGATCCACATCGCCGTCTTGCACAGCCGAGCCAGGAATTCATTGGAATGGCTTGCGAACACCAGGATTCCGGAGCGTTCGACCAGACTTTGCAGGCGTGACTGCGCCTTCTTCAAGAACTCGGCGTCGACCGCGCCGATGCCTTCGTCGAGCAGCAGGATCTCCGGGTCGATGCTGGTGACCACGCCCATCGCCAATCGCACCCGCATGCCGGTGGAGTAGGTGCGCAGCGGCATGGACAGGTAGTCCCCCAGTTCGGTGAACTCGGCGATCTCGTCCACCTTGGCCAGCATCTGCTTACGGGTCTGACCGAGGAACAGCCCGCGGATGATGATGTTCTCGTAGCCGGAGATCTCGGGGTCCATGCCGACGCCCAGATCGAAGACCGGGGCCACCCGGCCGGTGACTTTCGCCCAGCCGCGGGTCGGTTCGTAGATACCGGAGAGCAGCCGCAGCAGCGTCGACTTGCCGGCGCCGTTATGGCCGACGAGGCCGACGCGGTCGCCGAGCTCCAGCGACATGGTGATGTCTCGCAGCGCCTCGATCACCACCACGTTGGAGCTGTTGCGACCGATCGCACCGCCGGCCTTACCCAGGAAGGCCTTCTTCAGCGAGCGAGACTTGGCGTCGAAGATCGGGAACTCGACCCACGCGTCGCGCGTCTCGATGTGCGGACCGCTCGACACGGCTCAGAGGTACTGTCCGGTGCCGGGCCCGTGCGGGCCTGGCTTTCCGACTCCCGGCGGCAGCGCACCCTGACGCATCTGCTCTAGTTGCGCGCGGGCGGCCATCTGCTGCGCGAACAGCGCGGTCTGGATGCCGTGGAAGAGCCCTTCCAGCCAGCCGACCAGCTGGGCCTGGGCGATCCGCAATTCGGCGTCCGAGGGCGGCTTTTCCTCGTTGAACGGCAGGGTCAGCCGTTCCAGCTCCTCCCGCAGTTCCGGAGCCAGGCCGTCCTCGAGTTCGCGGATGCTGGTGGCGTGGATGTCGCGCAGCCGGGTGCGGCTGGCGTCATCGAGCGGCGCCGCGCGTACCTCTTCGAGCAGCTGCTTGATCATGGTGCCGATCCGCATGACCTTGGCGGGCTGCTCAACCAGGTCGGTCAGCGAGCGGTCGTCGGAGTCGTCGGCCTCGGATTCGCGGAGCGCCATCAAACGCGGGTCGACGCCGCCGATGACCTCGATGCCGTCATCGTTCGGGTCGTCGTTCCCCGTACTCAACTCAATCACCGTCCTCGCGCTTAAGGATGTACCGGCGTGTTGCCGTGCCATTCGTAAATCTGGGCGCCGCCGTTGTCGTAGATCAACGTCCAGTACGGCGACTTGTTCAGTGAGACTAGTCCGTCCGGAATCTTGAACCCTCCGACCGTCGGGCTGCTGGCCAACACGTAGCGGATATTGAGCGCCTTGATCGATTCCACGACCCGCTGGTCGGTGTCCCCTTTCTTGGCGTTGGCCCAGAAGATGAAGCGGTGATAGCCCGGGCCCATCTGCACCGGGTAGTCGTAGTGGGTCCACAGCGGGTGCAGTCCGGCCACCGCGTACATCCAGGCGGTGCCGTCGGTGTTGGAGTTGCCGATCAGCGTGTCCCGCGCGCCGGGCAGGTTCGCCAAATAAGCCATGGCGTCCAGGTCGCGCTGGTCCACCATGACCGAGTCGTACTTGTGGCCGAACAGGAACCGGTGCCGGGGAAAGTAATGAAACGCGCTGAGCAGGGTAATGCCGAGCAGGATGGCGGCCGTTGCGGCCGGCCAAACGCGCGAGGGCATCGGCCGGCGCAGCTGGGTGAGGCGTCTGGTTATTGCCACCGCGGCCGCGACGACGGTGACCAGCGCGACCGCGGCCATCAGCGTCAGTAGCGGGGTGGTGGCCGCCGCGACCCGGCGCGGGTCCTTGTAGAAGAACTCGCCGAATCCTCCGGCGATCGCGCCGATCGGCCCGCCGAGCGGTGTCCCGGCGTCGATGTTGATCAGGATCAACAGGAAGTAAACCGCCAGCGGCCACCAGACCCTCTTCACCAGCATGATGAAGCCGCCGACGGCGGCCAGCAGGATCAGCCCGTATTGGACCGGAAAATCGTTGAGATGCCGGGAGTGCTGGAAGACGGCGTCGAACAGACCCCGCTTTTTGCTCAGGTAGGTCAGGAACGAGTGGCCGGCAATGATGTCTTCCTGCTTGGTGACGCTCAAGAACTGCGGCAGCAGGATGACGCCGGATATGACCCCCACGCCGGCCAGAGTCAGCAAGTCGCCGACCCGACTTCTGACCGGGCGCCACAACGCGTCGAACAACCACCAAGCCCCGAGCAGCATGATGGCGATGATGCCGCCGGTGATGTGCACCGAGAAGACGCCGACCAGAGCCAGCACCGCCACCGGGATGCGGTCCCGATGGCGCACCGCCGAAGTGATCAACGCCATGGCCGGTACCGCGACACCGTAGGCCGCCAGGTTGGGCATGGCGGCGGTGTCGAACTCGACATAGGGCACCGCGGTGAAGGAGGCGGACAGCGCCGCCGCGGTGGCCGCTGTGGCCGCGGTGCGCCATTCGGTGGTGTGGGTGCGCAGAGCCTTCCAGGTGAGTACCGCTGCGCTGACCGGAAACAGCCAGATCGCCGCCGCCACGGAACTCAACGTGTAACCCGTGGTGGCAGCCACCCCGGTGAGCTGGCACAGGACGGCGGCCAGCGCATGGAACACCGACGGGTAGTACAGCAGCGCGTGGGTTTCCACGTTGCGCAACTCACCCATATGAGTGGGTGACGCCTGACCGACATCGAGGATCCAGCGCACGGTATTGGCATGCCACACCGCGTCCCACGTACTGGGAATCGACTGCCAATGCGGGATGCCGGCGAAGGCCGCGCAGCCGATCAGCACCGCACCCAGCAGCACGCCCGCCGCGACCACCAGCGCCGGAGCGGGATTGACGGCGCGAGCCTCGGCCTCGGGGTCACGCAGCCGGGCCAGCAGCAACTGCAGAACCGTCGCCAGCACGCAGACCACGGCCAGCGCGGCGAGCGCCGTCCACCCGTTCCATGGGATGCCGAGGGCACCGTAGGGGATGATCGCCAGTGCCACAACGCCGTATGTCAGCGGAGGGCCGACCGCAATTGCGATCGGCCAGTTCAACTGCGCGATACGAGCGACGATGGCACCCGGGGCGATCAGCACAAGCAATGCGATCAGCGTTCCGAAGCACAAGCTCACTCGACTAGTATGGCTGCCCGGGTGACCCGACTCGGAAAGCCGTGACGCTGGCACGTCCATGGCGCACCCGCGAGCGGGCCCCGTCTTCAAAATGGCTGTAGCTTTCGAAGCTCTCGATAGCTCTAAGGTGGCTGGCATGGCCTACGACGTCGCCCGGGTGCGTGGACTGCATCCGTCGCTCGGTGACGGATGGGTGCACTTCGACGCACCCGAGGGCATGTTGATCCCAGATTCCGTGGCTACCACTGTCTCGACGGCCTTCCGCCGCTCCGCCGCCAGCACCGCTGGTGCCCACCCGTCCGCCCGGCGCAGCGCCGCGGTACTGGAAGCGGTCCGGGAGGCGGTCGCCGACCTGGTCAACGCAGACCCGAGCGGGGTGGTGCTGGGCGCCGACCGCGCAATGCTGCTCTCATCGCTGGCCGAGGCGTCGTCGGCGCGTTCCGGACTGGGCTACGAAGTGGTCGTCAGCCGCCTGGACGACGAGGCCAACATCGCGCCGTGGCTGCGCGCGGCGCACCGGTACGGCGCCAAGGTCAAGTGGGCCGAGGTCGACATCGAGACCGGTGAGCTGCCCACGTGGCAGTGGGAGAGCCTGATCAACAAGTCCACTCGGCTGGTCGCCGTGACGTCGGCGTCGGGAACCCTGGGCGCGGTCACCGACCTGCGCGCAGTGACCAAGTTGGTGCACGACGTGGGTGGGCTGGTGGTCGTCGACCATTCCGCGGCCGCGCCGTATCGGCTCATCGACATCAAGGAAACCGAAGCCGACGTGGTGGCGGTGAATGCGGTCGGCTGGGGCGGGCCGCCGATCGGGGCGATGGTGTTCCGGGAGCCGGCGCTGATCAACACCTTCAGCTCCGTCTCTACGAACCCATATGCCACCGGCCCGGGCCGGCTGGAGGTGGGCGTGCACCAGTTCGGTTTCCTGGCCGGGGTGGTGGCCAGCATCGAATACCTGGCCTCTCTCGACGAATCGGCGCGCGGAACCCGGCGCGAGCGGCTGTCGGTCTCGATGCACTCCGCCTCGGCGTACCTGAACCGGATTTACGACTATCTGATGACCTCGCTGCGGTCACTGCCGCTGGTGATCCTGCTCGGCCGTCCGGAGGCCCGGATACCGGTGGTCAGCTTCGCCGTCACCGAGGTCGCCGCCGACCGGGTGGTGCAGCGGCTCGCCGACAACGGAATTCTGGCGATCGCCAACGCCAGCTCACGCGTGCTCGACGTGCTGGGCGTCAACGACATCGGTGGGGCGGTGACCGTCGGACTGGCGCACTACTCGACGATGGCCGAGGTCGATCAGCTGGTGCGCGCGCTGGCCTCGCTCGGCTAGCGGCGAGGCGCCTGCTAGACGGTCAGCAGGATCTTCCCGTACGAGCCACCCGACTCCATCAGCCGGTGAGCCTCTCCGGCCTGCTGGATCGGGAACCGCTTACCGATGACCGGCCGGACCCGCTCGCTGGCGAACATCGGCCAGACTGAGGCCGTCACCGCGCTCACGACAGCGCTCTTGCTGTGCGGTCCGCTGACCGGGCGGGCTCGCAACGTGGTGCCGATGACCCGGACCCGTTTGGTGAGCAGCTTGCCCAGATTCAGCTCGGCCTTCACCCCGCCCTGCATGCCGATGATGACCAGCTGCCCGTCGGTGGCCAACGCATCGATATTGCGGTCCAGGTAGGCCGCACCCATGATGTCCAGGATCACGTCGGCCCCGCCGGTTTCCTCCTTGAGGCGCGCGACGAAGTCCTCGTCCCGGTAGGAGATGGTGATCTGGGCGCCCAGCTCGCGGGACAGTTCCAACTTCTCCGGCGACCCTGCAGTGACCGCCACCCGGGCGCCGAGCGCCCGCGCCACCTGGATGGCGTGGGTGCCGATGCCGCTGGCCCCGCCGTGCACCAGCAGCAGTTGGCCGGGGCCCAGGTGTGCCGTCATCACCAGGTTGGACCAGACCGTGCAGGCCACCTCAGGTATGGCGGCCGCATCGACCAGGTCAACCGGCGCCGGGATGGGCATCACCTGACCGGCCGGGACTGCGACGTACTCGGCGTACCCGCCGCCGGCCAGCAGTGCGCACACCTGCTGCCCGGCGGTCCACTGCGTGACGTCCGGGCCGACGTCGGCGACGATGCCCGAGACCTCCATACCGATGATTTCGCTGGCACCGGGCGGGGGTGGGTACTTCCCGGCGGCCTGCAGCACGTCGGCGCGGTTGACGCCGGCCGCGGTGACCTTGATCAGTACCTCACCCGGGCCGGCGGATGCGTCCGGGACCTCTTGCCAGACCAACTGTTCGGCGGATTCGGCGACGATGGCGCGCATGTCGGCCACGCTACCGCCCGCTACCCTTGGCTTACCGTTGCCCGGGTGGCGTGGCAGAGCGGCCTAATGCACTCGCCTTGAAAGCGAGAGACGGCTAAAACCGTCCGGGGGTTCAAATCCCTCCGCCACCGCTCGTTTTTGCCTCGCGAGCGCGCGTGTCCGCACAGCGCCACGCCGCCGCGGCTGGCATTTCGGGCGCGCTCGCGGCGGGCAGCGACGTACGGCGGTCTAGTGCAGAGTCGGTGCGTACCGAAGTACCGCGGCGATTCCGTCGGCGGGTTCGATCCGCTCGTCGGTGCGGACCAGCGACGCTCCGATCGAGATGGCGAACAACGGCAGCGCCTCGTCCGCGCGCAGCGTCTTGGCCGGGGCGGCGCCCTGCTCGGACAGCACGTTCTCGTTCGGGGCGATGGTTGTCAGACCCTCGTCGGCGACCACTGTCGCGTCGCCGATATCGCCGACGATCAGCGTGTCGACCGCGCCCTGCCGCAGCGCGGAACATACGGCGTCCAGACCCTCGGCGGCCAGCCCCGAATCGCGCCCGATCTCGGCACTGAACCGTTGTGCCGCGTCGTCCATCACCTGCAGTTTCCGTTTGGCGAACCAGGCTTCGATCTCCTGTTGGACCTCGTCGAAGTCGTGCCCGCTGTGTCGCGCACCAACCTCCAAGGGCACGGCCTGTTCCCGTATCCGCTCGGGCAACTCGGCCAGCAGGTCGGAGCGTGACCGGATTTCGCCGACCACGAAAAGCGCCTCGGACCCCGTCTGGTGCATCAACTCGCCGATGCGGTCGGCGACGGCGCGCATGTTCTTGCGCGCGGCCTCCTCGGTGCGCAGTTGCGGATCGCCGTACCCGGCGGTCTCGGCTCCTGCGGCTTTGTGGACGGGGTAGCCGCCGCCGTCGACGGTTTCCGAGCGAAGCGCGCTGCCGTCGCGGACGGTCAGATCGGCACCGGTGTGGTCGACGATCGCCAGCACGTAGTTCGGTTGTTCCAAGCCCAGTTCGAGGATCGGGACGAGGTAGGGCAGCTCCGACACCCGCACCACGGTCGTCGCGGTGGGACGTACCAGATGCTCGTTGACCAGCACGCCGGTCGGGCCGGCCACTACCGCACGCGCACTGCGCCCGATCGGCGGCCGCAAATCCATTACGGCACGCTCGATTTCACTCGTGGTGGCCTTGTCGGCGCCCTGCTGCTCGAGTTCCTCGCGGACTGCGCGCCATTTCAGCTCGAGTTGGGCCTCGGCGTCGTGGCTGTCGTGCGAGTCGTCGAAGTAGACCGACGCGAACGGCCCCGGGACGTTCAACAATTTGTGGAAGCGTTCGGAATCCATGCCTTGGTGGTTGCCCGCCTCGGCGACGGACAAACGCTTACACCCGCGGGATGGATGCGGCGATGGTGTCCATGAGGGCGGTGTAGCGCTTGATTTCGGGGTCTTTGCCGGGCTTACCGCTGCTGATCACGCCGGCCGCCAAACTACGCCCTGGATCGGCCCAGATGGCGATGTTGGCCAGGCCGAGGTTCCCGAACGCGGTGGGGGCGTTGCGCCCGAACGGTCCGAACCGGTCGGTGCCCAACATGAAGCCGGTGCCCCAGCGGGCGGGTTGCAAGCCCACAGCGAAATCCGGCCGCAGCCGCCGGGCTTCCTGGACTGCGTTGTACATCCGTTCCGCGCTGATGATGCGTACGCCGTCCAGTTCCCCGCCCCGGAGCCAGATTTCGGCGAAGCGCGACAGCTCGTCCGCGGTCGAGACGGTGTTGGAGGAGGGCACCACGGTGGTCAGGAACGCCGGGGTGTTCGTGTAGGGGATGATCTCGTGCACGGTTCCACCGATCGCCTTGCGGAAGATCGCGGCGATCACCGGCGGCAGCGGCTTGCCGGTCGGGTGACTGGGCGCGACCAGCGGTACGTCCTCTTCGGCGACGCCGAAGTTGGTCCACCGGAAGTTCAGCGGCTCCAGGATCTCGCTGGCCAGGATCTCGCGAATGTCCTTACCGGTGCTTGCGTAGACGATTTCGCGCATCAGCGGACCCCAGGTGAGCGCGTGGTAGATGTGCACCAAACCCGGCCGGTACAGCGGGCGAAGTTTGCCGAGCTGTTCCTGGGCGTACTCGTGGTCGTCGGCGCGGCGCAGATCCGGCTTGGGGCCGGTGGGGAACGGGACGCCCGCGCTGTGGTTGAGCACATGGCGGATCGTCGTGCGGTCCTTGCCGTGGCTGGTGTAGCTGGGGATGTATTCACAGACCCGGTCATCGAGGCTGAAAACCCCGCGTTCGACCAGCAGATGGATGACGGTCGCGGTGATGCCCTTGGACGCCGAGTACACGCAGAACGGGGTGTCGGTGGCGACGGGAACCTTCTCGGCGTCGGGTTGGTCGGTAGGTGCGTTACCCCAACCGTGGCCGATGGCCCGGTTCAGCACCACCCGCCCCTGGTGGCGGATGCAGAGCTGGATGGCTGGGTGCATACCCGCCTGATACCAGTGCCGCGCGGCCTGCCAGATGCGTTCGATGGCATGGTTTCCCACGCCGGAGTGGTCTTCTTCGCCGATCGCCGTCACAGCGTCCAGGTCAGCCGGGACGCGGATCTTGCCGTCTGCGGTCACAGTCACCCGCGCCAGCCTAGCTTCGAGCACATGCCCGCGTGCTCGCTGTGGCTCAGCGCTATTCGCCGGTGAATTGGGGCGGACGCTTGGCGAATATCGCCGAGATGCCCTCGGTCAGGTCCTTGGACGGCAGAAACGCGGCGTTCCAGGCGGCTACGTAGCGCAGGCTCTCCGACACCGCAGAAGTGCGTTGCTGATCGAGGACGTCTTTGATGCCGTGCACCGTCAGCGGCGGGTTGGCGGCGATCTCGGCTGCGGTGGCCCGCGCGGCGGCCAGTGTGGACTCGGCGTCGTCGTACACATCGTTGACCAGGCCGATCTTCTCGGCGCGGGCGGCGTCGATGTCTTTGCCGGTGAGCGCGAGCTCCCGCAGGTGTCCGTCGTTGAGGATCAGGGGGAGGCGGGCCAGGCTGCCGACGTCTGCGACGATGGCCAGCTTGACCTCCCGCACCGAGAATTTCGCGTCGGCGCTCGCGTAGCGGATATCGACGGCCGAGATCAGGTCGACGCCGCCGCCGATGCACCAGCCGTGCACCGAGGCGATGGTGGGCGTCCGGCAGTCAGCTACCGCGGTGATGGCCGCCTGCATGCGCTTGACCTCGCGATGGAACGCCGCACGTGGGCCCGCCAGCGCGTCGCCGGACAGCAGGGGTGTGAACGAGCCGCCCATCGCCGGCACGTCCAGGCCGTAGCTGAAGTTGTTGCCCGAGCCGGTCAGGACAATCGCTCGAACCTCGGGGTCGGCGTCCAGCGCCGGGAACAGCTCGGGCAACTCCGACCAGAAGGCGGGCCCCATCGCGTTGCCCTTACCCGGCCCGATCAACGTCACCTGCGCGATCTGGTCCTTGATCTCGACGGTGACGGATTCGTATGTCTCGCCCATATCGAGACCGTAGCGTGGCGGATATGCCCCCAGATTTGCGCCCCGGACCGGATTCCCCACCCCTCGACGAACTGCACAGCGCAGAAGACTCGCTGGCCGTGCTGCAGCACGTACTGCACACCATCGCCGGTTCGGACAAGGACAAACAGACGCCGTGCTCGGAGTACAACGTCAAGCAGTTGACCACCCATCTGCTCAATTCGATCGTCACGTTGGGCGGCATGGTCGGCGCGGATATCGCGGTGCCGGAGGACACTGACTCGGTGGAGGGGCTGGTGATTGCTGCCGCCCGCCCGGCCCTGGATGCCTGGCATAAACATGGCTTGGAAGGAGAGGTGCCGTTCGGGGACGGCGCCATTCCAGCTCGGGCGGCCGTCGCCGTCTTCTCGATTGAATTCCTGGTACACGGCTGGGATTACGCCCGCGCGGTGGGTAGCCAGATCAACCCGCCGGACTCGCTGTCCGAATACGTGTTGGGTTTGGCGCAGAACATCATCCAGCCGCCGCAACGGCAGGCCGCGGGTTTCGACGACCCGGTCCGGGTCGCCGACGATGCGCCGCCCCTGGACCGGCTGCTCGCCTTCACCGGTCGCAACCCGGCCTAGCCGTCGGGCCGGGTCGCGCCGAGCCCGCTGCGCCGAACGTGAAGCCAGCTTCACGTTCAGCAGCGAATGTGAGGCTGGCTTCACGCTCGGCGGCTGAGGGGACTAGACCCGCTCCAGATAGAAGTAGAAGTACCGGCCGTCCAGCACGACGTGCTTGCCGTTCATGATTCCCATCACCGCGTCGTCGTCGATCACTTTGAAGTGGTCGTGCACGGGCTGGCCGTCGTAGACCATGGTCGCGGTGATCTCGCCGCGAAACTCCTCCAACCACAGGCTGGCCTCGCCGTTGCCCATCTCCACGTTGGAGAACTTGTTGCCGTCGGAATCGATGCACACCAGCGGCTGCACGTCAGAGGCCGACTTGAATGTCTTGCCGAACCACCCGCTCTTCTCCAGCTTGTGATTCATCTTGTGGCCGGTGACGAACTCGCCGCCACGCCATTCCCCGAGCATGCCGTCGATGGTGGCCGGCGACAGCGTCGCCCAGAACTCGTCGAGATCGGCGTCCGGGATCGAGCCGTCCCGCTCCTTCAACTCGGTGAACGTCTTGCGGGCCAAACTCATGGCAGCACTCCTCAAATCCAGCTGCGGGCGAACCGCAGCATCGCGTCGTTTTCTTCCGGCGCAGCGGTGACGGTGACGCGCACACCGTCGGCGCCATAGGGACGGACCACGATCAGCGCGTTGGCGGCCTGTTCGACGAAATCCCGGGTGCGCGGGCCAAGCGGCAGCCACACGAAGTTGGCCTGGGACGCGGGCAGTGTGAACCCGGCCGCGCGCAATTCCGCAGTCACTCGCACCCGTTCGGCCACCACCGCGTCGGTGCGGGCCAACAACTCGTCGCCGGCCTGCAGCGAGGCGATCGCGGCCGCTTGGGAGACGCTGGTCGCGGTGAACGGCACGTACACCTTGTCCAGCGCGGTGATCACGTCGGGATGCCCGATCGCATAACCCACCCGCAGGCCCGCCAGACCGTAAGCCTTGGAGAAGGTACGCAGCACCACCACGTTGTCGTGAGCGCGAACCAATCCGAAGGAGTCGGGCGTCAAGCCGTCGCGGATGTATTCGACGTAGGCCTCGTCGATGACGATCAGGATGTCCGGCGGGACCGCCTCGACGAAGCGACTCAGCGCGTCCGGGTCGACGACGGTCGACGTCGGGTTGTTGGGATTGCAGACGAAGATCAATCGAGTCCGGTCAGTGACGGCGGCCAGCATCGCGTCCAGGTCAAAGGTGTGGTCGGACAGTGGCACCTGGATTGGTGTGGCGCCGGCGATCTGCACCTGCGGCGGGTACAGCTCGAAGCTGCGCCAGCCGAAGATCACCTCATCGCCGAGGGAGGCGGTGATTTGCACGAGCTGCTGGCACAGGCTCACCGAACCGCACCCGACTGCGACGTGCTCGGGCGCGAAATCCGGCCCGACGTAGTGGGCGATGGCGGCCTTGAGCTGCACGCAACCGTTGTCGGGGTAGCGGTTGATCAGGCCGGTGGCGTCTTCGATGGCTGCGCGGACACTGGGTAGCGGGCCGAACACCGTCTCGTTGCTGGCCAGTTTGATCGCACCCGGCACGGTCTTGCCGGGAACGTAAACAGGCAGCCCGGCCAGCGCGGGCCGCAGGCGGGCGGTCACGTCGACAGCATATGTCGCGGCTGTGTACGCTGTGCCTCCGGCGGCTCCGGGTTCCGGGGTCGGGTACCCTTTGGAAGGCCATGGAGGCGTGCCAGAGCGGCCGAATGGGGCTCACTGCTAATGAGTTGTTCCCCTCAAAGGGAACCGGAGGTTCAAATCCTCTCGCCTCCGCCACGCACCACCCGTTGGACAACTGAATAACGCAGGCGCCCGTAGCTCAACGGATAGAGCATCTGACTACGGATCAGAAGGTTAGGGGTTCGAATCCCTTCGGGCGCGCTCTTGAATTCATTGCGTTTGTAAATCCATTTTACGACGACCTGCCCGTCGATAACTGTTCTATAACGTTTCGGCTACGTGCGTATCAAAGCACCTTGCCAACCTGCGGTTTCGTCCTACGCTGCAGTGGTTCCGGACGCCGATAAGACCGAGGGATGTCGCAGTGTCATTTCTCTTCACCCAGCCCCAGTTGCTGACAGAGGCTGCAACGAATTTGGCGGGAATCGGCTCGTCGCTGACGGCGGCCAATTCGGCGGCTGCGCTGCCCACCACGAGCGTGCTGGCCGCCGGGGCCGACGAGGTCTCGACTGCGATGGCCAACGTGTTCGGCTCGCACGCCCAGCAGTATCAACAGATGAGTGCCCAGGCGGCGAATCTGCATCAGCAGTTCGTCCAGGCGATGCACGCGTCGGGCAACGCCTATGCCGGCGCGGAGGCGGCGAATGCGAAACCCATGGCCGGGAACGGGGCAACCGCCAGCGGTATCGGTTCGCAGGCGCAGGGATTGCTTGGGGGGCCATCGGCCGGGCGCGCCGGCACCTCGGGTGCGGGCCTGGCCGGCGGATCCGGAAACGCGGGGTACCGCGGCGGAGGCCGCGCGGTGGGGGCGGGCGCGCCGGTTCGGACGGGCGGCTATGCCGGGGGCGGGACGCCGGTCGGCCGCGGTGGCGTCGGTGGCGCGGCCAGTGCCGGCTTGCTCAGCAAGCCCGAACCCGTGCTCAACCGTGATCGAAAAGGCAAGGCGGGCAACGGTTTCGGCGCAGGCGGTCCGGGCGGTAGGGGCGATGCCCGCGACCTGCGGGCCAGCTTCGCCATGGAGGACCGAAGTGCTCGAAGCGGGTTCGGCAGCGGCGGGGGCGGCGCCCACCGCGTCGCCTAAGAGCTCGTTTCGATCAGTCGCAGCGCCCGCTCGAACAGATGCACCGTGCCCGCGTGCAACTGATCGCCGACCGCTTTCTCCGCCTTGCCCGCACAGGCGCGGGCTAGCGTTCCCTCGATCACGATGCCCAGCTTGAAGCAGGCCAGCACGGTGTACCAGGTGATGTGCGACAGGTCGCGGGTGGTGTTGGCGGCATAGCGTCGCAGCAGGTCATCCGTGCTGGCCAGTCCATCCGTGCCGCCGAGCGCGTGGCTGAACACGCTGGATCCGTCGTCCTGCCGCCAGGTGGCCAACAGCCAGCCCAAATCCAGCAGCGGATCCCCGATCGTGCACATCTCCCAGTCCACGATTGCCACCACTTCGGGTCCGGTGCGCGAGAACATCACATTGGCCGCGTGGTAATCGCCGTGCATGATGCCCGGCGTCCATTCGGCCGGCCGGTGCTGTTCCAGCCAACCGGATACCTCCTCGATGCCCGGGATGTCGGGGCCGGGGTAGCCGTCGTACTCCTGGTAGGACTCCAGCTCCGAAAGCCAGCGGGGCACTTGGCGTTCCAAAAAGCCCGACGGCTTGCCGAAATCCTCGAGCCCCACGGCGACGTGGTCCACGGCGCCGAGTTTGGCCAGCGCATCGGCCATCGACAGTCCCATGCCGTAACGCACCTCGGGGTCGCCGGCATGCAGCGCCGGCAGACCCTCACCCGCATTGAAGCCGTCGATCGGCTCCATGAGATAGAAGACCGCGTCTCCGAGCACGCCGGGGTCCTCACATGTCGCGATCAGATGCGGGTGCGGGACGTCGGAACCGGCGAGCGCGGCCAGGACCTTGGTCTCCCGCAGGATCACGCTGTTGCTGCGGGGACGCAGGTGCCGCGGGCCGCGACGCAGCACGTAAGGCCGGCCAGACCTGGTGAATCGCAGCATGACGTTCTGGGTGCCGCCGGTCACGGCGGCCACGTCCTGCAGTGGACCGTCGCCCAGGCCCTGCTCCGACATCCACCTGGCCACCGCGTCCAGATCCACTGCCGGATTCATGCTGCTCCTTTGCGACCTGTCAACCGACTTGGAAGAAACCTAGAAAAAGCGTACGGACGCTGAAACGGGGGCCGCTGCGGGTGTCCGGACTGGAAGAATAGTTTGCAAAACTGATTATTGCGGCGAGAGGGATGCCATGCAGCGCACCGATGACGATTCCTGGGAGATCACCCAGAGCGTGGGATCCACCGCGCTGGGGGTGGCTGCCGCACGCGCCGCCGAGACCGAGAGCGAAAACCCACTGATCACAGATCCATTCGCCCGGGTGTTCGTGGATGCGGCCGGCAAGGGCATGTGGACCTTGTACGCCGACCCCGAACTACTCGCTCAGGCCCGTGAGATCGAACCCGAGATCGGGACGCGAGCCCAGCTGATGATCGACTTCATGGCGACGCGCACGGCGTTCTTCGACGAGTTCTTCCTGGCCGCTGCGGATTCCGGTGTCCGCCAGATCGTCATCCTGGCGTCGGGCCTGGATGCACGCGCCTGGCGGCTACCCTGGCCGGACGGCACCGTGGTCTACGAACTTGACCAGCCCAAGGTGCTGGAATTCAAGAACGCCACCTTGGAGCAGCACGGCGCCCGGCCCACCTCGCAGTTGGTCAACATCGCGGTCGATCTGCGCCAGGACTGGCCGAAGGCGTTGCAGGAAGCCGGGTTCGACCCGTCCCAACCATCGGCATGGTCGGCCGAGGGGTTGGTGCGGTACCTGCCGGCGCAGGCCCAGGACCTGCTTTTCGAGCGGATCCACGCGCTCAGCGCACCCGGCAGCTGGTTGGCTTCCAACGTGCCGGACAAGGGCGCCGTCGACCACGACCTGTTGCTGCGTCAGCGCGAGGAGATGCAACGGATCCGCGCGGCGGCGTCCCGCGTGGTCGACGCAGAGATTCCCGCCGTCGAAGACCTCTGGTACCCCGAGGAGCGTACGGCGCTCACGGACTGGCTGCGGGAACGCGGCTGGGAGGCTACCGCGGCGGACTTCCCCGAACTGATGGCCCGTTATCACCGCGAACTTCCCGACGGCAGCCAAGATTCAATGCCGCCAACTCTTTTCGTCTCGGCACGCAAGCCGGAGGCCTGATCAAGCCCGTTTGGGCGGACCGTCCTCCAGGTCCTTCTTGATCGCCGCGATCGCATCCACCGGCGTCAGATTCTGGCCTTGACTGTTCTGCCCCAGCTGCGGCCAGCCGGCGCCGTCCGGGCCAAGCAGCTGATCCCAGATCTGCCGCACTTTGGTCAGCAATTCGGTCTGTTCGTCGTCGGTGAGTGCCATCAGGGGTCCTCCGTCTGTTCCGATCCCGCACGCGGCGGCGAATTGTTGGGGTGTCAGTCCATTGGCCGAGTTCATGTCACACCGGCCGAACGGCGGCGCGCCCTGGGGCAGATTCGGGCTGTAGCCCTGGCCGTCGGTGTACTGATGGGCGACCTGCCCGGGAAGATTTGGATTCGATCCGTAGCCTGCGGCCACCACGCGTAGACCAGGCGGGCGCACCCGCCACATATTGAAAAAGTCATAGGCGTTGGCATAACCGATGATGCGAGCGGGCGATCCTGCGTAATCGGCCAAATTCCAATACAACTGGTTGATCCAACTCGACCCGTCTCCCGGCGGGTTGCCCCCTGACTCGACGTCGAGCATCAGTGCCACCCGCGGGTGCAGACCGCCTTCGGCGTCGATCATCGAGCGCACGGTATTGGCGTTGGCCAACCAATTCGGGCGGACGTAGGTGTAGATGATGCCGAAGGTCAATCGCCCGCTGTCCAAAGCATCCCGCATCCACGCGTAGTTGCGCGCAAAATTGTGGTCCCGATAGGTGCCGTCACTGACCCGTATCGACAGAACCCGGTAAGGATACGAATTATTAACCGGCACTTGATATTCGGATACATCCGCGAACAAGGTGTCAGTCACCGTGGCGCAATCCCCCTCTACTGCAACCGCTTACCGGTCGCCTATGCTACAGGCGCGGACTGCCTAGCCGTCGGTATCGTCGCAGGCATGGCTGATCGGCCCGCGAACGTCACCGATGTGCACCGGCTCGCGGCGGCGATGCCGCACGTCAAACGGTTAGAGGGGCCGAAAGGCAACTCGATCTACCAGGTCGGCGGAAAGTCGTTCGTGTTCTTCCGAACTCCGCAACCGGACGCGGTGGACCCCGCCACCGGGGAACGCTATCCCGACGTGATCATGCTGTGGGTGGAGTCCGAGGGGGACAAGCTCGCGCTGATTCAAGACCCGAAATCACCGTTCTTCAGCACAAGTCATTTCGACGGGCATCCCTCGGTGTTGGTGCGGGCTGCTCGACTGGGCGACATCAGCGTCACCGAACTGAGCGAGTTGATCCAAGACGCCTGGTTGTCCCGCGCGTCGAAACGGCGCGCGGCAATGTGGCTCGCCGATCACCCTGCTTAGTACGGCGTTCATTCGGCGTATCACCCGGCCTTTTCATGTTTAGGCACGAGTACAACGGGCAACGCTCACCGCACGGGAAATGTTCGGGAACATCGGAGGTCACTATGGTGCGAGGTCGCGGAATTCTGGGTGCAATTGTGCTGATCTGGCTGCTCATAGGGATCCTCGCAGCTTGGCAGCGCGGCTACTTCAAAGGTCAGGAAACCAGTTGTGCCTCAGCGGGAACCGTCGCAGTGACGGTGATAGCCGGACCATTGAATTACATGGGCGTAAATCCCAAAGTAAAGGATTGCCACACGCCGCGCTTACCGGAACCCAGCGCATTGCAGTCAATTGTTCACATCCCTGCTAGTTAAAGGAATTATCATGATTGTCCTAGGTGCCATCCTCCTCATCCTTGGATTTGTGTTCGGCGTGCATTTGTTGACCGTGCTGGGAGTAATTTTGCTGATTGTCGGCGCGGTGATGTGGGCCATGGGCTCCATGGGCCGTCCGGTGGCCGGCCGGCGCACTTGGTATTAACCACCGTTCGAGGCAAGGGTCGCGTGGCCGCACCAGCGGTCCCGCGACCGTTTGCGTTTCACAGCTCGTGCACAGGGACGCCATAGCATTGCCCTATCCATTTGCGGATACTGGAACCCGTGGCGGCTCCCAGAAGTTCCGTTGAGCGCGTGGTGATGTGCCGGGCCGACGGAGAACCGGTCACCGTGCTGGTGGTGGATGACGAACCCGTTCTCGCCGAGATGGTGTCGATGGCGTTGCGCTATGAGGGCTGGAACATTGTGACTGCCGGTGACGGGTCGTCAGCTGTCACCGCTGCACGTGCTGAGCGTCCGGACGTCGTGGTCCTCGATGTCATGTTGCCCGATATGAGCGGCCTGGAGGTCCTGCAGAAGCTGCGGAGAGAGAATCCGCGCCTGCCGGTGCTGCTGCTGACGGCCAAGGACGCGGTAGAGGATCGTATAGCCGGATTGACCGCTGGCGGAGACGATTACGTCACCAAGCCGTTCAGCATCGAGGAGGTCGTGCTGCGGCTGCGTGCGCTGCTGCGGCGCACGGGGGTGACGACGGTCGACAGCGGTGCCCAACTCGTCGTCGGAGATCTGGTGCTCGACGAGGACAGTCACGAGGTGACCCGGGCCGGTGAACCGATCTCCTTGACTACCACCGAATTCGAGCTGCTGCGGTTCATGATGCGCAATGCCAAGCGGGTCCTGAGCAAGGCTCAGATCCTGGACCGCGTGTGGAGCTACGATTTCGGCGGCCGGTCCAACATCGTCGAACTCTATATCTCATACCTGCGCAAGAAGATCGACAACGGGCGCGAACCCATGATCCACACGCTGCGCGGCGCAGGCTATGTCCTCAAGCCGGCGCGCTAGGCGGCCCGGGGTCTGGTCGCTTCGACTGCGGCTCCTGGTCGGTCAGGTCGCCGTTCTGGCGATCGTGTGTGTCGGTATCACCGCAGCGACCGAGCTGGCGCTGCGACACCACCTAGTGGCTCAACTCGACAGTCAACTCAGCGGCACGTCCTACCGCTCGTCGCTGCTGTACCCGGAACCGCCGCGACGGCACGAACCGCGGTCCGTCAAGATCGGTCCCGGGCCAAGGTTTCTCGACGCCCCGGGCCAACCGGCCGGCATGGTCGCGGCAGTGGTGAGCGACGGCAAGACGGTGGACTCCGGGTATCTGACCGGCAGCGGCGCCCGGGATGCGCTGACACCCACCGCCCAGCACCAACTCGAGCAGATAGCCGGTAGCCGGTCACCGGTGACCTTGGACCTCGACGGCCTCGGTCGGTACCGCGTCGTCGCCGCCCCGAGTCGCAACCGGACCGACGTCATCGTCACCGGCTTGTCGATGGCCAATATCGACGCCACCGAATTCCGGATGCTCATCATTTTCGGCATTGTCACCCTCATCGCGTTGATCGCCGCGACCACCGCCGGAGCGGTGATCATCCGGCGGGCGCTGGCGCCGTTGCGGCGGGTCGCCCAGACCGCGACGAAGGTGGTCGACCTGCCGTTGCACCGCGGCGAGGTCGAATTGCCGGTGCGGGTGCCCGAAACCGATGCCAACCCCGGCACCGAGGTGGGCCAACTCGGGTCCGCACTGAACCGGATGCTGGACCACATCGCGGCCGCGCTCTCGACGCGCCAGGCCAGCGAGACCCGCGTTCGCCAATTCGTCGCGGACGCGAGTCACGAACTGCGCACGCCGCTGGCCGCGATCCGGGGTTACACCGAGTTGGCGCAGCGCATGGGTGACGATCGCGAAGCGGTGGCGCACGCGATGAGTCGGGTCGCGTCGGAGACCGAGCGGATCACGCGCCTCGTCGAAGACCTCCTGCTGCTGGCCCGACTGGATTCCGGTCGGCCGCTAGAACGCGAGCCGGTGGATCTGTCCCGGCTGGCAGTCGATGCGGTCAGCGACGCACACATCGCCGGGCCGGATCAACTGTGGGAACTCGATTTGCCACCCGAACCGGTTATGGTCACCGGAGACGAGGCCCGACTGCACCAGGTGATGGCCAACCTACTGGCCAACGCCCGCATCCACACCGCCCCCGGCACCGTCGTCACAACCCGGCTCAGCACCGAGCCGACCCACACCCTGCTGCAGGTGATCGACAACGGGCCAGGCATTCCCAAGGACCAGCAGTCAGAGGTGTTCGCACGGTTCGCGCGCGGCGACACCTCCCGGTCCCGAAAAGGCGGCAGCACCGGACTCGGTCTGGCGATCGTCTCGGCCGTCGTCAAAGCCCATGGCGGCACGATCGCCGTGCACAGCTCACCCGGTTACACCGAATTCGCGGTGCGGCTGCCGAACAACGGGTGGCAGCCGCCCGCGTCGTCGTCGGCCTAAGACGTCAGCCGGAGCACTTGACGTCGATCTCGAACGGCTTCTTCACCACCGTCATCGGGTTGGCCATGTCCATCCCAGTGGCGGTACCGGTGATCTTGTAGCCATTGCCATTCTTGGTGGCCGAGGCGCTGGCGTCAGGGGTGCCCGGCGCATAGCCGAGCGACACACCGTTGACGTTGCCGAGCGCAACTGACTTCACTTCGGGCGGATCCGCCTCGGACAGCACTGCGCCGATACCGGTGCCTTGCCCGCCGATCGCGATGTTCACGGTGCCGGCCGCCGTCGTGCACACGACCGATCCGGTGACGTGCTGGTCCTGCCCGTCGATAAGGACCTTCGTGCCAGAAGCGCTGCCACCTCCGCTACTTGCCGCGCTTGACGACCCGCCGCCCGACTTCGGCTTGTCGCTCGAACATCCGGATATGCCGGCAACCAAAATGGCCGCTCCGGCAACCGCGACCGTCAGCCCACGCTTCACCTGTGCTCCTTTGCCCGTAAACCGGTCCGTCGTCTGTGAGGACCGTCACGGCAGTATGCGCAATAAGTGGATGGATTTCTAGCTACGGCGAAAAATTGATTTTGACTTCGTCAGGCACCGCGCCGGTGGCAAGGTAGGGCCGATGGAGCACAAGCCCCCCACCGCGGTCATCGAGTCAGCACACGGCCGGCACACGCTACCGCTGCACGACACAAGGGATTTCGACGATGCTGACCGCGGCTTCATTGCCGCGCTGTCACCGTGTGTCATCAAGGCCGCCGACGGCCGGGTGGTGTGGGACAACGACGCGTACTCGTTCCTGACCGGCCCCGCGCCGACGTCGGTGCACCCCAGTTTGTGGCGGCAGTCGACCCTGGCCGCCAAGCAGGGTTTGTACGAGGTGGTGCCGGGCATCTATCAGGTCCGCGGCTTCGACATCTCCAACATCAGCTTCATCGAGGGTGACAGCGGAATCATCGTCATCGATCCGTTGGTGTCCACCGAGGTAGCCAGGGCGGCGCTGGAGCTGTATCGCGCGCACCGTGGCGGCGACCGGCCCGTGGTCGCGGTGATCTACACCCACAGTCACGTCGACCATTTCGGCGGCGTGCTGGGCGTGACATCACAGGCAGACGTGGACGCCGGGAATGTGGCGGTGTTGGCGCCGGAAGGTTTCACCGCACATGCTGTGCAGGAGAACGTCTATGCCGGTCCGGCGATGCTGCGACGTGCGACCTACATGTACGGTTCGCAACTGGCGCGCGGCCCGCAGGAGCAGGTGGGCTGCGGGTTGGGTCAGACGCCGTCCACCGGTGAGGTGGGACTGATCGTGCCGACCGTGGACATCCGCGCCACCGGCGAAACGCACACCATCGACGGCGTCGAGATCGAATTCCAGATGGCTCCGGGTACCGAGGCGCCGGCTGAAATGCACTTCTATTTCCCGCAATTCCGTGCGCTGTGCATGGCCGAGAACGCCACCCACAACCTGCACAATCTGCTTACGCTGCGGGGGGCGCTGGTGCGCGACCCGCACGCCTGGGCGGGTTACCTGACCGAGGCCATCGACGCCTTCGCCGACCGCGCCGACGTGGTGTTCGCCTCCCATCACTGGCCGACCTGGGGTCGCGAGCACATCGTCGAATTCCTGTCGCTGCAACGAGACCTGTACGCGTACCTGCACGACCAAGCTCTGCGGTTGCTCAACCAGGGGTACACCGGGGTAGAGATCGCCGAAATGTTCCAACTGCCACCGGCATTGGATCAGGCTTGGCACGCCCGTGGGTACTACGGGTCGGTCAGCCACAACGTGAAGGCCGTTTACCAGCGCTACATGGGATGGTTCGACGGCAACCCGGGCCGGTTGTGGCCGCATCCGCCCGAGGCTTTGGGGCCGCGCTACGTCGAGGCGCTGGGCGGTCTGGACCGAGTTGTCGAGATAGCCCGCGCGGCCTTCGATGCCGGTGACTTCCGTTGGGCAGCAACACTACTCGATCATGCGATGTTCACCGACCAGCACCATGCCGCAGCACGCGAACTGTACGCCGACACCCTGGAACAACTGGGCTACGGCGCCGAGAACGCGACCTGGCGAAATTTCTTCATGAGCGGTGCGACCGAGTTGCGGGTGGGCAACTTCGGCACCGCCGGGCAGGTCACTTCGCCGACGCTGATGGCGCAGCTGACCCCCGAGCAGGTTTTCGACGGGTTGGCGATCCGGGTGAACGGGCCGCGGAGCTGGGACTTGGACATCGCCGTCGACGTCACGTTCGACGACGTCGGCACCAATTACCGACTGACGCTGCGCAACGGCGTGTTGGTGCAACGCAAGACGCCCGCCGACCCCGCTACTGCGACCGTAACGGTCAAGCTGGCCAACAAGATTCGGCTGCTGCTCGTCGCCATCGGCGACTTTGCCTCGCCGGGGCTCGAGTTGTCCGGCGACCAGGAGGCGCTGCAGTCGTTGCTCGCGGTGCTCGAACAGCCGGATGCCAACTTCGACATCGTCACCCCTTGAGCCTTCGCGGGGGTCAGGTGACGTCGATGATGACTTTGCCCAGCACCTTGCGGTCGGCGACATACCGCAGTGCCGCGGCGGTCTGCGCCAACGGAAACCGGGCACCGATGTACGGCCGGATCCTGCCGTCGGCGAACAGCTCCGACAGCTCCGCCAGGTCTCGCGCGCATTCTTCCGGGTAGTCACCCATGAATGTCCGGATCTCCATACCGCGGACCGTAATGTCTTTCAGCAGAATCAAATTAAGCGGAATCGCCGGGATCGCGCCCGCCGCGTAGCCCAGCGTGACGAACATTCCGCCGCGTGCCAGCCCGCGCAACGCCGGCTCCGCGTAGGATCCGCCGACCGGGTCCAGCACGACGCGCGCGTTATCGCCGGTGAGTTCACGGATGCGCAATTTCAGGTCTTCGGTGTCGTAGTCGACGGTGGCCTGCGCGCCACGCTCCCGGCACAGCTGCAGCTTCTCCGGACTGGACGCCGCCGCCAGTACCCGCGCGCCCAGGGCCACCGCTAAGTCGACCGCGGCCAGTCCGACGCCGCCGGCCGCCCCCAACACCACCACCCAATCACCTGCTGCGACTTGGGCTACCGACCGCAGGGCGTGATACGCGGTGCGATAGGTGACCCCGAAGGCCGCCGCCGACCCGAAGTCGACCCCGTCCGGCACCAGCGCAGCGGTGGCCTCATCCAGCAATACCAGTTCGGCGAACGCCCCGAACGTGGTGCCGAACACCCGCTGGCCCGGGGTGAAGGCCGCGCCCTGCCCGGTAGCCACCACCTCGCCGGCGACTTCGTTGCCCGGAGTGAACGGCGGTGGGATCCGGATCTGGTACTTGCCGGCCACGAACAGCACATCGGGGAAGTTGACCGCCGCGGCGTGCACCCGCACCAGCACCTGGCCCGGTCCCGGCACCGGATCGGCAACGTCGGCGAGAACCAAGTCCTCCGGCGGGCCGTAAGCATTGCAGACGATCGCACGCATCAATCGACTCCGAGCCCGAGCAGGCAGAACCGCGCCACATGCTCGATATCCGTTTGGGCCGGTCGGTCGGCCGACCCCACATACCGTCGCATCATCGCAACCGTGCAACCGTAGACCGCGTCGACGTCACGATCGACATCCGAGCTGCCCAGCGCGGCGACCGGCTCAATCAGCAGGTCACGCAATGGTCGTAGCATTTCCCGTTCGGCGGCAAGCCAATTCGACATCTGCCGGGCGGCGGCGCTACTCATGCTGCTCAGATGAGGATCGGCAACCTGCGCCAGGGTGCCCTCGATCCAGCACGCCACCTTTTCTCGCGGGCGCGATTCCTTGGCCATCTGATGCTGAAGGTAAGACACTACGATCGCCACCCCGCGTTCCATCACCGCCAGGATGAGATCGTCCTTGCCGGCGAAATACCGGTAGAACGCCTTGTTCGACGACCCGGCCTCGGCGACGATGTCGCTGACGCGAGGGGGTTCGGGAGCGACCCGTTCCATCACTCGTACCGCAGCGGCCAGGATGCGTTCCACCTCCTCGGTGGCTTCACGCTGCCGATCGTCCAGCGCGCGCTCGACGGCAGCGGTGACCCGATTGTTCACGGCGAATCAGGCGGCGCTGGATGGCTATCGATCAGGTCGCTGTACTTGGCCCGGGCGGCAGCACGACGGACAGCGAGCATCTCACTGGGCCACTCACCTTCTTCGGGGGCATAACCCTTGAGCAGCATCCGGGCCAAGTTGACCTTGTGCGCCTCGGTCGGGCCGTCGGCCAGTCCCAGCGCGATACCGCCAAGCAACATGTTGACCAGCGGGAGCTGGTCACTGAGCCCCAGCGCACCATGCACCTGAATCGCCCGCATCGCAATGGATTTGAGCACCTGAGAGGCCAGGATCTTGCACGCTCCGATCTCTGCGCGGGCCGCGCGCTCGTCACCGTTGTCGATCAACCACGCGGCGTGTAGCACGGTCAACCGGAACGGTGTCAGTTCGGTGTAGGAGTCGGCGATGAATTCCTGCACCAACTGCTTGTCGGCCAACGAACTACCCTGAGTGAAGCGGCTTTTCGCGCGCCGTGACATCATCTCGACGGCCCGCTGGGCTACCCCGATGGATCGCATCGCGTGGTGCAGTCGGCCGCCGGCCAGGCGTGTCTGCAGGATCAGGAACCCCTGCCCTGGCTCGCCCAACAGCGCGTCGGCACCCACCCGCACGTCGTCGTAGCGGACGAGTGAGTGTCCCGGTTCGTGGGGGTCAGATCCGACCAGGTGGTGGTTGGCTTCGATGACCAGGCCCGGTGTACCGGCCGGGATCAGGAACGTCGAGGCGCCATGGTGGACGGGCACATCCGGATCGGTGATCGCGACGACGATGAAGAACGACGCAACCGATGCATTGGAGGAGAAGAACTTTCGTCCGGTGATCACCCAGTCGTCGCCGTCGCGTACCGCTCGGGTGTTGAAGACACGCGGGTCCGCGCCACCCTGCGGCTCGGTCATCGAGAAACAGGAGAAGATCTCCCCGGACAGCAGGCCGGCCAGGTAGCGATCTTTCTGTTCCTGGGTGCCGAACCGGGCGAGGATCTCAGCATTGCCGGTATCGGGTGCCTGGGTTCCGAAGATGATCGGCGCCCAGGGGCTGCGGCCCAGGATCTCATTGATCAGCGTCAGCTTCACCGCGCCGAAGCCTTGCCCGCCGAGCTCGGGTCCCAGATGCGGCGCCCATAACCCATGCTCACGAACCTGCTGTTTGAGTGGGTCGACGATCTTGCGTCGCTGCTCATTCAGTGGCAGAAACTCACAGCCCGGGAACAGTACCTCGAGGGGCTCGACCTCCTCGTGCACGAACTCCCGAACCCATTGCAACTTCTCTTCGAACTCCGGTTCGGTGGAGAAATCCCACGCCATCAGCCGCTCCTGTCTCTTATCAAGCGACGACCCGCTGCGCCCGGCTTCGCCGCGCTTGCGATCGCCACGGTCAGATGGTGGCGACCCGCTGCGCCCGGCTTCGCCGCGCTTGCGATCGCCATGGTCAGGGAATTCCTCCGTCGGCCCGCACCGTGGAGCCGGTCGTGAAGCTCGACGCGTCAGAGGCCAGAAACAATGCCGCGCCCACTATCTCAGCCGGATCGCCGGCGCGTTTCAACGAGAGGTGCCCGAACATCTCACCACCACGCTCGTCAAGATTCCACGCCTTGCTCACGTCGGTCAGGAATGGCCCGGCCATCAGTGTGTTGACCCGGACCGTCGGCCCGAATGCGCGGGCGAAACCTTCCGTCATGGCGTTGAGCCCAGCCTTGGCGGCGGCATAGGGAACGATGTCGGGGCTCGGCCGCAGCGACCCCGCCGAACTCACGTTGATGATCGACCCGCGCCCGGCCGCGACCATCCGTTCGCCTACCAGAGCCGAAAGTCGGAACGGCCCTTTGAGATTGAGATTGAACACCGAGTCGTACAGCTTCTCGGTGACATCGGTCAGCTTGGCGTACAGGGGTGACATGCCGGCATTGTTGATCAGCGTGTCGATCTTGCCGAAGCGGTCGAAAGTCGCGTCCACCAAACCGTCGAGCTGATCCCAGCGTCCCACGTGGACCTGATAAGGCATTGCGGTGCGCCCGGTTTCGGCCTCGATCTGCTTGGCGACCGCCACGCAGTTGTCCAGGTTGCGGCTGGCGATCACCAGGTCGGCCCCACAGCGGGCCAAACCGAACGCCATCTCCCGGCCCAGTCCGCGGCTACCGCCGGTGATCAGCACAACTTGGTCCGTCAGGTCGAAAAGCTGGTCCGCATAACCCATTTCAATGCTGCCCAGCCTGTTGGGCCAATTCCGCCGCGGTGGCGATGAGCTGCAGAATCATCGGCCCGAACGCGCCGGTAATCTTTGGATCCACCTTTCCGGTCCGCACACCGGCGGCGTACGTCTTTTCCAACACAATGCCCAACTTCCAGTTCGCCAGGACCAGGTAATAGTCGATGTTTTCAGTGGACAATCCGCTGACCGACTCATAGTGCTGCAGTAGTTCACTCCGCTTCGGCATCCCGGCCATATCCAGGTAGAACCCGTCAGCACGCGGCTCTTCACCGTCGTAACCCAGGAGCGCCCAGGCCACGTCGAGCAACGGATCGCCGACCGTGGTCATCTCCCAGTCGACGATCGCGGCCAATCGCGCCGGCTCACCGTGTTCGAACATCACGTTGGCGAACTGATAATCGCCGTGCATGATGCCCGGCGTGTAGTGCGCGGGACCGTTGCGGCGTAGCCAGTCCGACGCGGTGTCCAGGCCGGGCAGTTCGCGCACCTGATAGGCGGACAGGAAGTTCAGCCAGCGGTCCACCTGTCGGTCGTGAAACCCTTCGGGGCGGCCGAACCCTTCGAGCCCCTGCGCGCGCCAATCCACCCGGCCGAGTTTGGCGGCTCCATCGACGAGTTGAAAAGCCAGGCCGCGGCGCGCCTGCAGGTCGGTGTCGAACGGCGCACGCCAGCCGCCGTCCATGGGACTCCAGCCGTCGATCGCGCGCATGACATAGAACGGCAGGCCCAGCACCGAGCCCGTTTCGTCGGCCGCGATCAGTTCGGCATGTGGCACGTCGGTCCCGCGCAACGCCCGCACCAGCCGGATCTCGCGCAACAGGCCGTCTACGCGGGCCGCGTCGGCGCGGGGGCCGGGCATCCGCAGCACCATCCGTTCCGAGCCGCGCTGCACCAGGTACAGGGTGTTCTGCGAACCGCCGCTGAGCTGGTCCAGCACCGGCTCCTCACCCGCGCCCGGTGCGCCGTTTGTGTCCAGCCAATGGCCTAGGACTCCAGCGGCAATTGCCGTCATCTGCGTACCCCAATCTCCGCTGGGAGAATAGCATTCTCCGAACCGCAGGAAGCGGCCGCCGCGGACATGCGAGGCTTGCCGCATGCAACTGCTCCTGGTCCGGCATGCCCTGCCGCTGCGCAGCAATCACGGCGAGGGTTCCGATCCGGAGTTGTCCGACACGGGATTTCAGCAGGTTGCGCGGCTACCGGAGGCGCTGAAGCGGTTTCCCATCTCCCGAGTGGTGAGCAGTCCGCAGCGCCGTGCCATCCAGACCGCCGAGCCGGTCGCGGCGGCTCGGGACTTGTCCATCGAGATCGACGATCGGCTCGCCGAGTACGACCGCGATCTGCCTTCCTACATCCCGGTCGAGCAGATACGTGCGGAATTCCCGGAGGAGTGGGCCCGCATGGCACGCGGGCATTTGCCCAGCGCGGTGGACGAGGATGCCTTTCGTGCTCGGGTCCGTGCCGCGATCGATGACCTGGTCGCCGCCGCCGACCCGGACGACACGATCGCAGCGTTCAGCCATGGCGGAGTGATCAATGTGGTGCTGCACGAAATCCTGGGCACCGCGCGGCTGTTGTCGTTTCCCATCGACTACGCGTCGGTGACCCGACTGTTGTTCTCGCGGTCGGGTCAGGCGACGGTGGCGACGGTCAACGCCACCGAACACGTGTGGGACCTGCTGCCCCGGAACAAACAGCGGTAGTTCATCGGTGGTAAACAAGTCCGGTGACCTCGACTGACCGACTCAACGGGCTCGACCTGCCCGCATTGGACCGGTATCTGCGTTCACTCGACATCACTCGCGACGGGGAGTTGCGCGGTGAATTGATCTCCGGGGGGCGCTCCAATCTGACCTTCCGGGTCTACGACGACGCGACGAGTTGGCTGGTGCGACGCCCGCCGTTGCACGGGCTGACCCCGTCGGCGCACGACATGAGCCGCGAGTACAAGGTCGTTGCCGCGCTGCAGAACACCCCGGTACCGGTGGCCCGCACGATCGCTTTGTGTGACGACGATTCGGTGCTGGGCGCGCCGTTTCAGATCGTCGAATTCGTTGCCGGGCAAGTGGTGCGCCGCCGTGCCCAGTTGGAATCCCTGGGCCGCCGCGCCATCGACGGCTGTGTCGACGCGCTGATCCGGGTGCTGGTGGATCTGCACAGCGTCGATCCCGCCTCCGTCGGACTGAGCGACTTCGGCAAACCCAGCGGCTACCTGGAACGTCAGGTGCGCCGCTGGGGATCGCAGTGGCAGCTGGTCCGGCTGTCCGAAGATCGCCGGGACGGTGACGTCGAGCGACTGCATGCCGCTCTGCAGCAAGCCATTCCGCAGCAGAGCCGCACGTCGATCGTGCACGGCGACTATCGGATCGACAACACCATCCTGGACTCCGACGATCCGACACGGGTGCGGGCGGTGGTGGACTGGGAGCTGTCGACACTGGGCGACCCGATCAGCGACGCGGCCCTGATGTGCGTGTACCGCGACCCGGCCCTGGACCTGATCATCGACACCCAGGCCGCCTGGACGTCGCCGCTGCTACCCACGGCCGATGAACTCGCCGACCGGTATTCGTTGGTGTCCGGGCAGCCACTCGCGCAGTGGGAGTTCTACATGGCGCTGGCGTATTTCAAGCTCGCCATCATCGCTGCCGGAATTGACTTCCGCCGGCGCATGGCAGAGCAAGCCGACGGCAGGGAGGACTCATCGGACGCACCCGAGGTGGTGGCGCCGTTGATTTCGCGGGGGCTGGCCGAGATCGCCAGGCTCGCCTAGCGCGGAGCGTTCAGGTTCTTCTTGGCCGCGTGACGCAACTGCACGATTCGAACGGTTCCGGCCGCCACGGTGATCAGCCCGCCGATCACCGCGCCCAGCAGGAAGGCCACGCCGAGCGGCAGCGTCCAATGCCAGCCTAGGAAGGTGAAGGCAGTGGATGCCGTGTTCTGGGCAATGAAGATCAGCAAGAGGATCAGAATCAGGAACCCTGCGATCAATGCGGACCACAACGCACCGGCGCGGGTGAACTTGGATGCTGGATCCTTAGCGGCCGTCCGAGAGCGGGGCCCTGCAGGACGGGGTGGCGGCGGTGGCTGATCCGCCGGGGGTGAGCCGGAAGGGGTGCTCATATGTCCATCTTTGTCCCCTCCAGCGCGGATTGAAACCAACAATTGGGTGTCGGTAGGGATAGGGTCTGCAGCGTGAGGATGCTGCGGCGCGCGGCGCTCGCCGCGGTGGCGTGCCTGGTTGCGGCGTGCGGCAGTCCCGATCCGTTCGGGTCGGGCATGGGCGGACCGAAGTCCATTGTGGTCGGCTCCGGCGATTTTCCCGAGTCTGAGATCGTCGCCGAAATCTATGCACAAGCGCTGCAGGCCAACGGGTTCGAAGTCGGGCGGCGAATGGGCATCGGCAGTCGTGAGACCTACATCCCGGCGCTGAAAGACCATTCCATCGACCTGGTGCCCGAGTACATCGGCAACCTGCTGCTGTACTTCGAGCCGAAGTCCACTGCGACCGTATTGGACTCCGTCGAACTTGAGCTCTACCGGCAATTGCCTGGTGACCTTTCGATCCTCAACCCCTCACCGGCATCCGACACCGACACCGTGACCGTCACCCGCGCAACCGCGACCCGATGGAACCTCAAGACGATTGCCGATCTGGCGGCTCACTCCGCCGAGGTCAGATTCGCCGCCCCGTCGGCTTTCCTCACCCGCCCCTCCGGGTTACCCGGATTGCGCCAGAAGTACGGGCTGACGATTGCTCCAGGCAATTTCGTCACCATCAACGACGGCGGCGGCGCGGTGACGGTACGGGCGCTGGTGCGGGAAACGGCTACCGCTGCCAACATTTTCAGCACCTCTCCGGCCGTCGTACAGGAAGGTTTGGTGGTGCTGGCGGACCCAGAACACAACTTTCTGGCCGGCAACATCGTGCCTTTGGTGAATTCGCAGAAGAAGTCGGACCGCCTGAAGGATGTATTGGATGCAGTGTCGGCCAAGTTGACCACTGAGGGCATCGCCGAACTCAATGCGGCGGTATCGGGCAATGGGGGCGCAGACCCTGACCAGGTTGCCCGCAAATGGGCTCACGACAACGGTTTCGATCGCGCGATCGGGCAGTAGTTGATCACCTTCGACAACGTCAGCAAGGTCTTCGGTAGCGGCGCACCCGCCGTGGACCGGTTGAGTCTGCACATACCCGACGGGGAGTTGACGGTATTCGTCGGTTCCTCCGGATGCGGCAAGACCACTGCGCTGCGGATGATCAACCGCATGGTCGACCCGACGTCTGGCACCGTCACGGTCGACGGAGCGGACGTCTCGACCGTCAACCCGGTGCGGTTGCGGCGCGGCATCGGTTACGTCATCCAGAACGCGGGATTGATGCCGCACCAACGGGTGATCGACAACGTCGCTGCGGTGCCGGTGCTCAACGGACAGTCCCGGCGGGCCGCACGCAACGCCGCCTATCAGGTACTGGAACGCGTCGGATTGGATATCAAGGTCGCGCGGCGCTATCCAGCGCAACTGTCCGGAGGTGAACAACAGCGGGTCGGTGTCGCGCGGGCGCTGGCCGCGGATCCGCCGATCCTGCTGATGGACGAGCCGTTCTCGGCCGTCGACCCCGTGGTTCGACATGCTCTGCAGAACGAAATCCTGCGTCTGCAAAGCGAATTGCGCAAGACCGTCGTGTTCGTCACCCACGACATCGACGAGGCGCTGCGGCTCGCCGACCGGGTCGCGGTGTTCGGTACCGGCGGTGTACTGCAGCAGTACGACGAGCCGGCCCGGTTGCTTTCACGTCCGGCGAATGACTTCGTGGCCAGGTTCATCGGTCTCGGCCGTGGCTATCGATGGTTGCAACTGGTCGACGCTGCTGGGTTACCGGTGCACGGCATTGACCGGGTACTCATCGATGATGTTGCCACAGCGCAACTTTCGGATGGCTGGGTGCTGGTGGTGGATAACGACGGTGGGCCGGTCGGTTGGCTCGATTCCGATGGCCTTCGGCGGCACCGAAGCGGTGCCCCGCTGGCGGCAAGCCTGACGCCGATCGGTTCGGTGTTCCACTTGGGCGGCAACCTGAGTCAGGCGCTGGACGCCGCGCTGTCATCGCCGTCGTCGATCGGCATAGCCGTGGACCGGGAGCAGAAGATCGTCGGTGGAATCCTGGCCGCCGATGTGCTGACCGCCGCAGAAGCCCACCGGCGGACCTGATGCATTATCTGCTGAACCACCTGAGCACCGCGTGGGCGCTGACCATCGTGCACCTGCGCCTGTCGCTGGTGCCGGTCGTGGTCGGACTGGCCGTCGCGGTGCCACTCGGCCTGGCAGCCCATCGCGCCCCGGTGCTGCGGCGGCTGACCACCGCAACAGCCAGCGTAGTTTTCACTATTCCGTCCCTGGCCCTATTCGTCGTCCTGCCGCTGATCATCGGCACCAGGATCCTCGACGAAGCCAACGTCATGGTCGCGCTGACGGCCTACACCACCGCCCTGATGGTGCGCGCGGTGCTCGAGGCGCTGGACGCGGTACCGGCGCAGGTCCGCGAGGCGGCCACCGCGGTCGGCTATGCGCCCGTGACCCGAATGCTGAAAGTCGAACTGCCGCTGTCTATTCCAGTGCTGATCGCCGGTCTGCGGGTGGTTGTCGTGACCAATATCGCGATGGTGTCGGTGGGGTCGGTGATCGGCATCGGTGGTTTGGGTACCTGGTTCACCGCCGGGTTCCAGACCAACAAGAGCGATCAGATTCTGGCCGGCATCATCGCGATATTCGTCTTGGCGATCGTGATCGACACCTTGATCAGTGTGCTCGGCCGGGTCGCCACGCCGTGGGAGCGGACATCGCGTGGCCGCCGCCGATTCCGATCACCAATCGTCGGCGGTGCCCGGTGAACTTCGTCGCGCAGGCGCTGTCATTCCTTACCACCGCGAGCAACTGGGCGGGCGCCACCGGCTTGGCGGCCCGCACCTTCGAGCACCTGCAGTACACCGCGCTCGCGGTGGCCGCGTCGGCCGTCATCGCCATCCCGATCGGGCTGATCATCGGGCACACGGGCCGGGGTCAGCTGCTGGTGGTGGGCGCGGTCAACGGCCTTCGGGCCCTGCCTACGCTGGGCGTGCTGTTGTTCGGTGTGCTGTTGTACGGGTTGGGTCTGGGTCCGCCGATCGTGGCGCTGATGCTGCTCGGTATTCCGGCGCTGTTGGCCGGCGCGTACGCGGGTATCGCCAGCGTCGACCGCCTGGTGGTGGACGCCGCGCGGGCGATGGGTATGACCGAGTGGCAGTTGCTGATGCGAGTCGAGGTGCCCAATGCGCTGCCGCTGATCCTGGGCGGGCTGCGCAACGCGACGCTGCAAGTGGTTGCCACCGCGACGGTGGCCGCCTACGCCAGTCTCGGAGGCCTGGGTCGCTATCTGATCGACGGAATCAAGGAACGGGAATTCACGATCGCGTTGGTCGGTGCCTTTATGGTGGCCGCGTTGGCGCTGATCCTGGATGGTCTGTTGGCGTTGGCGGTGTGGGCTTCGATGCCCGGCACCGGCCGGCTCGGCGCCGCCGCGGGCCGGTGGCAGCGGGTACCCAAGATCACAGTTACCGACAAAACCACCACGCCCGGCGGACACGTCCTACGGTAGGGGGGTGAACGCAGCTTCGTCTGACCCAACACAGCGTGTCTTAGCCGCGATGTTCACCTGGCGTGCTCAGGATTGCTCGCGGATGGAATCAGTGCGAGTTCAGTTGTCCGGCAAGCGAATCAAGGCGAACGGACGCATCGTCGCGGCCGCCACCGAGACCAACCCGGCGTTCGGCGCGTTCTACGAATTGCAGACCGACGAGTCCGGCGCCACCAAACGCTTCGGACTGACCGTCACACTGGCCGAACGCGAACGTCAGCTAGCGATCGCCCGCGACGAGGAGAACATGTGGTTGGTCACCGACCACCAGGGCGAGAGACGCGCCGGCTACAACGGTGCCCTCGACGTCGACCTGGTGTTCAGTCCGTTCTTCAATGCCTTGCCAATCCGGCGCCTCGGCATCCACGAGCGCGCGGAGATGCTGGCTTTGCCGATGGTCTATGTGAACGTGCCGTCCATGTCCATCGAGGCGGCGACCGTGAGCTACACCAGCGAAGGCCGCTTGGACGGGATCAAGTTGCGTTCGCCGGTGGCCGACACCACGGTGACCGTCGACGGCGACGGGTTCATCGTTGACTATCCAGGGTTGGCAGAGCGGATCTGATCACTCCGCCCGCCCGGCCGGCGGCGGCCAACTGCTGCCGCCAGTCATCGGCTCCGATGACGACGGTAACGATGTCCGAGCGCGGAAAACTTTCGTAACGGGTGCGGGCCGCGTGGCCTTGGTCGACCAGGTCGGCCACCGAACTGTGGCTCGCCAGCGAATCACGCGCACGGCTGAGCAGTTCGATGATCCGGCTGGTGGCCGGCACCAACTGGCCGGTGTTGGCCTCACACATCGCTCGGACCAGGTCCGGGGCGGTGCCGGCGACTCTGGTGGCATCCCGGAACGAGCCGGCGGCCAGCGCGAAGGCCAGCGGGACCTCGGCCGCGGTGACGGCCAGTGCTTCGGCAAGCAGGTGTGGCAGGTGCGAGATGGCGGCCGCGGCCGCATCGTGCTCGTCCGATTTGGCCGGCACCACCACCGCGCCGCAGTCCAACGCCAGCGTCATCACCATCGACCAGACGTGCGGGTCGACATGGTCGTCCACGCTGACCACCCAGGGTGCCCTGTTGAACAATCCGCCGTGCCCGGCGCGCCAGCCGGAATGCGCGGTGCCCGTCATCGGGTGGCCGCCGACGAAACGTTCCAGCAGCCCGGCGGCGGCGACCTCGTCGAGCACCGCGGTCTTGACGCTGGTGACATCGGTGAGCGGACAGTTCGGGGCCGCTTCGCGGATGTGGGCGAGCATGTTCGGCAGGGCCGGCATCGGCACAGCCAGCACAATCAACGCATCAGTCCGGGCGGCGCGGGTCAAAGTCTGCTGCAGGTCGGTGGTCGCGTCGAACCCGTCGGTCTGGGCTCCCTGTGCGCCCTCCACCGAGCGGTTATAGCCGAACACCTCGCGTCCGGACGCGGACGCAGCCCGCATGATTGAGCCACCGATCAGGCCCAGCCCGAGCACGCATACAGGTGTCTTCACCTCAGTCCTCACCACTTGTCCAAGGTTGGCACAGATCAATCGGCTGCGGGTTGCCCGTCCCGGCTCATCTGGCCAGAGGCCAGGTCAGGGACTAGCGTATGCGCCCATGGGAGTACAACGGGCCTCGAAAACGCAGGGCCCGTCCGCGGACACCCCGGACGGCTTCGGCGTTGCGGTGGTGCGCGAAGAGGGTCACTGGCGCTGTGCGCCGCTGGGCCCGAAATCCCTGGTCAGTCTGTCCGCGGCCGAGACCGAACTGCGGGAGCTGCGTAGCGCCGGGGCGGTATTCGGGCTGCTGGACGTCGACGACGAGTTTTTCGTCATCGTGCGGCCGGCACCGTCGGGGACACGATTGCTGTTGTCGGATGCAACCGCGGCGCTGGATTACGACATCGCCGCCGAGGTGCTGGACAACTTGGATGCGGACATCGATCCCGAAGACCTCGAGGACGCGGATCCCTTCGAGGAGGGTGACCTGGGATTACTTTCCGACATCGGGTTGCCCGAAGCGGTGTTGGGGGTCATTCTCGACGAGACCGACCTGTACGCCGACGAGCAACTCGGCCGGATTGCCCGCGAGATGGGTTTCGCCGATCAGTTGTCTGCGGTGATCGACCGTTTGGGTCGGTGAGGGTTTCTGACGAGCAGCTGATTCGCGCTGCACTGGCTGTCGCCGGAACCGCCGGGCCACGCGATGTGCCGATCGGTGCCGTGGTCGTCGGTGCCGACGGCGCCGAACTCGCCCGGGCGGTCAATGCCCGCGAAGCCCTCGGGGATCCCACCGCACACGCCGAGATCCTGGCGTTGCGCGCCGCGGCCGGAGTCCTGGGCGACGGTTGGCGCCTGGAAGGGGCGACGCTGGCGGTCACCGTGGAACCGTGCACCATGTGCGCCGGGGCACTGGTGTTGGCGCGGGTGGCCCGGGTGGTGTTCGGCGCGTGGGAACCCAAGACGGGTGCGGTCGGCTCGCTGTGGGATGTGGTTCGGGACCGCCGGTTGAACCATCGACCCGAAGTAACCGGTGGTGTGCTCGCTTCGGAGTGCGCCGCGCCGCTGGAAGAATTCTTTGCCCGCCAGCGATTGGGGTGAGCGGCGGTTGGTTCGGTAAGCTGCCTGGCGGTGGCGTGTCCGAGCGGCCTAAGGAGCACGCCTCGAAAGCGTGTGACGGCTAACACCGTCCGAGGGTTCAAATCCCTCCGCCACCGCCATGTGATGTCTCAAGACATACGCATAGCCCGAACCCTCGTTTAGGGTTCGGGTTTTTTCTTTGGGCGGCCGGGGGATCTCGTCGTCGAGTTAATTGCTGCTTGCAGGGACCGATCTTTATTGGCTCGCCCGCTCAATTCTGTGTCCGAGATCTTCTAGCTCGTCGAGCACACGGCTTGCGCCCCATAGCTGGTTGCGCTTGCGGTCGGTCAGCGGGCGCAGCACGCCGGCGTCCTGCAGGCGATTTATCGCGGCGAACACGCTGCTCCGAGGTGCGTTGACAAGTGATGCAACGTCATCGGACGAAACGATCGGTTTCGATGGCAACAGCAGCAGCAGCTTGTCCGTAGCACTATTGCGTCTAACTGGTCCGACCATGTTGCGCCACTCGTCGGGTATTTCCGCTAGGCGCTGTGCAGTAATGCGTGATTCTGCCGCAGCAGTCCTTGATGCCTTCGCGAACGTGTCGATCAGTGGGCGTAAGTCACCTGCGCGGTATGTGCTCAGGGCCCCGAAGTAGCGATCGCGCTGAGCTACAAGCGCCGATGCCAGAGGAACGACGAGACATGTGGTCGCTCCCCTTCTCCGCAGGATGGTGTTGATGAGTGCTCGACCGATTCGGCCGTTACCGTCAGCGAAGGGGTGGATTGATTCGAACTGTGCATGCGCTATGGCGGCCTGAATCAAGACGGGCATATCGGTCCTGTTCGCGAATGCTATGAGGTCGTCCATGTATGTCTGGACCATGTCAGGGGGTGGTGGGACGTACAGCGCGTCTCGGGGGGAGTAGTCGCTGCCGCCGATCCAGTTCTGAACGGTTCGTATGCGACCTGCATGCGGTCCCTCTGTCGGGTCGTCTCGCATCAGCGCCTCGTGTGCGCGCAGGATCGCGGTTGTTTGTACTGGGCCATGGTGATCGACGCTGGTGATCAATGCGTCTAGCGCTGTGGTTGCCGCAACCATCGAGACTGCGCTCGAGTTGCCTCTGTTGCCGTGGAGCGCGCGCGCATAGTCGTCCAGGCTTGCCTCAACGCGCTCGATTTTGGAGGACGCTACCGATTCGGTTCGAAGTAGGAGGGTGCTCAGCGCCGCCAGGTCGGTTCCGTGCACACTGTCGAGCCGAGAAATCTCACCCATTGCGGTCTCGAGCTCGACGGCGATGTCTGTGTTGATGTCGGCATCGAGGTCGGCGATATAGGGGGGAAGAGACACGACGACGGAACTCAGGGTTCTGTCCTCGCGGGTGCCGCCCCGCTGAGTCTGTGCCCACGGACGTCGCTGTGCGGTGTGTCTAGGCCAGGCATCTTGGGGTGTCATCGCTCTCCTAACTCGGACTAACTCTAGCGTTAGTCCGAGTTAAATTCATAAATCGGACCGTGATGCGCGACAGTCCGAGTGCCACAGCTCTGATGTCGGCAAACGAATGGCTGCCCAGGCGGCGAGATCAAGCCATGAATAACCTCGGTTGGCAAGTCGATAAAGGTTTCTTCGCACCCGAATGGAGAACCATGTACCGCGTATCGCGTGCGTCTTGCCAGACGGGTTTCGCTACTGTTGACGAGGTTTCTGGCGAAAAGATATCTTCGGAATCTGAGATTCCATTACCTACAAACCAGAACGCCGTCAAGTATGGGTAGATCCGCATCAGTAATGCGTGGGTCGATGAGGACGGTCGATAGTGGCGGCCATTGACGACCTGAATCAGGTTATGGGACCCGCGCTTACTGGTCGCGGATTTCAACTTGACGAGGCCGATGACGCTGTCTGGTACCGAAAGAGACCTGCCTGGGCGGTCTACTACCGCGGCAGCGAATGCAAACTGCAGGTCTGCTGGTCAGCGCGTGAGGGCGGCATCGACTTCATGCTGGCCCCGCTCAATGCGCCAAACGAGTTCGGGCTCATCAACCATTCGAAGAAGTGGCGATTCATGTTGGCGCTAAGCGAGGTAAATGACGGATTAAGAACGCCGTCACCAGATGCAGGACCGGAAACTTGGTGGGCCTGGCGCAAAGCGCTTTTCGACACACACTTCGAAGCTGCTCACCAAGCATTGTTACGACAGCACTGAGCTATAAACCGACGTTTCCCTACTTCGACCCGCCTCGCCGCAAGGTCCGCTGCACCTCGCCACCGCCAAAGCTCATGACTATTCACGCTTTTGGACGCGGGCGTGCGACGGCCAACACCGCCCGCCCCTCGCGCAACCGATCTCGCCGGCCGAGTTCAGCAAGCGCATCGCGGAATAACACGATGATCGCTGCCGTTGGAGGCCGTTGCTACGCTGGCAGCATGTGGTCAGCAACGAACAGCCGCGGAAACGTGGCGGTGTTGTTGTTGACGGATAAGGATTTGCGGCCCCGCGGTACCAACGGCTACACCACCTCCTGGGGCACCAATGCGCACGGCAAACTCGCCGGCGTGCCACCCTCACCTCGCTGACGACAGCGGCCATAGCTCACCTCATCTCGGCCTGGTCCAGGCCTTCTGATCGGTGCTCGCGCGTGCACTTGCCCCGCGTGCCGACCGCAGTCGTAGCTCCGCCTGTTCCTGGTCGCTGTGCCGAACATTTGGCATCCGCTGAAAGCAGTCTTCCCTTGCCGCCCTTGATATCTCGCTCCCTGCTCGACCGAAAACCTCGCGCCGCATTCCAACGGCTTACCGATCTCTTGCGCAGCGAGGCCATCAGCGGCGTGCTGCTGTTAGTCGCCACTAGCGCGGCCGTCATCTGGGCCAACTCACCATGGTCGGACAGTTACCACCAGTTCGGCGACACCACCTTCGGGCCGGCCAACCTGCACCTGGACCTGTCCCTGGCGCACTGGGCTGCCGACGGGCTCCTGGCCATTTTCTTCTTCATGATCGGCCTGGAACTCAAGCACGAATTCCTCGCTGGCGACCTGCGCAACCCACGGCGGGCAGCACTACCGGTCGCCGCTGCACTAGGCGGGATGGTCGCTCCGGCAGCCATCTACATCATCCTGAACGCCGGCAACACCGACGGCGCTCTGGCCGGATGGGCGATCCCCACCGCCACCGACATCGCCTTTGCGCTGCCGGTGCTGGCGGCCATCTCCACACACCTGCCACATGCACTGCGCATCTTCTTGTTAACGCTGGCAGTCGTCGACGATTTGCTCGCGGTCACCGTCATCGCCGTCTTCTACACCGACAAACTCAAGTTGGTGGCCCTAGTCGCAGCAGTTATCCCGTTAATTCTGTTTGCGGTAGCAGCCCGACGAACCACCAGCATCTGGATCCTGCTCCCACTGGCCGCTTTGGTCTGGTATCTCGTCCACGAGTCGGGGGTGCACGCGACGATAGCCGGCGTCCTGCTCGGCTTGACCCTTCCCGTCCACAACAACACCAAGGCTGGCCAGCGGGCTAGTCTGCAAGCCAAACCGCTGGAACATCAACTTCGGCCGCTTTCCGCCGGACTGGCAGTGCCCCTGTTCGCGTTCTTCACCGCCGGGGTCACTGTCGGTGGATCCGACGGCCTTGCCGACACCGTTCGCGATCCCGTCGCTATCGGCATCGTCACGGGCCTGATCTTCGGAAAAACGTTGGGAATCACAGGTGCCGCGGCACTCACCGCAGCTCTGACCCCCGCCGAACTGGATCGGTCCATGAAATGGGTCGATGTCATCGGCATCGGCCTTCTCGGCGGGATCGGCTTCACTATCTCGCTGCTTATCGGTGAAATCGCCTTTGCCGACAACCCAGCCCGTGAACAGCACATCAAACTCGCAGTCCTGGCCGGCAGCCTCACCGCGGCGCTATTCGCCGGCATCCTGCTGACAATGCGAAATCGGGCCTACCGGACGAAGGCGAGGATTCGGTCGGAATCCGTCGCCCGCTGTGAGGACCGGCCCCGGCTGGGTATGCATAAGTTGTCCGATCAGCGCCGGAGAGGAGAAACTGATGGCGAACGTGTTCGTTGAACCGCGACCGAAAGGCCGTGACGGAGACCCTATTTCGCACTACGTCGTGGAGGAACACGCGGATAGCGTTCTTGCCGAGTTCGACACCCAGCAAGAAGCTATTGGTTGGGCCAAAGAGCAGGGACATACACCTCACGTCGCCCGCGTCCGACACCTGGACGACAAAAAGAAGCCCGATCAATGGCGGGCGATCTGAAAGCAGTGCTTTAACTGCGGGACCCACTCCCGTAGCCGGTAACGTCCATGCATGTACCGACGGCTTCATTTCAGTCTCGATTGTGAAAGCAAATCAAGAATTTGACGCCGGCGATGATATGTATGCGGTGCTAATTCGTGTCGAGAATGAGCGATACGGACGGGGGAGCATGAGGTGCCGCCGGTGCGACGACGCGCATTGAGTTCAATAGCCGCGGTCTTAACCCTGGCGGCCAATATCACGATCCTGACACCGCTCCGCGCCGGCGCGGAGGTGGTCGCCGCGGTCGGCGCGACGGTATTGACACTTGACCCGGCATTTCGCTCTCTACCAGGCAACTGGCTGCGGGGTGAGTTGTTCGCGGCACCAAATGTCGTCGCTAAAGTGCCGTACAACAATTTTCCTGCCGCGCGCAACGTCCATCAGGGGGCGCTCAACCTCAACAACATGCTGCACGCCATCCCCGGGCCCAAGATCGTCCTCGGCCACAGCGAAGGCGCCCAAGTGGAAGACGATTGGCTGCGCACCTATGGTCCCAGCAGCGATATCGATCCGGCGTCTGTCACTTTCGTTCTCACCGGCGATCCGGAAGGGAAGTATGGCGGCTGCATGCGGGTCTCCAATAGCGGATGCACGGCCGCCTATGGCGGAACCGGTTTTCCCATCGATACGCGATACACCGTGAAGGTGGTTATCCGCCAATACGATTTCTGGGCAGATTGCCCGGCCAACTTGGCAAACTCCACTGCGCGGATGAACAGGTTCGCTTCGATGTTCGTCGCGGGCGCGGGTCAATACCGGCAGGTACACGGTGATTACAGCAATATCGGACTGAATGATCCAGCGAATACGACTTACGTGGAAGGAAATGCGACATACATCCTCGGAGCGCCCGCCACCTATTACCTGCCGATGGTCACGCTGCTGAAGATTCTGTCGCCGGAGGAACACAAGCGGAACGCCGACATCGAGCTACGCCCCAGTGTCGAAGCCGCATACAGCCGTCCGATGAGCGCACCGCCGCCGCCCGGGTGATCAAATCGGCCTCGGCACGCCACAGGTGAGTCCGCCGTCGATGACAAAATCGGCGCCGGTGGCGTACGACGATTCATCGCTGACCAGGAACACCACGAAATTGGATACCTCGGTCGGGGCGGCGCCTCGACGCATCGGAATGGGCTTCATGAACTGTTCGGTGACGCCCGCACTCAGCGGGGTGTGCACCAGGCCAGGGTGGATCGAATTGACCCAGACGTTGTGCGCCGACCCGCGCACCCTCTGGCACCAGCAACTCGGCGTGCGCGGCGCCCATGCCCTGCGCGCCGCCGCTGATCAGCACGACTTTGCCGTCGACCCGCCCCATCTAACCCCGATCCTGTCCGCTGGCGAGCTTGCGGATCAACTGCACTTCGCCGTCTTTGAAAGGTCGTCCATCCGGTTGCAGCAGGTCGGCGAACCAGACCTTGGGCGCAGCAGTGGCAGGGCGGTCCCACGAACTCCAGGGGAAGTAGGTCTGGGTTTTGCCGGCAACCAAACCCCAATTGAACGCACCTACGTTGTGCCGCCGGGCAATCGGCAGAATCCCCTCCACCGTGCTGCCCAGGGACCGCGCCAGGTACTCCGTGCAGATGATCGGCCTTCCCAGTGGCGTCAGTTCACCGATGCGTTCCTCGAATTCGCCTGGGGGAGCGTAACTGTGGAAGGTGATCACGTCGGCGTTGTCGAGTTGAATCCCCGCTATCGCGCTGCGGCTCCCGGGATCTCCCCAATTGCCCTGCCACACACCACTGGTCAATGGCTGAACGGGATCGACCGCCCGTGCCCACCGGAAGACCTCGGGGAGCAATCCGGCCACCCGGTCTACTTTGTCTTTGCGCTCCACCTTGCGGTACTCCCGCGCCGGGTTGTCGGGTTCATTCCACAAATCCCAGCCCAAAACCCTTTCGTCATTGCGGAATTGGGACAGCACACCGGTGACGTAGTCAGACAGGACAGCGGCGTAACGCCGGTCATCGAGGTGTTCGGCGCCGGGGCTCTGCACCCAGCCGGAGTTGTGCACTCCCGGACGGGGCGCGCGCTGACGTCCCAGTCTCGGGAACGGATCCCAACAGGAATCGAACAACACGAACAACGGCTTGATACCGTGCCGCGCCGCGATACCGACGAACTGTGCCAGGCGGGTCTGAAAGCCGACGCGGTCCTGAGCCCAGAGTTGATCGTGCAGAAAGACTCGCACGGTATTGAACCCGTGGAAACGTGCCACCGCCAGCTCGTTATCGATACGACGCGGGTCGTAGGTCCCGGCTTGGAACATCTCGAGCTGGTTAATGGCCGTCGAGGTGACGTAGTTGACACCGACCAGCCAACCCTGCGCTTGATACCAGTTGTGTGCGCGGTCAGCTGACCAGCGTCCTGCTTCGGCAGAGGCGCGAGGCGTCCGGGTCAAAGCCGTGCCGACTGCCAGCGCCAGGGGCAGCTTCAGAGCGGTTCGACGGTGCACCACGCGACGATAATTTTCTGAGGGCTCCACTCCGGTGCGGCTTACCGGTGCGCAACGCTTTGCGATTGGGAATTGTTATCCCGCCGTCACTCATCCACTCACAATCAGCGGAAGCGAGATCATGCCCGCCCCGCCGGTCACCATCAGAACCCAACGGCCGTCCACGGGCAGCGTTACCTCGATGGGGAATATCGCGAACCCGAGCTCGGCGGTAATGGCGGCCTCCGGCAACTCGAACTCGATGTTCAGCGGGTCGTCTTCGGTCGGCGGGCGGATCTCGACTCCGATGCGGCGCACCGGGCTGTCGGTCTCCGACTGCGTCAGCACCACAAGCAGAAACTGGGCTAAACGATTCGCATCGACTGCGAATCGGAGTAATACACCGCCCGAAACGTTCAGCTTGTTGTCCACTGCAGCCGCAGCTTCGGCCAGAAAGGCCCCGACTATCACCGGCTGAACCTACCGCCCCAACTGTTGCCCGGCTAGGGCTGGTGTTGCTATGCCCTGCGCGGCCGGCGATTTCCGAGGCGCCTTGCAATCCATCGCCTGACCACGGTTTGATCCCAGCACCGCACTGCAGGAACACATTTCGCCCGCACTCAATCCTGCGGCCGGCCACCTCGGCGGTAGTGACGACGAGCACGACACTGCCTTTCTGCCGATCGGAATCGGGCAGTTCGGGGTGCACGGTACCGCTGCGCTATGGTTCGACCAGGTCACGGCGACGACGCCCTGGGGAGGTAGTACGTGAATGCTGCGGACCCCCCCAACACCCTGGAAGACATCGACTTCGACGATCTGACATCGCCTCGGCTCACCGAAGTCCAGCGTCAGATCCTGACATTCACCGAAGCCAGGCGCGTCGAGTTCGATATCGACAGCATGATCGCCGAGGCGTGCGAACAGGCGGGCGTCGCTGATCTCGACGACACCGACGGATTCACCGAGCGCCTTAGCGCGCACGTAGCGGCGATCGAAGGCGACGACGGTCTGCGGCAGCTGACCCGGTCGACGCTGCGACAGCGCGTGGTACGGCTGCTACGCAACCGGCTGTCGCTGACCGAGCTCGTCAAACGCTTCCCCGAGATCGAGTCGATTTCGATCGAAAAGCCGTTCATTGTCGTCGGGATGCCCCGTTCGGGCACCACGCATCTGGTGAACCTGATCGCCGCCGATCCTCGTCGCCGCGCCCTTCCGTACTGGGAGAGTCAGGATCCCATCCCCGCTCCCGGCCAGGGGCCGGACACCAGCGGAGTGGATCCGCGCTACACGCGGAGCAAAAAGGAACACGAAGCGCTGATGGCCAGCGCCCCCGCTGTCGCCGCCATGCACGACCGGTACCCCGAAGCCATCGAGGAGGAAGTAGAAGTCCTCGACCTCGACCTGGCGTCCTACGTCTTAGAATGGCATGCGCGCGTGCCGGATTGGCGTGACTACTACTTGCGCCTCGATCAACACCGGCATTACGCGTATATGAAAAAGGTGTTGCAGGCGTTGACCTTCCTGCGTGGGCCGCGCACGTGGGTCCTCAAGAGTCCGCAGCACTGTGAGCAACTCGGTCCGCTGATGGCCACATTCCCGGACGCGACGGTGGTTTTCACGCACCGGGACCCGGTCGCGGTGATCCAGTCCGCGATCACCATGATGGCCTACTCCGACCGACTGCGCCGCCACACCATCGAGCCGGACTGGTTACTGAACTACTGGAGCGACCGCGTGCACCGGTTACTCGGCGCGGTCGTGCGCGACCGCGGTCTGGTGCCGGCCGAGCGCAGCATCGACATCAGCTTCCACCACCTCAACGGCAATGAAATGCCGCTGCTGGAAGACCTTTACCGGCGCGGTGGGGTGGACATGACCGCCTCGGCGCGCGACCGGTTCCAGCGCTATCTCGACGGCAATCCGCGCGGCAAGCATGGCCGGATCCACTACGACTTGCGCCGGCATTTCGGGATCTCACCCGACGAACTGCGCGGCCGGTTCGACTTCTATTACGACAGGTTCGACGTTCGCGCCGAATGAAGGGAACAACGATGTCCGAACCCGTCTACCGCAGCCGACCGGGCGCCGATGCTATGCGGCCTGCCGCGGCCGAGCGCGCCGAGCCCATCGCCCCCGGACTGTGGTGTTCACCCGGACTGTCGAACTCTTATCTGCTGACCACCGAAGACGGACGGGTGATCGTCAACACCGGCATGGGATTCGAAGGGCCGGTACACCGAGCCAACTTCGACGCCATCGACGACTCGCCGGTGCGTTACATCATCTTCACCCAGGGCCACGTCGACCACGTCGGTGGTCTGGACAGCGTGCGGGACTCGGATACAACGGTTGTCGCTCAGGCGAATTGGCGGCTCTGGCGAGACGACAACGAACGACTCATCCCGTATCGTGCCAGCCGCAGTGCCTTCGCGTTCAAGGAAACCCTGACCGCGGGAATTCAGGCGATCCAGCACCGTCTCGGCACCAAAAAGCTGGCACCGCAGAGCATCCCGGTCGTCGATCTCGACTTCGAGGACACCCTGACCTTGGACGTCGGCGGCCGCCGGCTGGAACTGATCTCGGTGCCGGGCGGGGAGACCAACGACTCGCTGGTGGTGTGGTTGCCCGAGGAGCGAGTGTGTCTGTGTGGGAACACTTTCGGGCCGCTGTTCGGGCACATCCCCAATCTCGTCACCATCCGTGGTGACCGTTACCGGGACGCCCTGACGGCCATCGCTTCAGTCGAGCGAGTGCGGCAACTGCAGCCAGAGTTGTTGGTGACGGGCCACTTCGATCCGATTACCGGCACCGACCGTATCGACAGCGAACTGACGCGATTGCGCGATGCCATCCAATACATCCACGATGAAACCGTCGCCGGGATGAACGCCGGCAAGGACGTTCAGACGTTGATGCGCGAAGTCGCATTACCCGCGGAACTCGAAGTGGGCGAAGGCTATGGAAAGGTGGCCTGGGACGTACGGGCGATCTGGGAGAACTACTCCGGGTGGTTCCACCACCGCTCGACCACCGAACTCTATCCCGTGGGTCTGGATGCCGTCGCTGCTGACCTGGTCGAACTGGCCGGCGCTGACGCCCTGGTGGATCGCGCGCGGGCGCACCTGAGCGCGGGCCGCCCGCTGCACGCCATTCACTTGGCCGAGTTGCTGCCGTCGGACCACCCCGACGTTCGCGAAGTGCTGAGAGTCGCTCACCAGGATCTGCTGGCCGACAGCACCAATTTTTGGGAAACCGCGTGGCTGAAGCAACAGATTGCGAGCAACTCATGACCGCTCCACTGGCACTGCAGGCCGAGGACCTCTACCACACCGGCGTCGTGGTGCCCGATCTCCAAGCGGCGATGACCCGACTCACCGCACTGGCCGGTTACCGCTGGATCAGTCCGATGAGTTACACGCTGCCCTTCCGGACGGCGGCCGGTACGCGTGAATTGACCTCGACGATCGTCTATTCCGTGCAAGCTCCGTATCTCGAACTGATACAGCAGGTTCCGGGCACTCCGTGGATGGCCGCCCCGGGCAACGCGGTGCACCACCTCGGCTACTTCACCGACGACCTCTCCGCGGCGGCTCGGTCACTGCAAGACCATGGCTTCGAATTCGAGATGACGGCTGAGGTGCCGGGTTCGGAACTGGGTTTGTTCGCTTACTATCTCGACGCGTCCGGAACGCGCATCGAGATCGTGGATCGCGCCCTGTTCCCTGACTTCCCCGCCTTCGTACAATCACAGGCCCGGTAGGCGAGATGCCGCTGACCGTGCTCCGCTTCAATTTCGGCTCCCCGCAGGGTGATCCGCGAAAGCAAGGGGAACTTATTCGTGCTGCATTGGAGCTGGCGCAATGGGGCGAGTCCCATGGCATCACGTCGGTGAGTGTCGACGAGCACCACGTCACCGGGCACGGCTGGAGCTGTAATCCGATCATGGCCGCGTCGATGTTCCTGGCCCGCACGTCGCGTCTGATCGCAAGCGTGGACTGTGCGCTCGGGCCGATGTGGAATCCTGTCCGGCTTGCCGAGGACATCGCACTGGTCGACAACATGAGTCAGGGCAGGTTGCACACGACGGTGGGCCTGGGTTATCGCGTTGTTGAATTCGACTCCCTGGGAGTCGATTTCAAACGGCGCGGCAAGCTGATGGACAACTTGATCGAGCGCATGCTGTCGATCTGGTCCGGCGGGGAGCCGGGTGTTTGCACCGGGACGTGGACCAGCCCCCATCCGCCGCTGTATATCGGCGGCGGATCACGTGCCACCGCGCGGCGTGCGGCGCGCTTCGGCTTGCCGCTGAGTCTGGCCGATTACCTGCCCGATGTCGCCGACCACTACCGCGAGCTGTGCGCCGACTCCGGCGTGGCACCGTTTGTGATCATGCCGGCGCCGATCAATCGGGGGATGATGTTTCTGCATGACGACCCGGACCGGGCGTGGGCCGAACTCGGTGACCACATCCGCTGGGAGGCGGTCACTTACGGCGCATGGTCGGCCGACGAGAGATCCCTCATGCACCTTCCCGGAGTTCAGACGCTAGATGAGGTCCGGGCGTCGGGTAGATATCGGTTTCTGACGCCAGAGCAGCTCGTCGCAGAAGTTCGTGGCGCCGAGAACTACGGTCCGATCGTGCTGCATCCACTGGTAGGCGGCATGCCGGTCGAGGAGGCCTGGAAATCGGTGCGGCTTCTCACCGATTCCGTACTGCCGGCGTTGGCTTAGAAACCCAGCGACGGATCCTGCGGCGCGAACTCCGTCACCAGCACGGGAATCGAGATCGCGCCGGTACCCCCGCTGACCACCAGGACCCACCGACCGTCGGAGGGCAACCGCAGCTGCAGTTCGAAGAAGGCGAAGCCGGGGAACTCGGCCACTGAGGCTTCCGGTACCTCGAACTCTAGGCGGATCGGGTCCTCGTCGGTCGGCGGTCGCATTTCGATCTTGAGCAGCCGGTCGGTGCTGCCGGGCTCGGCCTGAGTCAGGACCACCAACACGAACCGGGCCGACCGGTCGGGCCCGAGCGCGAATCGGGACAGCACCCCGCCGGACACATTGAGTTTGTTGTCGACCACAGCGGCCGCGTCGGCCAGGAAGGCGCCGGTAAGTATCACGCCGCTGAACCTACCACCTCCAAAAATTGTGCATATGACAACAATATGCCACTGCTACTATCTCCATTAGCTTTAGTTTGATATGTGGAGGGAGACTCCAATGCAGGTCCTGACTTTCGACTCGGCCGCCGCGGACATCGGTGCCCAGATATCGGACAACGCCTGGCGCGGTCTGCAGGCTGGGCGCACTGCGGCCAACGGGTTGTCCGCGCTGGCGCCGGCCGGAGCCGAGGAGGTTTCCGCGCAGGCGGTGATGGCGTTCACTTCCGATGCTGCGCAGATGATGGCCGTCAACCGGGCAGCCCAAGAGGAACTGATGCGAGCGGGGGACGCGATCATCGAAATCGCACGTATGTACTCGGCTGTCGATGCCGAGGCAGCCGCCAGCGTGATCGACGCCGGCATGCAGTGGGGCTCCAGGATGGCCATTTAGGGCGCGATAACCCCTCCGATAACGCCACTGAAAGCGCGATACTAGGCGCATGCCTGATCGCCTGCCTGATCGCAACGTGCTCGGTGGCCCGTTGGAACCGTGCGGCAACGAGCCAGTCACTGGCTTCTACCGGGACGGCTGCTGTTCCACCGGCGACCAGGATCGAGGGTTGCACACCATCTGTGCCGTCGTAACCGCGGAATTCCTCGAGCATCAGCGTTCGATCGGCAACGATCTGTCCACTCCGGTGCCCGAGTACCGCTTTCCCGGCCTGCTCCCCGGCGACCGTTGGTGCGTCACCGCCGTCAACTGGTTGCGCGCTCACCATGACGGGTGCGCGGCGCCGGTGGTCTTGGCGTCGACCCATGAGCGCACGCTGGACGTGGTGCCGCTCAATGTTCTGCAGGAGCACGCCGTGGATGTGCCAGACGACATCGCGAACCTGTAGTCAGGGGACCTCGGTCGCGTAGAGCCAGGCGTCCCATAACGGTCGCAGTGTCTCGTCGGAGTGTTTTGCCGCCAGATTGATGAAGTCGTCGGTGACGGCGTTCGAGTGCCGGTACCGGGTGGTCCAATCCTGCAGCAGCACAAAGAAATTCTGATCACCCAGCTGTCGGCGCAGGGCATGCAGGGTCAGTGCTCCCCGCTTGTACACCCGGTCGTCGAACATGAGGCGCGGCCCCGGATCGGTCAGCAGCAGGTCCTGGGGTTTCTGCGCCAGTTCCTTGTGGTGCAGTTGGGCCAATTCGTCGGCATCAGGACCTCCGCTACGTTCCGACCACAACCATTCCGCGTAGCAGGCGAATCCCTCGTGCAACCAGATGTCACGCCAGCTGCGCGCGGTCACCGAGTTGCCGAACCACTGATGCGCCAACTCGTGCGCGATGAGCTGTTCGCTGGCTCGAGTGCCGTCGCAGTGGTTGGCACCGAATATGGAAATTCCTTGCGCCTCAAGAGGAATATCCAACTCGTCATCAGTGACGACCACGGTGTAACCGGCTGCCAACGGATACGGGCCGAACAGTTCGGTGAACAACTCCACCATCTCGGGTTGCCGGGCGAAGTCGTGGTCGAATTCGCTCTTGAGCCGTTCCGGCAGCGCCGCCCGGATGGTGACCGGCGTCCGGGCCAACCGCTGGGACTCATAGACCCCGATCTGCAGCGTGATCAGATAGGTCGATGTCGGCTCAGGCTGTTCGAAGATCCAAACGGTCTGCGATGCCCGTGCCCGCCGGGATACCAGCTTCCCGTTCGCGATCACCCGATACGCACTCTCCGTGCTGATCTGAATCCGGAAGGCGGCTTTGATGCTCGGATGGTCGTTACAGGGGAACCAGGACGCCGCGCCGTTGGGCTGACCCGCGACCAGGGCACCGTCGGACAATTCTTCGAAACCCACGTCGCCCCAAAGTGTCCGGAGCGGTTTGGGGTTGCCGCCGTAGCGCACCACGACCGACATCGCGGCGCCGGCCGCCAGTTTCGTTGGCAGCGTGACGCGCAGCTTGCCGTCGCGGCAACTGAAACGGGCAGCGCGCTTGCCGTTGACCGATACCTTCGAGACCGACAGCGCACTGGATAGATCGAGGGTGAAGTCGGCTAGTTCGGTGAGCGTGACCGCGGTGATGGTCGCCGTCCCCGACAACCGGTTGATCGCGACCCGGTACTCCAGGTCCAGTTCGTAGCGCGACACCGTGTAGCCGACGTTGCCGTTGCGTGGTAGGTAGGGATCGACAACCCCGCTCGAAGGGGCTTTGTGGGCCGGGGATTTCACGCGGCCGTGCCTTCCGCGGTGTTTTTGCGGCCGGACTTCTTACGGCCCGCTTGCTTGGCTTGTTGTTTGCCTGGCTGCTTACCCAATTTCCAGGGCCGGACCGGATTGCCTTGCCAGCGAGTCGAACCGGGCACCTCGTCGCCACGCACCACCAGCGATGCCGGGCCGACGGATGCCCCGGCGCCAAGCCGGGCGGCGGGCAGCGCGACGCAGTGTGGGCCGAGGGTGGCGCCGGGTTCCAACACCACGCTGTCCATCCGCATGATCCGATCGTGGAACAGGTGCGTTTGCACCACGCAGCCGCGGTTGACGGTGCTGCCTGTCCCGAGGGCGACCAGATCGGCCTCTGGCAGCCAATAGGTCTCGCACCACGCGCCGCGCCCGATCGCAGCCCCCAGCCCGCGCAGCCACAGGTTCAGCAGCGGTGTGCCGGTGGCGGCCCGCGCAAACCACGGCGCGGCGACGGTTTCGACGAACGTATCGGCAAGCTCGTTGCGCCACACGAACGACGACCACAACGGATGTTCACCCGCCTTGATCCGGCCGACCAGCAACCACTTCGCGGCGACGGTCACCACCGCGGCGATCGCGCCGGCCGACAGCAGCACCAGCCCACCGCCGAGCGCGGCCGACCAGATCCCGAATCTGGTTACCAGCGCCTGCAGCACCCCGAGCACCGCCATCCCGACCGCGACCGTCACTGTCACCGGCAACAGCCGGCAGACCTCCACGGCAGCCCGCAGCACCTTCAACCGCGTGGGTGGCTGGTAGGTGGTCTCTTCGTCGGCCTCGGCGGGGCGCCGGCGCAACCGCATCGGCGGACTGCCCAGCCACGACGAGCCCCGTTTGGCTTTCGGCGGTGTAGCCGACAACACCGCAACAAGCCCGTCGTCAGGCACCCGACGACCGGGCTGGGTGATGCCGGAGTTGCCCAGGAATGCGCGCCTGCCCACCGTGCTCTCGGCCGCGTAGATCCAGCCGCCACCGAGTTCGTAGGAGGCGATCATGGTGTCGTCGGCCAGGAACGCACCGTCCTCGATCACAGCGAACCGGGGCGTGAGCAGGACCGTCGAGATCTCGGTGCCGCGGCCGACCCGGGCGCCGAGCATTCGTAACCAGGCCGGGGTGAAAACACTGGCGTAAATCGGGAAGAGGTAGTTGCGAGCGGCGTCCATCAGGCGTTCGGTGGTCCACAACTGCCATCCGGCGCGGCTGCGCACCGGGTGGTAGCCCTCGCGCATCCCGACGGACAGCGTCCGCACCGCGATCACCGTAATCAGGGCGTATGCGGTGAGCCCGACCAGCGCCGCGGCAGGTATCCACAGCAACGCCGGCAGCACGGCTTGCGAGAGGCTTCGGGTATGGCGCACCGCCAGCCCGATGACGACGAGTCCGCTTGCCACCGCGAGCAGCGGCAGCGCTGCCAGCAGCAATGAGGTCACTGCGTATACCGCCACCCACTGCGGTTTGGGTGCTGGTCGTTCGTCAGGCCACGGGTGCTTGACCCGCCCGGATTTGGTCGCGGGCGAACCCTTCCAGTACTGGCCGTTCTTGATCTTGTCGACGACTCCCGATCCGGGCGCCACGTCGGCGTTCTTGCCGACTACCGCACCGGGCAGCAGCGTGGTGCGTGCACCGATCGTTGCGTCGTTTCCGATTGTGATCGTGCCGAGGTGAAACAGGTCGCCGTCGACCCAATGCCCGCACAGGTCCACTTCCGGTTCGATCGCGCTGCGGTGGCCGACCGTCAACAGACCGGTGACCGGTGGCACCGAATGGAGGTCGACGCCCTTGCCGATCTCGGCGCCGAGAGCTCGTGCGTAGTAGACGAGCCACGGTGCGCCGGCGAGGTTTTCGGCGCCGCTGGCCGCGGCGAGCCGCTCGGCGAACCACACCCGCAGGTGCACCGATCCGCCTCGGGGATAGGTGCCGGGCCGCACGTTCCACAGCAGGATGCGCGCGCAAAGGACCGCGATGCCCATCCGGCCCATCGGCGTGACGAACAGGACGAGCGCCGCCGCGACGATCCACCAGTTCACCGCGACAGCCCACGGCACGAGATGCAGGGCACGGGCAACGTTGTTCCCCAAAGCCAGCCAGGTAACCCACTGCAGTGCGGACAACGTGGCCAGCGGCAGCATCAGCAGGGTTTGCGTCGCCTGCGTGCGAAGAGGCGTCGGCCGCACAACACGCTCAGACACCTGCGGCGGCGGTTCGAGTTCGTCGAGGAACGCAGCGAGCGAACCCAGCCGCGGGTGGTCGTACAGGTCGGCGACGGTGAGCTGGGGGTATTGCTGCCGCAAGGTCACCACCAATTGCGCCGCTGTCAGCGAGCCACCGCCCAGGGTGAAGAAGTCGGCTTCCAAGACTGCTCTGGTGCCGGTGGTCGTGTCGCCGAGCAGATCCCGCCACAATCCGGCCAGCCGAGCGGCAGTGCCGGCCAGTTCCGTGGTGTCCTCCTCGTCGGTACTGCCGGGCGGCGGCCACGGCAGCGCATCCCGATCGATCTTGCCGGAGGTGCGCGTCGGCAATTCTTCGACACGTACCAGCCGGGGCACCATCGCCGCGGGCAGCCGCTCGGCAAGTTCGTTGCGCGCGTTGGTGATATCGAATGACGGGTCCGCACTGAACACATATCCGACGAGGATCGGCGTCCCGGTAGTGGTTTGCCGGACCGCGGCCGCACCGCCGGCGACACCGTTGAGGTTCACCAGCGCTGCGTCCACCTCGCCGAGTTCGATGCGGCGACCGCCAACCTTGACCTGGTCGTCGGCGCGACCACAGAAGTACAGCCCGTCACGCTCGAGTCGCACGAGATCGCCGCTGCGATACGCCCGCGTCCAGCCGAGTGTCGGCATGGGGCCGTACTTTTCGGCGTCCTTGTCGGTATCCAGGTAGCGGGCCAGTCCTACGCCGCCGATCACCAGTTCGCCGGTTGCGCCGATGCTCACCGGTTCACCGTGGTCGTCGACGACGGCCAGATCCCAGCCAGCCAACGGCAGTCCGATACTGACGGCCCCCGAGCCGTCGAGCCGCGCGGCGCAGGCCACGACGGTGGCCTCGGTGGGGCCGTAGGTGTTCCAAACTTCGCGACCGCCCTCCACTCCCACGGCGAGCCGCTCGGCCAGGTCGGGCGGGCACGCCTCCCCGCCGAAGATCAACAGCCGCACCGCTTCTAACGCCTCGGCGGGCCACAACGCGGCCAGTGACGGCACCGTCGACACCACGGTGACGTCGCGGGTCACCAACCACGGTCCCAGGTCCATGCCGCTGCGCACCAGCGAACGGGGGGCGGGGACCAGGCAGGCGCCGTGCCGCCAGGCCAACCACATCTCCTCACACGAGGCGTCGAACGCCACCGACAATCCGGCCAGTACCCGGTCACCCGGGCCAATCGGATTGTCTTGCAGGAATATTCGCGCCTCGGCATCGACGAATGCCGCGGCGCTGCGGTGGGTGACCGCGACACCCTTGGGGGTGCCGGTGGATCCGGAAGTGAAGATTATCCAGGCGTCGTCGCGCGCCAGCGGCGCCCCGGCCCGCCACCCGCGCGACGCTCCCTGGGTGCGTTCGATGCCTTTGGCGCTGATGACGGCGACCACGCCGGCTTCGCCGAAGACCAAGTCGGCGCGCTCGTCGGGATCGTCTGCATCGACGGGCACATAGGCGGCGCCGGCGGCAAGGACAGCCAGGATCGCCACATACAGCGAGTAGCTGCCCGAGGGCATCCTGATGCCGATCCGGTCACCGCGGCCGATGCCGCGGGCCGCCAGCCAGGCGACGCTGTCGTTCATGTCCTCGAGCAGCTCGCTGTAGGTGATCTGGACGTCGCCGTCGTCAATCGCCACGGCATCCGGGTACTGCGCCGCGGTGTCGTTGAAGATGTCGATCAGCGTGCGCGGGCTCGGTGCGTCAGTTGACAGCAGGTACTGCGCAGGGATCGCGGGCACCTTTGGAACCCTAGTGGTCGCGCCGTTCCAACCAGTCGACCAGCGAGCGCCCGGCGTCCAGAACGTGGCGCTCGGCAATGGTTCGGGCACGCTCGGCGTCCTTGACCGCGAGCGCGTCGAGCAATTCCCGATGCTCGTCCAGTGAATGCTTCTCGTGGTCGGGGAACAGGGTGAGGAAATTGGTGGGCACCACCCGTGCGGCCTGCTTGATCTGCGTCATCAGCCGCTGGGAGTGGGCGGCACGGTGAATCCTCTGGTGGAAAAGCCAATTCGCCTCGCCGATGCTGTCGTCGCCGGATCGTGCCGCGACATCGGCTGCGAGTTCACGCAACGCCGCCAGTTCGTCAGGTTTCACTCGTTCGGCCGCCCAGGCGGCGGCCTGGCCGGTCAGCACACCCAGGATGGTGAAGCTGTCCAGCACATCGCCGGAGCTGATGCCGATCACGGTGACCCCGCTGCGGGGTGCGACACGCACCAGACCCTCGAAAGACAGCTCCAGCAGTGCCTCGCGGACCGGGGTGCGGCTGGTGGCGAATTCTTCGGTGATGGCGTCGAGGTCCAGGCGCGAGCCGGCCGGGAGGGTGCCGGTGAGGATGCGGTCGCGCAGTTCCCGGGCAGCGCGCTCGCGGACGGTGCCCGAGATGTCGATTCCCGAGTCTGACGGCACGGGTGCGAGCATAACAGGCGCCTAATTTAATATTTGAAATCTGAAATATCAGGTGTTAGATTCACAACTGTGCGAAGCGACAAGATGACCCTGGTGGCGTTCATGCAGGCCGGCAGCACATCGGTGTATGCGGGCTCGTGGCGGCACCCCGCGACCGAGCACCGCTACCTCGATGCGTCCTACTACGCGAAGATCGGCCGGCAGTTGGAAGAGGGCTGCTTCGACCTGATGTTCTTCGACGACCGACTGGCGATGCCAGGGGTCTATGGCGGATCCGTAGCCGAAGCGGTGTCCTTCGGTGCGCGTCCGGTCAAGCTGGACCTCGGTGTGGTGCTCGGGGTACTGGCGGAGGCCACTTCGCGCATCGGGCTCGGCGCCACCTACTCGACCACGTATTACGCGCCGTTTCATGTGGCGCGCACCTTCGCCTCGTTGGATCACCTCTCCGGAGGCCGCGCCGCGTGGAATGTCGTCACCTCCGTCAACGACAGCGAGGCGCAGAATTTCGGCATCGGCGCACACCTCGGCCACGACGAACGCTACGACCGCGCCGAGGAGTTCCTGGACGTGGTCACCGGGCTGTGGGACACCTGGGAGGACGACGCGGTACTGCACGACCGCGCGTCTGGCCACTATGCGGATCCGGCGAAGGTGCACGAACTTGGCCACGTGGGTCAGTACTTCTCCGCGCGCGGCCCGCTGACCGTACCCCGGACCCCGCAGGGCCGCCCGGTCATCATCCAGGCCGGGTCTTCGGGGCGTGGGCGCGAATTCGCTTCGCGCTGGGCCGAATTGATCTTCACCGGGGATCCCGGCATAGAGGTTGCCCGGAGCCATTACGCGGACCAGAAGCAACGGATCGAGGCGGCCGGGCGGGATCCGGGATCGGTACGCATCTGCCCGATGGCTTACGCCGTAGTGGGAGAGTCGGAGGCGCACGCCAAGGATCGCGAGGCGATGTTCCTCAACGACCTGGTGCATCCGATGGCATCGCTCACGCTGCTGTCCGAGCTGATGAATTATGACTTCGCACAACATGATTTGGACGATCTGGTCACAGATGAGCTCATCGCTGCGGTGTCCGGTATCCGCGGACTGGTGCAGAATCTGCGCGAACATCTCAGTGGCCCGGTGACCGTCGGCGATCTGGCCGGTCACCGTGCCACGCTGTTGCAGGGCCCGCGGTTCGTCGGTACCGGCGAGCAGGTAGCCGATCAGATGGCGGACTGGTTCGAAGGAGGGGCCTGCGACGGATTCGTCCTGGCGGCGACGCATCTGCCGGGGGCCTTCGAAGACGTGGTGCGCATGGTGGTTCCGCAACTGCAACGACGCGGACTGTTCCGCACCGCCTACGAATCGGCCACACTGCGGGGTCACCTCGGATTACAGCGACCCGCACGGGTCGGCGCCAATGCTTGACGGTGTGCGGGTGCTCGACCTGGCCACTCTGGCCGCAGCGCCGTTGGTGGCAACCTATCTGGGGGAATTCGGCGCCGATGTCATCAAGGTCGAGCAACCCGGTACGGGTGATCCCATTCGGGGATGGGGAAACCAACGCGACGGTGTCGGCCTGATGTGGAAGTCGATATCCCGTAACAAGCGCTGTGTGACACTGGATATGCGCTGCGCTGAGGGGCAGGACCTGGTGCGTCGGCTAGTGGCCATGGCCGACGTAGCGATTCTGAACACGCGACCGCAGACCCTGCGCAAATGGGGGTTGGACTACGAGAGCCTGCGCGCGGTCAACGAGCGAATTGTCGTGTTGCACATCACCGGCTACGGATTGACCGGCCCGAAAAGTGAACGGCCAGGTTTCGGCACGCTCGGGGAGGCGATGAGCGGCTTTGCCCACATCACCGGTCAGGCCGGGGGACCACCGACCCTGCCGCCGTTCATGCTGGCCGACGGTGTGGCGTCGCTGAACGCGGCCTATGCGGTGATGATGGCGCTCTACCACCGCGACGTACATGGCGGACCGGGTCAACTGATCGACGTCAACCTCATCGACCCGCTCACCCGGTTGCTGGAACAGACATTGCTGGCTTACGACCAGCTGGGGCTGGTGCCGGAAAGGTCCGGCAACCGGTGGGATATCTCGGCCCCACGCAACACCTACCGCACCGCCGATGGGCGGTGGTTGGCGATGTCGGGCAGTTCACCGGCCTTGGCATTGCGGGTTTTTCACGCCATCGGGCGGGACGATTTCGTGCATCATGCCGACTTCTCCGATCCGCAACGGCGGCTCGCCCGAGCGGGCGAGGTGGACACCGCGGTGGCGGATTGGGTTGCGAAGCGGACTCTTTCGGAAGCGATGGCAACCTTCGAAGCGCATGACGTCGCCGCGGCACCCGTGTACGACGTCACCGACCTGCTCGGCGACGTTCAACTCGGGCATCGCGAGGTGTTTGTCTCCGTGCCGGACGACCAACTCGGACCGATGACGGTACAGGCGCCGGTGCCGCGGTTCTCCGCTGTGGCCGGCACGGTCGACCACCTGGGACCCACACTCGGGCAGCACAATGCCGAGATCTATGGCGAACTACTCGGTCTGAGCCCCGACGACATCGACGACCTGCACACCCGCAGCGTGATATGAGGAGACGACGGAAATGACTCAACTGCTGCGCCGCTCCGAACTCGCCGTACCCGCGAGCAACGACGGCATGTTCGACAAGGCTGCCGGGTGCGGCGCCGACTTGGTCTTCCTCGATCTCGAAGATGCGGTGCCTGCGGCGTACAAGGAAACCGCGCGCGCCAAAGCGATCGCCGCGCTCAACGACATCGACTGGGGCCGCACCGTTCGTGCCGTCCGGATCAACGGTTTGGACACCCGCTGGTGCCACGACGACCTCATCGACGTCGTCACCGCGGCGGGACCCAATCTCGACACCGTCATCATTCCGAAGGCGCGCACCGCGCGTGACGTCTGGTGGGTGGACGTGCTGCTCACCCAGCTCGAGGCAAAGCTTGCGCTGGACAAGCAGATCCGTTTGGAAGTGCTCATCGAGGAGGTGGAAGGGCTGGCCAACGCCGAAGCGATCGCGGTGGCCAGTCCGCGGCTGGATGCCCTCATCTTCGGCGTGGGTGACTTCGCACTGTCACAAGGCGCACGGGTCGACACCAATTTCGTCCCGCTCGGCGAATACCCCGGTGATTTCTGGTATTACGCGCGCAGCAAGGTGATCGTCGCGGCGCGCATCGCGGGCATCGACGCCATCGATGCGCCCTATCCCGACTACCGGGATCTCACCGGCTACGAACGCGATGCCCGCCGCGCGTCTCTGTTGGGCTACCGCGGCAAGTGGGCGATCCATCCCAGCCAGGTGCCCGTCGCGAACGAGGTTTACGCGCCGACGGTCGACGAGATCGCGCTCGCGCAACGCAATCTCGCGGCCTACCGGGAAGCCGAAGCCAATGGCCGCGGAGCCGTCGGGGTCGGCGGTGTCCTCGTCGATGCCGCCCATGTGAAGATGGCGCAGGAAACGCTGGCTCGTGCCGCTTTGCTGGAAGCGGCTGAGGGCGAGGGCTAAAAGTGCGGTAAGCGCTGAACTGACGCGGCGCTGCGCACCGAGCCTGCGCCGACGGCATCGAAGCTGAGCTCAGATCGCGCAGAGTCGCTACAGGTAACCCTGGACACAGGGTCGGCGCGGCACACGCAGTCTCGATACTCACCAGCCCAACCTGGCCGACCGGGTAGATTGCGGCGATGGAACCAGCTGTACCCCGGGTGGCGATACTCGACGACTACGCCGGCGTAGCCCTCCGGTATGCCGACTGGTATTCCGTCCAAAAGCGCGCCGGGATAACCGTTTTCGGTCGGCATCTTGCCGAAGCGGAGGCGGCTGAGGTGCTGCAGCCGTTCGATGTGATTTGCACGCTGCGGGAGCGTATGGCGCTGCCGCGCACGCTGATCGAGCGACTGCCCAACCTCAAACTGATCACCATCGTCGGCCGGAGCCTGCCCAATCTCGATATGGCTGCAGCAACCGAGCGTGGCGTCCTGGTCGCCCACTCGGATTTCGCCCATCCCCGCTTCCGGGCCGTACGTGACGCGACCCCGGAACTGGCGTGGGGACTGCTGATCGCGACCGTGCGCAACCTGGCCGAGGAACATCGAAGCATGCGTGCCGGCGGGTGGCAGTCCACGACCGGCATCACCCTGTCCGGAAAGACGCTCGGACTTCTTGGCCTAGGCCGAGTCGGCAAACGGATGGCAGAGTACGCCAACGTGTTCGGCATGCGAGTCATCGCGTGGAGCCAGCACCTCACCGACGAGACGGCGCAGCAGGTGGGTGCCAGCCGGGTGGAGAAGGCGGCGCTGTTCGAGGAATCCGACATCGTCGCTATCCATCTCGTGCTGTCCGAACGAACCCGACGCCTGGTCGGCGAGGCTGAGCTGGCTGCGATGAAGCCGACCGCGTACCTGATCAACACGTCTCGCGGACCGATCGTCGACGAGGCCGCACTGATCGATGCACTGACCAGTAAACGAATCGCCGGCGCAGGGCTCGATGTCTTTGACACCGAACCGCTTCCGGCCGAGCACCCACTGCGGCGGCTGCCCAACGTAACCCTGTCGCCGCATCTTGGCTATGTCACCCGCGAGATGCTCAGCGCCTTCTACGCGGACACCGCCGAATCCGTAGCCGCATGGCTGGATGGGTCACCCATCCGGATCGCTAATCCGGAAGCACTTCGCGGTTAGCTCCAGTAGGGGCTCTGCACCGCCTGCAGAGCCTGCGTGACGTAGAAGTCCAGCGGGTGGTGGGCGCCGGTTCCGCGTACCCAATGCTGAAACGCGAAATCCCCCGCTGCAAAACCGATCTGGACCAAAAGTCCGGGTCGGATGTCTCCGTCGGGGTGCACGCTCATTCGCTCGGCGATCAACTTCGTCGCTCGTTCCCGGTCGGCTGGGGCGTACATCGTGACCTTGCCCAGCAGGTCGGGGGCCACCAGCAGTGCTGCCCGCCATTCTTCGCAATCGGTCGGGTCGAAAGACCGTGTCCGGCTGATGATGGCGTTGACCAGCGCGACATCGGCCGATTCGGTGGCGGGCCGTTGTTCGAGCATGCTGACGATCGCGGCACCGCCGTGGCGTACGGGTCCCAGCAGCAAGTCCTCCTTCACCGGCACATGCCGAAAGAACGTGCGCGGCGAAACACCTGCTGCCGCTGCGATTTCCTCGGTGGTCACGGCGTCGTAGCCGCGTTCGATGAAGAGCCGGAAGGCCGCACGCCGGATGTCGGCGCGGACCTGGTCGCGCTGACGGTCTCGCAAGGACGTTGTCACCGGAAGCTACCGATGCCGCCGTCGACGTGAATGGTTTGTCCGGTGATGAAGGTGGCGTCGCCCCCGAGCAGGAACGCAACGAGCGCGCCGACGTCGGTGCGGACGTCGCCGATTCTCTTCATCGGGACGCGTCCGACCGCCTTCGCGTAATCAGTGGGAGCAAACTGTTTCCAGAACTTGACGCCGTCGGATTCGGCGAATGGGCAGATAACGTTGACGCGAATGTTGTCACGGCCCCATTCCAGGGCGGCGACCTTCGACAAGCCCCGGATGCCTTCCTTGGCGGCGGCGTAACCGCCCCACTTCGGTTCACCACCGGTGCCCGTTCCCGAGCCCAGGTTCACAATCGATCCGCTGCCCGCCTCGGCCATGAGCGGGTACACGGCCTGCATCAGCAGGAAAGTGGCGCGCGGACCGACCTCGTAACCGAGCGCCAGGTCGTCGGTGGTGATGTCCACGAACGCTTTTGGCTCATTGGTCGCGATGGCGTTGTTGACCAGGCCGTGCACCGTGCCGAACGAGTCGACCGCGCGCGCCACGATGCGTTGTGCGCTGTCGGGCTCGCGAAGGTCAGCCTGGATCATCGCGACCCGCCCGGCCGCACCGAGTTCGGTAGTGGTGGCGTCGAGCTTGTCGCCCTGGGTGTCGACCAGCAGCACCGCGGCGCCGCGCTCCAAGAGTGCGGCGGCCACCCCTTTGCCGACGCCCTGTGCCGCGCCGGTGACGATCGCAACCTGCCCGCTCAATGATTGGGGATGGGAGTAGCTCATCCCCTGAGGACAATGCTCATGCGCGGCCGGCGATCAGGGGCAGGTCCAGGTAGGTTTTGATGCCGGGTTCGGCGGGGCAGACGTAGGGAATGGCGTTGACACAATGGTTGGCGGTGGCGACGACACCGGGATTACGTTGCAGCCCTTCAGCGATCGACTGCGGCTGCAACCCCTTGAAGGTGATGCTGACGTCCGGGTCGCCGGTGATCTCGACTTCGAAGCGCTCACCCTGCTCGCCGAAGTTCCAGGCCGGTTCCAAATTCTCCCCGCCCATCAACCAATTCACCGCTGCGGTGATCACCGGTTCACCGTCGACGATGGCCTGCCAGCGGAACCGGCGGGCCGCCACCGTTCCCTTGGTGATCGGCACGGGTTCGTAGTCGATATCACCGGTCGCGACAGCGATCTCCTGGAGTGTCCTGATGTTGGGATCAATGCGGAATCCCATGACATCGGCGATCATTCGCACCGATTGTTTGAAGCCGGCTTCGAGCAGGCTGGCCATCGGTCCTTGCATCGCCTCTTCGGGGGTGCCGCCGAATCCCATGATGTGGCGCACCACGTCGGGTGCGTTGTAGGTGCGGATGTCGGAGAACTCTTCGGCACGGACATGGGTTACCGCCGAGGACAAGGACGACAACATCAGCGGGAACCGCTCGGTGATGCCGCCCGGGTGGATACCCGACCCGTGCAGCGTCACCCCGGCGTCGACGGCGGCGTCGGCGATCGCCTGCACGCGTGGGTTGCTCAGGTCGGGATACACCCAACCGACGGGGGTGACCACGTTCTTGCCCGAGCGCAGGATCGCGATGACCTCGTCGTCGTTGGGGATGAGCGGGCTGTACATGACGCAGTCGGCCTCGGTGGCCAGTAGCTGATCGGCGTCGATGGTGGCGGTGACACCCAACTCAGCGGTGCCGACGATCTGCCCGACGTCGACACCGTCCTTTTCCGCACTGTGCACCCAGCATCCGACCAACTCCAGGTCCGGATGGTTCTGCACGCATTCAATGGCGGCTTTACCGACACCCCCGGTCGCCCACTGGATCACGCGGAACTTGGACGAGCTATGCACGGCGACCTCCCGATGGACGGTGACCTGCGGCACGCTATGCCGTATTGGCAGTCACTGTCAATATCGGCTTTAGGCCGCAGGCAGGCTGTCCCGTTCTGCGGCGGCCTGGTCGGTGTCGCGGACGAACTTGCGAAACAGGGTGGTCGCGGTCGCTATACACACCACGAGCAGGGTCGGGCCGACCGAAACAATCAAGATCTGGGATACGTCCACCGGCAACGTGAAGATGCAGGCGACCGCGGCGAAAGGAAACAGGCCACAGATCAGCCCGAGCCGCACGCACAGACGTGTGTGCAGATGGTGCCAGTCCTGAATTTCGCGCTGCGTCCAGCCGCGCTGCACCAACGCCGATTCGGCGAGGCCGGGCGCGATCACCCCGGCGATCAATTTCGAGGTGGGTTTACCCATCAGGCCGCTCACCACGACGGAATAGACCAGAAACGTAGCGGGGATGAGTTCGGTGACCTGGACGATACGAGGGTTCTTGGTGGTGAACGCGACGGTCAGCGATGCCGCGGCGCACACCAGCACGGCGACGTTGACGGGTTCGAGCTTGCGTTTGCGGACGACGGTGTACAGACCCTGCAGCGTCGCAACGACGATCGCGCCGACCAGCGCCAGGTAGGGAGTCACGCCGAACAGCCGCAGTCCGTAGTAGGCAAGCACCGGCGGCACCGTGTTGATCACGGTTGTCTTCGCGTATTCGCGCAGGCTCTTCGGGGCGTCGATGCCGACGCTCGGGGCATCGGTTGTCAAAGGATCGGTTGGTTGAGACACCGCTCGAGGGTATCTGATCGTTAGGTTGACCTAACTAGCCGCAAGCCACCACTGGCGCGTCCCGATCGCGGCGGGGTGCAGTCACGCTCGTGAAAAAGGGACACCAGGCGAAATCGGCGGGTCCCGTCTAGAACTCAACAGAGTCCCAAGAGAGTCTCAGGAGAGTCTGAACAGACGTGTTAGACACGCTTTAATGAGTGCATGGAATTGATGATGCCCACCGATTCGATGTTTCTCTTCACCGAATCGCGCGAGCATCCCATGCACGTGGGCGGCCTGTCGTTGTTCAAGCCACCGGCGGGTGCCGGCCCGGACTTTGTTCGGGAGTTCTACGACCGCCTGGTTGCCAACGACGAATTTCAGCCGACCTTCCGCAAACACCCGGCGACAATTGGCGGCGGAATCTCGCAACTGGCGTGGACTTTCGACGACGAAGTCGACATGGACTATCACGTCCGACGTTCGGCGTTGCCGACCCCAGGCCGGGTGCGCGACCTGCTGGAGCTCACCTCGCGGTTGCACACCAGCCTGCTGGACCGCCACCGCCCCCTTTGGGAACTGCACGTCGTCGAGGGCCTCAAGGACGGCCGCTTCGCGCTGTACACCAAAATGCATCACGCGTTGATCGACGGTGTGTCCGCCGTCAAGCTCATGCAACGCACCATGTCCACCGACCCGGACGACACCCAGGTGAAAGCGATGTGGAACCTGCCGCGACCACCCGGGCCGCCGTCGAGCAAACCCGCCCGAAACCCGCTGACCTCTTTGGTGAAAGCAGCCGGATCCGTTGTGGGAGTTGCCCCTTCGGCGCTGAAGCTGGCCCGAGCCGCGTTGCTGGAGCAGCAGTTGACGCTACCGTTCGCAGCGCCGCACACCATGCTGAATGTGAAGGTCGGTGGGGCACGTCGGTGCGCGGCCCAATCCTGGTCATTGGACCGCATCAGGAGCGTCAAGCAGGCCGCCGGTGTCACGGTGAACGACACCGTGCTGGCGATGTGCGCCGGCGCGCTGCGCTACTACCTGCTCGAGCAGGACTCGTTGCCGGACACACCACTGGTCGCGATGGTCCCGGTGAGCCTGCGGTCGGAGGCGGACGCCGACAGCGGGGGCAATAAGGTGGGCAGCATTCTGTGCAACCTGGCCACCGACGTCGAGGATCCGGCAAAGCGGATCGAGATCGTGGCCGAGTCCATGCGCCAAAACAAAAAGGTGCTGGCGGAGCTGCCGTCGTACCAAGTGCTGGCGTTGTCGGCACTGAACATGGCGCCACTGACCCTGGCCGGGGTGCCGGGATTTCTTTCGGCGGTGCCGCCGCCGTTCAACATCGTTATCTCCAACGTGCCAGGGGTGGGAGAGTCGCTGTATTACGGCGGCGCCCAGCTCGACGGCAGTTATCCGTTGTCGAACATCCCCGAGGGCCAGGCGCTGAACATCACGTTGGTGAACAATGCCGGCAACCTCGATTTCGGTTTGGTCGGATGCCGTCGCAGCGTGCCGCACCTGCAACGGTTACTCGCTCATCTCGAGACGTCGCTGAAAGATCTGGAGCAGGCCGTCGGGGTCTGAATCATGCCCAAGCTCAGTGCGGGTCTGCTGCTGTACCGGGTCGGCGCCGGTGCCGTCGACGTGCTCATCGCGCATCCGGGCGGACCGTTCTGGGCTCGCAAGGACGACGGTGCCTGGTCGATCCCGAAAGGTGAGTACGACGACGGAGACGACCCGTGGGAGGCCGCTCAGCGCGAGTTCGCCGAAGAACTGGGGTTGGCAGTGCCGGACGGCCCGCGAATCGACCTGGGCACGGTGAAGCAACCCAGCGGCAAGGTGGTCACCGTCTTTGCCGTCGGCAGCGATCTCGACATCACCGACGCGCACAGCAACACCTTCGAAATGGAATGGCCGCGCGGTTCGGGGAAGCTGCGGCAGTTCCCCGAAATCGATCGCGTCGACTGGTTTCCGGTGACGCTGGCACGCACCAAACTACTCAAGGGGCAGCACGTGTTTCTCGACCGACTGATGGCGTACCCGGACGTCGGTGGGCACGTCGCCGAAGGTGAAATCCGAAGTGATTCCTGATGTTCGGGAAATGCCCATGCGTGTCGTGGTCTTCGTGGTCAGACCCGCCTTGATCGGGTCCAGGCACAATGGTCACCATGACCACGGTTCCCACCGAACAGGCTGATCCGCAGACGTTGCTGTTGCAACTGCTGGACCCGGTAAGCCGTGCGGACCCCTATCCGGTGTGTGCCGAGTTGCGCGCCGGCGGACCGCTGGCACTGCCGGGCAGCGGTTTTGTCCTTTTCTCGTCGTACCGCGATTGCGACGAGGTGCTGCGGCATCCGTCGTCGAGCAGCAACCACCTCAACTCGACGGCGGCGCAGCAAATGATCGAGGCGGATCCGTCGGTGCGGAGCGAAACGCCACCGAGTTTCCTGTTTCTCGACCCGCCCGATCACACCCGGCTGCGCAAGCTGGTCAGTAAGGCATTCGCCCCTAAAGTGGTCAATGCACTGGAGCCAGAGATCAGCGCATTGGTCGACGGTCTGCTGGACCGCATCGCCGAAAAGGGCAGTTTCGACGTGGTTGCCGACTTCGCCTACCCGCTGCCGGTCGCGGTCATCTGCCGCTTGCTCGGCGTGCCGATCGAAGACGAGCCACAGTTCAGTCGCGCGTCTGCGGTGTTGGCCAAGGCGCTGGACCCGTTCTTCACCGACGACAGGTCCGACGAACTGGACGAATCGTTAAGTGCCGGTGCCGGACTGCGTGATTACCTGCACGGCCTGATCGCGCGGCGCCGGTCGTGCCCGGGTGACGATCTGTTGTCGGCGTTGGTCGCCGTCAACGAATCCGGTGATCAGCTGACTGAGGAGGAGATCGTCTCGACGTGCGTGCTGCTCCTGGTGGCCGGTCACGAGACCACGGTGAATTTGATCGGCAACGCCGTCCTGGCGATGCTGCGAGACGGCCGGCAGTGGACGGCGTTGGCGGGGGATCCTGCCCGCGCGGCGGCGGTGGTCGAAGAAACCCTGCGATACGACCCGCCGGTGCAGCAGCTCAGCCGAATTGCCCTCGACCCCATGACAATTGGCGGCACCGATGTGGCCGCGGGGGATGTGTTGATGCTGCTGCTGGCTGCAGCGCACCGTGATCCCGCCGAATTCGACCGGCCCGACGTCTTCGATCCGGATCGAACGGCGTTGCGCCATCTAGGGTTTGGCCGGGGCGCGCACTACTGCTTGGGTGCCCCGTTGGCCCGGTTGGAGGCCAGCGTGGCGTTGTCCGCAGTGACGGCACGATTTCCGGATGCCCGGTTGGCCGGTGAACCGGTGTACAAATCGAACGTCACGTTGCGAGGGTTGTCGGCGCTGGCCGTTTCCGTCTAGTTGCCGCCGGAGCGTCGCTGACGTCCCCCGGCCAGCCCGATGAAAAGCGGTGTGGGGGTGCCTATCGAATTCGTGGCCTCCGGATCGCGGTAGACCCCGATTGCGTACTCTCCCGTGGTCTCGATCGCGAACGAGAGTTGCGGGGTGAAGCAACGGTATTTGGACGGCCTGCCGTCCTCGTCCGGCCATTGCCAGGCGAAGCGCACTGTTCCGCGAATCGTGCCACCGGGATCTTTGCAGACGACGAACAACTCGGGATCGTATTCCCCGCCGGCCGGCGCGTGCACCACCAGAACGAGGGGAATGGTCAGCCACACCGGGGTCTGGTTGACCTCGTAGCTGGTGATGGGCAAGCGGGTGGCGTCGATCGCGGAATCGTCGATGTTGGCGGCTCCCGCCACCAGAAGACCGGCTACATGCATCGGCATAGCCTAGCCGCTTCCATCGGCCTGTTCGCCAGGACTCGTCTCGGCCAACAGAATTGAAATCGGAACGGGAGTGAACAACTCGATTTTGCCGTCGGCGTCGTAATAGGCACCTACCGTGTACTCCCCGGGCGCCGCTACCGGGAACGAGAGGTCTTGGGTAAAGCAGCGGTATTTGGAGGCGCGGTTCCCATCATCTGGCCAGTGCCATGCCGCCCGCAGGGACCCGCGCGGCACCCCGGCGGGGTCTTTGCACACGACATGCAGTTCCGGATCATAATCTCCGCCGGCAGGCGCGTGCACCACCAGAACAACGGGAACCGTTGCCCACAAGGGCATTTCGTCGACTTCGAACCAAGCCATCGGTAAGGACGTGGCGTTGATCGCGCCCTGCTCGTCGAATGCGGCGCTACGCGAGACGAACAGTGCGGACACATGCAGCATTTCGACATCCTAGGGGGGCAGAGGGCCCACCCGTGTCATGCGAGGCCCGGCACGATGTCGCGCAACCTGAAGCTGACCGGTCGCTCGAGCTGTTCATAAGTGCACGAGCGCGGATCCCGGTCGGGCCGCCACCGGTTGAATTGAGCGGTATGGCGGAAGCGGGCGCCCTCCATGTGGTCGTAGCGGACCTCGACCACCCGCTCGGGTCGCAGCGGAACGAACGACAGATCCTTGCCGGCATTCCAGCGCGAGAACTCGTTCTTGCGTGGGGTACGTTCGCCCGCTTCGTGCGCGGCCCAGTTCCACGGATGGTTATCGAAGGTGGTGACCAGTGGCTGCAGCTCGGTGAAGAGGCGCCTGCGCTCGGCCATGGGAAAGGCGCCGATCACACCGACGGACGCGAGCTGGCCGTCATCTTGGTAGAGACCAAGCAACAACGAACCGATGGTCTCCCCGCCGGATTTGTGCACCCGGTATCCGGCGACCACGCAGTCCGCCGTGCGTTCGTGCTTGATTTTGTACATCACCCGCTTGTCCGGCTGATAGGTGACGGTAAGCGGTTTGGCCACGACACCGTCCAGACCGGCGCCCTCGAAGTCGGAAAACCACTGCTGCGCGATGTCGCGGTCGGTGGTGGCCGGCGTGACGTGAATCGAGGGTCCCGAATCGGCGAGCGCGTCGACCAGGGCCGCACGCCGCTCGCTGAACGGACGACCCCGGTAGTCGTCCTCACCGTGGGCCAGCAGATCGAATGCGATGAATGACGCGGGCGTCTGTTTTGCCAGCATCCGCACCCGGGAGTCCGCCGGGTGGATGCGTTGCTGCAACGCCTCGAAATCCAGTCCCTGATCGGTGGCGATCACGATCTCACCGTCGATGACGCAGCGCTGCGGCAGTTCGGCCTTGACCGCCTCGACCAACTCGGGGAAATAGCGCGTCATGGGCCGCTCATTGCGACTTCCGAGTTCAACCTCGTCACCGTCGCGGAAGCAGATGGAGCGGAAGCCGTCCCACTTGGGCTCATATGACGCGTCCGGCGGAATCGTCTTGACCGACTTGGCCAGCATTGGCGACACGGGCGGCATGACGGGTAAGTCCATTGCTTCATTCTGGCGTGCGGCATGCTGGAGTCCACCTATGGCAGTCGCAGCAGAAGAACTCGACGTCGACGGCATCGCCGTCCGGCTGACCAACCGGGACAAGGTGTATTTCCCCGAGCTGGGAAAGAACGGCACCAAAGGCCGGTTGGTCGAGTACTACCGTGCCGTGACAACAGGACGAGCCGGCGGTCCGATGCTTTCCCCGCTGCGCGACCGACCGACCCATCTGCAGCGCTTTCCCGACGGCATCGACGGCGAAGAGATTTACCAGAAGCGGATCCCGCAGCATCACCCCGACTATTTGGAGACCTGCCGGGTGACGTTCCCGTCCGGACGCACCGCCGACGCGTTGAAGGTGACGCATCCGGCAGCGATCGTGTGGGCAGCGCAGATGGGCACCGTGACGCTGCACCCGTGGCAAGTGCGCTGTCCCGATACCGAGCACCCTGACGAATTGCGCATCGACCTGGATCCCCAACCGGGCACCGGCTTCCCGGAAGCTCGAGCGGTCGCGGTCGACGTGCTGCAGCCGCTGCTCGACGAACTCGGCCTGGTGGGTTATGCCAAGACATCCGGCGGGCGCGGCATCCACGTCTTCCTGCGGATCGCACCCGACTGGGATTTCATCCAGGTCCGCCGGGCCGGCATCGCGCTGGCCCGCGAGATCGAGCGGAGGGCGCCCGACGCGGTGACCACGTCGTGGTGGAAGGAAGAGCGAGGAAAGCGCATCTTCATCGACTTCAACCAGAACGCCCGGGACCGCACCATGGCATCGCCGTATTCGGTGCGACGTACCCCGATCGCGACCGTCTCGACACCGCTGAGTTGGGCGGAGTTGGCGCAGGCCGACCCGGATGACTACACCATGGCGACCGTCCCTGACCTGGTGGCGAGTCGTGACGATCCGTGGGCAGGCATGGACGAAACCGCCCAGTCGATCGCTGGTCTGCTGGAAATGGTCGAAGCTGACGAGGAGCGTGGCCTCGGCGACATGCCCTATCCGCCGAACTATCCCAAGATGCCGGGTGAGCCGAAAAGGGTTCAGCCGAGCCGGGATACGGACCGCAAGAAGTGACCGTCCCGGATTTCGCGTTCGCCCGGCATGGTCGCGATGACTCGGCGGTGGACACGATCGCGCCGCCTGACATCGCCATCGTGGGCGGAGTATGCGACGGTTCGGCACAACGACCGTGACGTGTCCGCCGACTGCGCCTATTCTGTGAGGGCCGGACAACCCGGGGGCCGTGACGGGCTCAACGCAGAGGGGTTGGATGACGACCGTAACGGGTTGCCGCACATGCGGCGTCGAAGCGCTGCCGAACGCGCGCTTCTGTCACGGATGCGGCGCACCGCTGATACAGGCGGACGCCCCGGCCGAGTACAAGCAGGTGACGGTGTTGTTCGCCGACATGGTGCACTCGATGGACATCGCCGCCGCCGTCGGACCGGAGCGACTGCGCGAGATCATCACTGAACTGGTCACCCGCGCGGCCGCGGTGGTACAGCGCTACGGCGGCACGGTGGACAAGTTCACCGGCGACGGCATCATGGCCTTGTTCGGGGCGCCGGCCGCGCTGGAGGACCACGCACTGCGAGCGGGCTTGGCGGCACTGGGAATTCAAGAAGAAGTCAACCGGCTGGCCGCCGACCTCACCGACGGTGTGACTCTGGTGCTGCGGATCGGACTCAATTCCGGTGAGGTGATTGCCGGCGAAATCGGTTCGGGTGCACTGGGATACACGGCGATCGGGGAACAGGTCGGGATGGCTCAACGAATGGAGTCGGTGGCCCCGGCGGGCGGTGTGATGGTCAGCGAATCAACCGCCCGGTTGATCGAAGGCGTGGCGGTGTTGGGTGAAGCCCAACGGGTGCAGGTCAAAGGCGCCCACAACGCGGTCCCGGCGTTCCCGTTGATCAGCGTCGCCACTCAACCCGAACAACTCAAGGTGTCGCAGTCGACGCTGGTGGGCCGCGGGTGGGAAGTGAGCGCATTGGCCACGATGCTGGATCGCGCGAAGGCGGACCGTGGCTCGGTCGTCGCGCTCAGCGGACCTGCCGGCATCGGCAAAACCCGACTCGTGCGCGAAGCGGTGCATCTCGCCAAAGCCCATGGCTTTCAAGTCTTTTCCAGCTTCTGCGAATCACACGCCGCTGACATCCCGTATCGGGTGATGGGACGCCTACTGGGCGCGGTCGTCGAGACACACGGCCTGGCGGACGAAGCGGCGCGTGCGCGCGTGCGGGCGCGTTTCCCGAACGGTGAACCACAGGACCTGTTGCTGCTCGACGACCTGCTGGGCATCCTCGATGTCCGCACCGAGCTGGGCAAGATCGACCCGGACGCGCGCCGCCGCCGGTTGACCGCGCTGTTGAGCGCCACCCTGCTGGCCCGCAGCGAACCTGCCGTCTTCGTCATCGAGGACGTGCACTGGATCGACGAGGCCAGCGAGTCCATGATCGCCGACCTGCTGTCTGTCATCCCGCAGACACGGTCGGTGGTCCTGGTCACCTACCGGCCCGAATACCGGGGAGCGCTGCAACTCGTCGGTGGGGCACAGACCTTCGCGCTGGCACCGCTGACCGAGCCCGAGGCCGCCGCGCTGGTGTCCGAACTGCTGGGTGACGACCCGTCCGTCGAAGAAATCGGCGAGATCATCGCCGCGCGCGCCGCGGGAAATCCGCTGTTCGCCGAAGAGATCACCCGCGAACTCGCCGAGCGGGGCGTGCTGGGTGGACAGCGCGGGCACTACGCCTGCACCGCAGATGCGGCGGAGGTTCGGGTGCCCCCAACCCTGCAGTCGACGATCGCCGCGCGCATCGACCGACTCAGCCCCGCCGCCAAGCAGACCCTCAGTGCGGCGGCGGTCGTCGGTTCCCGTTTCGCCGCTGATCTGCTGGCCAGCCTTGGCATCGAACCCTTTATCGACGAGTTGATCGACGCCGAACTCGTCGACCAGGTGGGGTTCAGCGCGCAGCCGGAGTACGCGTTTCGTCATCCAATGATTCGTAGCGTCGCCTACGAGTCGCAACTGAGATCCGATCGGGCCCGGTTGCACCGGCGGTTGGCTGAAGCCATTCAAACCCGGGAAACCCAAGCAACCGACCAATCCGCGGCACTGATCGCTGAACATCTGGAGGCCGCCGGCGACGGTCCAGATGCGTACGGCTGGCACATGCGCGCGGCGAACTGGGCGACCAACCGTGACATCGCCGCGGCGCGGCTGAGTTGGGAGCGGGCGCAACACATCGCCGATGCCCTCCCCGTCGACGACGCCCGCCGAACGGCGTGGCGTATTGCGCCGCGCACCATGCTGTGCGGTGTCGCCTGGCGCGTGCACAGCGACGCCACCGCCCGGTTCGAGGAATTGCGTCAGTTGTGCAGCGCCTCGGGGGACAAGGCATCGCTGGCCATCGCCATGGCCGGGCAGGTCATCGACCTGGCGTATCAGGCCCGGATCCGCGAAGCCTCGCATCTGGCGTCCGAGGCGATGGCACTCATCGAATCGGTCGACGAGCCGACGCTGACGGTAGCGCTGTCGTTCGCGCCGATCTACGCCAAGGGCGAGAGCACTGAATGGTCACAGGTGCTGCAGTGGTCGCAGCGGGTAATCGACCTGGCCCACGGCGATCCGACTATGGGCAATTTCATCATCGGGTGTCCGCTGGCAATCGCCTTCACCACGCGGGCTATCGCCTGTTACTGCCTGGGCCGGCCCGGCTGGCAGGAAGACATGCGGCAAGGACTGGACATGGCCCGACGGGCCGACCCGCTGTCCTATGCCAGGGCGGTCGCCTACGTCTACTTCCCCGGCATCCCGGCCGGCGTGCTACGGCCCGATGTTCGCGCGGTACGGGAGATCGAGGGTGCGCTGCGAATTGCCGAACGTGCCGGTGACAACTTCGCGCTGGCGTTCGCGCGGCTGACGCTGGGAGTGGCACTGGTCCACCACGAAACAGCGGAAGACCACGACCGTGGCGAACGACTGCTGAACGAGGTCACCGAATTGTTCCAGCGGCAAGGCCACAATCTGTCCGAGCTACCGATCGTCAACGTGTACGGAGCGCGCGATATGGCGCGGCGTGGGCAGCGCGATGAGGCCATCCCCCTGATGCGGGCCACCGTCGAGCATCTGGCGACCGAGGCCCAACTATTGACGTGGGGTATCCCGGCAACGGCCGTGCTGGTCGAGACGTTGCTGGACCGGGGCGCTGCAGGGGATGTGGCCGAGGCCGAGGCCGCGATCGACCGAGTGGCGCAGGAACGTCACAGCGAGGACCTGCCGGTGCGTGCGATCTGGCTGTTGCGAATGCGCGCGCTGCTGGCGCGGGCGCGGGGCGACACCGCCGAATACACCCGGCTGGCGGATCGCTATCTGCAGCTGGCGATCTCGCTGGGCTTCGAGGGACACATCGTGTGGGCCGAGGCGATGCCGTAAACCATTGGCGCACCGCATGCGCCGCAACGTGCGAACGGCTCTCTAGGCGTTGGGCGATTCCCGCAGCGCCGCGACCGTGTCCGCGAGAGTGGTTCGGGGATCGTGAAATTGGATACCGAGGTCGCGTTCGGCCGGTGAGTCATCGGATTCGGGCATCTGCGTGTAGTACTGCATTCCGGCCGCGGTCACCGGATTGTCAAAAGGCAGATAGGGGCCCACGAAGTCCAAAAGCGTTCCGGCGGCACGCAATGCGCTGTCCGGAACGGGAACGGGGAACATTCTCGTGCCGGATACCTCGCCGAGCAGCCTCGCCAACTCCGCCACCGGAACCCGGTGCCCGCCGGCCATGTACCGACGCGGCCCATGCCCCGGCTCCAGCAGCGCCGCGTGCAGTGCTGCCACGTCGCGCACGTCCACGATCATCCAGGCTGCGCTGCGTCCAGGAATGCCGTGCATCTGCAGTGCCGCTCGCACGCCCTCGCCGGCCTCGCCGTATTGATCGCCCACCGGCGGGCCCAGCACCATGCCGGGGTAGGTGATGTTCACCGGAGCGCCGGCATCCTGCAGACCGCGCGCATAGATTTCCACCTGCGCCTTGGACGTTCCGTATCCGTCTGTGCCACCGACGACCGGTAAATCGGCGGACAGGGTTTGCACGTTCGGGTGGAAAAGCGCGGTGAAGCTGGAGACGTGCACGATCGGGTCCAACCCGAGCTGGACAGCTTGGCCCAGAACGTTTCCGGCGCCCTCCATATTCGTCGCGAGCATCTGTGCCGTCTGTCGCGGATCGGTTGCCACCAGCGCGGCGCTGTGCACGACGGCGTCGCACCCTGTCAACGCTTTGCGGACCGACTCGCGGTCCTTGATGTCACCGACGGCGTAATCCGATATGTCCACCCCCAGCGCGGCCACTGACGTCTGCAGCCGCTCGGGCTTTCGCACCAGGAACCGGACGGAGTGCCCGGCGTCGGCAATGGCTTTGGCGGTCCACCCGCCGACGAACCCGGTACCCCCGGTGACCAGAACGCGCATCCTCGCATTGTGCAACCGTCACCATTGCGCCGAGTGCGTGGGGTCTGCGTGGGGAGTGCGTGGGGTGTGCGTGGAATGGATGTGTCGTCTTCGGTAGCCTCGCGCGGTTTCCACCACCTGCCGGCGGGGTAATACCCCGCGGTGCGGCATCGCTGACTTCGGGGTTGGCGACCATACCCAGGAGGAAATACGCGTGGCTGTCGGGTTCAAAGACGTCATCGATTCGAAGTATTTGCGGTTGACGACCTTCACCAAGGACGGCCGCCCCAAGCCGACCGCGATCTGGGGTGTGCCCGACGGCGACCGGTTGCTCGTGATCACCGACGACGATTCGTGGAAGGTGAAGCGCATCCGCAATACACCGCGGGTGACCATCGCCAAGAGCGGATCGTTGGGCAAGCCCAAAAGCGAGGAAGTGGAAGGGGTTGCCCGCGTCCTGCCGAAATCCGAAACACGGCGGGTCTACAACGCTGTGCTCAAGCGGTACTGGTACCACGCCTGGTGGTTCTACGCACATTCGATCGTGCGCGGCGGTATCGACAAGGTCCACGTCGGCCTCGAGATCAAACCCGCTGCCGCCTAAACCTGTCACCATCCTGAACCTGTCACCATGGAGTGGTGACCACCGCAATCATCGTCGGGACGTTAATCCTGCTCGGGTTCGGCATCGTCATCAACGGGCTACTTCGGTTGCGTGGTTGGCTGAAAAACTCACCCGCCATCCCGAATCCGGAACTGCCGGACGAACCTGACTAGCGGCGCCGCCGAAGCTACAGGCGCCCCGCAGCGAAATCCGCTGCCTGACTCGTCATTCCGTTGGTGGCGTACAACGTGTGCGCGAAGGTCGGGGTGGTGCCCCCGCCGGCGCAGATGGTGTCACCGTCGGCACACAACTGAATGGTCTTGGGCTGATACAGCGGTCCGATGACGATTTGGGGCGCACCGTACTGGCTGAGGAATTCCGGTGAGGGTGTACCGAACAAGGCGACCGCGGCAACGTGATTCGCGATTTCGGGTGCGAGCGGCTGGGGTACCAGGTTGGCGGGCACGCCGGGTGGGACGGCGGCCGAGGTGACGTAGCCCGCAACCGCGGCCCCTTGGGAATACCCGCCCAGCACCTCCCGGGTGTTAGGGCACCTCGATGCCATCGATTGAATATGACCGCCCGCGTCCCGGATCCCGTCAATGACGGTCAACGGAAAATCGCTGCTGCCAAAGTCCGTGCTGGCCGGGTAATTCACCGGATACACCTCGAGTGATCGCGCGCCGACATCTGCGCGCAAGGCATCGACGAACGCTCCGCCGATGCCGCCGACTCCCGGAGGCTCGCCACTGCCGCGGGCGAAGACCACCTCAACGTCTGGGCACGGGGCGGCATCCGCCGAGGGCATTGGAGAAGCGAGCGACGCGAGTCCGCATATCGCGATCGCAGCGCCGCCGTATGCCATCAACCGGCGAAGCAGAGTTCTTTCGTTCTTCCTGAGCAGCATGAGCCTAGGAGTAACCATTACTTCGATGTTCAACCAGGAACTTAAAAATGTTGTGGCGCAAAGGAATGTCCCGCGCCGGTACGCATGATGCGGGTACCGGCACGGGACAACTCCAAATTGGAGACTATTTCTTGAAGGCGTCCTTGACCTTTTCGCCGGCGTCCTTCAGGCTCGACTTGGCCTGGTCGCCGCGTCCTTCATTCTCGGTGCTCCGATCTCCGGTAGCGCGTCCGACGGCTTCTTTCGCCCGGCCGCCCACATCTTCGATCTTGTTCTTGATCTTGTCTTCGGCGCTCATAAGTTGCCACTCCTCGGTTGTCGGCTCAAACGTGCTGACCCCGCCTCGAATACCCGATTGGGGATCGGCCTGAAACGTCGGTCAGTACCGTGGTCGACGTCTGACGGCTCCCCGCTCGCCGCGCAGCGCGTTTCGGACACGTAGCCCGGTGTCTTTGAAGTTGGCCTTCGCTTGATCCAGGACACCTTCATACTGGGTGCGCCTGTCGCCGGTCAGGCGGCCGACCGTTTCTTTGGCCCGACCGCCCCAATACCTCGCTGAATTACTGAATCGGTTGTTGGTAGCCATACGGGCTCGGGTACCCGCTGACCGCCCGCTTCACGCGGTCGGCAGCCTCAAGGCGAGGGAACCGTCCCGCGCGGCAGCGTCAGCGGAAGATCGGCGTATGTGGCGATGCCGGGCGCGGCGGCAACCACCCCAGGGATGGCGTTGATCGCAGGCATCGCCGTCATGATGTGTCCGAGCGCCATGAACTCGGCCAGCGTGGTCGCCTGAAAATACGGTGGCGGCAGGAAACCGACCCTGGTCGTGACCGTCGGTTGACCGTCGATCTGGATGACCCAGCCGTCCTGGTCGATCTGCCAGTCGGGTTCGAGGGTCTGCCCCTTTTTCCACCGCACATTGAGATCGATCAGGGTATTTCCGCCGACGATGCCCTGCCAGCTGATGTAAACGCCCGCAACGCATCCCGCTGGGATGGTCCAGGAGGCCATTTCGAGATCGGCCGTCGTCTGGGCGAACTCGGGAACGCACCGGATCTCGTCCAGTTCCACACCCAGCGCGTCCGCAACCAACCGAACTGCCTCGCCGAAGATGGCCGTCCCCTTCTGTGCCATTGCGGGCAAGTCGGGATTATCGATCGGTTGCCCGAAGCCGACGGGCTTCTCGGTGTCTGGCGAATCGTAGAACGTCGTATCGGCCGCTTCGTTGATGGTGACCTTGTCGACGCGGTTGCACACCATTGCCGACACGATCGCCAGCAGTTCGGCGAAGCCGGGGCTGACACCGGACCCGAAGACGGTCGAGCCGCCTTGCTGGCAGGCCGCTACGATCCGATCCCGCCCTTCGCCCAGGTTGTCACCCGTGATGAATGACGCCGTCGTCACCACGTTGACGCCCGCCGACAGGATGCGGACCAGTTCATCGACGTCGATCCACATCGGGTTGTAGACCACGCAGTCCGGCTTCAGGGCGAGCAATTCCTCGACGTCGTTGGTTGCCGTAACACCGAGCGGTTCGATGCCGGCCAGTTCGCCGGCATCGCGCCCGGCTTTGTCCGGCGACCACGCGTAACACCCCACCAGTTCGTACTGGGCGTTGGCGACGATCGACTGTAGCGAGCTCTTACCGACGTTTCCGGTCGTCCACTGCACGACGCGATATGTGTTGGGCACTCGCTCAGCATAGGGATGCGGGCTGTCGCCGCCTAGTAGGACGATTCGGCCGCGAGTATTTCGGCGAGGAAGGCATCCGCCGGCGGGCGGTCCAGTCGGGCCCGTACCCAGCCGCGGATCCGTTCCCGGACGGCACGGGGTTCTGTCACCTCGGCGCCGACGACCACCGAGGTGGCCGGCCAGTCGTGATTCCAGGCAACCGTTTCCGACAACGCGCGTCGCCGGGCGTCAACCAGTGGCACGGTGGCTCGGCCGCCGACGTCCAGCGCCCCTGCGCCGCTGACGTCTCCGGACTGCACGCGAACCGGCACGTCGGCGGCCGGGCCAGGCCCGATGACGGCGGCACGCACGACGGCAACGACCGCCGGACCTCGCTGCTCGACGCTCCAGTCCACGGTGTCCTCGGCCGCGTCGAAGATGCCAGGCGGTACCGCACCCCAGTTGATCGACGCGACACCGCGACCCATCGCCACAGCGGCGGCCGGCCCCGGATCGGCGCCCGCGGCCAGTGCGTAGTCATCGCGGTAGCCTGTCGGCTCGGCCGGCCTGAGGCTCGAATCCTGCACCGCCGCAGACAGCTCCGCCCATTCGGCGCCCTCGACCCCCACTTCGTCGGCAAGCTCGGTACCGGCCCGCACCAGGTCACGGATGCGGGGATCGTTGCTTCGGGCGTGGGCGAGCAGGGCGGCACCGTGGGGGACCAGCAGCTCGCTCATATCCGAATCCAGGGTGTCGTCGGTGAAGAACCCATCCGCGCCGGCCGTCAGCAGCGCGATCTCCACATCGAGCAGGGCCTGATCCAGCGCGCCGATACCGTCCCGCAGGCTCGCCGGCCACCACCGCCGCAGCCATTGACCGATCGCCAGTCGGTGCAGCGGGTCCAGCGACCCTGGCGCGATCTGCACACCGGGCAGATCTTGTGGTTCGTCGGTCGCGCTCGACACCACCGCAATGTGGCCGGCCTGGCCGACCACCCGCCAGAGCCAGTCGGCACGGTCCGGATCGGTGAAGGTGATGTGCGCGGCGACCGCGCCGGCGGGGTCATCCACGATCCAGGACAACACCGCACCACTGACTTCCAGCACCGCGACCAGCGGTGAGGTCTGCGTCCATAGCCCCGATTCGGCGACTAATCTCATCCCGCCGCCTGCAATTCCAGCATCGACTTGATGCGCTGCCGGTGATCGAGGCTCACGGACCTGGCAACCCCTTCGAGTAGCGACCGCACCTCGTCGATGTCGTCGCAAGGCTCCTGCCATACGTCGCGGCCGTGCAACCGCGCCCACAGCCGGCTCAGGTAGGGCTGCGCGTACGAGGCCAGGTCGTCAACGACCTGTTGCTGCCGCGGATGGATCGGTCCACCCTCGGCGAGATATCGCCGCGCGTGCAGCACGTAGGCCTCCTTGCGCAACCGCGCCTGGATCTGGGCGCCCAGCCCGTACCGGCTGACGACCGATCGATCCAGCGGCGCCAGGTCGACAGCCACTTCGATGCCCGCTACCAGGGTGGCCTGCTTGTCCTCGGCCAGCAGTCCCCAAGGCGCACAGGCCCGGTCCACCTCCTCGGCGCACAACAGCGGGATGTCGGGCAGTGCGTCACGGTCCATGGCGCGCCGCAATGTGGAGCGGACCCGGTCCACCACAGTGCGATCCAGCGGGCGGTCGCTCACGCCGCCGCCGCCGACAACTTGTGGAGTGCGTTGTGGTGCAACGGAACTCAATCCCAAATCGACGATCGACCAGGGCAGCCCGGCATGCTCGGCACGGATCAGGGCACCTAGGTTGTACGGCGTGGTGTCGGTGATCATCGCGGCCCAGGTCCGCTGCCGCGCCGCTGCGGCGGTGTGACTCATGGCCGGGCCGAGTACGGTGGTCAACTCCGCCATGAACGGTGCCCGCGGCGCATCGCCGGCCCGAACGTCTTGCCAGCTCTTGGCGAGTTGCGCCGCCAGCGTCGCCACGACCTGTGGAGTGGCGAGGTAGTCGTTGAGTACCTCGACCGCGGTGCGGTCCCTGCCCTGGTGTATCTCGTGCAGTACCGTGGCCGCGACGGCCGAATCCTGCGGTGTCGGTGGGCCTTTGGTCACCGCAAGCTCGAAGCACACCGGAAAATATAGTTCCTGGGCATTCCCGCTGCGGATCCGCAGCCGGCGACGTTCCAGTTTGAGTACCTCGAACCACGCTGCGGTGCAACGTAATTGGCTCGCGCTTGCGACTATCAAGTCGTGGATGCCGGTGGCGGTTTCGGCGGCCACGACTGGCGCTGAATACTTCGGGTTAGCCCGCAAACGCAGCACCAGCGGGTCGATGATCCGCTTGACGGTCCGAGTCAACGGACCGCCGTCGTCACTGCTCAATACCTCGACGCCGGGGCCGATGGCCGCCACGCCGCGTCGATCACCGCCCGGCGGGGCTGGCCCGGGCCGCTGTCGTCGCGTCCGTTCAAGACTTGCTGAACCTGCGGATCGGCGCTCATGACCACAGGATAGGGGCAGCAACGAAAATCCTGGTACCCGAAAAGTTGGGTTCGGTAGCCGATCGGAGCCCCGAAGCTGGTCACATGACCAAGTCGAAACTGATGGCAATCGGTGCTCAAATCGCATCACTCGCAACCCTGGCCCCCCGGCCACGCAAGACGCCGGAGGCCAGCCGCGCCGTCGGGGTCGGTACCGTACGAACCGTCGCCCACGAGGAATCCGAGGCCGGCGCCGGCGAACGCCAGATCTGGATCGAGGTGTCCAGTGTCCACGGCGACACCTTCATCGGCCGCTTGATGCACCACGACGTGGATGCGGACCTGGCCGCGTTGCGACCCGGCCTGGTGGTCTTGGTTGCGTTCGATCCCACTGCCCGAGAGCAGCTTTCGCTGCCCGACGATGCGCTGGCGGTACGGGCGCGGGGCCTCGCCCTGGTGTGAGTGCGCGGCGGTTCAACGCGCGCCGTCGACGGCGAAAGTGACCAGCGCACCCCAGAACAATGGACTCGCCGTGCGCTCCCCGTCTCGCCAGCGGCGCATCTGCGCGCGCTGCCATCGATTGACCGCTCTGCCGGCCGCGGGCTCTTCGTGCGCACTGTCCACCGCGGCAACGACTTCGGCCATCGGATCGGGGGAGTCGGGGCGCTCCCCGGGAGGCGCGAATTGCCGGTACGCGGCGGTCGTGGGCAGCGACCACAGCGTGGCGGTGACCAGCTGCGCGCCGCCCAGGATCATCGCCGCCACCAGACCGGTAGCTTCGTCGAACTGGTAGTCACCGCCCGAGGCGCAGGCGAGCAGAGCCACCCGTGGCGGCATCGGCAACCGCAGTCTCATCAGGTCCGAAGCGGTCAGGGGCCGGTGATTGCTGATGGGCGTGGCGTGTCCGGGCACCGCCGCCGTGCACGCGAGGTGCAGCGCGGCTCGGTCGGCGTGGCCCACGTCGGCGTCAGCCGAGCTGGCATGCCCGACGTAAAGGAGCCGACTCGGCCGTTGTGCCAGCAGATTGGCCAACCAGCCGCGGTCGGCGTCCTGGCGGCGAAACAGGTCCACCGCACTGTCGACGCCGGGAAGCACCGGCCGGTGCCCCAGCACTTCGGTGAAGTGCCGCGCCAGCGGCGTCTGATCGGACGGCCGGCCCAATACCGAGCCGAGCGCCGAGTCCGGGCGTTGCCCCGGCACGCGAGGATCCAGGACCAACAGCGGGGGACCGTCCTGTCTAGCGGCCCATTCGGCGCGAACTCGTGGCGCATGCACGATGTTCTGTGGCACGGCCAACAGCACGTCAACCAACTCCATCAGCCGATAGCCGTCGGTGTGCTCCTTGACATCGGCCAGCTGCCAAGGAATTTGGGCCGCGACCCGACCGCTGGCGGTGACCGCATCCTGCCGGGCACGCACCAGCTCTTCTTTGCTGGGGCCAGATTTCGGCACGGCCAGCAAGCCCCAGGGCACCCGCGCCAGCCTGGCGCTGGGCGAGATGAACAGCGTCGGTCGGGGCGATGCGACGCAGTCCACCAGCAGTTGCCACCCGGCTGAACCGATCAGCAGCACGCCAAGGATGTATGCCACCGTCAGCTCGCTTTCCGGCGTCGCGAACGGGCCGCGGGCGAGGGCCCGCTCGATAGCGTCACGCCGGCTCTCGGACTCACGCGGTTCGGGCAGGGCATCACCCAACTCCTGCAAGGCGGCCAACAGGATCGGTTCCTCCACCACCCAGTTAACGGTCCGCAGCGTCCCCCCGGACCGGTCGATCAGCCGCAAACTGGCATACGTGGCGACGCCGACATCGGCGTAACGCAGGGCCAGCGTCGACCGGGGGGTCTCGGTCATGGCCAGGTCGACCACGCCGGCTCGGCAGCGGTCACTTCACGGCCGTATCGCTGAAACGCCAGCGCGCGGTAATGACTCAGGATCGGTGCGGCCTCGGGCTGCATCCGCAATGGCGGCAGCGGGCCAAGTCGGGTCAGCGAAATTCCCTCGTTCGATGCCGGTCCGGCCGCCGCCGCCGCCGGAAAGGGAAGCTCGGCACCGGTCTCGATGAAGGCCGGTCCGGTGCCGGTGGACTCCCATTCACCGACGTGACGCCGCGCCGGTTCGATATTGAAAGTCCCTCGCGCACTGTGATATTCGACCAACTCGCTGACTAGTTGGGTATTCTCCCACTCCCAGGCAACCGCGAATGCGCTGGCCAGGATGGGCGCCGAAACACTTGTCGCCCAGCGCGATCGGGCATCGGCGTCGGCGATCGAATAGCGCACGGAGTCTACGGCCAGCGCCGCCGGCACTTTGAGCTCGGCTGCCTGCTCCAGCTTGGGCATCGCGCGCCAGTACTCCGGGGTGCCGACCTCACCGCGCAGGATGCCGAGGGATTCGGCTTGCCGGGCCTCGGTCTCCTGCAACGACTCGCCCGGATCGCCGGCGCCGTCGAAACCCAGATCCGCCAGGGCATCCGCCCGCCATACCGTGCCCAGGTGGCTGTCCAGCAGAGCGTATTGCAGCCAACTGCTGCGCGGCGACGAGTCGAGCAACTCTCGGGCCTGGGCGATCAGCTCGACGGCATCGGCGAACCGGCTTCGGAATATCGCGATCCAACTGCGCTGCAACAGGATGCGATGTAAATGCAGTGGCTTGCCCAACTCGCGCCAGTGCCGCTCGGCGTGCTCCCAACACTGGTCCGCGGCCTCCAGCGCACCGGCGGCAAGGCGGGTGAGGCCCATATACAGCCAACAACGTGACACGTCGTGAGCCCGTGCGTGACGGGCGATGACGGGATAGGCCTCGGTGACCAACTGCTCGGTGGTGTGGTGGTCGCCGACGGTCCACGACGCGGCGGCGCGCTCCAATTGTGTTCGGGCGCTGGCTAGTTCCCAATCGCGGGCCTGCGCACGTGCTCCCGCCCGCCGCAGCCAGGGCTCGGCCTCGTCCAGTCGGCCGGTCTCTATGCAGAACCGCCCGTAACCGGTGGCAGCCAATACCCAGAGGTGGTCGGCAGATTCGGTTGCTTCCGCGTGCCGAGTCAAGGCCGCTCGCACCTCATCCCACAAGGGCAGCGAGTGCGCGTGCAGGTCGTCGTCACACAGGGCTGTCGCGCACATCAGCCGGACGTGAGTGAGCAGGTGCCGATGCTCGTCGGCGAGATCCTCAGCGGACCCGGGGGATTCACTCAATAGCCGAAGTGCGACCTGCGCCTGCTCGTGGTCACCGCGCGCCGCCGCCAAACCGGTGTCGAGGAATTGCGCCCAGCGGGAGTAGCGCGCAACCATGTGTGAAATCTCGGGCTGCGACATCGTGACCTGATCGGCGACGTCGGGCCTGGTTCCGGCCAGGATCCCCTGATAGATCGCCAACGGCTCGCGGATACGCCGGATGCATTCTGCCACTCCGTCATTCGCGCCGCGGGCCAGATAGATCGCGCCGAGTTGGGCGAAGACTTCCAGCAACAGGTCGTCCCGGTCCGCCTGTTCGATCCTGGGCATCAGGGACACCAACAAATCCCGGGCCGCGTCTTCGTCGGCGGCGAACGCCAGTTGGCGCGCGCGATCCAGGTCGCTGGAGATCGACACGGCTGCATCATAAGTCCGAGCCCGAATCCGGAGCGGCGGACCTGCACTGCATGCCCGCCGCCCCGAACTATCCCTCATCAGCCGCAAGAGACCTTGATGCTGAAGTCCTTGGTGATCATCCCGGCCATCGGGTTCTTCAGGTCAGCACCCTGCGCCTGACCGGTGATGGTGTAAGTCTTGCCGTCGACCGCGACCTTGGCCTCGCCGACCTTGGCACCCATGTTGTCGGCGACCGACAGCGCGTTGCCGTCCACGACCATGGCCAACGAGTCGACCGTGGGTGGGTTGCCTTCGCTCATCACCACCGCCAGGGCCTGCTGGCCCCCGGAAGAGCCGCTGCCGATGTTGATCTTCCCGGCCTGCTTGACGCACGTCACCGAGGACGGGTTCACACCCGGCAGATCCGAGCCGCCCACCTTGACCTCGGTGCCCGCGCCCCCGCCCGTGGCGACACTGGCCGGCGCGTTCGATGCCGGCCCCGCGGTGTGGCCGCCGCTCGAGCAACCCACCAGCGCGGACGCGCAGCCGAGGGTTCCAATCGCAACCGCGATAGCACGTTTCACTGGACTTCCTTCCGTCATGCGCCGCCCTGTTGGCGTCGTCATGGGAGTAAGTACAGGCGGTGGTCGTCGCTACCGATCCCAAGAACTGTGGTGAAGTATCTCTGTGATCGAGATCGAAGCTTCCGGATCGGTGCAGGTACTGACCCTTTCCTGGGGGCGGGTCAATGCTCTCGACGTCGAGGCGCTTGCAGAGTTGACCCAGACCGTGCAGGAACTCGGCCGCGCGGGCGGCGGCGCTCTGGTCATCACCGGCGCGGGCCGGGTGTTCTCCGCCGGGGTGGATCTCAACCGGGTGGTCGAGGGCGGCTCGGCCTATACCGATCAGCTGGTGCCCGCCCTGTCAGCCGCGTTCGAGGCGGTGTTCAGCTACCCGGGACCGACTGTGGCGGCGATCAACGGCGCGGCGATAGCCGGCGGATGCGTGCTGGCCTGTGCCTGCGATTGGCGCCTGGCCAGTCCCGAGGCCCAAATCGGCGCGGCTGAAGTGCGGGTGGGGGTGGCTTTCCCGGTCGCCGCGCTCGAGGTGGTGCGCTACTCGTGCGGTAATCGCGCCGAGGAGGTCCTGCTCGGCGGCCGAAACTACCGCGGCGACGACGCCGTGCTCAGGGGACTGGCCCACCGCATCGTGCCCGAGAACCTCCTGGACGCGGCCGTGACCGAAGCGACAGACCTCAGCGGTATCCCGGAGGCGGCGTATCGCCACACCAAGGCTCAGCTGCGGGGACCGACCTTGCAGCGCATTCGTGCGGGTGCGGAGACCGATCGCGAAGTCCGCGGAATCTGGGGCGCAGATCAGACGCTGCAGGGCATCGCCGACTACGTCGAGCGGCTGCGTCGTCGCTGAGGACTATTCCTCGACCACGACCCCGCCCCGGGTGCGACGACGGCGGTGCGAGGTCTTACCCGTGGGGCGCCGGTTGCGCAGCCGCTGCGGTGTGGGAGCGTCTGCGGTTTCCGCGGCTTCTTTCGTTGCGCTTTCTGAGGTTTCTGCGGTCTCCGCGGTTTTTGCGGTTTCTGAGGTTTCTGCGGTTTTCGAGACTCCGGCGGTTTTCGGGGCTCCCGCGGTCTCCGAGACTGCCGTCGTTTCCGACTCCTCCGAAGTTTCCGACTGCTCCGAAGCGCCCGAGGCGTCCGAGGTTCCCGCCGGGCTTTTTTTGGTTTCGTGCTCTTCGGTGACCGACTCCGGGATCTTGGCCTCGACGGTCTCGGCTTCCGAGGATTCCTCTGCGCCCGTCTCGACGGCGGTGCCCTCGTCGTCGTCTTCGGTGTCGGTGTGTTCGTCGTCGGTGTCTTCGTCTTCGGTGTCGGCTTCGTCTTCAGCTATGTCAGCTTCGTCGACCTTGCCGCGCTTCTTACCCCGACTGCGGCTCTTCTTGGCTTTCTTCGGCTTGATCGGTTTCGGCGGAGGTGGCGGCAGTTCGGCCAGGAACGACAGGTAGAAGCAGAAGAACCCGAGCACGGCTATGGCCGCGGCGGCGCCGTAGATCGCGAAGAGCCATTGGCCGGCGGTACCCAGCTTGAACCAGAACTCGCTGATCGCGGCGCCTACGATCAGCACGCCGGCCAGCACATGGGCCACGATCGACCAGGTCCTGATCGACAGCGCCAGTTGCGGGGTGCCGAGTTCGGGCCTGCGGGTACGCAGCAACGTGAAGACCACCGGCAGGGCGGCTAAGCCGATCAGCGCGCCGGTGACGATTCGCAGAGTCTGCCCCAGAGCTTCGGGCGTGTCACCGACGAGTTCGGGCCACCGCGGCAAGACGAAATAGAAGAAGAGGACGCCCGCGCCGATCGAGAACAGCGCGTGCCAAAGCATGGCGACTCTGCGCCCCATACCCCTCCTCAAAACAGACTGAACTCAAGTCGCCGAAAGGCGACCAGGCCAATTGTCGTTCCTGGTCACACGGCCGACCGTACAGCGGAGGATGCGGGATTTGAACCCGCGAGGGCTATTAACCCAACCCGCGTTCCAGGCGAGCGCCATAGGCCACTAGGCGAATCCTCCGTGGTCATGGTAACTGCTGAACCCCGCCGGGTGTCCCGGCACCGCCTTGGAAGAGTGTCGGTGGAGTCGCCAAGGCCGGGTACTACACTCGCCGGTGGACCCCGCGCGGCGTCTATCCTGTGAACTCCCCCAGGGCCGGAAGGCAGCAAGGGTCAATGGGCTCTGTCGGGTGCGCGGGGTCCCCTCAATTTGTGTGCAAAACGAAAGGGCCGCATGGCGTCGTTCGATTCCCTCAGCCCTGACGAATTGTCGGCGTTGCATAGGCGCCACCAGGAGGAATATGCGGCGCTGCAGGCAAAGAAGCTGTCGCTGGATCTGACCCGCGGAAAGCCGTCGCCCGAACAGCTCGATCTGTCCAACCAATTGTTGACCCAGCCCGGTCCGGACTTCCGTGACCCGGAGGGCACCGACACGCGTAATTACGGCGGCTTGCACGGCCTGCCGGGTTTGCGCGCCATCTTCGCCGAGTTGCTCGGCCTGCCCGTACAGAACCTGATCGCCGGCAACAACGCCAGCCTCGAGTTCATGCACGACGTCGTCGTGTTCTCGATGTTGCACGGCGGTGTGGATTCGCCGCGGCCGTGGATCAAGGAGCCCGCCGTCAAGTTCCTGTGCCCGGTGCCGGGTTACGACCGGCACTTCGCCATCACCGAGACGATGGGCATCGAGATGGTTCCGATCCCCATGCTCGAGGACGGACCGGACGTCGACCTGATCGAGGAACTGGTCGCGGTCGATCCGGCGATCAAGGGGATGTGGACGGTTCCGGTATTCGCCAACCCCACCGGCATCACCTACTCCTGGGAGAACGTCCGTCGCCTCGTTCAAATGCAGACGGCGGCCAACGACTTCCGCCTGTTCTGGGACAACGCCTACGCCGTGCATACGCTGACGCACGACTTCGTCCGTCAGGTCGATGTCCTCGGTCTGGCCACCAAGGCAGGCAACCCGAACCGGCCCTACATCTTCGCGTCCACGTCGAAGATCACGTTCGCCGGTGCCGGCGTCAGCTTCTTCGGCGGATCGCTCGGCAACATCGCGTGGTACCTGCAGTACGCCGGGAAGAAGTCGATCGGACCCGACAAGGTGAACCAGCTGCGTCATCTGCGCTTCTTCGGCGACGCCGACGGGGTGCGCCTGCACATGTTGCGACACCAGCAGATCCTCGCGCCGAAGTTCGCGCTGGCGGCTGAGATCCTGCAGCAGCGGCTGGGCGATGCCAAGATCGCCTCGTGGACGGCGCCCAAGGGGGGCTATTTCATCAGCCTCGACGTCTTGCCTGGGACCGCGCGGCGGACGGTTGCGCTGGCCAAGGACGCGGGGATCGCCGTCACCGAGGCGGGTGCGTCCTTCCCGTACCGCAAGGACCCCGAAGACAAGAACATCCGCATCGCGCCGTCCTTCCCGTCGCTATCGGACCTGCGCGAAGCGGTTGACGGGCTGTGCACGTGTGCACTCTTGGCCGCGACCGAGACTCTCTAACTTCACTCTGCGCTTATGGCGCCAAAGTGTGAGTGCGGCGCACCCTCTACGCAGAATCAACGCTAAGCGCCTCCTCAGCCGACCCTCTGGGGTCGGCCTCGTCACCGGGCGTCGGTAGCCTGCTCACCGTGGCCCTCTACCGCAAGTATCGACCGGCAACTTTCGCCGAAGTGGTGGGGCAGGAGCATGTCACCGAGCCGCTGTCCATCGCACTGCAAGCGGGACGGATCAATCACGCCTACCTGTTCTCCGGCCCCCGCGGCTGCGGGAAAACATCCTCCGCGCGTATCCTCGCGCGCTCGTTGAACTGCGCCCAGGGGCCCACTCCCACCCCGTGCGGTGACTGCGATTCCTGCCAGGCGCTGGCGCCCAATGCATCGGGCAGCATCGACGTGGTCGAACTCGACGCGGCCAGCCACGGCGGCGTGGACGACACCCGCGAACTGCGCGACCGTGCGTTCTATGCGCCGGCTCAGTCGCGGTACCGGGTCTTCATCGTCGACGAAGCCCACATGGTTACCACGGCCGGCTTCAATGCGCTGCTCAAGATCGTCGAGGAACCGCCCGAACACCTCATCTTCATCTTCGCGACCACCGAGCCCGAAAAGGTGCTGCCCACCATCCGGTCGCGCACTCATCACTATCCGTTCCGATTGCTGCCGCCGCGCACCATGCGCGCGCTGATCGCCCGGATCTGTGAGCAGGAGGGCGTTGTCGTCGACGAGGCGGTGTATCCCCTGGTCATCCGGGCGGGTGGGGGTTCGCCCCGGGACACCCTCTCGGTGCTGGACCAACTGGTAGCAGGGTCCGACGGCGGCCGGGTCGGATACCAGCGGGCCCTTGGCCTGCTGGGCGCCACCGACGTCGCACTGATCGACGACGCCGTAGACGCACTCGCCGCCGGGGACGCGGCCGCATTGTTCGGTGCCGTCGAATCGGTGATCGACGCCGGCCACGACCCGCGCCGCTTCGCCACTGACCTGTTGGAGCGATTTCGCGATCTCATCCTCATGCAAGCGGTCCCCGACGCCGTATCCCGCGGCGTAGTGGACGCGCCGGAGGACGTCCTGGACCGCATGCGCGACCAAGCGGCCCGAATCGGTCCGGCGACCCTGACCCGGTATGCCGAGGTAGTCCAAGCGGGCTTGGGGGAGATGCGCGGCGCGACGGCACCACGGTTGCTGCTGGAAGTGATCTGCGCGCGGCTGTTGCTGCCCTCGGCTACCGATGCCGAATCGGCTCTGCTGCAGCGCGTCGAACGCATCGAAACCCGGCTCGCCATCTCGATACCCGCCGCCGACGCCGCTCCGAGCGCGCCCGTTCACCCGCCCGTCACACGACCCGCACCCCGGCGGACGCCCCCTTCCCCAAAGCCGGAGGCAGCGGCGTCGTCTATCAGTCCGACGTCGGTGGCGATCCGCTGGCCTAGGGCCCGCTGGTATCCGACCCGGCCGCCGTCTGACCC
>NZ_LZLQ01000054.1 GCF_001673315.1 Mycobacterium asiaticum | reverse complement strand
CGGCGGTTGGCGTATCACCGGGCAGAAGATCTGGACCACGGCCGCGCAGTACTCCCAGTGGGGTGCGTTGCTGGCCAGGACGGACCCGAGCGCTCCGAAGCACAACGGCATCACCTACTTCCTGATGGACATGAAGAGCGAGGGGGTGACGGTCAAGCCGCTACGCGAGCTCACTGGTCACGAGATGTTCAACACCGTCTACATCGACGACGTGTTCGTGCCCGACGAGTGTGTGTTGGGCGAGGTGAACCGGGGCTGGGAAGTGAGCCGCAATACCCTGACCGCAGAACGGGTTTCGATCGGCAGCAGCGATGCGAATTTCCTGGCGACCCTGCCGCAGTTCGTCGAGTTCGTGCGGGACGGACAGTTCGACCAGGTGGCGCGGCACCGCGCCGGCCAGTTGATCGCCGAGGGCCATGCCGCCAAGGTGCTCAACCTACGTTCCACCTTGCTGACGCTGGCAGGCGGTGACGCCATGCCCTCGGCCGCAATCTCCAAGTTGCTGTCGATGCGCACCGGGCAGGGCTACGCCGAATTCGCGGTGTCGTCCTTCGGCGCGGACGCCGTGATCGGTGACCCCGATCAGCTGCAGGGCAAATGGGGCGAGTACCTGCTGGCCAGTCGCGCCACCACGATCTACGGCGGCACCTCGGAGGTGCAACTCAACATCATCGCCGAGCGCCTGCTCGGCCTGCCCCGAGACCCGTAGTCACCAGCGCGAGGCCAGGGCTCGAGCAGGCGCGGCCTCCTCGTCACACCACCAGTTCCACATCACCACCACCAGT
>NZ_LZLQ01000053.1 GCF_001673315.1 Mycobacterium asiaticum | reverse complement strand
CGACAACCCGACGACTTCTCCGTTCGGCAATCCGATCCCGGGCCTGCTGGATCTGGGGGTGGGCTCGGAGTTCGACGCCGACGACGCCATCCTGGTGCGCCTGACCGAGTTGCCGCCCGGGTCCCCGGTCGCCGTCGTCGTCCGGCAATTGACCGAACACGTCCAGGGCGACATCGACCTGATCACCCGCCTCAAGGACGCTGGCGTGGTTCCCAACGCGCGCGTCACGGTGGAGACGGGCGTTGCGGGCGGCGTGACCATCGTCATCCCGGGCCACGAGAACGTAACCCTGCCGCATGAGATGGCGCACGCCGTCAAGGTCGAGAAGGTCTGACCCGACCGCTGGGCCGCTAGCCTGCGCGGCGCCCGAAATCCTGGCGCGGCGGCAGCCGCACCCCCAGTTGCTCGGCCAGTCGATATCCGGTACCGGCCAGCCGGCGAATCTCGTTGGGGCGCAACCCCGACTGCAGCGCGGTGTCCAGCATGCCCGCCATGCGATGCCGCGGATCGCACCGCAGCGCGGCCTCCAACGACACGCCCGCCAGCGGCCCGTCGCCTCGCACGTAGGCGCTGAATGCGAGCAGCACCAACGCTTCCACCCGCCACGGTGGCGGGAGTCGGCGCGACAACACCGCCCATAATGACTCGGCGGCGTCGGCGGTCTCCGCGACGGCGAGGGCGTACAGCGTGTCCCGTACCCGTACGTCGCTCAGCGCGCAGCCCAGCTGGGCTAGCTCGGCATCGTCGAGCAACTGCCCGTCGATTACCCGCGCAGCCGCATCCATGGCCATCTCGACGTCGCGCCGGCCGCATCCGGCCGGGTCGGATCGGCACGCGATCTCGCGGGCGGTCGCTGCCTTGTCGACCACCGGCGCCAGCGCGGCACTGAGCGCCGGGTCGACCGCGATCACCGCCTGCAGATCCGCTCGTTTGGCATACAACCGTCGCCCTTCCAACACCGCCGCCGCGGCCAGCGGCGACGCCGACGGATCGTCGATCTCGCCGCCGGCACCACAACCGTCGACACAATGCCAGCGCCCGCCTGCGGCAACCTGATCCACCACGTGTGCGGCATAGCGCTCGATGCCGTACTGCGCCAACGCGTCGGTCAGCGCTTCACACAGCTCCCGGTACTCCTCGTTGCAGCCCGGACACTGTGCGCCCTCAGCGTCGACGACCACCACGATCGCGGCGTCCGGCCGTGCCGCCGCTGCCACCTCGGCGAGCTCGTCCACACGGTCGGCGAGGTCGTCGGACAGGTCGGCGCGCAGCACCGACCCCATCCCACCGCCTTCCATCGAAACCAGCACCAGGGATTTTTCCGGCACAAAACCGAGGATGGCCGGTAGCGCAGCGATCAGTGCGCCGGGGCGATTGAGTTCAAAGTCAGCTCGATGCGTCGTCATGGCGTCAACGCTGACGACAACCACCGTCAGGATGTGTTCGCACAACGTGATTCAGCCGCGCGCTTGTGGAGAAAGTCGCGACTGTGGGCTTTATCGTCTAATCATGACTTCGATGCGCGAATACGACCTGGTGGTTCTCGGATCCGGGCCCGGCGGTCAGAAGGCCGCGATCGCCGCAGCCAAACTGGGCAAGTCGGTCGCGATCGTCGAGCGCGGTCGGATGGTCGGCGGCGTCTGCGTCAACACCGGCACCATCCCGTCCAAGACGCTGCGGGAGGCAGTGGTCTACCTCACCGGCATGAGTCAGCGCGAACTTTACGGCGCCAGCTATCGCGTCAAGGACAAGATCACTCCGGCCGACCTACTCGCCCGGACCCAGCACGTGATCGGCAAGCAGGTCGACGTGGTGCGGTCACAGCTGATGCGCAACCGGATCGACCTGGTCCTCGGGCACGGCCGCTTCGTCGACCCGCACACGATCCTGGTCGAAGAGGATGCCCAGGGCGAACGCGTGACGGTCAGCGGCGACTACATCGTCATCGCCACCGGCACCAGGCCGGTGCGACCGGCCGGGGTGGAATTCGACGAGAGCCGGGTCCTCGACTCCGACGGCATCCTGGACCTGCGGTCCCTGCCGACATCGATGGTCGTGGTGGGTGCAGGCGTCATCGGCATCGAGTACGCGTCGATGTTCGCCGCCCTGGGCACCAAGGTCACCGTCGTGGAAAAGCGCGACACCATGCTGGACTTCTGCGACCCCGAAATCGTCGAGGCGCTCAAATTCCATCTGCGCGACCTGGCGGTCACGTTCCGCTTCGGGGAGGAAGTCACCGCGGTCGACGTGGGAGCGTCGGGAACCGTCACCACCCTGGCCAGCGGCAAACAGATTCCCGCCGAGACGGTCATGTACTCGGCGGGCCGGGAGGGGCAGACCGAGAACCTGGGTCTGGACAACGCCGGACTCGAAACCGACCACCGCGGCCGGATTTTCGTCGACGACCAGTTCCAAACCAAGGTCGACCACATCTACGCGGTCGGCGACGTGATCGGCTTCCCGGCGCTGGCGGCGACCTCGATGGACCAGGGTCGGTTGGCCGCCTATCACGCGTTCGGAGAGCCGACCGAGGGCATCACGGCGCTGCAGCCGATCGGGATCTATTCGATCCCCGAGGTGTCCTATGTGGGGGCCACGGAGGTTGAGCTGACCAAGCAGTCGATTCCCTACGAGGTCGGGGTGTGTCGGTACCGCGAACTGGCCCGCGGCCAGATCGCGGGCGACTCCTACGGCATGCTCAAGTTGCTGGTTTCCACCAGCGACCGCAAGCTGCTGGGAGCACACCTCTTCGGCACCAGTGCCACTGAGATGGTGCATATCGGGCAGGCAGTGATGGGGTGCGGCGGCACCGTCGACTACCTGGTCGATGCGGTGTTCAACTACCCGACGTTCTCCGAGGCGTACAAGGTGGCCGCGTTGGACGTGACGAACAAGATGAGGGCCCTCAGCCAGTTCCGGCGTTGAACGAACCGGAGCGTCGTAGCGCGCCAAGTGCTGGACGGGTTGTGCCTCAGCAATCGAATAGAATTCGGGCCGAATGCGTTGATCGATGCAGCAGCAAATCGCCCGCGGGGCCGCCATCGACCTCCTTCGATTGAGAGACACTGGTTAGGGCAACCTAGAGGGACCCGAGTCAGCCCGAGAGGAGGAGCACCGTGACCGACCATCACCCCGATGGGGCGCAGGACTACCAGCCGGGCCAATCTGGCATGTACGAACTCGAGTTCCCGGCGCCAGTGTTGTCGACGTCCGATGGGCGTGGTCCGGTTCTGGTGCACGCCCTGGAGGGCTTCTCCGATGCTGGTCGCGCGATCCGGCTTGCCTCCGCCCACCTGAAGGCGGCGCTGGACACCGAACTTGTCGCGTCGTTCGCGATCGACGAACTGCTGGACTACCGCTCCCGTCGGCCGCTGATGACGTTCAAAACCGACCATTTCACCCACTACGACGACCCCGAACTCAGCCTGCACGCGCTGCGTGACAGCGTCGGCACGCCGTTCCTGCTGCTGTCGGGCATGGAGCCGGACCTCAAGTGGGAGCGGTTCATCACCGCGGTCCGGTTGCTGGCTGAACGGCTGGGGGTCCGTCAGACGATCGGGTTGGGCACCGTGCCGATGGCGGTGCCGCACACTCGCCCGGTCACCTTGACCGCGCACTCCAACAACGCTGAGCTCATCGCCGACTTCACGCCCTGGATTTCCGAGATCCAGGTGCCGGGCAGCGCTTCGAACCTGCTCGAATACCGCATGGCGCAGCACGGCCACGAAGTCGTCGGGTTCACCG
>NZ_LZLQ01000052.1 GCF_001673315.1 Mycobacterium asiaticum | reverse complement strand
GCGTCCAACTCGTGGGCCACGTCGCTGTCCATGGCCACCGGGGTACCTGGCAGGCTCATCGACACGCCGTCGGCCTCCCTGCGGCGCAGCAATGCCCGTAGGTCTGCGGCCGTGCTGGCGGTCGTGTCACTCTCCATGTCGGTCGAGGTGACCCAGCTGCGCAGCGCGCGTTCCTGTTCGCCAGCAAGCTTTGCGAGTTCCGATGCGGCACCGCCGATTTCGTGCCCGCGTTTGGCGACCAGCGCAAGCACCTGAATGACACCGTCGTGCACTTGCCGGGACAACCGCTCCCGTTCTTCCACCGCGGCCGACAACCGCGCCGCTCGCTGCAATTCGTCGTGGGCGCGCCGCGCGGTCCGGGCCGCCAACCCCACCGCCAAGCCGACCGCCAATTCGACGATGATGGTGGCGTTGCGTCCGAGGTTGACGTTGATATACCCCTTGACGGCTTCGCTGGTAGCCGTCACCGCGAGACCCGTGAGCATGCCGCCGGTCGGGCCGAACAGCAGGGCCGCCGAGATGGTGGCATTGCTGGCCCACAAGGTGGTCGGCCAGGTCTGATTGTTGTGCGCCCACTGCCCGGACGCGACGAACTCGGTGGACAGCATCAGTAGCACCACAACGACGAGTTCGGCGAGCACCCAGGCTGGCCGACGGCCGAAACCGCGCAGGTAGGCCACCGCACAGACCACACTCCAGGCGATGAGCACAGCGAACAAGAACCAGCTCAGCGCGGGGTGGTGCAGGTCCGAATTGATAGCGATCTGGAACCCCAGCGCGTAGAGGCAGCTCAGCAGCCGGAAGAGCTGCGCCGCCCGCCACAGCGGCGCCGTCGGGTCGGGGGTCGGGTGTTGACCGTGGGTCGCCATTACCGGCTCAGCATAGCTAGCCTCGGAGGCGTGACTGATCTGGTGGAACGGGTGCGAGAAGTGCTGCCTTCGGTGCGGCGCGATCTCGAGGATCTGGTTCGGATCGAATCGGTGTGGGCCGACCCGGCCCGCCGCGACGAGGTGCACCGCAGTGCGCAGGCTGTGGTGGAGCTGTTGTCGCACGCTGGTTTTGGCGATATTCAGATCGTGAGCGAGGGGGGAGCGCCGGCCGTCATCGCGCGGCATCCGGCACCACCGGGAGCGCCCACCGTGCTGCTGTATGCCCACCATGACGTACAACCCGAGGGCGACCGCGAGCACTGGATATCGCCGCCCTTCGAACCGACCGAACGCGGCGGCCGGCTGTATGGGCGGGGAACTGCCGACGACAAGGCAGGTATTGCAACGCATTTGGCCGCATTTCGAGCGCACGGAGGACAGCCGCCGGTAGGCGTGACGGTCTTCGTCGAGGGCGAGGAGGAGTCGGGTTCGCCGTCGCTGGGCCGGCTGTTGGAAGCTCACCGCGACGCACTGAACGCCGACGTGATCGTGATTGCCGACTCGGACAACTGGAGTACGGAGACTCCGGCGCTGACGGTGTCGTTGCGGGGGATGGCCGACTGCGTGGTGGAGGTGGCCACACTCGACCATGGGCTGCACTCCGGCCTGTGGGGTGGCGTGGTGCCCGACGCGTTGACTGTGCTGGTGCGATTGTTGGCCAGCCTGCACGACGACGACGGCAACGTGGCCGTGGAAGGTTTGCACGAAAGCTCCGCGGCTGCAGTGGATTATCCGCCGGAGCGGGTCCGCGCGGATTCGGGACTGCTGGACGGAGTGAGCGAAATCGGTTGCGGTTCAGTACCCCAGCGGCTGTGGGCCAAGCCGGCGATCACGGTTATTGGTATCGACACCACATCCGTTGCGGCAGCATCGAATACGCTGATCCCGCGCGCCCGCGCAAAAATCAGTATCCGGGTCGCGCCGGGCGGCGACGCGGTGGCGCATCTGGACGCGGTAGAGGCCCACCTCAGGCAACACACACCCTGGGGTGCCCAAGTGGAGGTCATTCGCGGCGAGATCGGCCAGCCCTACGCCATCGACGCCAGCGGCCCCATCTATGACGCGGCGCGGGCGGCTTTCCGGCAAGCGTGGGGAGTCGATGCCATCGACATGGGCATGGGTGGTTCGATCCCGTTCATCGCCGAATTCGCCGCGGCTTTCCCGCAGGCCAAAATTCTGGTCACCGGGGTAGAGGATCCCGGCACTCAGGCACACAGCATTAACGAGAGCCTGGACCTGGGCGTGCTGGAACGCGCCGCGGTGGCTGAAGCGCTATTGCTGGCGAATCTTGCCCGTAGCTCGTCGAATCGTTTCGGTGAGTGAAAGATCCTGTGCTGCTGGCCTTCTGGCCGGTACGTGTCAGACCCCTGCCCTAGAATTCGGGAATGAGTTGCAGCAGCCGTGAGGAGATCATCGAGGTGGTCGACGGGCTGCGTAGCTATGCGAAACGCTGGTGTGAGTTGAGTTTTGACGCGTTGACCGCGCCAGAGTGGATGGCCCTGCTGGAAACCGGTGAACTGATCGCGCGCCAGGCACGGGTAGCCGAGCCGGAGTTGATCAACCACCTCAAAGCCCGGTGTAGCGACACCGAACTTGGTGGGCGGTTACACACCGTGATCGCCGACCGCCTCCACATCACTCCCGCTGAGTCCACCCGCCGCATCCACGATGCTGCCGAACTCGGGCCGCGCTGGGCGTTGACCGGAGAACCCCTGCCCCCGGTGTTGGCAGCCACCGCCGCCGCCCGCCGCAAGGCCGGCATCGGGGAGGAACACATCAAAGTGATCCGCACCTTTTTCAAGAAGCTACCCGCCAGCGTGGCACCGGATATCCGTGAAGAGGCCGAGAAGCAGCTGGCCACACTGGCCGTAGAGCTGCGCCCCGATGAACTGCGCGAGGATGCGCGCGCGCTCTACGACATGATCGACCAGGACGGCGACGCTCCGGACGACGACCAGCAGGCCCGCGCACGCAAACGCGGCATCACGCTTGGCCGGCAACAGACCGATCTCATGTCACCGGTCAGCGGGTACGTCGACCCCGAATTGCGGGCGGTGCTCGAAGCCATCGAAGCCAAGCTGGGCGCTCCCGGCCAGTGCAACCGCGACGACGAGAACCCCGCCATCGACCAACAACCCTGCGAAGAGGCCGCACGTCACGATCGGCGGTCCAAGGCCCAGCGTTTCCACGACGCGCTGCTGACCGCCGGCCGGGCGCTATTGATGTCCGGGCAGTTGGGTCAGCACAACGGGCTACCGACTTCGATTGTCGTGACGACCACCCTCAAAGAGTTGCAAGCAGCTGCGGGATGCGCGCTGACCGGTGGCGGCACCCGTTTGCCCATCAGCGATGTGATCCGGCTGGCCCGCCATGCCAACCACTACCTCGCCATTTTCGATCAGGGCACACCGTTGGCCCTGTATCACACCAAACGTCTGGCCAGCCCCGCACAGCGACTTGTGTTGTACGCCAGGGCCCGCGGATGCAGCTTTCCCGGCTGCTCGGTCAAAGGGTACTACTGCGAGGTGCACCACGTGCTGCCCTACGCGCAATCCAGTGACACCGACATCAGTCAACTCACCTTTGCCTGCGGTGGCCACCACCCGCTAGCGGAAAAGGGCTGGACCACAAGAACAACCGCCACAGGCGACATCGAATGGGTCCCACCAGCCCACCTCGACCGCGGCCAACGCCGCATCAACCGATACCACCACCCCAACAAGATCCTCTGCGAACAAGATGACGCCAAACCCGATTGAGGGAAGCCCTAGGGGATGAGCAGCAGCGCGGAAGTAATGAGCATGACAACGGCCGTGATGCCATGGACTCCCAGCGCGATCGACTTAGTGCCGCCGTTGCCAAGCACGATGAGCGCGTCGGCGAGCGGGACGATCGTGGCGGCCAGTATCACCCAACCGAGTAGGTGCGTGGCACCCGCGGCCAAGAGAATGAACAGGAAAAGCCCGGATGCAATGTCACGAATGCCTTTGGCGCTCGGATAGGCGGCGGCGAAAGGTTGGCTGAGATCTGGTTGCACACCGTATCCGGCGGCCGCGATCCGCGGCGCGACGATGAACCGTGCACCTATGACGATGATGCCCGCGCCAATGAGTCCGGTGAGCGCGTAGGCGATTGTCGTGGCGGTCATGCGTAGACTCCTGGGTCCGCTAGTGGATCGGCGAGAACGACTTGGGCGCCTTTAAGTCATCAGGACCAGGCACAAGGCAAGCAGTGCCAAACCTTGAAGCACGGCGCGGGCGCCGATGACTTGGTCCCACTTTGCCTGCAGCACACGGCCGTTCGCCAATGGCTGTCCGGCGACGGCAGCGACGGTCAGTCGCCGATTGATCGGTGCGCTCACCCGCGTATACAACACCAACCAGATCGACAGCAGGAGCACCGCGGCGCCCGCCGCGATCGCCGGAGTCCAACGCGCGGTGACCGCAGCCAGGACCGCGCTCAGGCCGGCAGCCAGAAGCCCGAGTACCCCAGGCGCGGGCATGCGCCGGCCGCCGTAGCGATGAACGCTTCCGGTCACCGCAACCAACGCGCCGTCGTCGATCAGCGCCAGGGCGGGTCGCAGCACGATCGCGCAAAACACGTCGGTGCCGTAGACCACGGCATTGCTCAGCACCGCGATCAGTGCGGCGAGACGGACAGGGTCGAGGACCATATTGGCCTCCCTTCAACAGCAATTGCTAGCAATGCTAACCCTCGCCACCGGCGGAGTCAATAGCAGCGCTAGTGTTTAGAGCAGTGCTACTATCGCAACCATGCCCATTCAGGATCGGCGCGAACGGGAGCGAGACGCGCGTCGACGGCTGATCGTCGGCACCGCCCGTCGGATAGCCGAGGCCGAGGGATGGGATGCCGTCACGACACGTCGGTTGTCCACCGAGATCGAGTACAGCCAACCGGTGCTGTACAAGCACTTCGCCGGCATGGAACAAATCGCTGAGGCGGTTGCAATTGAGGGTTTCGCCGAGCTCGCCGAGGTGTGTGCTGCCGCTGGGTCCGGCGCCACCACCACCGGCGATGTCCTGAGCCGAATTGCCAACGCCTACTTGAATTTTGCTCGCGACAACCCTGCGGTTTACGACGCGATGTTCACTCGCGCAACCACGCTGCGCTTCGCGGCCGAGAGCACACCGCCCGAGCTGGTGAAAGCGTTCGCCGAGTTGCGGCAAGCGGTAGGTTCAGTCACGGACGAACAGCAGGCCGACACTCTCACCGAAGTGTTCTGGGCCGCGCTGCACGGTCTGGTTGTCCTCACCCGTACCGGACGACTGCGCCCTGACTACCACTCCGAACGTGTCCAACTGCTGGTCGACCAGTTCACCGGCGGAGGCGAACCTAAGCAGAGTGCTTGATGATCTTCTGGATACTGGAAGCGGTGCTGGCAGCCTTGACGTTGTAGTTCGCGGCCGCGATCTTGCCTTTCTCATCGACCACGAAAGTCGACCGGATCACCCCGGTAACCGTCTTGCCGTACATCTGCTTCTGGCCGTAAGCGCCGTAAGCCGTCAGGACTTTGCGCTCGGGATCGGACAGCAGTGGGAACGTCAACCCTTCGGCGTCGCGGAATTTCGCCAACTTCTCCGGCTTGTCTGGAGAGATGCCGACGACGTCGATCCCGGCGTCGTTGAGTTCGGCCAGGCTGTCGCGGAAGGCGCAAGCCTGCTTGGTGCAGCCGGGTGTGGACGCAGCGGGGTAGAAGTAGACGACGACGCGACGTCCCTGGTAGCTCGAAAGCGACACGTCGTTGCCATCGGCGTCAGGCAGGCTGAATGCGGGGGCCTTGTCTCCGGGGGCCAACCGGCTGGTCTCGCTCAAGTGGAGAGTCCTTTCTGTTCACCGGAGCGTAGGGACCCGCACCGGCTGATCTAGGGTAGTTCGTCAGTGCACCAGCCTGACTTGGAGGACAGACACGTGGCGGACCGCGATCCCGACACCATCAAGCAGGAGATCGACCAAGCCCGCGACCAGTTGGCGGCCACCGTCGACTCGCTTGCTGAGCGGGCCAATCCGCGCCGCCTGGCCGACGACGTCAAGGCCAAGGTGATCGAGTTTCTGAACAAGCCGATCGTCACGGTGTCGTTGACCGGGGTGGGGGTAGCCGCCGTCGTCGTGGTGATCTACCGGATCAGGAAGCGCTGACGCGTTCGCCCGCGAACGTGAAGCCAGCTTCAATTTCTGCCGCGAACGTGAAGCCAGCTTCACGCTCGGCGTCGAACGTGAAGCCAGCTTCACGCTCGGAGACTGACTGTTGTCATGCGGGCTGGTCTCTGCGTCGGGGTGTGGCGCTGGCGATGTGCACCGGGAGATCGTCTCGCCAGGGTTGGGTGGTGACCATGTCCTCGACATCGATATAGCCACGCTCGAACTCACCCGTCGCCGCGTCGACCAACCGGTATTCCTGTCGCTGAACATGGATGGGCTGCGCGTCGAGGATGACCACCCGCACCTCACCGGGCTCGAATCCACACCGCTCCTGCAAGGCCTCGATCAGGCATTCGTTGTGCATGTGGCCGTCGCCGAAGTTCCACCCGACCGCCATCGCGCACACCATCTCACCCTCGCACAGGTTGTACTCGTCCTCGTCGTAGCCGGCCATCACTCGGTGCGCCAGAGTGAACAGCGCGCGTCCGTGCGTGTTCATCCCCCGGAACGCATAGGCCAGATGAAGCGGGACCAGAGTGGCCTCTTTGCTCTTGTACAGCCGCTCGAGCTGCAAGTGCTGCATCGGCCCCAGCGCGCGGGCACCGAGACGGATCTTCTCGTCGGCCGACGGTTTCACACACCACAGTGTGGTGTCCCAGTTGCCGGCGTAGTACCGCATGCCGGGCAGGAAGGAAACCTTGCGCGGGAACAGGTTTCCGAAGATGACGGTTCCGGCGATGACCGCGAACAGCACGCCGACCGCCACGGCGTCAGTGACGCTGCCCAGCCCTAACGGAGCGTGCGCGACGAACAACCACAGCACGCTGAAGATCATGAACACGTTCCACTCCAGGGGCACTCCCATCGGGAAGGCCAGCAGTATGTTCAGGTGGAACACGATCATCACAAACGCGGCAATGGTCGTCGGCCAGCCGCCGTGCGAGAAGAGCAGCGCCAGTGGCACCAGCCCTTCGATGGCAGTGGAGAAGTGGGCGATGAATCCCGACCAAGCTCCGGGCCGCAAATCGTCCGGGTATCGCTTGAACAGCGACGTCTTGAGAAATCCCGACGGGATGAAGGGATTGTTCGCCAGCATGGTGGAGATCACGAACGGAAAATGGCGGGTCAGCTTCGATGTCGCGGCACCCATCCAGATCACGACGCACACCAGCTTGGCCGCCACCACAATGTCGGCCCCGGCGAACAGGAAAGCGATCGCCAACGGCGCATACACCTCGCCGCGCGCAGCCAGGAAAATCACTTTGTCGCGCAGGCTCAGTACTGCCAACGTCAGCAGAATCGCGAGGGTCTGCCAGCGCGGCAAAACCCCGATCGCGGTGTTCAGTGCCGGAATCGGTCCCGTCCCGTCGGACACCAAAGCCAAAGCGAGTAACACCAGTAATGCGCCGTACAGGAACGCGTCGAACGAAGAGCGGTTGTGGCCCTTGGTCAGCGGGACTCGGCGCGGCCAGGGCGGCAGCCGGATGGTTCCGGGACGCAGCCAGTACAGAATCGACCCGATCGGCGGGAAATAACGGCCGGCCAGCGGCCCGAAGCAGCACCCGAGGCCGACGACCTCGAACAGCATGGTGAAGAGCACGGCCTTCTGGAACACGATCGGCTCGGTCCACCACCTGGCGACGTCGGTAAAGCCTTCGATGCCCGCGGTGGACCACGCGCACACCCAGACGCCCAGGATGTAGAGCACGATCTTCACGCCATAAATCACGTGCATCACTAGCGGTGTGCCGAATCCGTTCTCGGCGATGTGACGCATCATCGGCACCACCCGTTCAGCGCGCGGACGCTTGCTCCACTCGGGAACGTCGACGACAGGCAGATTCGGCTGGATGAACCCCATCACAGCTCCTTCGAACGGGCGTGGTGTGCCTTGAAATTACCTGGGGCCTCTGTCAAGACGATAGGTTTTGCCATCGCGCGGCCAGGCGTGCGGTCGTGTCGAGGCCGCCCAGTCGGTAATCCGCCCGCGTGAGCAGCGGCGCAAGGACCAGACCAGCGCCTATTCGCCGAATGGCGCCGGAGCAATCATCGCCCTCGTAACGTGGGGGTGTGACTATGCCGTCAGCAGTCAGCGCGGTTCGGCGCGACCTCGGAAGCAGGCTGTTCGCCATGGTGGCCGGACCTGACGGACCGGCGAATCGAGACCGCATCCACCGCACCCCGGGCGATAGGTGGTTCGACGAAGACCGTCCGATCCGCCGGGTACACGCCGATGCGTCGATGTTCGTGGGTGGGCTGCGGGCACTGCTGTTGCAGTCCCTGCATCCGCTGGCCATGGCCGGGGTCGCTGAGCACTCGGACTACAAGGGTGACCCGTGGGGACGCCTCCAGCGCACCAGCACATTTTTGGCGACCACCACCTTCGGCTGTGCCGAGGATGCCCAACGGGCAGTCGACCAGGTTCGGCGTATCCACACCTACGTGAAGGGGGTCGCTGCGGACGGGCGGCCGTATCACGCGTCGGATCCGCACCTACTGGAATGGGTTCACATCGCCGAGGTGGACAGTTTCTTGCTCGCCCATCAGAGGTACGGTGCCGACCCGCTGGACCAGGCGGGCCGGGACGGCTATGTGGCCGACATGGCAGTGGTCGCAACGGCACTCGGCGTGCCGGATCCACCGCGGACCGAACGGGAACTTCGGGACCGGATCAAGGCCTATAGGCCCGAACTGCAAGGCACGGCGGCCGCGCGTGATGCGGCAAAATTTCTGCTGTTGACACCGCCACTGGCGCTGCCGGCCAAACCCGTCTACGGCGTACTGGCCGCGACTGCGGTGGCGATGCTGCCAGCGTGGGCGCGTCGACCGTTGTGGCTGCCGTATGCGCCGGTGGTGGAGGCGACGGTCACGCGGATGGCAGGGCGGGTGCTCGTCCAGGGGATTAGGTGGGTGATGACTCCGGGCGGGGAGCGGGTAAAGCAGCCTCCGCCAGCGTGAGTACTGCAAGACCGGCGTCGGATCCGTCGGGTTCGCGCTCACGAACGGGATTACGAGAGAGATGAAGTGCGCCGTCAGGGTTTCGAACCCCGGACCCGCTGATTAAGAGTCAGCTGCTCTACCAACTGAGCTAACGGCGCATCTCGGCCAGAACCGGCTACCGACAATAACAGGCATTGCGTCGCGGAGGGAAATCCCTCAAAGTGAGCTACACCAACTCGGCGGACGCGGCCGAGGCCATTTGATCCGGCTTGCCGCGCCGAGCCGCGGTGAGACACTACAATGCAGGTAACAATCCAGGTCAGCGGTGACCGAACTAAGAGAACAGAATTTGGAAGGTCACTTGATGGCGCCTTTGCGCAGACGTCGATCATGGCTGGCTTTGGTCATGCTCCTAGCTGCTGTGTGCGGTGTTGCCTGCAGCAGCGGAGGGAGCACGCCCGTTGCTGCCAAAGTGATTGAGAACAAGGGCACGCCTTTCGCCGACCTGCTGGTCCCGAAGCTGACCGCATCTGTCGCAGACGGTGCAGTCGGTGTCACCGTGGATGCTCCCGTGACAGTGACTGTCGCCGACGGCGTGCTGGCATCTGTTGCAATTGTCAACGACAACGGCAGGCAGATTGCGGGTCAACTCAGCCCCGATGGCTTGCACTGGCAGACCACCGAACAACTCGGCTACAACCGGCGCTACACCCTGACCGCCAAGGCGACGGGGTTGGGTGGTGCGGCTACTCGCCAGATGACCTTCCAGACCAGTTCGCCCGCGCACTTGACGATGCCGTATGTAGTACCGAGCGATGGTGAGGTGGTGGGCATCGGGCAACCGGTCGCTATCCGCTTCGACGAGAACATCGCCGACCGCGTCGCCGCCGAGAAGGCCATCAAGATCACCACCAACCCTCCGGTGGAGGGCGCGTTCTACTGGCTCAACCGGCGCGAAGTCCGTTGGCGCCCAGAGCATTACTGGAAGCCAGGGACCAACATCGACGTGGCGGTCAATACTTACGGCGTTGATCTGGGCGAAGGGATGTTCGGCGAGGACAACGTCAACACACACTTCACCGTCGGTGACGAGTTCGTCGCGACCGTCGACGACAACACCAAGATCATCACCGTCCGAATCAACGGCGAGATCGTCAAAACCATGCCGACGTCGATGGGCAAGGACAGCACGCCGACCAACAACGGGATTTACACCGTGGGCGCGCGGTTCAAGCACATCATCATGGACTCTTCCACCTATGGCGTGCCGGTCAATTCGCCGAACGGGTATCGCACCGACGTGGATTGGGCCACGCAAATCTCCTACAGCGGCATCTTCGTGCACTCTGCCCCATGGTCGGTAGGCGCCCAAGGTCACTCCAACACGAGCCATGGCTGTCTGAACGTGAGCCCGAGCAACGCCGTGTGGTTCTACGACCACACAAAACGCGGTGACATCGTTGAAATCGTCAACACGGTGGGCAGCATCCTGCCGGGCACCGACGGTCTCGGCGACTGGAACATCCCCTGGGAGCAGTGGCGCGCAGGCAACGCCAACGCGTCCTAAACTCGCAGCACCGAACTCAACGCGGACAGCGGGATGTGCGCTTCTACCGTGCCGCCGTCCATGAACCACTGGGGAAGGCCCGGCGAGAAATTCACCGGCTCGTCGTGGCCGACGGGATAGTCGGGCATATAAAGGATCAGCTCATCGGGGGCTATCGCCCATGCCCGGTAGGCGCCGGAATAGACCTTGTCCGGAGTCCAGCGGTCCACCACGAAGGGATAGGTGCCCGGGTCGTGCGGCGGGGCGGCCTGGTTGAGCGCACCTTCGATGAACGGCTGCGCCTGCGGTGGGATGACGGTCAGGGGATTGCCGTTGGTCAGGTCTCCCAGTTGGACCCGTCGGCCGCCGGCCATATCGAATGTGAACGTGCGGTAGGCGTTGTTCGGTTTGGGTCCGTCGGCGTGGTAGTCCTCGTGGAAGACCGCACTCAGCAGGTTGCCGTGCTGGAAGACCTGGTAGTTCTCCTCGCCGTAGCTGTCGGCGGCCATGTGCGCGTTGGCGTTTCGCCAATTGCCCACCAGGGTGCGCAGATAGTCGCGGATGACCGGGCCCGTGGTGGGGTTGTCTATCAGATCCGCGGGCACGGCGACTTTGATGTCGCGCACGGCGTTGCGTTCAGAGGTCACCGCGGTGTGGCAGTACTGGCCGTCCCAACCACCGCCGAGTTCGCCGCAGAATGATTCGGCAGAGGCGTGTGCCGTCGCTGCACCTGCCGTCGCGCTGATCACTGTTGCGGCAACCAGCAATGCGGTGGGGAATAGTCGTGTGATCATCGCTGGCTCGCTCAAAGTAGTTGGACTTTACTGGCGCGCCAGCGGCCGTCGACTTTCTCCATGGTCATCTTGATTCTGCTGCGATCAATGCGCGGATCTGGCACCGCCATGTTGGCCACGGTCTGGTCGATGAAGACCAGCACCACAACCTTATTCGTGGTTTCCGAGGCGACAGCGGAGTCGACCACCACGCCGTGCGCGGTGGCTTTGTTGTCGATCAGCAGCTGTCGGAGCTGCACGCTGGATTGGGTGTACATGTCTTTGAACTCCCCGGTGGCGCCGTCGAGCACCTGCCGGAAGTTTTCGTCGACGTTGTTCGAGTCGATACTTGTCAGCACCTGCGCGTACTTGACGGCGGCTTGTTGAGCCTGCTGACCGGCCACTTGAACCTGATGCTGTTGCCATAATTTCCAGCCGAAGAATCCCGAAACAGCAAGCGAGGCAGCCAGTAACAGGGGAAGTATGCTACGGCGCAGGTATCGCCGCCAGGGTCGCTTGTGCCGCTTTGCCTGCTCGCGCTTGCCCAGCAGCGGCCCGTCTTCGGTGTCTTCGGTGTCTTCGGTGTCTTGGGTGTCTTCTGCGTCTTCTGCGTCTTGGGTGTCTTCGAGGTCTGGGGTGTCTTCGGCGGCTTCGGTCGCTTCGATGTCCTGATCATCGGCAGCCGTGGTGTCTTCGACTGCGACATCGGGGGTTTCGGTGTCGAGGTCCTGCTCGGTGGTTGCGACCACAATCATCTCCTTGAGCGAGTGTCGGACTTAGTGTGGTGGTTCGATGGGTAGCGGCGGGCCGCCATAGGGCGTGGGAATAGTGAAGCGGCCCTTGGGCGTTGGATCCGTCCGCCGTCCCAGGTCGGCTCCGGGCGGCGGGCCTGCGGTGTCGTCCCCGGCAGGCCGTGGCGCGTTCTTGGCGGCCCGGATTCCCACCCCTGGGTCGTCGTCGCGGCAGTAGGTGTAGATGAACGGTTCGTAATAGTCTGCGGCGGAGGGTGAATGCGTCGGTGTTCCGTAGTCGCAGGCGTAACGGGGATAGAGTTCGGCTGTCGCGAAGACGCCGTGATCGTGAAAGGCGCTGGCAACCGCGTCCAGCGCCGAACCCCGATAGTCCGGAAAGAGTGCATTGAGCGCCGGCACTCTGAGGTAAAGGAGCTGGGAGGCGGTAGCCAAGCTGCCCAACAGCTGCACCATGGTCTCGGAATTGTCGGTGAACAGATTGTCGATTGCCGAAAGCGCTTGTGGTGTCTGCGCTGTCAATCGGCGATAACCGGCCTGCATCCTGGCCACCCCGAGCAAGGTGCGATTGAGATCGGCGGTGGTAGCGGCCAGTCCGGCGTTCTTGTCGGCCGCCAGCGTCAGCACGACGCGACTGGTTCGCAGAATGCTGGTGGTTTCGGGCAGCACCGAATCGAGCGTGGAAAGCAACATGGTGCCACCGTCGACGATGGCGGCCAATTTGTTGGGCCCCTCCTTGGTTAGGCTGAGTTCCTGCTTGATCAACTCGACCTTGCGGGGATCAACCTGTGCCAGCATCCCGTCGGCGTCGCCCAGTAGTTGCGCCAGACTGACCGGGACACCCGTGCGATCAAGCCCGATGACGCTGCCGTCGTGTAAGTAAGGCCCGGCGTCGGATTCGGCCTCGAAATTGATGTACTGCTCACCGGCAGGCGACAGCGCCGAGACGTGAGCCACACTGTTCGTCGGGATCCGGACCTTGGACGTAATGCTGGCAACGGCGTTCACGCCGCGGTCGGTGATTTGCAGCGACTCGACGCGTCCGATCCGCACGCCGCGCAGCGCGACATCCTGGTTGGGCAGCAGCCCACCGGACTCGGCCAATTGCAGGGTCACCCGGTAGGACGATTCGAATGGTCTCACCCGCAGCGCGCCGACGAGCAGGTAGGCGGTGGCGATCACCAGGGTAAGTACCAGCCCGCCCACTGACAGCCAGACCTGACGTCGGTGCGCGGCTCGCACTGTGCGGACGACTTGTGTCGCAACCGAATCGATCACGGCGGAGGCCCCGGTGTCAGCGGGCCGGGCATTTCCGCTGGGGGTGTCCCGCCGGGCACCGGCCCGGGGGCGACGAGGATTCCGCCTGGGACGTTCGGATCAGGGATCACCGGAACCTGGGGCGAATCGGGTCCGCGCCCGACAATGCGCTCCTGCAGGCGCCACAGCGTGTACTTCAGCGACCCGATCAGTTGGTTCCAGGTGAACCTGGTCGGTCCGTGCAGGCCTCGGTCACCGGGAAAGCCGATGTCCGGAATCGATCCCAGAACCAGCTGGTCAACGCCCACGTGCACGGAGATCGCGTTGCCTGCAGTCGATTTGATCAACGGGGGCATCATCCGGTTGAGCGGTACCCAGCTGGTGTCGGGACTTACCGCAACATCGTTGGCGGCGCCGGCCACGGTGTTCAAGTCGCGAATAACGCTCCTGCCGCTGGTGTCGGTTCCACTCAAGGATGGGAACCTCGACAGCACCCGGCTGGTGTCACCAACCTGCATTACCAGGTTGGACAACTGATTGGTGTTGTCGGATAGCGCGGTCATCGCGGGGTTGGCGGCCGCCATCAGATCACTCAGTTGCTGGTTTTTTGCGTCGAGTTCCGAGCTGAGTCGCGACAATTCGGTCAACGCGTCGGAGATCTGCCCGGAACGCGCGTCCATCGTGCCGAGCAGGTGGTTGGATTTGCGGATCAGGTCCCCGAAGGCGTGCCCTTGGTCGCCGGTAGCCTTGCCGAAACCGTTGATGATATTGGTGAAGTTGCGCACCGCACCGCCGTTCACCAGGATGGCGGCCGAGCTCAGCACCGACTCGACCGTTGCGGCAGCCGCGGTCGATTCCAAACCGATGGTGTCGCCATTTCTCAGCAAGGGAGTATCCGGCGACGTCTCGGCCGGTGGCCGAACGGACACGAACACGTCGCCAAGCGGTGTGGCCGTGCGTAGTTCGGCCGAACTTCCGCGCGGGAGCAGGACACCAGCTCGGATGCGGAGGGTGGTGATCGCGGTGTAGTTGCGGGCGACCATGGACTCCACCTGGCCGACGTCAGCGCCCGCGAGTTTGACCTTGGCGTTCATCGGGAGGTTGAGCGCGTTGGTGAACACCGCCGTCAGAACATAGCCGCCCGATCCCAGTCCGGGTGCCGGAAGGGGAAGGCTGGCAAGGCCGTTGGTGGCACACCCGGCGCTGACGAGGGCCACCGCAGCGATGGCAGTCAGGGTGCTGAATCGGACGCGCATTATTTCTGGCCCATCGCTGCCAAGCCGTCGAGCACGTAGGTCAATCCGACGTCCGGGCCGAAGTCCTGCACGGTCCCCGTGCTGCAACCCAACTGCCGAAGCCCCATCAGGTTGCAGATCTCCTTGGTCAGCTGGCTATCGAAGATCATTCGGTCTGTCAGGAAGTGTGCCCGCACGGCGCCGTTCTCCCGGTCGACCATGTTGTAAGCGTTATCAGCCAATAGGGGAGCCACGTCCAGGGTTTCAGCAAGTTCGCGCCGATGGTCGACCAGTGTCCTGGCTACTGTGTTGCCGTTGAGCAAGGCTTGCCGAATGGTGTCGCGGTTCGCGTCCAGAAGGTCACCCGCGCGTTGGACCAGTTGGTCGAGTTTCCTGCCGGTGCTGCCGCTGCCAATGTCCTCGGCGGCGAGGATCTGACTGACCCGGTGGATGGTGGAGGCGAACTCGCGCAGCTTGCCGTCGTTGTTGGCGGCGGCCTCGAACAGCGAACTGATGTTCTTGATGATTGTGGTGATCTGGGCGCGGGTTTGAGCCCCGCCGTCGCTGCTCAGCCGAAGCGCTTTGGACAACTCGTCGAGTGCTTCTTTGATCTTTGTTCCGTTGCCGTTCACCACTTCCGCGCCGCCGTTGAGCACGTCGGCGACGGGTCCGCCCCCGTGCCCGTCGCCCTCGAGAGATTTGGTCACCCGGTCCAAAACGGCCAAGACCCGGCTGAACTCGACCGGCGTCTTGGTACGGGTCAAGCCGATGGTGTCGTGGTTTTCCAAGGTTGGTCCACCACGGTAGGGCGGCGTGAGCTCGATCTGCCGGTCGGTGAGGATCGACGTAGAGACGGTGACAGCCTGTACGTTCGCCGGGACCTTGACGTCTGGGTCGACGGTGAATTCGACTTCGACGTAACGCCCTTTTGGATTGATCTTGGTAATCCGCCCGACCGGCATGCCCAGGACAGCTACGACGTTGCCCTCGTATAGCCCTGAGGCACTGTCGAATTGAGCTGTCACGGTGATCGGGTCCCGCTTGCCGGTCACATACCACCGCCCGACGCCGACAACCGCGATGACCGCTGCCGCAACAGCAACGAGTGCGATGACCCGGCGTCTCATTTGCAGTCCTTGTAATACGGGATCATGCCGAACTGCTCAGCTCGTCCACTGATCGCGCACATCCATGAGTCGATCAGCAGAGAGCTGGGCAGGTTGAAGCTCACCGCGTTGGCATCACCGGTGAGGTTGGTGGCTTCGCGTACGAATACCGGAGTGACCTGCAGCAGGTTGCCCAACAGATCGTCATGCTTGGCCACCATGTCGGTGAACTCCCGCATGTCTTTCAACAGTGCCTCGACGCCGGTTCGGTCATCGACGACGACTTGGTTCATGGTGTCGACAAAGCTGGTCAGGGATCGCATCATGGCGTGGAACACGGCGCGCCGGGCGGCGAACTCACCCAGTAGCTGCTGCGCCTGATTGACCACATTGCCGATGCTGGCCTGTTGCCGCCGAAGCGTGTTGGTGACTTGCTGTGTGCTTCTGAGCAGTTCGCCGAGTTGAGTGCGGCGTTGCGCGATGATCGACGACAGCGAGTCGATGTTCGACATCGCCTGCGGCACCACGGGCGGCAGTTTCTCGAGTTGTTTGCCGAGCACGGCCAGCGACTCTGCGAATCTGTCCGAGTCGACCTGCTCGAAAGTGGTTGTGGCGTCCTGCAATGCGGCCTGCAGATCGTAGGGCACCTCGGTGTGGGCCAGGTCGAATGTGCCGTGGGCCAAGGACCCGGAGCCGTTGGGTTCCAGAGCGAGGTATCGCGAGCCCAGAATGGTGGTGACCTTGATGGAGGCCTTCGAATCCTTTCCCAGCTTTACGTTGTCGCGGATCTTCAAGCCGGCTTCGACGTGATCGCCATCCAACTTCATGCTCGTGACTTCACCAACAGGTATGCCGGCGACGGTAATTGGATTCCCGGGCCGCAGCGACGCGGCCTGCAGGAACTCGGCGGTGTAATGCCGGTATCCGGCGCCGATCGCATGCACCGACAGCATGACCCCGATCAGCACCGCGACCACGGCGCAGGCGGTGAACCCAAGCCACGCCTTGTTGTAACTCTCCAGCGGACGACGCTTGGATCGGCGCAACGTCGAGGATTCGGCCAGCCTCATCACCCACCACCTACATTCCTGCACCTCGGGGTGTGCATAGCCTTATTCCCGGGCGTTGCGGCGTTCACGATGATCGGCACGACGTCGTTGAGGCCGGGGAAGAATCCGAATATGTTCACGTCACACGCGTACGCGTTACCATATGCGCCTTGGTTACCCACGCGGACAAGGCCTTTGAGCAATAGTGGAACGTTGTCTCCGAAGAACGCCACCTGAGGTTCGACGTCGAGGAGGTGGCGGGTGACGCCCGGTCGGCGATCGATGAACTCGCGCAGTGCCGGATAGTCCTCGTGCGCTGCGGACGCGAGGTGGGTCATCATCCGCGACATGGTGCCTACCGAGGACACCAGGTCCGGACGTCGTTGGTTGAGGACGGCGACGACATCGCGGGTCTGAGTGAGGACACCGTCGAGATCCTCGTTTTGTGCGGCGAGATTGACCACCACCTTGTTCAGGTTGGTGATTACGTTGCCCAAAGCCTGATCTCGTCCGGCAAAAGTTTCGGTGAGCAGCGATGTCTGGCTGATCAGGGTGGCCAGCGACGAGGTGTCGCCCTGCAGCGATTCCAGGACGCCCTTGGTGAGGTTGTCGGCGTCACGCGGATTCAGCAGACTGAACAACGGTTCGTACCCGTTGAGCAGCGCAGTGACATCGAAGGACGGTTCGGTGCGTTCCAGCGGGATGGTGCTGCCGGCCGGGAGCTGAGCGGTGCCGCCCTCATGTCCCAGTGACAAACCGAGATAACGCTGCCCGACGATGTTCTGATAGGTCACCGACGCGACCGTGTTGCCAAAGACGCGCTGCTCCTGTTGGAGTACGAAGGATACTTTCGCGAGGTGGCCGTCCAGTTCCACCTTTTCGACCCGGCCTACCCGCACCCCGGCCACCCGGACGTCATCGCCCTCCCGCAGCCCGTAGACGTCGGTGAAGATCGCCGTATATGGGGCCGTCCTCCCGGCCACGTCGCGCCGCAAGCTGACATAGACCAGCCACGTCAACGACAGGGCCACAATCATGAACAGGGACAGACCGATCAGAGGTCCTCGAAACTTCATCGGGAGCCTCCGGAGGAGGGGACCAGCGAAACCGTCGTCCCCCGGGCAACCGGTCCCAGCAGTATTTCGGTGGCTGCCGTCGCGGGCCGACCGCTGATGACACTCAGCAGGTTCCGTTCATACTGACTGCCAACGGGTCCCACGTTGCCTCCGAATGACGATGGCGTGGGGACCGATCCCGCTGCGGGCGGACCCAGCAACGGGGGTGGCGGTACTGGGCCGTGCGCCGGCGGAGAGGGGTCCGGATCGTCCGGGTTGGCGCCTGTGCGTATCGGGGGAGAGGGCGAAATAAACGGTGGCAGCGGAGGATTGGCGTCGGTCAGGCCAGGGTAGGGGTTGATGGCGGGCGGGCCCACGACCACCAGATTGCCGTCCGGGCCGACGACAGTTCCCGGCGGAGGCGCTAAATCCTTGGGTGGCTGATAATTCTGGGGCAGCAGCACATCGGGCAGGGCGGGCTTGTTGGGGACCAGCGGTGCGTTGTAACAGCTGGGTCCCTTGAGTTCGCCGTAGCGCGGGCAGTCGGCGCGGCTGTAGGCGAAAGTTTGGGTGAATGAAATTCGGGCGCGCATGTGCCCGACGCCGAGTTCCGGCACCCACACTTCCTCCATGAACTTGCTGGCCAGATTGTCCAGCTTGGTGACAGCAGGGACGAAATTGTTCGACTTGATCGCAAGCACGCCCACGACGGGTGTGAGTTCGGTGCTGATCCTGATCAGCTGATCGATGTGGTTGTTGAATGATTGGTGTGTGGTGCCGACGGTGTAATCGGCGGCCGAGAGCAAGGACGTCAACTGTTCCCGAGTCTCGGCAAAGGTCTGCATCGGCTCGACGGCCTGGTGGAGGGCGTCGAGAAGTTCCGGAGCGGTGGCCTGCAATCCCCGCGCCGCGTCAAACAGCGCTGACACCG
>NZ_LZLQ01000051.1 GCF_001673315.1 Mycobacterium asiaticum | reverse complement strand
ATGCCACCTTCTTCCGGTCGGGGGCGGGGGCTCCGACGGCGGCGGCGGCGGCTCGGACGTCCGTGGCGGCGGCCGGGTCGTGGTGATCTGGTCCTGCACCGGCGGTGCCGAGGACGTCGTCGTCGCGGGATTGGCGAGTTGATTGGTATCGGTGCGCGTCACCAGGAGCGATACCGACACCACCAACGCAATCGCGGCCACGATTGCGGCGACGCCCACCACCCACGGCCAGCGCGGTGATCGGTCGTCGTCGCGCTCGAAGTCGTCATAGCTGTCGTAGTCGTACAGGGCCAGATCGGCCGGCACATACGGGCTGCTGGTGAAAAATTCCGACTCGGGCGCGGAGTAGGCCCGTGAATATGCGTCGGTCTCCGTCCCGTGATCAGAGGCGTCCAGTGGCTGACCGGGATCGTCCAACGGCGCCAGTTCTCCGGCACCATCCAGCCCGTGGTCAATGGGTTCCAGATCCGCGGGCTCGTTGGCAGCGTCGGGTTCCTCAGGTTCCCGTCCCGGCGGATTCGGCCCGCTCATGTCTGCTTATCCTGTCCAGCTGCCTCACCAGCGCGCAGCGATCCGCGGCTGCATCCGTGCCCGCGCACTCGGTGAATTGTCATGGTGCCCCGGAAACCCTATCGAACCGACCCGGACAGCGACCCTCAGCCAGACTGGGCGTCGATCAACTGATGCCCAGATGTGACCTTCGGACTGCGATCAGTGTTTCTCGGGCCCAAGGTAGTACTCGAAGACCAACCCGGCGACCGACGCCATGATGAACACCACACCGGCCACAATCAGCCACGGCAGCCACAACGCGATGCCAACGGCCGCCACCGATCCGGACAGAGCCACCAGGATCGGCCACCAGCTGTGCGGGCTGAAGAACCCCAGTTCCCCTGCGCCGTCGCTGATCTCGGCACCTTCATAGTCCTCGGGACGGGTGTCGAGCCGGCGCGCCACGAACCGGAAGAAGGTGGCGGTGAGCAGTGCCAAGCCGGTGGTCAGGACCAGACCGGTTTCGCCGGCCCACTCGGTGCCACCGGTGGCGAACAGCCCGGTCAGTACGCCGTAGAGGACGGAGCACAGCGCAAAGAAGGCGGCGATGAACTCAAACAGCCTGGCTTCGATATGCATGCTTTTGTCCTAACCTCTCGGGCTCGGGGCCAGTTCGCCGCGACGGGTGTCGAAAGGTTCGGTCTTCGTCGCCAGCGGCGCCTGGTTGATCGCCTGCAACGCCTCCGCGTTGGTCTTACCGGCAATCCGCTGCTGCATGAACGCAACGAAGTCGTTGGGCTCCACGACTCGAACCTCGAAGTTCATCATCGAGTGGTAGGTGCCGCAGAACTCGGCGCAGTGCCCGACGAACGCTCCGGTCCGGGTGATCTCCTCGACCTGGAAGACGTTGATCGAATTGTTCTCCTTGGGGTGCGGCATCACGTCGCGCTTGAACAGGAATTCCGGCACCCACCAGGTGTGCACCACGTCGGCCGAGGCCTGCACGAATTCGATGCGCTTACCCTTGGGCAGCACCAGAACCGGAATCTCGGTCTGGGTGCCCAGGATTTCGACCTTGTCGTAGTTCAGGTAACTGCGATCCTCCATGTTCTTGCCGTGGATCGCGCCCACCAGCTCCTCGCCGTGCTCGTCCTTACCCTCCGGCTTGGACTCCATCGCCTTCTTGCGGGCCTCGTCGGCGCCTTCGAAGTTGAACGTGCCGTCCTTGAACGCGACTCGCTGGTAACCGAACTTCCAGTTCCACTGGAAGGCCGTGATGTCGATCACGACTTCGGGGTCCTTCTCGAGATGCTGCAGCTTCTCCTGCACCACGACCGTGAAGTAGAACAACACCGAGATCATCAGGAACGGCACGATGGTGAGCACCAACTCGAGCGGCATGTTGTAGCCGAACTGCCGGGGGAACTCGGTGTCGCCCTTCTTTTTCCGGTGGAACGCCGTGGACCAGAAGATGAGGCCGTAGACGATCGCCCCGACGACCAGGGCGGCGATGACCGATCCGATCCACAGTTGCCGGTTGACGTGGGCCTGGGGCGTGATGCCCTCAGGCCAGCCCAAGCCCAGAACGTCCTGCCAACCGCATCCACTCAAGGTCAATGCCAGCACGCCCAGTGTGGCCGCCAGCGCAACATGACGAAGGCGGCGGGACCGGCCCCGACCCCCAGGGGACTGTTGCCCAGACCTGCTCTGCGACAAGCTTTGCGAACGATCCTGCCCGCGAGGTGTCACGGTGGCGCCTCCTGTACCGCAAGCTGGGCCGACTGGCCATCGGCTGACTCGATCCAAATCGGATCCGAATACTCGGATTCGAATACTACGCAGCGTAGACCACGCCGCTCACCCGGGCGACTGCCTGGTCACCAGGACCCGCCGGGAGCGTCCAACGCACCGGGCGTCCGAGTGCGGCATACTGTGGCGCCGTGTGTGGACTGCTGGCCTACGTGAGCGCTTCGGCCGCCCCAGAAGGCCCGGACGGGCCCGAAGCGGCGGCGGACCACGCCGCTCGCGCCGACGCTGCGATCGCCCGGGCCTCGCACCTGATGCGCCACCGCGGTCCGGACGAACCGGGCACCTGGGCCGACCCCGATCAGGACGGCTCGGTGATTTTCGGGTTCAACCGGCTCTGCATCATCGATATAGCGCACTCGCACCAACCGCTGCGCTGGGGGCCGCCCGAGACACCCGAGCGGTACGTGCTGGTCTTCAACGGCGAGATCTACAACTACCTGGAACTACGCGACGAACTGCGCACCGGCCACGGCGCCGTCTTCGCGACCGACGGTGACGGAGAGGCCATCGTCGCCGGCTACCACTATTGGGGCGCCGACGTCCTCAAGCGGTTGCGTGGCATGTTCGCCTTCGCCTTGTGGGACACCGTCACCCGCGAATTGTTCTGCGCCCGCGACCCGTTCGGCATCAAGCCGCTGTTCATGGCGACCGGCACCGGCGGCACCGCGGTGGCCAGCGAGAAAAAGTGCCTGCTGGACCTGGCCGATCTGGTGGCTTTCGACACCGGGATCGACGAGCGCGCGGTGCAGCACTACACCGTCCTGCAGTACGTCCCGGAGCCCGAGACCCTGCACCGCGGCGTGCGACGGCTCGAATCGGGCTGTTTCGCGGTAATCCGACCGGGCGCGGACCCGGTGGTGACCCGCTACTTCGTGCCGCGCTTTTCGGCGGTGCCAATCACCTCGGACACCGAGCAGGCCCGCTATGACGAGATCACCGCGGTACTCGAGGACTCCGTTGCCAAGCACATGCGCGCCGACGTCACCGTCGGGTCGTTCCTGTCCGGCGGCATCGACTCCACGGCCATCGCGGCGCTGGCCATTCGGCACAATCCGAAGCTGATCACCTTCACCACCGGTTTCGAGCGCGAGGGCTTTTCGGAGCTGGACGTCGCCGTCGCGTCAGCGGAGGCGATCGGCGCCCGGCACGTCGCCAAGGTGGTCAGCGCCGAGGAGTTCGTGGCCGCGCTGCCCGAGATCGTCTGGTACCTCGACGAGCCGGTCGCCGATCCGGCGCTGGTACCGCTGTTTTTCGTCGCGCGGGAAGCCCGCAAGCACGTCAAGGTGGTGCTGTCCGGCGAGGGTGCCGACGAGTTGTTCGGCGGCTACACCATCTACCGGGAGCCGCTGTCGCTGAAACCCTTCGACTACCTGCCACGGCCGCTGCGACGGTCCATGGGCCGGGTGTCTCGACCGCTTCCGGAGGGGATGCGCGGCAAGAGCCTGCTGCACCGGGGTTCGCTGACGCTCGAGGAGCGCTACTACGGCAACGCCCGCAGCTTCTCCGACGCCCAGTTACGGGACGTGTTGCCCGGGTTCCGCGAGGACTGGACGCACACCGACGTGTCCACGCGGGTGTACGCGGAGTCGACCGGCTGGGATCCGGTGGCCCGAATGCAGCACCTCGACTTGTTCACCTGGCTGCGCGGCGACATTCTGGTCAAGGCCGACAAGATGACGATGGCCAATTCGCTGGAACTGCGGGTGCCGTTCTTGGATCCCAAGGTGTTCGCGGTGGCGTCGCGGTTGCCTTACCAGGCCAAGATCACCCGCACCACCACCAAGTACGCGCTGCGGCGGGCACTTGAGCCGATCGTGCCGGCGCACGTGCTGAATCGACCCAAACTCGGTTTCCCGGTCCCGATCCGGCATTGGCTGCGCGCCGGCGAACTCCAGGAGTGGGCTTACGAGATGGTCGGGTCGTCGCAGGCCGGCCACCTGGTCGAACTGGCGGCCGTGCGCCGGATGCTCGATGAACACCGAGTGGGCACCAGCGACCACAGCCGCCGGCTGTGGACGATGCTCATTTTCATGCTGTGGCACGCGGTCTTCGTCGAGCACAGCGTGATCCCGCAGATCAGTGAGCCGGTCTACCCCGTCGAGCTGTAAGCCCGAGCTACCCCGGGCTAATTAGGCGAGGACCGCCGCGATTTCGGCGGCTGCCTCGTCGCCGTAGGCGCCCGCCAGTCGGGAAGCCGCGACCGAGCGGTCCCAATCCCACTGCTGGGTGCCGGTCGATTCCAGCACCAGCACCGCCACCAACGAGCCGAGTTGCGCCGAACGCTCCAGGCTCAGCCCGGCGCTGCGTCCGGTCAGGAAGCCGGCCCGGAACGCGTCGCCGACACCGGTGGGGTCGGTCTTGCTGTTCTCCGGCACCACTCCGACCTGAAGCGTGGCACCGTCGCGTTCGACGATCTCGACGCCCTTGGCGCCCAGCGTCGTCACGCGCAGCCCGATCTGGTCCATCACGTCGGCCGCCGACCAGCCCGTCTTGGACAGCAGCAGGTCCCACTCGTAGTCGTTGGTGAACAGGATGGCTGCCCCGTCGATGAGCTGTTTGATTTCGTCGCCCGACAGTCGGGCCAGCTGCTGGGAGGGGTCAGCGGCAAAGGGTAGGCCCAGCTTGCGGCACTCCTCGGTGTGCACGACCATGGCCGCCGGGTCGTTGGCCCCGATGATCACCAGTTCGGGTGTCCCGATGTTCTCGACCACCTCGGCCAGCGAGATGTCGCGGGCCTCCGACATGGCTCCAGGATAAAACGACGCGATCTGGGCCATCTCGGTGTCGGTGGTACACACGAACCGGGCCGTGTGCGCGGTCTCGGAGATCAGCACGTTGTCGGTGTTGACCCCGTGCTTCTGCAGCCAGTCGCCGTAGTCGCCGAAGTCGTCGCCGGCCGCTGCGACCAGCGCGGTGTCACCGCCGAGGACACCGATGGCGTAGGCGATGTTCCCGGCCACTCCCCCTCGATGCACCACCAGGTCGTCGACCAGGAAGCTCAAGGACACCTTGTGCAGGTGTTCCGGCAGCAACTGCTCGGAAAACTTGCCCGGAAAACGCATCAGATGATCTGTTGCGATAGAACCGGTCACCACGATCGTCACAAAATTCCGCCCTTCGTCTGCTACGGCCGTCTAGCCTCTCATGAACGTCAGCCAGGCCCCTCGTAACCATTGCGCTAGCCTGCTGAGAGAACTCACCCGGTTGCCCAGCCCCCATGCCCGGACGGCAACCGCTCGTCGCTCATCCCCCAGCCTAGGAGAACAACGATGGCCGGTCCGCACCCGCCGAACCCCGCTGTCGGCTCCGAGGGACCTCACCAGGGGCAGCAGCCGTACCTGCAGGCCGGCCCGGACGCACCCGACACGGTCGATTTTCCGCACAATATGGGCGGGGGCGACGCCTTCGCACCGCCTGGCGACGGACCCAACTATCCCGGCCCCACCGGACCGGTCCCCTACCGCCAGAGACGGACCAGACGACTGCTCATCGGCACGCTGCTGGCGATCGCACTGGTGGCCGCGTTGACGACGGCGATCGTCTACGGGGTCCGCACCAATGGCGCCAACACCGGCAGCACCTTTTCCGAGGGCGCAGCCAAGACGGCCGTCCAGAATTACCTCAACGCCCTTGCGCACCGCGACGTCGACGGCATCGTCCGCAACACGTTGTGCGGGATCTATGACGGGGTGAAGGACAAACGCTCCGACCAGGCTCTGGCCAAGCTCAGCAGCGACGCGTTCCGCAAGCAGTTCTCCGAAGTCCAGGTCACGACCGTCGACAAGATCGTCTACCTGTCGCAGTACCAGGCCCAGGTCCTGTTCAGCATGGATGCGACGCCCGCGGCAGGCGGACCAACGCGAAGTCAGGTGCAGGGCATAGCCCAGCTGCTCTTCCAGCGTGGCCAGATCATGGTGTGCTCGTACGTGCTGCGCACCGCGGGCCAGTACTGACCCGCTACCGGGTCAGTTGAAGGAGTCGCCGCAGGCGCAGGAGCCCGAGGCGTTCGGGTTGTCGATGGTGAAGCCCTGCTTCTCGATGGTGTCCACGAAGTCGATGGACGCGCCCTCGACGTACGGCGCACTCATCCGGTCCACCGTCAGGGCCACGCCACCGAATTCCACGGTCAGGTCGCCGTCCAGCGTCCGGTCGTCGAAAAACAGGTTGTAACGCAGCCCCGCACATCCACCGGGCTGGACCGCGATCCGCAGCGCCAGGTCGTCCCGACCCTCCTGGTCCAGCAGGGCCTTCGCCTTGGCAGCAGCGGCCTCGGTGAGGTTCACGCCGTGGGCCTTGGTGGTCGACTCGTTCTGCACCGTCATTACTTCTCCTACATGCCTCATGGTCGGGTGGGCCCGCCCAGCTGGATGTCCGTTGCGTCTGGGGCCTGGTCAGGAAAAACCCACTAGGTCAACGGTACCCTGGCGGGCCGCTATTCCCGAGTCGCGCCGCTGTCTCTGAGGCCAATCCCATCAGCTGATTGGCGGCATCGGCCAGCGCCAACCGCACCGAACCTGCGTATTCGGACATGGCCAGGGCCGACATGATCCCCGACACACGAGTGGTGGCTTTGTCCACTGACACCTGCCCGGCCAGCACAATCACCGGGATTCCCAACTCGCGGGCGGCGGCGGCGATCTCCCCCACCACCTTTCCGTGCAGGGACTGCTCGTCGAAATGGCCCTCGCCAGTGACGATCATGTCGGCATCGTCGAGGTCGTCGGCGAAATTGGTCAGCTCGGCGAAGATAGCGGCACCGGATTCGCAGCGGGCGCCCAGGGCCAGCAGCGCGGCCCCAATCCCACCGGCCGCCCCGGCGCCCGGCTCGGCGCTCACGTCGCGTCCGGCGACCGTGTCCAACACCACAGCCCACGCTTCCAGCCGGGCCTCCAGCTGCGCCACGGTGGCCGCATCGGCGCCCTTCTGCGGCGCGAAGACGCGGGCCGCCCCCCACGGACCGAGCAGGGGGTACTCCACATCCGATGCGGCGATCAGGTCGATGCCGGCCAGCCATTGACGCGCGGTGTCGAGCCCTCCGAGCTCGTCGACCATGCCCTTGCCGCCGTCGGTACAAGCACTGCCGCCCAGGCCGACCACGATCCGCGCGGCGCCGGCCTGCAACGCGACCCCGATGAGCTGCCCGACACCCCTGCTGTGTGCGGCCATCGCGGTCTCCCGGTTCGGCGGGCCACCCAACAACCCCAGGCCGCAGGCCTGCGCGCATTCGAGGTACGCCGTAGCGGTGTGCGCGTCGAACACCCACTGGGCGTCCACGTCGAAGTCCAGCGGCCCGCTGACCCGTTGCACCCGCAATCCGCCGATCCGGTTCGCCAACACCTCCACGAAGCCTGGCCCGCCGTCGGACTGCGGGGCGACGATGAACGAATCTCCCGGCCGGGACCGGGTCCAGCCGGTGGCGATGGCCGCGGCCGCCTCCACCGCGGACAAGCTGTCGCCGTAGCAGTCGGGAGCCACCAGCACCCGCATTGCGGGCAGCTGTAGCCTGCCGGGCCCGAAGCCACCGGCAGCATCATCCGAGGCTGGCGAGCCGTTCATTACTGGCCAGAGTAGGTCCACGGGCCTACCGCCGCAGGCGTTACTGGCGCAATTCAAATAGCCGGGCAGCGGCGAAGTAACCTGGCGACTGTGAAGCTACTGGGCCGCAACAAGGGCGACGGGGACAGCGGGGCGAACGGAGATGACTCGTCGGTAGCGCAGGATCAGGACTCTGCTGCCACGGATACGCCCGCACGCGGATCGCGCAAAACTGGTCCCAAGGGCCGGCCTACGCCCAAACGCAGTGCGGCACAGGGCAGAAAGGGTCCGGTCGCCCCGGCACCCATGACCGCGGCCGAGGCTCGAGCCCGGCGCAAGTCTCTGGCCCGCCCGAAACTGAGCCGGGAGGAACGCCGCGCCGAGCGGACCGCCGGCCGCGCCCGGATGACCGACAGCCGGGAACGCATGATGGCCGGCGACGAGGCCTACCTGCTGCCGCGCGACAAAGGGCCGGTACGCCGATACGTCCGCGATGTGGTGGACTCCCGGCGCAACGTGCTCGGCCTCTTCATGCCGTCGGCACTGTTCCTGCTGGCTGCCATGTTCGCCGTCCCGCAGCTGCAGTTCTATATGTCTCCGGCCATGCTGGTACTGATGGCCCTGATGACGATCGACGGCATCGTGCTGGGCCGCAAGGTAGGCCGGCTGGTCGATGAGAAATTCCCCAAGAACACCGAAAGCCATTGGAAGCTAGGCCTTTACGCTGCCAGTCGGGCTTCGCAGATGCGCCGGATGCGCGCGCCCCGACCACAAGTCGAGCGCGGCGCGAGTGTCAGTTGACGGTCGCCTGAGAGCCGGTTGAGCACAGGTGCGCACGCTGGTACTCGGCGGCATCAGGTCGGGCAAATCCAGGTGGGCGGAGGACGCGATCACAACCGCACTGCAACCGGGTGACCCGGTCCGCTATCTGGCCGCCGGGCCGGTCGACTCAACCGACCCGGATTGGCTGCGTCGGATTACCGGCCACCGCGACCGTCGTCCGGGACACTGGGTGACCGTGGAAACCGACGACGTGGCCGGCGAGTTGCGGCAGGTCCCTGGCATTCCGACGCTGGTGGACGACCTCGGCACCTGGCTTACCGCCACACTGGACCGGCACGGTTGGGCGGACGGGTCGGCGGCTGCCGCCGTCGAGCAGCTGGCGTCCGCAATCGGCGCGTTCGAGTCGACACTGATGCTGGTCAGCCCGGAGGTGGGGCTGACGGTGGTGCCGGCCACCGCGTCCGCGCGCCGCTTCGCCGACGAGCTGGGCAGCCTCAATCAGCAGGTGGCGGCGCTGTGCGAACGAGTGGTGTTGGTGGTTGCCGGGCAGACCCTGTCGATCAAGGGGCCGGCGTGATCGGGTTCGCACCGGTGTCGCCACCCGACCCAAGCGCCGCGGCGGCTGCCCGCGCCCGGCAGGATTCTTTGACCAAACCGCGCGGCGCGCTGGGCCGGCTGGAGGACCTGTCGGTATGGGTCGCGTCATGCCAGGGCCAGTGCCCCCCGCGACAGTTCGAACGGGCCCGGGTCGTGGTGTTCGCCGGCGACCACGGCGTCGCGCGATCCGGGATCTCGGCTTACCCGCCGGAGGTGACCGCGCAGATGGTCGCCAACATCGAGCGCGGCGGGGCCGCCATCAACACGCTGGCCGAAATCGCCGGTGCCACGGTGCGCGTGGTCGATCTGGCCGTGGATTGTGAGCAGCCGTTGCTGGCGCCCTCGGAGATACTCAGCGACAAAGTGCGGCGCGGCAGCGGTGACATCGCCGTCGAAGACGCCCTGACCGATGACGAGACCGCCCGGGCCATCGCCTCCGGCCAACAGATCGCTGACGACGAAGTCGACGCAGGCGCCGATCTGCTGATCGCCGGCGACATGGGCATCGGCAACACCACCCCGGCCGCGGTGCTGGTCGCGGCGCTGACCGACACCGAACCCGTCGCTGTCGTCGGCTTCGGTACCGGGATCGACGACGCCGCTTGGGCGCGCAAGACGGCCGCGGTGCGCGACGCCCTGTTCCGTGCTCGCCCGGTCAAGGACGACCCGGTTGCGCTGCTGCGCACCTGCGGTGGCGCGGACTTCGCCGCAATGGCCGGCTTCTGCGCGCAGGCCGCGATCCGACGCACCCCGGTGCTACTGGACGGCATGGCGGTGACGGCCGCCGCCCTGGTGGCCGAGCGGTTGGCCCCCGGTGCCCGGCAGTGGTGGCAGGCCGGTCATCGATCGACCGAGCCCGGTCACTCGTTGGCCCTGACGGCACTCGACTTGACGCCGATCCTCGAGCTACGGATGCGATTGGGCGAGGGCACCGGCGCCGCGGTGGCCTTGCCGGTGTTGCGCGCAGCCGTGGCGACACTGGCCTCGATGGCAACGTTCACCGAGGCGGGAGTCACCGGACCGGCGACGTGATCCGTTCACTGGCAACGGCTTTCGCATTCGGGACGGTGCTGCCCGTCCCGGCCGTCGGCCGAATGGGCCGCGGTGCGATGGCGGCACTGCCCGTGGTCGGCCTCGCGCTTGGCGCGCTGACCGCCGCCACGGCGTGGGGCGCGGCCCAGGCGTTCGGCAGCGGGCACCCGTTGTCCGGGATGCTCGCCGTAACGGTGCTGCTGGTGGCGACCCGCGGGCTGCACATCGATGGAGTGGCGGATACCGCGGACGGACTGGGCTGCTACGGGCCGCCGCAGCGTGCGCTGGCGGTGATGCGCGACGGGTCGGCCGGCCCGTTCGGGGTGGCGGCCGTCGTCCTGGTGATCGTCTTGCAGGGGCTGGCCTTTTCGTCGCTGAGCAGCGCGGCGATCGTGGTGTCCGTCGCCGCCGGCCGCGTCACCGCGGTGCTGGCCTGTCGGCGTTCGGTGCGGGCGGCCGAAGGCAGCGCGCTGGGCGTTCAGGTGGCGGGGACGCAGCCGCTCGCGGTGGTGCTGGCCTGGTCGGTGGTCCTGCTGGGTGGTGCCGCGCTGGCCGGGCCGCGGTTATGGCAGGGCCCGGTGGCGGTGCTGCTGGCGCTGGCGGCTGGGGCGGTTTTGGTCGCGCATTGTGCGCGCCGGTTCGGCGGCATCACCGGTGACGTGCTGGGCGCGGCGATCGAACTGACGACGACGGTCAGCGCGGTCGCGTTAGCCGCCTTTGTGCGTCTGTGACGCGCCGAGGGTGAAGCTGGCTTCACGCTCGCGTTCGAGGGTGAAGCCAGCTTCACGCTCGACGGTGTGACTAGCCGAGTCTCGACATCCAGCCGTGGGTGTCCACGAAGGTACCGCGCTGGATACCGGTGAGCGTGTCCCGCAACGCCATGGTCACCTCGCCGGGGTTGCCGTCGGCGATGCAGAATTCGTCCTCGCCGTACTTGACCCGGGCGACCGGGGTGATGACGGCCGCGGTGCCGCAGGCGAACACTTCGGTGATCTCCCCGGACGCGGCCTTCTTCTCCCATTCCTCGATGTCGATCTTGCGTTCCTCGACGCTGAACCCGGCATCGATCGCCAACTGCAGCAACGAATCCCGGGTAATGCCTGGCAACAGTGAACCGGACAACTCCGGCGTGACCAGGCGCGCGGAGCCGCCGCTGCCGAGCACGAAGAACAGGTTCATCCCGCCCATCTCTTCGACGAACCGGCGTTCGACACCGTCCAGCCACACCACCTGGTCGCAGCCGTGTTCGGCGGCCTCGGCCTGGGCCAGCAGCGACGCGGCGTAATTACCGCCGAACTTGGCCGCCCCGGTTCCGCCCGGGCTGGCCCGGACGTATTCGGTGGAGATCCAGACGGTGACCGGGCTGATGCCGCCCTTGAAGTAGGCCCCGGCGGGCGACCCGATCAACAGGTAGCGGTACTCCTTGGCCGGGCGCACACCCAGGCCGGGCTCGGTGGCGATGATGAACGGCCGCAGATACAGCGCCTCCTCACCACCGGCTTTGGGCACCCAAGCCTTGTCAACCGCGATGAGCTGTCGCAGCGATTCGATGAACAACTCCTCCGGCAACTCCGGGATCGCCAGCCGCCGCGCTGAGGAACGCAGCCTGGCGGCGTTGGCGTCGGCGCGGAACGACACGATCGAGCCGTCAGCCCATCGATAGGCCTTCAGTCCCTCGAACACTTCCTGCGCGTAGTGCAGCACGATCGCCGACGGGTCCAATTCGATTGGCCCGTAGCCGATCACCCGCGCGTTGTGCCATCCCTGACCGTCGACATAGTCGATCGACACCATGTGGTCTGTGTGGTACTTCCCGAATCCGGGGTCCGCCAGGATCGCTACCCGCTCGGCCTCGGTCGCCGGGTTAACCGCAGGCGAAACCGTGAACTCGAGTGGGCCGCTGGTCATGGCGCTGATTCTATATCCGGGCAGCAACGGCTTTTTGTCATGCGAGCGCGCCGGTCAGCGGGTTTTCACCTCGACGAAAGGTGGCCGGACCACTTCGCATGCGACCGGGCGACCCCGTACGTCGACGGTGAGCTGCTGCCCGTCCTCGACCCCGGCGTCGGTGTCGATCAGCGCCAAGGCGATGCCCAGCTGCAACGTCGGCGAAAACGTTCCGGACGTGGTGGTCCCGACCGTGCGCTCGCCGTCGAGCACCGTCAGACCTGGGCGCAGCACCCCGCGGCCGATCATGCGCAGGCCCCGCAACAGTCGCCTCGGACCGGCCTCCTTCTCGGCCAGCAGGGCGTCCCGACCGAAGAACGCGTCCTTTTTCCAGCCGATCGCCCAGCCACACCTTGCCTGCAGGGGTGAGATATCCAGGGACAGTTCGTGCCCGTGCAGCGGGTAGCCCATCTCGGTGCGCAGCGTGTCGCGCGCGCCCAGACCCGCGGGCTGACCGCCGGCGTCGGCGACCGCGACCACCAGCGCGTCGAACACGGTCCCCGCGGTGTCCCACGGCGGGAGTAGTTCGTACCCGTGCTCGCCGGTGTACCCGGTACGGCAGACCCGCACCGGCACACCCGAATACGTCGCGTCGGCGTAGCCCATGTAGTCCATGTCGGTCGGCAGGCCCAGGGCGGCCAGGACGTCGGTCGAACGGGGCCCCTGCACGGCCAGCACCGCGTACTCGCGATGCAAATCGGTGATGGTGAGGTCGGACCCCGAACCGGCTTCAGCGGCGGCCTGTAACGCTGCGACCACGGAGGCGGTGTTGGCGGCGTTGGGCACCAGGAAGATTTCGTCGTCGTCAACGTAATAGGCGATCAGGTCATCGATGACACCGCCGGATTCGGTGCAGCACAACGTGTATTGCGCCTTGCCCGGACCGATCCGGGCCAAGTCGTTGGTCAGCGCGGCGTTGACGAACTGCGCCGCCCCCGGGCCGCGGACCAGCGCCTTGCCCAAATGGCTCACGTCGAACAAACCGACGGCGGTGCGGGTGGCGTTGTGCTCGCTGACCGTTCCCGCGTAGGACACCGGCATCAGCCAGCCGCCGAACTCGGCGAAACTCGCGCCCAGCTCCCGATGTCGGTCTTCCAACGGTCCGGTCAACAGCTCTGGGGCTCCGGTCACGGCGTCTCACCCTAATCGAACGATGCTGGCACACTTGACCAGGTGTCCGACTCGCTGGACTATGACGCGCTGGAGGCCGCCGGCATCGCCAATCCGCGGGAGCGGGCCGACCTGATCAAATATCTCGACGACCTCGGGTTCACGGTCGAGGACATGGTCGAAGCCGAGCAGCGGGGCCGGCTGTTCGGGCTGGCCGGGGATGTCCTGCAGTGGTCAGGACGACCGATCTACACCCTGGCGACGGCGGCCGAACAAGTTGGATTGTCAGCAGACGAGGTGGCGCACGCCTGGGCGTTGTTGGGCCTGACGGTGGCGGGCTCCGACATTCCCGCCTTGAGCCAGGCGGACGTGGATGCGCTCCAGACGTGGGTTGCGCTCAAAGGCGTGGTCGGCGAAGACGGCGCTTTCGGGCTGCTGCGGGTGCTCGGCGCGACTATGGCCCGGCTCGCCGAGGCCGAGTCGACGCTGATCCGGGCCGGTTCACCGGACATCCAGATGACCTACACCCACGACGAACTGGCCACCGCGCAGGCATACCGCGCGGTCGCCGAATTCGTTCCGCGCCTCGGGGCCCTGATCGACATCGTGCATCGGCATCACCTGACCAGTGCCCGAACCCACTTCGAGGGCGTCATCAGGGACACCTCCGCAAGCGTGGTGTGCGGGATCGGGTTCGCCGACCTGTCCAGCTTCACGGTGCTGACCCAGACGCTGACCCCCAACGAGTTGCAGGAACTGCTCAACGAATTCGGCGCCACCGTGTCCGACGTGGTGCACGCGAACGGGGGCAGGGTGGTGAAGTTCATCGGCGATGCGGTGATGTGGGTGAGTTCGTCCGCCCAGCGGCTCGCGCAGGCGGCCGTCGATCTTGTCGAGCACCCGCGGGCGCGGCAGGAGGGCCTGCAGGTGCGGGCCGGACTCGCGCACGGCACGGCGCTGGCCATCAACGGGGACTACTTCGGCAACCCGGTCAATCTGGCGGCGCGGCTGGTGGCCGCGGCGGGACCGGCGCAGATCCTGGCGGATTCGGCGCTACGGGAGCAGTTGCCGGACTGGCCGGCGCTACCGCATGCGCCGTTGACACTCAAAGGTTTTGACCACCCGGTGGCCGCTTTCGAACTGCTCGGCAGCGCAGCGGACACAACGCCGCCTGACTGACCCGACTAGGGTGATTTCCCGTGACTCACTACAACGCCCCTGCCGTCACGGTTGCTTCTACGCTGCCCAAGCGCGGCGTGTCCGCGGCGGTGCTGCTGGTGCCGGTCGTCTCGGCCGGCGACGCCGATTCAAACAGCGCCGAGTCCGGCGCCACCGTCGCCGCCGCCGAGGCGTTTCTGCCGGCAGACGCGGTGGCCGAGATCGAGGCCGGGCTGCGAGCCCTCGACGCCAAGGGCAGCTCCGAGCAGGTGCACCGCCTGGTGGTGTCGTCCCTGCCGGTGGCCAGCGTGCTGACGGTCGGCCTGGGTAAGTCACGTTACGAATGGCCGGCTGATGTGGTGCGTCGGGCTGCCGGTGTCGCGGCGCGCTCGTTGGGCAGCACCGAGGCGGTAATCACCACGATGGGCGAGCTACCCGGCGAGGGCATCATCGAAGCCGTCACCGAGGGGCTGGTCCTGGGCAGCTACCGGTTCAGCGCCTTCCGCAGCGCCAAGACCGCGCCCAAAGATTCCGGGCTGCGCAAGATCACCCTGCTCTCGAGCGCCAAGGACGCCAAGAAGCAGGCCGCGCACGGGGCAGCCGTGGCCACCGCCGTGGCCACCGCACGGGATTTCGTCAATACTCCCCCCAGTCACCTCTTCCCCGCCGAATTCGCCAAGCGGGCAAAGGAATTGGGTGATACGGCAGGCCTCGAGGTGGAGGTGCTGGACGAGAAGGCCCTGAAGAAAGCCGGGTACGGCGGCATCATCGGCGTCGGTCAGGGCTCGTCACGCCCGCCGCGGCTGGTGCGGTTGACCCATCGCGGATCCCGACTGGCCAGGAACGCCAAGCAGGCGAAGAAGGTCGCCCTCGTCGGCAAGGGTGTCACCTTCGACACCGGCGGTATTTCGATCAAGCCGGCCGCCGGAATGCACCACATGACCTCTGACATGGGCGGGGCGGCCGCGGTGATCGCCACCGTGGCGCTGGCCGCACAGCTGGAACTGCCGATCGACGTGATCGCGACGGTACCGATGGCCGAAAACATGCCATCGGCCACGGCGCAGCGGCCTGGCGACGTGTTGACCCAGTACGGCGGCATCACCGTCGAGGTGCAGAACACCGACGCCGAAGGACGTCTCATCCTGGCCGACGCGATCGTGCGGGCCTGCGAGGACAGCCCGGACTACCTGATCGAGACGTCCACCCTGACCGGCGCGCAGACCGTGGCGCTGGGTGCTCGCATCCCCGGAGTGATGGGCAGCGAGAACTTCCGCGACCGCGTCGCGGAGATTTCGCAGCGGGTGGGCGAGAACGGCTGGCCGATGCCGCTGCCCGACGAACTCAAGGACGACCTCAAGTCCACGGTGGCCGACCTGTCCAACATCAGCGGGCAACGTTTCGCCGGCATGTTGGTGGCCGGGGTGTTCCTGCGGGAATTCGTCGCCGATCCGGTGGAGTGGGCGCACATCGACGTGGCCGGGCCGGCCTACAACACCGGCAGCCCGTGGGGCGCGACGCCGAAGGGCGCCACCGGCGTGCCCACCCGCACCATGATCGCGGTCCTCGAGGACATCGTCGCGAACGGCTGAGCGGCGGCCCCGGACAGTGCAACCGCTACTGCCGAACGTGAATTTGACGACGGGACACGCCGCGACGGCGTCGTAGAGTTCACACTCGCGGGCTGCACTGTCACTTCGTAGAGTTCACACTCGCGGGCTGCAGTGTTACTTCGTGAGCAGCGAGAACACCGCACGCCTCACCTTCCGCCGCGGCCAGCCGGTCACCCCGTCAGCCGCAAGGGCGGCGTGCCCCGCGTTGCGCCCGCACGCACCGTGCACCGAGCCCCCCGGTGTCGCCGACGCGCCCCCCAGATAGAGCCGTTCCACCGGTGTGGCCGCCGTGCCCATGCCGGGTGCGGGACGAAAGATCAGCATCTGCTGCAACTGCGCGGTCCCGGCGTTGAGCGCGCCCCGATGCAGGTTTGCATTGCTGGCTTCCAGGTCCGACGGCCGCTGCAGGAACCGGCTGAGCACTCGCGACCCGAAGCCCGGAGCATGCTCCTCGATGACGCGGTCCATCGAAGCGCCGAGCTCCTCCGCCGAAGCGTCGTCGTCGATACTGCGCGGCAGATGTGTGTAGGCCCAGACACTTTCGGTGCCCTCGGGGGATCTGGTCGGATCCGCCGTGGTGGTCTGGCCCAACAGCATGAAAGGGCTCCTGGGCAGCACCCTGGTGTTCACATCCGCCATCCACCGGACCAGACCATGCCCGTCGGCCCCGAGATGAACCGTCCCCACCTCGTGCAGGCTTTGCGCGCGCCACGGGATCCGGCCGTCGAGTGCGTAATTGACCTTCACCACCGGCGGGTCCCAGATGTAGTGCTCGAGGTCGCTGCGCAGCCCCGCCGGAATCGCTTCCGCGGGCAGCATTTCGAGGAACAGCCGTGGTGCCGCCACATCGGCCACGATGGCCCGCCGCGCCCGCACCGTCCGCCCCTGGCTCGTGCTGACCGCGACCGCCCGGCCACCCCGCACTTCGATGCCGGTCACGTTCTGACCGCATTCGATCTGCGCCCCCGCCGAGCGAGCACGATTGACCAGGGCCGCGGTGAGCTGTCCCGCCCCGCCAACGGGTACCGGCCAGCCGCAGTCCTGGCCCAGCATCGTCATCAGGAACCCCATCACCCCGCTCAGCGGCGCGTCCGGCGGCACGTCGGCGTGCATCGCGTTGCCCAGCAACAAGACTCGCGGCGCGTCACCGGAGAACAGCCGATCCGCCATGGTGTTCGCCGGCTGCACGAGCAGATTCGCCAGCCGGATCGCCTCGGACGTACCGAGTTTGTGCAGTAATTGCAGCAACGGGCGCACCGGCGGGAACGGCGCCAGCATCGCTTGCAGCAGCGGTGATTTGATCTTCTCCCAGAGATCCACTACCCGCCACCAGTTGTCACCGTCGTCGGGGTGGCGACGCTCGAACTCCGCGGCCGTGCGGCCCGGGTCGTGGTACAGGATCGGCGGATCGTCATCGGTGGCGCTGCGCGGATGTCCCACCACCGCCGGTGCGTGCGACCAGCGCAGCCCGTGGTCCTGCAACGCCAGCTCCGACATCGCCGGTGAGGCGATCGTCATCGGATAGAACGAGCTGAACAGGTCGGTGATGTAACCAGGCGTCAACTCCGCGCTGCGCACGGCGCCACCGGGCTCGGGCTGCGCTTCCAGCACCAGCACATCCCAGCCGGCATCGGCCAGCAACGACGCGGCAACCAGGCCGTTATGTCCGGCGCCGATCACCACCGCGTCGGCGACATCCGGCACGGCTACTGCGCTTCGGCTGGGTGACGACCCTTGGCCAGCGCCTCCAACCGCCACAGGCACTCACGGTTGCGGGGGTAGACCGCCGCCAAGGCCAGCCGGTCCGGCATCAGTTTGATCGGGCCCTCGACGGGCACCTCGATCATCTCGATCCGGCACCCGTCGGCAATCTCGTGGAGACGCAACGTGATCCGGGCGGCGCCCAACACACTCAGGCGTGCTTGCAGAACCAACTCCTTGCCGGGCGTGCAGCTTTCGACGAGCGTCTCGTCATTGATCACCAGGGGCCAGACGCCGATGGAGTGCTGAATCGAAGCGCCGGGTTCCGGCCAGTTGTCATCCACCGCACGGGTACGACTGTTGCCGACCACCCACTGTGCGTAGGTCCATCCGTTGGCAATCACGTCCCAGACGTCCTGGCAGGATGACGACACATCCCGGGTCGCGATCAGAGCTTCCGTCGCTGTCATGTGGATCCTTTCGGCTTGGTCACCCCAGCGGGGTACCCGCGCCGCGCCGAAATAGTGCTCCACCGCGCCGGGTTCCCGCGCCGGGAGGTGTGCTGGTTTAGCGGCGTAGTTCGACGGCTAAACCAAGAGCCGACGGCAATCACTCTCCCGAAAGGCCGGATGATGACGGTGCGACGGTTGATTCTCGCAGTAGGTGCGGTGCTTCTGCTGGCCGGCGTGATCGGACTGCTGGTGCCGGTAAAGGTGTCCAACAGCAACGGCGGCACTATTAGCTGTGGCAACGGGATTGTCAGCGACCTGTCGGGCGCTCGGTCGGCCAACAACGGGAGCGTCGCCAGCATCCCGGTTCTCAACGAGATCGTCCCGCACACCGACTACGTCGCCGTGTGCGAGTCTTCGCTGTCCAGTCGGCGTGCGTGGGCGATCCCGCTGGCCGTGATCGGCCTGGTCGCGATCGCCGGGTCGCTGCTGGTACAGCGGAACCGGGGCGCGCCGGCGGGCGTCTAAACGACCCCGGACCTCAAATGACCCGCGCGCGGGCGGTGCTGCGCAGCGCCTGGGGCAGCAACCTGGAAACGCCGTACAAAGCGTAGGCCTCGAACGTGACGGGCCGGATCGGCTTGTTCTTCTTGATCGCCGACACGATCGCGGTGGCGACCTTGTCCGGACCGTAGCGCCGGATCGCGAACATTCGCTCCAGCTGCCCGCGCCGTCCGTCGACCTGTTCACTGTCGACCTGGGTGTCGAAGCGGGTGGTGCTGACGATGTTGGTGTTGATCACGCCCGGGCAGATCGTGGTCAAACCCACGTCGGCGGCGTCCAGTTCGGCCCGGAGACAGTCGGAGAACATGAACGTGGCCGCCTTTGAGGTGCAGTAGGCGTTCAGCGATTGCAGCGGTGCGTAGGCGGCCATCGAGGACACGTTGACGATGTGTCCGCCGGTGCCCCGCTCGACCAGCCTGCGTCCGAATGCACGGCAGCCGTTGACGACCCCGCCGAGGTTGACGTCGAGCACCCGGTCGAACTGCTCTGCCGGAGTGTCCAGGAAGCCACCGGCCTGACCGATGCCGGCGTTGTTGACCACGATGTCTGGGACGCCGTGTTCGGCGCTGATGCGATCGGCGAACGCTTCGACTGCGTCGCTGTCGGATACATCCAGCACGTAGGGGTGCGCGACGCCGCCGCGCGCGGTGATCTCGGCGGCCGTCTCCTTGACGGTGGCCTCGTCGATGTCGCTGACCACCAGCTCGGCGCCCTCGCGCGCGAACGCATACGCGGTTTCGCGGCCGATTCCGCTGCCCGCCCCGGTGATCGCGACCAGGGTGTCACCGAAGTAGTCGCGTGGGCGGCCTACCTGGGCCCGAAGTAACGCCCGGCTGGGCGGCTGGCCCTCGGTCAGGTCGGCGAGTTCGTGGACGGCGGTGGCCATCACCTGCGGGTGCGACATCGGCGAGAAGTGACCGGCCTTGATGTCACGCCGCCACAGTCGGGGCACCCAGCGGGGGGTCTCGTCGTACCCGGCCGTTCGCACGTACTTGTCGCGCGTGTTGACGATCAGTTGCACCGGCACGTCGACGACGTGGACGCCTTGGCGGCGGAACTTGCCGGAGTAGGAACGCCAGTAGTTCGCGGGATACACCTTCACCGAGTTCGCGGCGTCGCTCGCGATGTTCGCGGAGTGCCGGATCTTTTCGACCGGAATGTTGTCGACGACGGATCGCCGCACCGCCGCACTGCGAAACGCCAGCCGGAGCAACAACGGCGCCAGCAGCGGAATCGAGAACAACGCCATGTAGCTCAACCGCACCGCCTGATCGAGCGCACCGGTGAAGTGCCGGAACCGCCAGGGGCGGCGCAGGCCTTCGAAGATGAAGTGAACCAGTTGATCGTGAGCGGGCCCGGACACCGACGTGAACGACGCGACCCGGTCGCTGGCTCCTGGTCGGCTCAGGTACTCCCACACTCCAACCGATCCCCAGTCGTGGGCCAGCACGTGGACGGGTTGCCCGGGGCTCAGCTCGCCGATGACGGCGGCGAAATCGTCGGCGAAACGCGCCATCGCGTAGGCAGCGACCGGCTTGGGTGTCGACGACAATCCCACACCGCGGTTGTCGTAGCGAAGGACCCGAAACCGTTGCGCCAGCTGCGGAACCACCCCGTCCCACAGCACGTGGGAGTCCGGCCACCCGTGCACCAGGACCACGGTGGGGCCGTCGCGGTTGCCCTCGTCGTATACCGCGATCCGAGCGCCGTCCGCACTGTCGACGAATTGCTGGGGTGCGTGCTGTGTTGCCGGCATCAAACCTCCGCTACCTGCGCCTTGTTGTCCCTGCCCGTGGCCACACCGTAGCAAGGGCTGAATGCAGGAGACTGATGACAGAGTGACAGGATAGTTTTGACATCTACGCGGGTTCCCCATCCGATTCACGACTGTGTGGTAAGCCAGAGGTCGACCTGCGCCGACCGACGACCGTTCGAGGAGTCAACAAAGATGGCCTTCTCCGTCCAGATGCCGGCACTCGGCGAGAGCGTCACCGAGGGAACGGTCACCCGCTGGCTCAAGCAGGAGGGCGACACGGTCGAGGTCGACGAGCCACTGGTCGAGGTCTCGACCGACAAGGTCGACACTGAAATCCCGTCGCCGGCCGCGGGCGTGCTGAGCAAGATCATCGCCCAGGAGGACGACACCGTCGAGGTGGGCGGCGAGCTCGCCATCATCGGCGGTGAAGAGGACGGCGACAGCGACAGCGACGGCGGCGATTCCGAAGAACCCGCCGAGAAGGAATCCGCGGCCGAGGCTGACGAGCCCGCTGACGAAGAGCCCGAAGAAGCCGAGGACGAACCCGAAGAAGAGTCCGAGCCGGAACCGGAACCGAAGCAGAAGAAGTCCGGGGGGTCGTCGGGCGGTGACGCGACGTCGGTGACCATGCCGGAGCTGGGTGAATCCGTCACCGAGGGCACGGTGACTCGATGGTTGAAGAAAGTCGGCGATTCGGTCCAGGTGGACGAGCCGCTGGTAGAGGTGTCCACCGACAAGGTCGACACCGAGATTCCGTCCCCGGTGGCCGGTGTCCTGGTCAGCATCACCGCTGAGGAAGACGACGTCGTCGAGGTCGGTGGTGAGCTGGCCAAGATTGGTGATGCCGATTCGAGCGGTTCTTCGGACGGCGAGGACGCGGAGACCGAGTCCAAATCCGAGGCCAAAGCTGAGGACAAGCCGGAACCCGAGCCGGAACCCGAACCCGAGCCCGAGCCCGAGCCGGAGCCGGAGCCGGAGCCGGAGCCGGAGGCTAAGGAAGAACCCAAGCCGGAGCCGAAGAAAGAGTCCAAGCCGGAACCCAAGCCCGAGCCCAAGCAGGAATCCAAGCCCGAGCCAAAACCCGAGCCCAAGCAGGATGCCAAGCCCGAGCCCGCCGGGGAATCGGACGGCGGCCCCTATGTGACGCCGCTGGTGCGAAAGCTGGCCGCGGAGCACAACATTGACCTCGCCGAGGTCAAAGGCACCGGCGTGGGCGGTCGCATCCGCAAACAGGATGTGCTCGCTCTCGCCGAAAAGAAGGCGGAGAAGCAGCAACCGTCGCAGGAGCCCGCCAAGGAGCCCGCGCAGGCGCCGGCGGCGAAAGCCTCCGCTGCTGCGCCGTCCTCGCTGGCGCATCTGCGCGGCACCACGCAGAAGGCCAACCGGATCCGGCAGATCACGGCCAAGAAAACCCGCGAATCCCTGCAGTTGACCGCGCAGCTGACGCAGACCCACGAGATCGACATGACCAAGATCGTGGCGTTGCGGGCCCGCGCCAAGACGGCGTTCGCCGAGCGCGAAGGCGTGAACCTGACCTTCCTGCCGTTCATCGCGCGGGCCGTCATCGATGCCCTCAAGGCGCACCCGAACGTCAACGCCAGCTACAACGAGGAAAGCAAGGAGATCACCTACTACGACGCCGAACACCTCGGGTTCGCCGTCGACACCGAACAGGGCCTGCTCTCCCCCGTCGTCCACAACGCCGGGGATCTGTCGCTGGCGGGTCTGGCTCGGGCGATCGCGGATATCGCCGCCCGCGCCCGGTCGAACAAGCTCAAGCCGGACGAGTTGTCCGGCGGGACCTTCACGATCACCAACATCGGCAGCCAGGGCGCACTGTTCGACACCCCGATCCTGGTGCCGCCGCAGGCCGCCATGTTGGGCACCGGGGCCATCGTCAAGCGGCCCCGGGTGATCGTCGACGACGCGGGCAACGAGTCGATCGGCGTCCGCTCGATCAGCTACTTCCCGCTGACCTACGACCACCGGCTGATCGACGGCGCAGATGCGGGTCGCTTCCTCACCACCATCAAGCATCGCCTCGAAGAGGGAGCCTTCGAGGCCGACTTGGGGCTGTAGGGCTGTGGCCAAAGCCGTTGTCGCCATAGCAGGTTCGTCCGGCTTGATCGGTTCCGCACTGATCGCGGCGTTGCGCGCGGCCGACCACGACGTGCTGCGGATCGTGCGTCGGGCCCCGGCGAATTCCGATGAGCTGCATTGGAATCCGGAAAGCGGCGAGTTCGATCCCGACGCGCTGGCCGGCGTTGACGTCGTGGTCAATCTGTGCGGTGTCAACATCGGGCAGCGCCGATGGTCGGGTGCGTTCAAGCAGATCCTGCGCGACAGTCGCATCGCGCCGACCGAGGTGCTGGCTGCCGCCGTCGCCGACGCGGGCGTCGGCACCCTGATCAACGCCAGCGCCGTGGGCTATTACGGCGACACCAGAGACCGGGTGGTCGACGAAAATGATTCGGCCGGAAGGGGTTTCCTGGCGCAGCTGTGCGTGGACTGGGAGGCCGCCACCCTGGCGGCCCAGTACGACGGCACCCGGGTGGTGCTGGCCCGCACCGGGATCGTGGTGGGTCCCTCAGGTGGTGCGCTGCGGATGATGCGTCCGGTGTTTTCGGTGGGACTGGGTGCCCGGCTCGGCAGCGGCCGCCAATACATGTCGTGGATCAGCCTTGAGGACGAGGTACGGGCGCTGCTGTTCGCGATCTCGCAACCAACGCTGTCCGGGCCCGTGAACATGACCGGCCCGGCGCCGGTCACCAACGCGGAGTTCACTACCGCATTGGGCCGGGCGCTGAACCGCCCGACGCCGCTGGCGGTGCCCGGGTTCGCGGTGCGCGCAGCCCTTGGCGAGTTCGCCGACGAGGGCCTGTTGACCGGACAGCGCGCCATCCCGACGGCGTTGGAACAAGCAGGTTTTAAGTTCCACCACAACACAATTGGTGAGGCGCTCGGTTACGCCACCGCCCGCCGCGAACGGGATTGACAGGTCTTCTCCAGCAGGGCCAAGTAGCCTGGCCGGTGTGACGGGCTCCATCCGATCCAGCACTGAGGCAGTCGACGTCCGCCAGTTGGGCAGTGTCGAGTACCTCGCTGCTTGGCAACTCCAGCGCGAGCTGTCCGATGCACGCGTCGCGGGCGGCCCGGACACGTTGCTGCTCTTGGAGCATCCGGCCGTGTACACCGCCGGCCGCCGCACCGACCCCCACGAACGGCCGGTGGATGGCACCCCGGTGGTCGACACCGACCGCGGCGGCAAGATCACCTGGCACGGCCCCGGGCAGCTGGTCGGTTATCCCATCGTCGGGCTGGCCCAACCCCTGGACGTGGTCAACTACGTGCGCCGCCTCGAGGAAGCCTTGATCAGGGTCTGCGCCGAGCTGGGTCTGGAAGCAGGCCGGGTCGACGGACGGTCGGGGGTCTGGGTGCCGGGCCGCCCGGCTCGCAAGGTCGCCGCGATCGGCGTGCGGGTCGCGCGCTCGACGACGTTGCACGGCTTCGCCCTCAACTGCGACTGCGAACTGGACTCCTTCGACACCATCATCCCGTGCGGGATCAGCGACGCCGGGGTCACGTCGCTGACGGCCGAACTGCGCCGGCCGGTGACCGTCGCCGAGGTCAGGACAGCGGTCGCCGACGCCGTTTGTGACGCACTCGACGGTCTGCTGCCGGTCCGGGAACACCCGACCACCCGCGTAGCATCGACGACGTGACTGTCGTACCCGAAGGACGCAAACTGTTGCGCCTCGAGGTGCGCAACGCGCAGACGCCGATCGAGCGCAAGCCCTCGTGGATCAAGACGCGTGCCCGGATGGGGCCCGAGTACACCGAGCTGAAGAACCTGGTCCGGCGCGAAGGGTTGCACACGGTTTGCGAGGAGGCCGGCTGCCCCAACATCTTCGAATGCTGGGAGGACCGCGAGGCCACCTTCCTGATCGGCGGCGACCAGTGCACGCGTCGTTGCGACTTCTGCCAGATCGACACCGGTAAGCCCGCCGAACTGGACCGTGACGAGCCGCGCCGGGTGGCCGAAAGCGTGCAGGCCATGGGTCTGCGGTACGCCACCGTCACCGGCGTCGCCCGCGACGACCTGCCTGACGGTGGTGCCTGGCTGTACGCCGAGACGGTGCGCGCCATCAAGGAACTCAACCCTGCCACCGGTGTCGAGCTGTTGATCCCGGACTTCCAAGGCCAGCCCCAGCAGCTCGCCGAAGTCTTTGAATCCCGCCCAGAAGTATTGGCGCACAACGTCGAAACCGTGCCCCGCATCTTCAAGCGGATCCGCCCGGCCTTCACCTACCAGCGCAGCCTGGACGTGCTCACCGCGGCGCGTGCGGCCGGCTTGGTCACCAAGAGCAACCTCATTCTCGGGCTTGGCGAGACCCCGGACGAGGTCCGCACCGCGCTGGGCGATCTGCACGCCGCCGGTTGCGACATCGTCACCATCACCCAATACCTCCGGCCTTCGGTGCGCCACCACCCGGTGGAACGCTGGGTGACTCCCGAAGAGTTCGTGGAGTTCGCGCAATACGCCGAGGGCGTGGGCTTCGCCGGGGTGCTGGCCGGGCCGTTGGTTCGGTCCTCGTACCGCGCTGGCCGGCTGTACCAGCAAGCCCGAGCCGCCCGCACGTCGCCGCAAGCCTGACCCTCTCAGGTCAGTACACCTAGGGGTCACCCGGCGCAACTGCGCATACGTATCCTTGGTGACTATGGCGAAATCCCGATCTGCTGCGGAGAACAAGGCCGCCAAGGCCGAAGCGACAGCCGCTCGCAAAGCCGCAGCCAAGGAGCGTCGCAGTCAGCTGTGGCAGGCGTTCAACATGCAGCGCAAGCAGGACAAACGCCTGCTGCCGTACATGATCGGCGCCTTCGTGCTGATCGCGGGCGCCGCGGTGGCATTCGGCATCTGGGCCGGCGGGCTGACCATGGTCATGATGATCCCGATCGGCCTGATGCTCGGCGCATTGGTGGCGTTCATCATCTTCGGCCGACGGGCCCAGCGCAGCATCTATCGCCAGGCCGAAGGCCAGACCGGCGCCGCAGCATGGGTGCTGGACAACATGCGCGGCAAGTGGCGGGTGACTCCGGGGGTGGCCGCAACCGGCCACTTCGACGCGGTGCACCGGGTCATTGGCCGGCCCGGCGTCATTTTGGTCGGCGAAGGCTCAGCGGGGCGCGTCAAACCGCTGCTGGCCCAGGAGAAGAAGCGCACGGCGCGCATCGTCGGCGACGTCCCGATCTATGACGTCATCGTGGGCAACGGCGAGGGTGAGGTCGCCCTGGCCAAGCTGGAACGGCATCTGACCCGCCTCCCGTCCAACATCACAGCCAAGCAGATGGATGCGCTGGAATCGCGGCTGGCCGCGCTGGGCACGCGGGCCGGCGCCGCGATGATGCCCAAGGGGCCGCTGCCGAATGCCGGCAAGATGCGCGGCGTGCAACGCACCGTGCGCCGCAAATAGCGGCCGCGATAATGCGGGACCGCCAAGCGATCCGAGGAGGAGCGGCGCAGTCGGGCGCGGCCGCGACAATGCGGACCGCGAAGCGATCCGAGGAGGAGCGGCGCAGTCGGGCGCGGCCGCGACAATGCGGACCGCGAAGCGGTCCGAGGAGGAGCGGCGCAGTCGGGCGCGCGCGGACCTAACGTCGCAGTACCGCGGTTTTGGTCAGCCGATCCTGCAGCCCCCGCCCGTCGGCGTCGGTGAACAGCGCCGGCACCAACAGGAAGATCAGCAGGTTGCGGCCCAACGCACGTCCGATGCCGATCGGGAGCCGGCCATCCACGGCGGCCACTTGAAGACCCAGTGCCAGCTGTCCGGGCGTCACGCCGAACAGGCGCACCGAGAGCGCGCCCAACGCCACCCAGATGAGTAACTGCAGCGTCGACAACACACTGTCGGAGACCGCCCCGAAAGTTAACAGCAGCAACGCCAGGCCGGCGGCGATCAGCCAGTCGATGAACAGCGCACCGAGTCGGCGGCCCATCCGCGCCAGCGAACCCGACCCGGATTCTGGGAGGCCGAGCGCCTCGCCCGGATAACCGGTCGGCGATTCCGGCGTCATCGAACTCGTCCGGCGACTCGGAGCCGCGGGCCGTGGGACAGCCCGTACCAAGACGGCCGGACACCAGCTACGATCTTGCGGGCCATGACCTTCACAATAGGGGCGGCGCGCAGCCGAGTCCTGTTGTGAGAGCGTGGTGCGTAACCTCTGCGCAACACGGCGTTGACTGACGTGCAACAACTGCTCCCTAGCGTCGGCCACGTTCACTAGTAAAGGAGCCTTCTGTGACGGATAAGACGCCCGACGACGTCTTTAAACTTGCCAAAGATGAAAACGTCGAGTTTGTCGACGTCCGTTTCTGCGACCTGCCCGGAATCATGCAGCACTTCACGATTCCGATGTCGTTCTTCGACGAAAGCGTGTTCGACGAGGGCCTGGCTTTCGACGGCTCGTCGATTCGTGGTTTCCAGTCCATCCACGAGTCCGACATGCTGCTGTTGCCGGACCCCGCGACCGCGAAGATCGACCAGTTCCGCGAAGCCAAGACGCTGAACCTGAACTTCTTCGTGCATGACCCGTTCACCCTCGAGCCCTACTCGCGCGACCCGCGCAACGTCGCCCGCAAGGCCGAGAACTACTTGATCAGCACCGGCATCGCCGATACGGCCTACTTCGGCGCCGAAGCCGAGTTCTACATCTTCGACTCGGTCGCGTTCGATTCGCGCACCAACGGGTCGTTCTACGAGGTCGACGCCATCTCGGGCTGGTGGAACACCGGATCGCCCAACGAACTCGACGGCAGCCCCAACCGCGGGTACAAGGTCCGTCCCAAGGGCGGCTACTTCCCGGTGGCGCCGGTCGACCACTACGTCGACCTGCGCGACAAGATGCTGACGAACCTGATCAACGCCGGCTTCAGCCTGGAGAAGGGCCACCACGAGGTGGGTACCGGTGGCCAGGCCGAGATCAACTACAAGTACAACACGCTGTTGCACGCGGCCGATGACATGCAGCTCTACAAGTACATCGTGAAGAACACCGCCTGGGTCAACGGCAAGACGGTCACCTTCATGCCCAAGCCGCTGTTCGGCGACAACGGTTCGGGTATGCACACCCACCAGTCGCTGTGGAAGGACGGCAACCCGCTGATGTACGACGAGACCGGCTACGCCGGCCTGTCGGACACGGCCCGTCACTACATCGGCGGCCTGCTGCACCACGCACCGTCGCTGCTGGCCTTCACCAACCCCACGGTGAACTCCTACAAGCGGCTGGTTCCCGGCTACGAGGCGCCGATCAACCTGGTGTACAGCCAGCGCAACCGCTCGGCGTGTGTGCGGATCCCGATCACGGGCAGCAACCCGAAGGCCAAGCGGTTGGAGTTCCGTTGCCCCGACGCGTCGGGCAACCCGTACCTGGCGTTCTCGGCGATGCTGATGGCCGGCCTGGACGGCATTCGCAACAAGATCGAGCCGCAGGCGCCGGTGGACAAGGACCTCTACGAGCTGCCGCCGGAGGAGGCTGCGAACATTCCGCAGGCCCCCACCCAGCTGTCGGCAGTGATCGACCGCCTGGAAGCTGACCACGAATACCTCACTGAGGGCGGCGTTTTCACGCCTGACCTGATCGAGACGTGGATCAACTACAAGCGCGAAAACGAGATCCTGCCAGTGCAGATCAGGCCGCACCCGTACGAGTTCGCGCTGTACTACGACGTTTAAACGACGTCTAAACGACGTCTAGGCCTTGCGAGCAAGTGCAATAAAGCACCCGGCACGCCAGCGTGCCGGGTGCTTTTGCGTCTGCTCGTGGCGATAGCCAAGCTGCGCACCGTTGGGCGGTTTGGAAGTGCCGATCTCCGGCTATGTGAGTGACGACCAGTATCAGCATCCGTTCGCGTCTGTGCCGATGCGGTCGATGCCGTTCAGTTGCGCGAACAGACGCAAAAGCTGCCGCACGCTCGGTGTGTTGGGTGCCTTTGCGTCTGCCGCCCGAACCCAGTGCGGGAGCGAGACGAAGCGATGACCGCGAGCCAACCCATCGCACCGGAAGTGGCGACGGCTCACATTCCGTATCTGTGGACGCAGCCGCGTTCGCCCAGCGGCGAAGCGAACCCCTTGGTCGCCGGCGCCACCATTGCCAGCGGCCGGATTCGGATGCTGCTGTTCTACGGCGAGGCGCAGCACCTGCAGTTCTGGCAGGCAGCCGACACAATGACCGGGCAGCATCTGGCGATCACGGTCGTCGACCCCGAGAACGCATTGCCCGCGGCGACCGTCGACGAGATCCTGTCGCGGACCGCGAGTCTGCGCGGTATCGACTCGCCTTATCTCGCGACGGTGATCGACGTCGGCCGCGACTACTGCGGCGGCGTGGTCGTTTCGCAGTGGATTCGCGGTGCCACTTTGAAAGAAGTGGCCAATACCGGGCCGTCACCGATCGGCGTCGCGGATGCGGTGTTGTCCCTGGCGGAGGCCGCCGAGGCGGCCCACCGCGCTGGGTCGGCGTTGTCGATCGACCATCCCGCCCGGATCCGCATCAGCGTGGACCGACGCGCGGTGCTGGCATTTCCGGCGACGATGCCGGATGCCACGCCGCGCAATGACCTCCGCGGCATCGGTGCGGTGATGTACGCGTTGCTGGTCAACCGCTGGCCATTGCACAACGAGGCGGTGCGCAAGGATTGGCGCTCGGTCGAGGTCGACGCGCAAGGCCGGATCGAGGAGCCTTCGGTACTCGATCCGCGGGTTCCGTTTCTGGTGTCGGCCACCGCCGCAGCCCTGGTGCGCGATGGTGAAGGTATTCGCAGTGCGCAAACCGTCACGACGTTGCTGCGCCAGACCAGCGCCGAGGCCAAGGCCGCCGATCCCCAGGCGACTCGGGTGCTGCCCGCATTGCCGCCTGCCGGTCACTATGCCGCTTTCCGCAATTTCGGACCGGGCGAGCGGGCTGAATATGCCCGTCGCCAGTTGGTCAAGACGTGTCTTGGGGCTGGGGCCGCGGTAGTTCTCATCGTCTTGATCATGTTCGCCACCACCATCAGCCGAGTCGTCGGCGTCTTCGACACCGATGTAGCGATGCGCGGCGACAAACTCGGGCTTCAGACGACGTCACCGGCAAAGCCAAGTCCGTCACTGGTGGCGGCGGCGCCCGGCACAGTCAAGCCGGCCAAGATCTCGGTCTTCTCGCCCGGCGGTGCACCAGACAGCCCCGAGACGGCGGGTCTGGCGATCGACGGTGATCCCGCCACCGCGTGGTCGACCGACACCTACTTCGACCCGGAGCCGTTCCCGAAGTTCAAGGACGGCGTAGGGCTGCTGGTGCAGCTTCCGGAGCCCGCGACGCTCAGCGCGGTCACCATCGACCTCAACAGCACCGGCAGCGTGGTGCAAATCCGATCATCGCCGACCGCGACGCCCGGCAAGCTCGGCGACACCGCGGAACTCAGTCCGCCCACCGCGGTGCACCCCGGCCACAATGTGATCCCGGTAACCGCGTCAGCGCCAACCACATTCGCGCTGATCTGGATCAGCACCCTTGGCACTGCCGGTGGACGCAGCCATTCCGACATCGCCGAAGTCACCCTGCAGAACGCAGTGCAGATCCGTTGACTCGGCGCGCCTAGTCCAGCGCCAGGTCCTTGCGGAAGCGACGCAGCCCGTCGATCTTCTCGGCCAACGTGGCATCCGGGCCGGCGTAGAACATCCAGGGCATGGTGATGATGCCGGTGATGCCCGCATCCTCGGCGCGCTGATAGTCCGCAACTGTGAAAGCGTCGGTCAGCGGTGTGAGAACGGTGAAATCGTCCATGGTCAACCCGTTTTCGGCCCGCAACTCGCGCAGCCGGCGCACCGCTGCGATGGCACGGTCGGTGTTGATCAGATCGCCGATCCAGCCGTCGTTGCGGGCGGCACGGCGCAGCGCGATGTCACTGAGGCCGCCGACGTACACCGGTATCGACGGCGGGGTCGGCTGCATCTCCAGTCGCGGCGCTCGGTAGAACTGGCCGTCGAATTCGGTCCAGCCCGGCTCCCACAGCGCGCGCATCAGGTCGATCATCTCGTCGGTACGCTTGCCGCGGGCCGCGAACTGCTCACCCATCAAAGCGAACTCCTCGCGGCACCAGCCCACACCGATACCGAGTTCCACCCGCCCGGACGCCAGCACCGCTGCCGTACCAATGGCTTTCGCCGCCGAGTACGGGTTGCGCATCGCCGGGATGTAAACCGTGGTGACGAATTTCAGCCGCGTCGTGATCTGCGCCAGCCCACCTACCAGCACCCACGGATCGGGCCAGTCGGTGAAGGGCTGCCATCGACGTTGCCCGTCTTTGGTGTACGGGTAGGGCGTCTCCAGCGTCTCCACGTTGACGACATGGTCCGGGATGCCGAGACCGTCATATCCGAGTTCATCTGCGGCCCTGGCGATTTCGATGATCTCAGGGGTCTTCAGGAAGGCGCTGCTGACGTAGAATTTCATTGCCCGTCCCGCGCCCAGGACGGCTCGATGAACACACCGTCGGCTTCCACGGTGATTCCCTTGGAATCCGCAATGAACCCGCGCGCGAACACTTTGACGCCCTCGCGGCGTTCGATCCAAGCTTCCGACCGCAGCGGGCCCAGCGGTGTCCCGCGCAGGTACTTCACCGTGATGGTCCCGGTGAAGCGCGGTTTGGACAATCCCTCGCTGGCCGCCTCGCCCAGCATGTGGTCCAGGACCAGGGCACTGACGCCGCCGTGCACCAGCGAAGGCGGACCCTCGTACGCACAACCCAGCACGAACTCGGTCCAGCACCGTCCACCGCCTTCGTGGTGCACCTCCACCGGCGGAGCGATCGGGTTACACACGCCGACCGCCGCATTGCCCAGCGGCAGCGGCCGATCCCCGACCCGGTAACTCACCCCGGCCGGCCGGGTCCGCTGCCGCAACGACTCGGTGACCGCCTCGATCGCGGTCCGCGCCTGCGCGACGACGTCGTCGTGCGCCTCGGTGCGAATCGTCGCCTCGATCAGTTCCCGGACAGCCCCAGCCAGCGGCGCATACAGGGCCGTGACCCGGTCGGCTTCCGTCGCACTCAGCGCTTCGAACATGGCGCCCAGCGCGCCGGCATCCCGAGTCAACTTCCAAACACCTTGCGCACCACCGCTTTTGCTCGTCTTGTCACACGTAGATAGTTGTCCAGGAATTCGCCGCCGTCGTCGCTGTGCCATCCCGCGGCGACCGCCACCGCATTGAGCTGACGCCCGGGGCCGGGCAGCTGGTCGGTGGGTTTGCCGCGGACCAGTACCAGCGCGTTGCGGGCGCGGGTCGCGGTCAGCCACGCCTGCTTGAGCAGGTCGACCTCGTCGGGGGCGACCAGGCCGGCTTCGGCGATCACATCCAGCGATTGCAGCGTCGAGGTGTTGTGCAGCGCCTCGATTTCGTGAGCGTGCCGCAGCTGCAGCAACTGCACGGTCCACTCGATATCGGCCAGTCCCCCGCGACCGAGTTTGGTGTGCGTTTTGGGATCCGCTCCGCGCGGCAACCGCTCGGATTCGACGCGGGCCTTGATGCGGCGAATCTCGTGCACCGCCTCGGCGGACACCCCGTTCGGCGGATACCGCGTCTGGTCGACCATCAGCAGGAACCGCTGACCCAGCTCGCTGTCGCCGGCGACGGCGTGCGCACGCAGCAGCGCCTGAATCTCCCAGGGCTGCGCATATTTCGCGTAGTACGCCTCGTAGGACGCCAGGGTGCGCACCAATGGCCCGTTGCGGCCCTCGGGTCGCAGATTGGCGTCGACTTCCAGCGGCGGGTCCACGCTGGGCGTCCCCAACTGCGTGCGTACCTGCTCGGCGATCGACGTGGCCCACTTCACCGCCTGCGAATCCTCGACCCCCCTGGCCGGCTCGCACACGAACATCACGTCCGCGTCGGAGCCGTAGCCCAGCTCGGCCCCGCCCAGCCTGCCCATGCCGATCACCGCCAGGGTCCCCGGGGCCGAATCATTGTCGCGGAGGTAGGCCCGGGTCGTCGCGTCCAGGGCGGCCTGCAGCACGGCCACCCAGATCGAGGTCAATGCCTCGCATACCTCGGTGACCTCGAGCATGCCCAGCAGATCCGCCGAGCCGATCCGAGCCAGCTCCCGGCGGCGCACCGTGCGCGCGGCCGCAATGGCCCGTCCCGGCTCGGAATAGCGGCCGGCCGAGGCGACCAAGGCCCGGGCTACCGCTGCGGGCTCGGTCTCGCGCAGTTTGGGCCCGGACGGCCGGTCACCGTAGTCCTGGATCACGTCGGGTGCGCGCATCAGCAGGTCCGGCACGTAGGTCGAGGTGCCCAGGATATGCATGAGCCGCCGGGCCACCGTCGGTTTGTCCCGCAGCGTGGACAGGTACCAGGTGTGCGTGGTCGATGCTTCGCTGAGCCGCCGGTACGCCAGCAGCCCGTTGTCGGGATCGGGGGTATAGGAAAGCCAGTCCAGCAGTCGTGGCAGCAGCACCGCCTGCACGCGCCCACGCCGACCGCTCTGGTTCACCAGTGCCGACATGTGTTTCAACGCGGTTTGCGGCGCGTAATAACCCAGCGCGGCCAGCTGGCGTTCGGCGGCATCGGGGGTCATGCGACCGCCCACCAGGTCCAGTCCGGCCGGGCCGATCGATTCCAGCAGCGGTTGGTAGAACAGCTTGGCGTGCAGCCGGGACACCCGCACGTTCTGGTGCTTGAGCTCCTCACGCAGCACGCCCGCGGCGTCGTTTCTCCCGTCGGGACGGATGTGCGCCGCGCGCGCCAGCCAGCGCACCGCTTCGTCGTCGTCCAGTTCGGGCAGCAGGTGGGTGCGCTTGAGCCGCTGCAGCTGCAGTCGATGCTCGAGCAACCGCAGGAACTCGTAGGACGCGATCATGTTGGCGGCGTCCTCGCGGCCGATGTAGCCGCCGGCGCCCAACGCCGCCAGTGCGTCCACCGTCGACGCGACATGGAGTGACTCGTCGCGCCGACCGTGCACCAACTGCAGCAGCTGGGCGGCGAACTCCACGTCGCGCAGGCCGCCGCTGCCCAGCTTGAGCTCACGGCCGCGGATATCGGCGGGCACCAACTCTTCGACCCGCCGTCGCATGGCCTGGACCTCGGGCACGAAGTCCTCGCGCTCGCACGCGGTCCACACCATCGGCCGCAGCGCCTCGAGGTAGCGCTCGGCGAGTTCGGGGTCACCGGCCGCGGGCCTTGCTTTCAATAGCGCCTGGAACTCCCAGGTCTTGGCCCAGCGCTGGTAGTAGGCGACGTGCGATTCGACCGTGCGGACCAATTCCCCACTGCGGCCCTCCGGCCGGAGGGCGGCATCGACTTCGAAGAAGGCCGACGAGGCCAGCCGCATCATCTCGCCGGCGACGCGGATGCTCATCGGATCAGCCTGTTCGGCGACGAAGATGACGTCGACGTCGCTGACGTAATTCAGTTCGCGCGCACCACATTTGCCCATCGCGATGATTGCCAGGCGCGGCGGCGGGCGGTCGCCGCACACCGTGTCCTCGGCCACCCGCAATGCGGCGGCCAGCGCCGCATCCGCGGTGTCGGCCAGTTGAGCGGCCACGGTGGTGAACGGCAGCACCGGCTCGTCCTCGACGGTGGCAGCGAGATCGAGCGAGGCCAGCACCAGCAGCTGGTCGCGGTACAACACGCGCAGTTGGTGCACGATCGAACCCGGAGCTCCGGTGAATTCCGCCACGCAGTCGAGAAACATCCGCTGCAACTGCTCGTGAGTGGGCAGTTCGACCTTGCCGCGCAGCAGTTTCCAGGACTGCGGGTTGGCGATCAGATGGTCCGCCAAGGCCAGCGAAGCCCCCAGCACGGCGAATAGCCGCCCGCGCAGGCTGCGTTCGTGAAGCAGCGCCGTGTTCAGTTCGTCCCATTCGATGTCGGGGTTCTCCGACATCCGGATCAGCGCCCGCAGCGCGGCATCGGCATCCGGCGCCCGCGACAACGACCACAGCAGATCGACATGATCCTGGTCGTCGTGTTGATCCCAGCCCAGCTCGGTCAATCGGGCGCCCGCCGCGGAGTCCACCAGCCCCAGCCGACCGACGCTGGGCAGCTTAGGTCGCTGCGTCGCTGGCCTGGTCACGTATCGACGTTAGCGCAAGGGTGCCGGGGCGACTTACAGCGACAAGTAGGTCTTCAGCTCAAAGGGCGTGACGTGGCTGCGGTAGTTGGCCCACTCGGCGCGCTTGTTGCGCAGGAAGAAGTCAAACACGTGCTCCCCCAATGCCTCCGCAACCAGCTCAGAGGACTCCATGGCCCGCAGTGCGGTGTCGAAACTCGACGGCAACTCGCGGTAGCCCATCGTGCGGCGCTCCTCGGGCGTCAGGTCCCAGACGTTGTCCTCGGCCTGCGGGCCCAGCACGTACCCCTTCTCCACGCCGCGCAGTCCAGCGGCCAGCAGCACGGCGAACGTCAGGTAGGGATTGCATGCCGAGTCCGGGCTGCGCACCTCCACCCGTCGCGACGACGTCTTGTGCGGCGTGTACATCGGCACCCGCACCAACGCCGAGCGGTTGGCCGCACCCCAGGACGCCGCGGTGGGCGCCTCGCCGCCGTGCACGAGCCGCTTGTAGGAGTTGACCCACTGATTGGTGACCGCGCTGATTTCCGAGGCGTGCTCGAGGATTCCGGCGATGAACGACTTGCCCACCTCCGACAGCTTCAGCGGGTCGTCGTCACTGTGGAAGGCGTTGACGTCTCCCTCGAACAGGCTCATGTGGGTGTGCATCGCCGAACCGGCGTGCGGGCCGAAAGGCTTGGGCATGAACGTCGCCCGCACGCCCTCTTCCAGTGCGACCTCTTTGATGACGTAGCGGAAGGTCATCACGTTGTCGGCCATCGACAGCGCATCGGCGAAACGCAGGTCGATCTCCTGCTGGCCGGGCGCGCCCTCGTGGTGGCTGAACTCCACCGAGATGCCCATGAACTCGAGCGCCTCGATGGCGTGCCGGCGGAACTTGGACGCGGACTCGTGGACGGCCTGGTCGAAATAGCCGGCGTTGTCAATCGGGGTGGGCTCCGACCCGTCGTCGGGGCCGTTCTTGAGGAGGAAGAATTCGATCTCGGGGTGCACGTAGCAGGAGAAGCCGAGGTCGTTCGCCCGCTGCAGCTGCCTGCGCAGCACGTGCCGGGGGTCCGCCCACGACGGTGAGCCGTCCGGCATGGTGATGTCGCAGAACATGCGAGCCGAATGGTAATGACCGGACTTGTCCGCCCAGGGCAGCACCTGGAAGGTCGACGGGTCGGGGTGCGCCACGGTGTCGGATTCCGAGACCCGAGCGAAGCCCTCGATCGAGGACCCGTCGAAGCCGATCCCCTCCTCGAAAGCGCCCTCGAGTTCGGCCGGGGCGATGGCGACCGACTTGAGGAATCCGAGCACATCGGTAAACCAAAGCCGCACGAAGCGGATGTCGCGTTCTTCCAGGGTGCGGAGAACGAATTCCTTCTGCCGATCCATACCCGCACACTAGGCACGGTCTGTTAAATCCGTGTTACGGATGCCACGCCACGCCGGTTGCGAATGCTTGCGAATATTTAGGCCTGGCACCGCAAATTCGACTGCGGCAACGTCAAATCCAGAAAGTAACGCGTCACGACGGCGTCCACGCACGGGTTGCCGTCGAACACCACGGTGTGCTGGGTCCCGTCGTAGGAGATCAGCGGGGCGCCCAGTTGCCGGGCCAGGTCCACCCCGGCCTGGTAGGGCGTGGCCGGATCGTGCGTGGTGGAGACCACCACGGCCTTGCCTGCCGGGGCCGGCGGCGCCAGGTGCGGCGTCGAGGTGGCCGGCACCGGCCACAGCGCACAGATGTCACGCGGCGCCGACCCGGTGAACTGTCCGTAGTTCAGGAATGGCGCCACCTCCCGGATTCGGCGGTCGGCCGTGACCCAGGACGCCGCGTCCGTCGGAGTCGGCGCGTCGACGCATCGGATCGCGTTGAACGCGTCCTGACCGTTGTCGTAGTGGCCCTGCGGGTCGCGGCCGTTGTAGTCGTCGGCCAGCATCAACAGGTCCCCGGCGTCACTGCCGTGCTGCAGCCCGAGCAGGCCGCTGGTCAGGTACTTCCAGTGCTGCGGTGTGTAGAGCGCGTTGATGGTGCCGGTGGTCGCATCGGCGTAGCTGAGGCCGCGCGGATCGGATGTCTTGCCCGGCTTGGTCACCAGCGGGTCGATCAGCGCGTGGTATCGGGTGACCCATTGGGCCGGGTCGGTGCCCAGCGGGCACGCCGTCGAACGGGCACAGTCCGCGGCGTAGTCGTTGAACGCGGTCTGGAAGCCCGCCATCTGGTTGATGGTCTGCTGGATCGGCCCGATCGTCGGGTCGATGGCCCCGTCGAGCACCATTGCCCGCACGTGCGGCGCGAAGCGTTCGATGTAGGCGGTGCCGAGTTCGGTGCCGTAGCTGTAGCCGAGGTAGTTGATCTGCTCGTCACCGAGCGCCTGGCGCACCATGTCCATGTCGCGGGCGGCCGACGCGGTACCGATATTGGCCAGGAAGGCCTGACCCATCCGATCGGCGCAGTGCTGAGCCAATTCGCGGTACACCTGCTCGATGTGGGCCACTCCGCCCGGGCTGTAGTCCACCATCGGGTCGCGCCGGTACGCATCGAACTCGGCGTCCGAGCGGCACCGCAGGCTCGGTGTCGAGTGACCCACCCCCCTGGGATCGAAACCCACCAGGTCGAAGTGCACGTTGATGTCGGTGCCCCTGAGGTCGGGCGCCATCCCGGCCACCATGTCGACCGCCGACGCGCCGGGCCCGCCCGGGTTGACCAACAACGATCCGATGCGCTGGCCCGTCGCGGGAACGCGGATGACCGCCAAGTTGGCTTGTGTCCCAGCCGGTTTGTCGTAGTCGACGGGAACCGACACCGTCGTGCACTGGGCGGTGGGTATGTCGACGGTACTGACGACGCCGGTGCAGGAACCCCAACTCTGTTGCGGTGTCGCGGCGGGTGCCAAAGGGACCTGGGTCTGCCCACTGTCGGGTTCGGGCGTGGCGGCGGCACGCGGTAGTGCCGCCGACTGACCGGAGAACACCAGTCCAAATGACAGCAGCGCCGAGATCACCAATCTCAGGCGCGACATGGCGGAAATCGTCTCATTTCGAAATCCGTCGCAGGACGCGGAATGGTTACGCCTTGATCTCTTATCGGCAGCTCTCGGTGCGCCGCCGAGCGTGAATCTCGCGACGCGACGCGCCGACGCAACGTCGTGCAATGCACAGTCGCGTGGGGGCGGGTGTCAGCAGGTTGCCCCGACGGGCGGCTTCGTCCCGTTGATCAGATACGCCGTGACGTAGTCGTCGACGCAGTTGTCTCCTTGGAAGACGACGGTGTGCTGGGTCCCGTTGAAGGTGAGCAACGAGCCCTTGAGTTGGTTGGCCAGGTCGACGCCGGCCTGGTATGGCGTGGCCGGATCGTGCGTGGTCGACACCACGATGGTGGGCGCCAGGCCCGGCGCGGAGACGGTGTGCGGTCGGCTGGTCGGGGGCACCGGCCAGAACGCACAGGTGCCCAGCGGTGCGTTCCCGGTGAACTTGCCGTAACTCATGAACGGCGCCAGTTCGCGGGCCCGCCGATCTTCGTCGATGACCTTGGCGCGATCGGTAATCGGTGGCTGGTCAACGCAATTGATCGCCACCCGGGCATCGGTCGAGTTGTTGTAGTGGCCGTGCGAATCACGCCGCATGTACATGTCGGCCAGCGCAAGCATGGTGTCACCACGGTGCTCGTCGGCCAGCTCCTTGAGGCCGTCGGTCAAGTGTCGCCACAGGTTTGGGGAGTACAGCGCCATGATGGTGCCCACGATGGCATCGCTGTAGCTGAGGCCACGCGGGTCTTTGGTCTTCGCCGGTCTGCTCACCGCGAGATTCTCCGGGTCCACCAGCGGATCGACCAGGTCGTGGTATGCCGCAACAGCTTTGGTGGGGTCGCTGCCCAGTGGGCAGCCCGTGTCTTTGGCGCAGTCGGCGGCATAGTCGTTGAAGGCGTCCTGGAATCCCTTGGCCTGACGCAGATCCGCCTCGATGGGGTCGGCGTTCGGATCGACTGCGCCGTCCAGGATCATCGACCGCACGTTTTGTGGGAAGGCCTCGGCGTAGGCCGAGCCGATCCGGGTTCCGTACGAGTAGCCGAGGTAGGTCAGTTTGGCGTCACCCAGCGCCGCGCGGATGGCGTCCAGATCCTTGGCGACGCTGACCGTGCCCACGTTCTCCAGGAAGTTCTTGCCCATCTTGTCGACGCAGCGCTGGACGAACTGCTTGGTTTCGTTCTCTATGCGCTGCACGCCCGCCTGGCTGTAGTCGACCTGCGGTTCGGCGCGTAGCCGGTCATTGTCGGCGTCGGAGTTGCACCAGATCGCCGGTCGCGAGCCTGCTACGCCGCGCGGATCGAAGCCCACCAGGTCGAAGCGTTCGTGCACCCGCTTGGGCAGTGTCTGGAAAACGCCCAGCGCGGCCTCGAGGCCGGACTCGCCGGGGCCCCCCGGGTTGATGACCAGCGAACCGATCTTGTCCCCGCTCGCGGGAAACCGGATCAACGCAAGCGACGCGACTTCCCCGTCCGGGTGGTTGTAGTCCACGGGGACGGCGAGTTTTCCGCACATTGCGTGGCCGGGGATCTTCACCGACGGGTTGGAGCTACGGCACGGTGTCCACACCACCGGCTGTCCCAGCCTGGGCTCAGCCATGCGCGCCCGTCCGGCGACCACGTGCACACAACCCGCCAGAACCATCACCACAGCGGACAGCGTGGTCCACATCAGCAGCATGCGCGCGAACTTGTCGCGGCGAGTCAGGCACATGGCACCCTATGGTGCCAGAGAGGCTTCTCCATCCTGGTCAAGCCGGCAACGGGTCCCGGCCAGCCGCTTCTGGCTCAACCCCCGCGGCCAGCGCCATCACCAGGGCTGCGTCGGACCAGGAATGCATGGGCAGCGACAAAATGGCAGAATGGGCCGGGTCAGACGAACCCGGGGACCCGTCAGGGCCACGAGGATCGACCCGACCACCAATTGAGGACAATGATGTCTGAGAACGTCTATGGTTTCAGCGCTGCAGCAAGCGGCCCGGCACGCCCCAAGATTCGCACGCACCACCTGCTGAAATGGAAGGCCGAAGGCCATAAGTGGGGCATGCTCACGGCCTACGACTATTCGACGGCCCGGGTGTTCGACGACGCCGGCATTCCGGTCCTGCTGATCGGTGACTCCGCCGCCAACGTCGTCTACGGCTACGACACCACGGTGCCGATTTCGATCGACGAACTGATCCCGCTGGTGCGCGGGGTGGTGCGGGGCGCTCCGCATGCCCTGGTCGTCGCCGACCTGCCGTTCGGCAGTTACGAGGCGGGGCCGACGGCCGCGCTGGCCGCCGCCACCCGGTTCATGAAGGAAGGTGGCGCGCACGCGGTCAAGCTGGAGGGAGGCGAGCGGGTCGCCGAGCAGATCGCCTGCTTGAGCGCGGCCGGCATTCCGGTGATGGCCCACATCGGCTTCACCCCGCAGAGCGTCAACACTCTCGGCGGATTCAAAGTCCAGGGCCGTGGCGATGCCGCAGAACAGACCATCCACGACGCGATCGCCGTCGCCGAAGCGGGCGCGTTCGCCGTGGTGATGGAGATGGTGCCGGCTGAACTGGCCACCCAGATCACCGGCAAGCTCACCATCCCGACGGTCGGTATCGGCGCCGGACCCAACTGCGACGGCCAGGTCCTGGTCTGGCAGGACATGGCCGGGATGAGCGGCGGAAGGACCGCCCGGTTCGTCAAGAGGTTCGCCGATGTGGGTGGCGAATTACGCCGCGCCGCAATGCAATACGCAGAAGAGGTAGCTACCGGGGCGTTCCCCGCCGAGGAGCACTGCTTCTAGGCCGGTGCGCCGACCGCACGCCCAACGCAGGTAACTTGGATATGGCACTCTGAGGGGGCCCGCCCCGCTCCCACGGAGAACAGAATGCCTGCTAAAGCGCCAAAAACGGCGCGCCACCTCGAGGTCGAGCGCAAGTTCGATGTGATCGAGTCGACCGTATCGCCATCGTTCGAAGGGATCGCGGCGGTTGCCCGTGTCGACAAACCCCCGGTCCAGGAGCTGGACGCGGTCTACTTCGACACGCCGAACCAGGATCTGGCGCGCAATCGGATCACGCTGCGCCGCCGCACCGGAGGGCCCGATGCCGGCTGGCACCTGAAGCTGCCCGCCGGACCGGATTCCCGCACCGAGATCCACGCCCCGATCGATGCGTCCGACGAAGCGGACACCGTGCCGCAGGACTTGCTGGACGTGGTGCTGGCTATCGTCCGCGACCGTCCGGTGGTGCCGGTCGCGCGCATCACCACCCGGCGCGAGATTCAGGTCCTCTACGACAGCCAGGATGTGGCACTCGCGGAGTTCTGCAACGACCACGTCACCGCTTGGTCTGGTGCGGGCTCCGATGACTCCGAATCCGGCCCGGCCGAGCAGCAGTGGCGGGAATGGGAACTCGAGGTCCGTCAAGCCCAAGGTGACACCAGCGACGCGGCGAGCCATGAACTGTTGAACCGGCTCAGCAACCGCCTGCTGGACGCCGGGGCCGCGCCCGCAGGGCACGGTTCCAAGTTGGCCCGCGCGCTCGGGTCCGCACCCCAACGCGGCGCTGCCCCGGCGCCGGCGGACCCGATTCATCGCGCGGTGGCCCAGCATGTGGAGGAAATGCTGGTGTGGGACCGCGCCGTGCGGGGCGACGTCTACGATTCCGTGCACCAATTGCGCGTCGTCACCCGTAAGTTACGCAGCCTGCTCAAGGATTCGCAGGAGTCGTTCGGATTGGCCGACGGCGCATGGGTTCTCGACGAGCTGCGGGAACTGGCCGGTGTGCTGGGCGTGGCGCGGGATGCCGAGGTGCTGGCCGAACGTTACGAACACGCGTTGACTCGAATGGACCCGGCGCTGGTGCGCGGACCGGTGTGGGAACGTCTGGTCAACGGGGCAAAGCGGCGTTATCAGATGGGTTGGCGGCGCTCGTTGATCGCCATGCGATCCAAGCGCTATTTCCGGCTGCTCGATGCCCTCGATGCGCTGGTCACCGAACCACCGGTCCCCGCGCTAGGTCAGCAATCGACTCCGGTGACCATCGATGCGGCCTACCGGAAGGTGCGCAAGGCTGCCAAAGCAGCGCAGACCGCCGACCCCGCGGAAGCCGACGACGCTGACGAGGCGCTGCACCGAATCCGCAAGCGCGCCAAGCGGCTTCGCTATACCGCAGCGGCCACCGGGGACAATCAGGTTGCCCAGGAAGCCAAGGCCATTCAAGCCCTGCTGGGAGATCATCAAGACAGTGTGGTCAGCCGCGAGCATCTGCTCGGCCAGGCCCAGGCGGCGCACCTCGCGGGCGAAGACACCTTCACCTACGGCCTGCTTTACCAGCATGAGAGCCAGACCGCCGAAACCAGTGCGGAGCAACTGGATTCCGCGCTGCGCAAGCTGAACAAGGCGGTACGCCGCAGCCGTCGCTGAGCGCGCCGGGGGCGGACGAGTTGGCCTGTAAGCCGGATTCTGTTCCACGCCGCCGCGGCTTTAATCCACGGTGGCCTGGCGGCGACCATCCATCTGGACACTCCGTTGCCGGGTGCCTCGAGCGGCCTACCCGCAGACTCGGGCGAGCAGCCCTCGGACGTCTGCGCGACCGCACTTTCGGTGCGGCCTTCTTGGCCTTGCTTCGGGTGGGGTTTGCCTAGCCATCCCGGTCACCCGGGATGCTGGTGCGCTCTTACCGCACCGTTTCACCCTTACCACCACGAGGGTGGCGGTCTGTTTTCTGTGGCACTTTCCCGCGAGTCACCTCGGATTGCCGTTAGCAATCACCCTGCTCTGTGAAGTCCGGACTTTCCTCGACTCGGAGGCGCTCCTTTCGGATCGACTCGAGCCGCGGCCGCCCGGCCAACTCGTCCGCGACGAACACGGTACCTGCTGACCGGCGCCACAGCCAGCGAACGGCGTCTACAGATACCCGGTCTGATTGACCAGACGCACCGATGACGCCCCGTCGGAATAGAACTCAGCGATGCTCAGCGACGCGAGGTCAAGATGCAGTCGGTACAGAATGCCCGAACCGGCGTCCAGCGCCATGCGCAGCAGCAACTTGATCGGCGTGACGTGCGAAACCACCAATACGTTCTTGCCCTCGTGGGCGGCGACGATCCGGTCCCGGCTGCGACGCACGCGCCGCAGCACGTCGTCGAAGCTTTCTCCGCCCGGCGGCAGCGTGCCGGTGTCGTACAGCCAACGGCGGTGCAGGTCGGGATCGCGCGCGGCAGCCTCGGCGAACGTCAGACCCTCCCACGCGCCGAAGTCGGTCTCGATCAGGTCCTCGTCGACAGTCACGTCCAGACCCAACGCCCTGGCCGCCGTCGTCGCGGTGTCATGGGCCCGCTGCAGCGGCGACGAGACCACCGCGGCGATCCCGCGGCGCTGCGTCAAATACCTTGCCGCCAAACCGGCCTGACGCCAACCGACCTCGTTCAACGGGGGGTTGCCGCGCCCCGAATAGCGGCGCTGCACCGACAACTCGGTCTGCCCGTGCCGCAACAACAGCAGCCGGGTCGGGGTACCGCTCGCGCCGGTCCAGCCCGGGCCGGTCGTGGTTTCGGCCGGACGCTCCGCCGCGGCGGCTCGGGCGGCGTCGGTGACGGGCACCGAAACCTTGTCGACCCGGCGATCCGCCTGCGTCGCCGCGTCCATCGCGTCGTTGGCCAGACGGTCGGCGTATGCGTTCTGCGCGCGTGGAATCCAGGAATAGGTGATCCGGCGGAACTGGGACGCCAGCCGCTGGGCCTGGGTGTGCAGTTCGACCAGGTCGGGGTGCTTGACCTTCCAGCGTCCCGCCATCTGCTCCACGACCAGCTTGGAGTCCATCAGGACCGAGACCTCGGTGGCTCCCAGATGCAGGGCATCGTCCAGACCGGCGATAAGTCCCCGGTATTCGGCGACGTTGTTGGTTGCCCGCCCGATCGCCTGCTTGGATTCGGCCAGTACGGTCCGGCGGTCCGCGGTCCACACCACCGCGCCGTACCCGGCGGGGCCGGGGTTCCCGCGCGACCCACCGTCGGCTTCGATGACCACCTTCATTAGTCAGAACCCTTGACTCGCAACAGGATTGCGCCGCACTCCGGGCACCTCTGCACCTCGTCCTCGGCGGCCGCCAGGATACGGGCCAGCTCGCCACGACCGATCTCGATCCGGCAGGCACCGCAGCGGTGTCCCTGCAGCGGCCCCGCGCCCGGACCTCCACCGGCGCGCAGTCGCTCGTACAGCGCCGAAAGTTCGGGATCCAGGCCCGCAGCCAACACTTCCCGCCGGGACGCCTGTGCTGACCGCGTCTCGTCGACCTCCGCGAGCGCCGCGTCAAGGTCGTGTTGAGCGCTGGCGAGCTCGTCCTGCAGCCCATCGATGGTCCCGGATTCGACGGCTTGCTGCGCCTGCATCTCTTCGCGCCGCTCCATCACTTCCAGCAGGGAATCCTCCAGGCTGGCCTGGCGGCGCTGCAGGGTTTCCAGTTCGTGCTGCAGATCCGCTAATTGTTTGGCGTCGGTTGCCCCGGAGTTGAGCAGGGCGCGGTCCCGGTCTTCCCGCTTGCGCACCGCGTCGATCTCGGACTCGAAGCGGGTGACTTGGGCGTCGAGATCCTCCAGGGCGATCCGCACCGCGGCCAGCCGGTCGCTGGCGGCGGTGTGTTTACCCTGCACAATGTCGTACGCCTCGCGCTGGGGCAGATGGGTGGCCCGGTGAGCGAGCCGGGACAGCTCAGCATCCAGTTTCGCCAGTTCCAGTAGCGAACGTTGCTGTGCCACTTCGGCCTTCATGATCTCCTAGGTCTCTCAGCTCTGGTTCCCAGCGCACAGGTTCCACGGGTCGGTGCGGATCTCGGATACCCGCATCGCCAATTTCGCACCGAATTCGGAGCGCAACACGCTGGCAGCTTGCTCACACCACGGGTATTCACTTGCCCAATGCGCGACGTCGATCAACGCCACCCCGGAGGCTCGGCAATGCTCGTCGGCGGGATGGTGCCGCAGGTCGGCCGTGACATAAGCCTGCACACCGGCGCCGGCTACCGCACCCAACAATGAGTCACCCGCTCCGCCGCAGACCGCTGCCCGGGACACCGGAAGGTCGGGATCGCCGGCGGCGCGCACACCCCACGATGTCCGCGGCAACGCGGCGCCGACGCGGGACACGAAGTCTCCGAACCGTTCAGCGCGGGGCAGGGTGGCGATGCGGCCCAGCCCCGTATCGGCGGGCGGGGGCAGCATGGTGAAGGTGTCGAAGGCCGGCTCCTCGTAGGGGTGCGCCGCGCGCATCGCTGCCAGCACCGCACCTCGTGCGCGTGCCGGAGCCACCACCTCGATCCGGTCTTCAGAGACCTGTTCGACGGTGCCGACGCTGCCGATGGCCGGAGACGCCCCGTCGTGCGGCAGAAATTGACCGATCCCGGTGACGCTCCAGCTGCAGTGTGAGTAGTCGCCGATCTGTCCGGCCCCCGCCGCAAACACCGCTTCGCGCACGGCATCCGCGTTCTGCTGCGGCACGTAAATGACCCATTTGTCCAGGTCCGCCGCGGTCGGCGACGCCTCCAGCACGCCCTCGACGGTCAGGCCCAGCGCGGTCGCCAAGGCGTCAGACACACCCGGAGCCGCCGAGTCGGCGTTGGTGTGCGCGGTGAACAGCGCACGGCCGGAGCGGATCAGGCGGTGGATCAGCGCACCTTTGGGCGTGCTGGCCGCGACCGTGTCGACCCCGCGCAGCAACAGCGGGTGGTGGGCAAGCAGCAAGCCGCGCTCAGGTACCTCGTCGACCACGGCCGGTGTCGCGTCGATGGCGACGGTTACCGACTCGATGACATCGGCAGGGTCCCCACAGACCAGCCCAACCGAATCCCAGGACTCGGCGAGCCGCGGCGGGTACGCCTCGTCGAGCACCTCGATGACGTCGGCCAGCCGCACACTCACCGGCGACTCCCAGTCGGTAGGCAGGCCGGGGTCTCGGCGATCGATTCGACCAGCCGTGACCATTCGGGACGCACCGCCGCCCGTAGGTAGGTGGCGTCCAGGCCGACGAAGCTGTCGCATCGTCGTATCGCTATTCCGTTGTCCCGCAATCGGTTTCGTATCCACTCCGCGTCAGGGCTGCGGAACAAGACGAACGGTGCCTGACCGGCGACCACCGCCATGCCCACCGTCTCCAACCCGGCGACCATCGCCGCGCGAACGGCGACCAACCGCGTGGCGTCAGCGGCCGCCTCGGCAACGGCCTGCGGGCTGCAACAGGCCGCGATCGCCGTCAGTTGCAGCGTGCCGACCGGCCAATGCGCACGCTGGGCGGTGAGCCGGGCCAATACCTCCGGCGACCCCAAGGCGTAGCCCACCCGTAATCCGGCCAGCGCCCATGTCTTGGTCAGGCTGCGCAGAACCAACACGTCGGGCAGGGCGTCCCCGGCAAGGGACTCCGGTTCGCCGGGCACCGAGTCGGCGAAGGCCTCGTCGACGACGACAATGCGCCCGGGGCGGCGCAGGGCCAGCAACTGCTCGCGGGTGTGCAGGACCGACGTCGGGTTGGTCGGGTTCCCCACCACGACGAGGTCGGCGTCGTCTGGGACCTGCGCGGTGTCCAGCGTGAAGGGCGGTTCCAGAGTCACCTGATGTATCGGGATTCCGGCGGCCGTCAGAGCCGCTTCCGGCTCGGTGAACGAGGGCGCGATGATTGCGGCGCGGCGCGGCCGCAGGTTGCTGAGCAACGCGAATCCCTCGGCTGCCCCGGCCAGCGGCAGTACCTCGCTGCGGGAACGGCCGTGTCGCTCGGCGATCGCATCTTGAGCGGCGTGTACGTCAGCGCTGCTGGGATACCGTGCCAAATCCGCCAGCCGCGCGCCGAGAGTGGTCAGGAGCCATCCCGGTGGCTGCGCATGACGGACGTTGACCGCGAAATCCAGCATGCCGGGCAGGACGTCTTGATCACCGTGATAGCGCGCCCGCGACACGCGGGCTGACGCGCTCTGATCCAGACCAGCCATCACTGAAACACTAGTGCGCCAGTTCGCGGAGCAGACATCCGGAGCACCACGGCGCACGTCTGGGCCGCCATCGAACCGCAATGGGCACAATGGGTTGGTGAAGAGTTCGATCGGAGACGAGGCACCGCAGCTGGTGATTTTCGATCTCGACGGCACGCTGACCGATTCGGCCGTCGGCATCGTGGCCAGCTTTCGGCATGCCCTCACCCATATCGGGGCGGCAATACCGGACGGAGATCTGGCCGCGCGCATCGTCGGACCGCCGATGGATGAGACGTTTCGCACGATGGAGCTCGACGGGCGCGCCGACGAGGCGTTCGCGGTCTTCCGCGCGGAGTACGGCAGCCGCGGCTGGGCGATGAACAGTCTCTTCGAGGGCATCGAACCGTTGCTCGCCGATTTGCGGGCGGCGGGCGTTCGATTGGCCGTGGCAACATCGAAGCTGGAGCCGACCGCGCGCCGCATCCTCGATCACTTCGGCTTGGACCAGCACTTCGAGGTAATCGCGGGCGCCTGCCCGCAGGGTTCGCGCAAATCCAAGGCCGAGGTGTTGGCGCACGCGCTGGACCAGCTCAGACCGTTGCCCGAGCGCATCCTGATGGTCGGTGACCGCAGCCACGATGTGCACGGTGCGGCCGCGCACGGCATCGACACCGTAGTCGTCGGGTGGGGCTACGGGCAGGCTGACTTCGCCGATGTCGCCGACCATGGCGCACCGGCCGGCCCCACCCTGGTCACCCATGCCGCGACAATCGAAGAACTTCGGAAGGTGCTGGGTGTCTGATTCCACGCTGCATGTGACGTTCGTCTGCACCGGCAACATCTGCCGTTCGCCGATGGCCGAGAAGATGTTCGCCCACCAGATTCAGCAGCGCGGCCTCGGCGAAGTGGTTCGGGTGAGCAGCGCCGGGACCGGCAACTGGCACGTCGGCGAGGGCGCCGATCTGCGGGCCAAGCGGGTGCTTCGTGACCACGGTTATCCCACCGACCACCGCGCCGCTCAGGTGGAAGACGACCATTTGTCCGCGGATCTGGTGATCGCGCTGGGCCGCAACCATGCGCAGGTGCTGCGCCAGCTCGGCGTGGATGACGGCCGGCTGCGGATGTTGCGTTCCTTCGACCCGCGTTCAGGGGCCTACGCCCTGGATGTCGAGGATCCGTACTACGGCGATCAAAACGATTTCAAAGAGGTTTTCAACGTCATCGAGGCGGCCCTGCCGGGCTTGCACGCCTGGGTGGACGAGCGACTCGCCCAGAACGGATCGGGTTGATGACGGCGGGAAATCGCAGTCTGAGATTCCTGCTACGGCCGAGCTGGCTGGCGCTGGCTCTGGTGTGTATCGCGTTCACTTACCTGTGTTTCACCGTGCTCGCGCCTTGGCAACTGGGCAAGAACACCAGGACCTCCCGGGAAAACCAGCAGATCGCCGATTCCGTCAATACCGCGCCGGTGGCGCTGAAAACCCTGATCCCCCATCAGGATTCGTCCGCCGAGGGGTCGCAGTGGCGAAAGGTGACCGCCACCGGGCACTACCTGCCCGACGTGCGGGTCATAGCCCGGTTGCGAGCGGTCGAGGGCGATCAGGCGTTCGAGGTGCTGGCGCCGTTCGCGGTCGACGACGGGCCGATCGTCCTGGTCGATCGCGGGTACGTGCGGCCCGAACAGGGTTCGCACGTACCGCAGATCCCGCCGCCGCCGGACCAGCCGGTGACCATCACCGCGCGACTGCGGGATTCCGAGCCGACCGTTCAGGGCAAGGATCCGTTCACCAGAGATGGCTACCAGCAGGTGTTTTCGATCAGCACCGAACAGGTCGCGCAATTGACGGGCGTGCCGCTGGCGGGGTCGTACCTGCAGCTGGTCGAGGATCAGCCGGGCGGCCTGGGTGTGATCGGGGTGCCGCGCCTGGACGCCGGGCCGTTCCTGTCCTACGGCATCCAATGGATTCTGTTCGGTGTCCTGGCCCCGATTGCGCTGGGGTATTTCGCCTACTCCGAGGTGCGGGCCCGTCGGCGGGAAAAGGAACTGCGGTCAGCCGGTGCGGCGGAGGTGCCGGCGCCGGTTCAGCCGACGACCGTCGAGGAGAAACTCGCCGACCGTTACGGCCGCCGGCGTTAGCGTCGAGAAAGCAACTGCCAACGCCAACGCCACCCCCACCGCACCCGCCTGCACCACCCGTGACAGTGTCACCGCCCGGCGCAGGTCGGTCACCGTGGGTTGCCCGCCGTCCCCCAGTGTGGGGCGCAGCTCCAGCTCGTGCTGGTACTGGGTCGGGCCGCCGAGCCGCACCCCGAGCGCCCCGGCGAACGTCGCCTCGACGACCCCGGCGTTGGGACTGGGATGCCGGTCTGCGTCGCGTCGCCACGCCCGCACCGCCCCCACCGCGGACCCGCCCACCAGTGGCGCGCAAGCCACCACCAGAGCGGCGGTGACCCGCGCCCCGGCGTAATTCACGACGTCGTCCAATCGTGCTGCGGCCCAGCCGAATCGGAGATAGCGGGGCGAGCGGTAGCCGACCATGGAATCCAGCGTGTTGATGGCGCGGTACATCAGCGCGGCGGGCGCCCCACCGACCGCGGCCCACAGCAGCGGCGCCACGTGGGCGTCGGAGGTGTTCTCCGCCACCGATTCCAGCGCCGCGCGGGTCAGTCCGGCGATGTCCAGCCTGGCCGGGTCACGTCCGCACAGCGACGGCAGCAGCGCCCGTGCCCCCTCCACATCCCGGCGAGCCAGCAAGTCCGCCATCTGAGTGCCGGTGCGCGCCAACGACGTGCCCCCCAGCACGGTCCAGGTAGCCACTGCGACGGCGGCGACGCTACGGCCCTGGCCACCCCGCTGCAGCACCGCGCCGAATGCCCCTGTCCCGGCGACCAGCAGGCACACGTGTGCCGCGCCGGCCGCCCGGTCATCGCGGTAGGTGCTCTGCTCTAGCCTCGCCGCCGTAGCACCGAACACCGCGACGGGATGACCTCGCTTCGGGTCGGCCAGCGCGAGATCGGCGAGATAGCCGGCCAGCACGCCGACGATGCGGGTCTGCCGTGTCGAGGCAACCACAGGGCGGCGTCTCATATGTACAAACATTCTCGGCCCGGTCACCTCATTCGTCATCTACTCGATCGCATGTGACAAGGTCCCGGCCGAGTGTGCGATCTACGACGCTCCCCCGGCGTGTCGCGTCGTCAGATTCACTCTCGGCAAGCGGCCCCTCAGCGCACCGTCGCGAAGAATTTGCGGATGTCTTCGACGAACAGCTCGGGTTGCTCGAACGCAGCGAAGTGCCCGCCGCGGGGCATGGTGGTCCAGTGGGTGATGTTGAAGTTCGGCTCACACCAGCGACGGGGCGCGCGCAGCACCTCTTTCGGGAAAGCCGCTACCCCCGTTGGCAATTCGACCCGGCTGGTATCACCCCACACCTTGAAGCTCTCCCAGTAGAGGCGGGCCGACGACGCTGCGGTCGCAGTAACCCAATACAGCATCACGTTGTCCAGCAACTCATCTCGGGTCAGCACATTCTCGGGGTGCCCGTCGCAATCCATCCACGCCCAGAACTTCTCGACGATCCAGGCCAGTTGTCCCACCGGCGAATCGACCAGCCCGTATCCCACTGTCTGCGGCCGTGTCGATTGTTGCTTGGAGTAGCCGGTGCCTGACTTCCGGTGCTCGGCCAGCGCGGCCAGCGCCGCCTGCTCTTCCGGAGTCGGGTCGGCCAGCGTCTCTTTCGTCGGCATACCCAACGGCATGTTCAGGTGGATGCCCGCGCAGTGACCGCCATTGCGGCCGATTTGGGTCGTGACGGCCGCGCCCCAGTCACCGCCCTGAGCGCCGTACCGCTGATAGCCCAGACGCAGCATCAACTCTTCCCAGACCAACGCGATCTTCTGCACTCCCCACCCGGTGCGGCCCGGCTTTCCGGAGAAGCCGTATCCGGGCAGTGAGGGGCAGACCACGTGGAAGGCGTCGGCGGCGCGACCTCCGTGCGCGGTGGGATCGGTGAGCGGCTCGATCACCTTGTGGAACTCCACGATCGATCCCGGCCAACCGTGGGTGATCAGCAACGGGAACGCGTTCTCGTGCGGGGATCGCTGATGGATGAAATGAATGTCTAACCCGTCGAATTGATCGACGAAGTGGTCGAATCGGTTCAGCGCGGCCTCCCGTGACCGCCAGTCGTAATGATTGGCCCAGTAGGCGGCGAGGTCTTGGGTGTAACGCAGCGGAATGCCCTGGCTCCAGTCGTCCACGCACTCGGGCTCGGGCCATCGGGTGCGCGCCAGCCGCGATTGCAGATCGTCGAGAACATCGTCGGGAACATCGATGCGAAACGGCTTCACCCGCTAATAGTGCCGCTCCCGGGATGCCGCGCGACAGGCGCCCTATTTCTGCGTGGCGTCCTTGATCAGCGTGCTGATCTGCTCCAGCAGTTCACGCATGTCGGCGCGCATGGCGTCCACCGCGGCGTACAGGTCCGCCTTGGTCGCCGGCTGCTGGTCGGAGGACAACGGCCGTACCGGCGGTCCCGAAGTCTGTCGCGCCGCACCCTCGCTCTGCGAACCAGGTAGCTCACCCACGTCCACGACCTTGCCATACCGGGTCAAACACGTCCAAAAGACGGGACACACCCCAAGCGGGTCCCGGCCGCGTATATACGCATAGCGCGACCGGGACGATCAGCGTTTTCGCCGATGCTCACCACCCAATACGCGCCGCATGCTGGCTAGCATGAGCGAAACGAGCTGGAGCGTCCCCGACATGGCCGAGCTGCCCACCGGAACGGTGACCCTGCTGCTGGCCGACGTCGAGAGTTCCACCTCGCTGTGGGAAACCCAGCCCAAAACAATGCAGGAAGCCGTCGCGCGCCTCGACAGGGTGCTTGCCAGAGCCGTGGCGGCTCACCGCGGGGTGCGGCCGGTCGAGCAGGGCGAAGGCGACAGTTTCGTCATCGCCTTCCCCCGTGCCGCCGACGCTGTGGCCTGTGCGCTGGAGTTGCAGCGGGCACCGTTGGCCCCGATAAAACTCCGCATCGGGGTGCACACCGGCGACATCCAGCTGCGCGACGAGGGCAACTACATCGGCCCGACCGTCAACCGGGCAGCCCGCCTGCGCGATCTCGCGCACGGTGGCCAAACCGTACTCTCCGGCGCCACGGAACCGCTTGTCGTCGACCAACTCCCGCCGGACGTCACGCTGACGGATCTGGGTAGCCATCCGCTGCGTGATCTGCCGCGTCCCGAACGTGTGATGCAACTGTGCCATCCGGACCTGCACAACGATTTCCCGCCGTTGCGCACCGCGGAAGCTGTTGCCGCCGATCGCCTTCCGACGCAGCTGACCAGCTTTATCGGCCGGGAAACCGAGATCCGCGGTATCCGGAACGCGCTTGCCGAGAACCGACTCGTCACATTGACCGGGGCGGGCGGGGCCGGCAAGACGCGGCTGGCGGTCCAGGTCGTGGCGGGGATCGCCCCCGAGTTCGCCGACGGTGTCTGGTATGTCGACCTGGCACCGATCACCGATCCGGACGCGGTGCCGGTAGCGGTCGCCCGAGCACTCGGGCTCCCCGACCAGCCCGGTCAGGTAACCAGCGAGGTGCTGCGACGGTTCATCCGCGATCGTCAGATATTGATCCTGGTGGACAACTGCGAACACCTGCTGGACGCCAGCGCCGCCTTGTTGAGTGGCTTGTTGGTTGGGTGCCCGGCGTTGAGACTGCTGACGACCAGCCGTGAATCGATCGGGGTGGCTGGCGAGACGAGCTGGCGAGTGCCGTCGCTGTCCTTGGCCGGCGAGGCCATCGAATTGTTCGCCGATCGAGCACGCCGAATCAAGCCTGAATTCCGTGTCGATGCCGACAATGCCGATACGGTGACCGCGATCTGCCGCCGCCTCGACGGACTACCGTTGGCTATTGAACTGGCCGCGGCTCGCGTCCGTGCCCTGGCGCCCGCCGAAATACTGCGCAGTCTGCAGGACACTTTCCGGCTGCTCACCGGTGGCGCCCGCACTGCAGTGCGCCGCCAACAGACGCTGCGTGCGTCGGTGGACTGGTCACACGAATTGCTCAGCGAACCCGAGCGGATGTTGTTCCGCCGGCTCGCGGTATTCCTCGGCGGGTTCGATCTTGACGCGGCCCAAGCCGTCGGCGGCGGCGAGCGCTATCAGGTGCTCGATCAACTCACCTTGCTGGTCGACAAATCACTCGTGGTCGCCGAGGACAGTCCGCACGGCACCCGCTACCGGTTGCTGGAAACCGTCCGCCAGTATGCGATGGAGAAGCTCGGTGAGTCGCGCGAGGGTGACAGCGTGCGCACCCGTCACCGCGACCACTACACCGCGATCGCCGACGGTCTCGACACACCGACTACCGCGGAACATGAACGAAGAATTGAATCCGTCGGGACCGAAATCGACAATCTGCGAGCGGCTTTCGTGTGGAGCCGGGAGAACGCTGACACCGATCTGGCGTTGTCGCTCGCGTCATCGCTGTTGCCGCTCTGGCTGACCCGGGGGCTGATGCAGGAAGGTCTGAACTGGTTGAACACCGCACTCGCCGACGCGAATTCTTCCGTCGAGGCATCGCCCAACCGGATACGCGCGATGGTTAGCAGAGTTGTACTGGAGTCGTTCCGGGGCGTGAGGGCCGACTTGGACCATGCCGAGCAGACTCTGGCGGCGGCGCGTGAACTCGGCGAGCCCTCGCTGGTGGCGCGGGCGCTGACCGGTTGCGCATGCCGCGTCGCCGACGACAGGGATCTGCGTCTCGCCTACTTCACTGAAGCGGCCGAAATCGCGCGCGCCTGCGGAGATTCCTGGTGGCTGGGACAAACCACTTCCCTAGAAGCGGTATGTGCACTGCTGTTCGGCGAACCAGTTGCCGGACAGGTGGCCGCGGAAGAAGCGCTGCGCATAGCTGACGCAATCGGCGACAGGTTCGTGTCTCGCCAGTCCCGCTACGTCATGGGCTGGGCACAGGTTCTGCGCGGAGATCTCGCCGGCGCATTGCCGATGATCCGCTCCGTCGATGACGCGGCGAGTGCGGCGTGCGACGCCATGTATTCCATGCACGCCCGCTCGCTGCAGGCGCAGATTCTGGCTTACCAAGGACAGACGGAAGCCGCCGAGACAGCAGCGAAAGTGGCTTTCGATCGCGTCACCGACCTGTTCGATACCTACGCCGGCGTGGTCTACGCGGCATCGGCTGTCGTGCACCTGGCTGCGGGTGACGGAGTTGCTGCCTTGCAATCGTTCTCGGCAGCTCGAACATTGACCCCGATGGATCCGCTGATGGCCGGTATCTACCACTGGGCGCCGCTGGCTCCTCTGGCATGTGGTGACCTCGCCGTCGCCCGCCGATGGGCCGACGAGGTCGTGTCCGCGACCACGGGGTGGAGTATCGCCGCGTCCTGGACGACACGCGCATACGTAGAAATCGCGCAGGGTGAATTCGACGCCGCCGAACGTGACGCCTACGACTCCCTCGACCTGGCGGTTCGACTCGAGGCCGACCTGCTCATTCCGTTTGCTCTCGACTGCCTTGCCGTGCTGGCAACCGACGCAGACAACCACACGCTGGCCGCCCGGTTGTTCGGCGCGGCTGAGGCGGCCCGCCTGCGCATGGGGTTGGTACGGTTCAAGATCCTCGATCCCGCAATCGAGTCTCGTGTCATCGTCGCACGAGAGGCATTGGGCGACAATGACTTCGACACCGCGTGGACCGAAGGCGCGGCGCTGTCGAATGAGGAGGCTGTGGCCTACGCGCTGCATCGTCGCGGTGAACGCACCAAGGCCAGCACCGGCTGGGCCGCACTGACCCGCGCCGAACTCGACGTCGTCAAACTTGTCAGCGAAGGCCTGCCCAATCGCGATGTCGCCGCGAGGTTGTTCATTTCACCCCGCACCGTGCAGGCGCATCTGACGCATATCTACACCAAGCTCGGCCTGACCTCGCGGGTGCAACTCGCGCAGGAGGCGTCGCGGCACTGAAACGATCGCCACTGTAAAACGATCGCCACTGAAACGATCGCCCCAACGCCGATATGTTTGCCCCTGCCGATCCCGGGGATCCGCTAGGACAGCGACAGGAGGGGTGAGATGACGCTGGACTACGACGTCCTTGTGATCGGTTCCGGATTCGGCGGATCGGTGTCAGCCCTGCGGCTGACCGAGAAGGGTTACCGGGTCGGGGTTCTCGAGGCCGGGCGCCGCTTCGAGGACTCGCAGTTCCCCAAGACGAGCATGGATGTGCGCAACTTTCTGTGGGCGCCCAAGCTCGGCTGCACCGGAATCCAGCGCATCCACGTCCTGCCCGACGTGATCGTGCTGGCCGGTGCCGGAGTGGGCGGCGGCTCCCTGAACTACGCCAACACCCTCTACGAACCCAAATCCGACGCGTTCTACCAGGACCGCCAGTGGGCACACATCACCGACTGGCGCGACGAACTGCGGCCGTATTACGACCAGGCCAAACGCATGCTGGGTGTGGTCACCAATCCCACCATGACGGCGTCGGACCACGCCCTGCGCAAGGTCGCTGACGACCTGGGCGTCGGCGACACCTTCGGCATGACTCCCGTCGGCGTCTACTTCGGACCCGACAACGTGCCCACTCCCGGTGTGGAAGTCGAAGATCCGTTTTTCGGCGGTGCCGGGCCCCGCCGGCGGGGTTGCATCGAAGTCGGTGAATGCATGACCGGCTGCCGGCACAACGCCAAGAACACGCTGATGAAGAACTACCTCTATCTGGCCGAGCGGGCCGGCGCGCGCGTGCACGATCTGACCACCGTCACCGCCGTGCGTCCCCGCGCCGGAGGTGGCTACGCCGTCGACACCGTGCGTAGCGGGGCCTGGCGTGCGAAGCGCACGGCCGGCACCCTCACCGCAGAGCAGGTGATCTTCGCTGCCGGCACTTGGGGAACCCAGCAGTTGCTGCATCGGATGAAGTCCGGCGGCGACCTGGGGCAGATCTCCGACCGGCTCGGCGTGTTGACCCGGACGAACTCCGAGGCGCTGTGCGGCGCCAGCGTGCGCATGCGGCAGGGCAAAGACGCCGCGTTCCATCAGGGCGTCGCGATCACGTCGTCCATTCATCCCGACGACAGGACCCATATCGAGCCGGTCCGTTACGGCAAGGGCGCGCAATCGATGGGCATGCTCACCACCGTGATGACCGACGGCGGCGGTGGGACCCCGCGCTGGCTGCGGTGGTTGGGGCAAGTGCTGCGTCATCCCGGGCAAGCTGCGTCGGTGTACGTCGGGCTGCGGAATTGGTCGCAGCGCACCGTGATCGCGCTGGTGATGCAAACCGAGGACAACTCGCTGACGCTGTTTCCCAAGCGCAGGCGGTTCGGTGGGGTCAAACTGTCCTCCCGGCAGGGCCACGGGGTGCCCAACCCGACCTGGATCCCGAAGGCCGACGAGGCAGTCCGCCGCCTCGCTGCGGACATCGGCGGTATGCCCTACAGCAGCGTCGGTGAGATCTTCGACATCCCGATGACGGCACACTTCCTCGGTGGCTGCACCATCGGAGACTCGCCCGAAACGGGTGTCATCGACGCCTACCACCGGATGTACGGCCACCCGGGGTTGCACGTCGTCGACGGGTCTGCGATCTCGGCGAACATCGGGGTCAACCCGTCGCTGACCATCACCGCGCAGGCCGAGCGCGCAATGTCTTACTGGCCCAACAAAAATGAGGCCGACACCAGACCCCCAATCGGCGCAACCTACCAGCGCATCCCGCACGTCGCGCCGCAACGCCCGGTGGTGCCTGCCGACGCCCCGGCCGCGCTGACACTCCCGCTGGTGACGCGACCGTCCGGCTCGCGAGGGTAAGCACGCCGCACCGGGACGCGACCGGGACGAGGCCGGGACGCAAGAATGAGACGGTGCATCCCCGGTTGACCGCACGGGTGGAAGAGTCCCGGCGGATCCCCCTGCTGCTCTGGCAGTTCGACGCACCGCGGCTGTGCATCTCGTCGGGCCCGCTCGGCGGCGGCATCGGCGCCCGGGATTGGATAGTCAACGCCACCGTCCCGCTGGATTACGGCCGGACCGACCCGGACCGGCACCTGGTCGAGATTGGTAGCGCGCTGGGCCTCGTCGGTATTGGCTGCGGGCTTCTCACTGCTGTCGACGTGACGCGCCACCACCTCGCCGCGGACAGCGGCGTGCAGGCCGCCGCGACGGTGGGGCTGTCCAGCCCCGCTTGGGCGGCGGCGCCCGATCGGGACTTCCGTCGCGAATTGCCGTCGGGTGTGATAACAACGGCGTTTACCTCTTACCAGAGCGTCGAGTACCGGCCACTCACCGACGGGGACCCATACCGGGCGGGGACGATCAACGTCGTGGTTGCGGTGCCGGTGCGGCTGTCGCAGGCTGCCCTGGTCAATGCCGTGGCTACCGCGACGGAGGCGAAGGTCCAGGCGCTACACGAAATCGGGGTACGAGCGACCGGCACCGCCTCCGACGCGATCGTCGTGCACTGTCCCACGGACGGCCCTGCGGAGGCGTTCGCCGGGCCACGTTCGGTGTTTGGCGCCCGGATCGCCCGGGCCGTGCACGCCGCGGTACTCGGCGGCGCCCGGTCCTGGATCGCGGAACCCCCCGGGCGGCGGTCCGAACCATGACTTCGAAGGCGAGTCTCGCGCATCTGCCGTGAGCAGCGGCAAGACATCGCCGGTCGCCGCCGATTTGAAATGTGGCGTTAGCGCGCGCCCCATTCGGTGCCCATATTGTCGTCGGTAATCGTAGGCACTCCGTCGGTGCGAGCGAGGATGCCCTCGCGCGTTTCCAGGTTCATGCCGGTTGGCTTTGCGGGGCCGTAGCCGGCCGAGAGCGAGTCGACTAAAGACAAAACTTCTTCGAGACGCGTTTGCTGCTTCGAGTCGGCAAGGTCGAAGACGGGCCTGCCTTCGATGCGATACTCGCGCAATACCCGTTCCCACCGCCTGCGGTCGATCGCAAGCGGAGAATCGCTGGCCGCTATGAAATTGATGAAACGCAATGCGAAGGGGAATTGGAGTGCGGCCGTGCGCTGCGCTGCAGCCGACCCTGTCGTGTTGTGGAAGGACACCCCGCCCGGCTTGAGGTGGGCACGGACCAGCTCGAGATACTCCGTCGAAAGTAGGTTGGTGGCGTGTGCGCGCCAGTTGAAGCTGGTGTTCTGCACGATGAAGTCGAACTTCCGCTCGGGGTTGCGGGCGAGCCAACGTCGCCCGTCGTCGATCACAGTCGCCACTTTGGGGTTGTTCAGCACGCCGGCTTCGCCGGGGTAGTTCCTCATGACGTTCAGATAGGCCGGATTGATTTCGACCACAGTCAGTCTTTCAACCTGTGGATTATTGGCAATCACCTGCGCCCAGGAGCCTGACGAAAGCCCGATCATCAGCACGTCGCGGGGCGACTCGTGCAGCAGGCTGAGGGCGTAGGGACGGACAATCATGTTGCGGTCGTTCACAAGGTCGGTGGAGAAAACCCCGTCGTAGACGCCGCCACCCTGAATCTGGCCGTCCTGCGTGACGCTGACCACGCCGCTCTTGTTTTCCTTCAGGTGCGCAAAGCGCTGCCCCGCGTAATGCTGCTTGAAGTAAAGCCGCTCATAGACACCGTCGAAAAGCCAAGGCTGCAAGATGACGATTGCCAGGCCCGCCAGGACGGTGGCGGCGACGCGCGAGGAATACAGGCTTTTCTCACCCGTCCGGTATTTGGCGGTTAGTAGCAGCACGAGCGAAAGCGCAACGCCGAGCAGCGCCAGAAATAACGAAATGCCGCCCAGGCTCCAATGGTCCATCAGCACAAAGCCTGTCATCAGGCTGCCCAGCGCCGAGCCCACGATGTTGGCGAGGTACAGGTAGCTCAATCCCTCGCCCGCGCGGGCGTCCGGCGCAATAGCGATATGGCAAATCAGCGGGAAGATCGCGCCCAGCAACGCCGCGGCGACGCCCACCAGCGGTAAAGACACCCCCCAGTGCAGCGTGGAGGTGATCAGCGACGCTGCGGGCGCCAGCAGGAAGCTTGCTGCACTGGCAAACAAGACGAAGCCGGACAGCGAAGCCACCTGCTTGGTCCCCGCCGAGTCACGGCAGAAGCGGCGGCTGACGAGCGAGCCGAGCGCAATGCCCAGCAGGTAGCAACCCAGCAATAACGCAAACGCCCGCGCGACACCTCCAGAGGCAAATGAGTAGACGCGATACCACAGAATTTCGTAGCTCAGCGCTATGTAGCCGCAGAGCGCCGCAAGCAGCAACGCAAACGAGAAACCGCGGGTATTGAACCGCGCTAACTGCGCGTCAGGCTGAATGCCGGCCTTGGGCGACTTCATCTGCGCGAGCAGTGCCCCGCTACCGACAACCAGATTGATGCCGCAGGCAAACGCGATAGCGCCCTGTTGTCCCAAGAGCCGCATCAGAAAGGACGCAACGATGAAACAGGCGAAGGCGCTGCCAAGCGTGTTGACGAAGTACAGCAGTCCGACGCTGCGCCCCACGTTTCCCGAGTGCTTCACCAGATGCGCCGTCAGAAGGGGCATCGTTGCACCCATCAACAGGGTGGGCACAAGCACCAGCAGGAATGTGAACAGCGCCGTCAACGGCGCGCTCAATTGGAGGGTCAACTCGCCCACGGCGTGAAACAAGCCCAGCGAGAAGTAGCCAAAGACGCCGATACCGAGTTCGACGGCGGCGAACACGCCCAGCAGCGGTAGGCGCAGCCGCGACAACCGCCCGCCTGCGAAGCTCCCGATGCCCAGCCCGAGCATGAAGGCCGTGACCACCACCGTGACGCTTTCGACGTTGATGCCGTAAATCGTGAACAGCGAGCGCTGCCAGACAAGCTGGTAAATCAGCGCGGGGATACCCGAACAGAAGAAGATGGCGCAGATCACCGTCAGATTCGCCCGCGGGGTTGCCGGCGCCGGTTCAGCCAGGGGCGGCGCCGCGTGTTGTGTCACTGACGCTCAGCGTCCCACAGCTCCCACCCGGTCCCAGCCGGGGGCGATGAATTTGAGTGTTGAGGGAGCTTCTGGACAGCACCGAAGGTCCGCACACGGACGCCGACGCCAAGGACGAGAAACAGTATCGCTGCCCTACGGATGGACCCGTGTCGATGACGCGACAGTCTTGCGGCTGTGCGGCCACATCTATGACGAGCAGAGCGATTGCCTCACTGCGGCCGGGGTACCTATGGGGACTATGACGGCGATGCGCGTGCTTGTGGTCGTGTCTGCGGCTGACCGGATTCCTTTGCGAGAAGGCGGCAGCGAGCCGACCGGCACCTACCTGGGTGAATTGATCGAACCGACCGACGCGATGCGGGACGCCGGATTTGAGCTGGCATTCGCCACACCGGGTGCGCGCATTCCCACCATCGATGGCACCTCCTGCAGCCTGATGTATTTCGCAGGCTCGCGTAAACGGCGTGACGCAGCCCTGAGCAGTTATCGGGAGCTCCTGGAACTCGGTCTGGCCACGCCCGCCAAACTGGAAGAGATCTGCCACGACAGGCAGCGCCTGGACGGGTTCGACGCGATGTTCGTGCCCGGCGGTCACGGGCCGCTGGTTGACCTGCTGCACCGCGACGCATTCGCCGATGACTCACTCAACGAGGACTTCGGCGCCCTTGTCCGTTACTTCCACGACTCCCAGCGGCCCACCGGTTTGATCTGTCACGCTCCGGCCGCCCTGGCGGCGGCTCCCACCGTCGACGGCCGCTGGACCTACGAGGGCTACCGCATGACCTGCTTCAAGACCGGGGTGGACACGATGTTGTCGACGGTCCCGTTGGTGCGGCGCTTCAAGGGACATCTCAAAGACGACCCGACTGAACTGCTGACGTCTCGCGGCGCCAAAGTTGAGCAGACAATGCTGCCGATGGGCAGCAAGGTCGTGGAGGATCGAGAACTGATCACCGGCCAAGACCCCTACTCCGCGAAGGCTTTCGGCGCAGCCTTCGTTAGCAAGGTGCGCAGCGCGCGAACCTGACTAGATATCGGCTTGAGCTGCAATAACACTGGTGGGCGCGGACGGTATCGAACCGCCGACCGCTGGTGTGTAAAACCAGAGCTCTACCACTGAGCTACGCGCCCTTATGCCCCGGCGCAGGCTACACGCCGAAGGCCCTGCCACTCAAAACGCTCAGGTCCGCAATGCCGTCAACGCCTGACTCCACAACCGCTGATCGCGCGGTTCGCCGGGCTGTTTCATCTCCGCGAACCGGATGATCCCCGACCGGTCCACCACGAAGGTGCCCCGGTTGGAGACGCCGGCCGCCTCATTGAACACCCCGTAGGCCTGGCTGACCGCGCCGTGCGGCCAGAAATCGGACAACACCGGGAAGGTGAACCCGCTCTGCACGGCCCAGATCTTGTGGGTGGGCGGCGGGCCCACCGAGATGGCCAGCGCCGCGCTGCTGTCATTCTCGAACTCGGGCAGGTGATCGCGCAGTGCATCCAGTTCGCCCTGGCAGATCCCGGTGAACGCCAGCGGGAAAAACACCAGGAGCACGTCCTTGGCCCCCCGGTAGTTGCTCAACGTGACCGGCTGCTGGTTCTGGTCGCGCAGGGTGAAGTCGGGGGCAGCAGCTCCGACGTCGAGCATCAGCGCTTCCCGCTCCGCGACTTCGGTTGGACCAGGCGACTGGCGCTCCAATTGCCGAGGTTGACCGACGAGGTCGGCATCAGCCCGGCGGTCGGGGCCGCCTCGGCGATGTCAGCGGGCAGCACGTGACCGGCCCGACCGGTCTTGGGCGTCAACACCCAGATCACGCCGTCCTCGGCCAGTGGGCTGATCGCGTCCATCAGGGTGTCCACCAAATCCCCGTCGCCGTCTCGCCACCACAGCAGCACGACGTCGACGACCTCGTCGGTGTCTTCATCCAGCAATTCGCTACCGCACGCATCCTCGACGTCGGCGCGGATGTCGTCGTCGGTGTCTTCGTCCCAGCCCCACTCCTGGACAACTTGGTCTCGTTGGATGCCCAGTTTTCGAGCGTGATCCGCCGCGACCACCGTGGAACCTCCTCAACCAACCACTCGACAAGCGACGACCGTTATCGTCGCACAGGCAACCTCAGGTTCAACGCCTAACCCATGCACAGTTTGAGCGCCTTCGTCTTGGCGTCGTTGAGGCGGTCGACGCGCTTGTTGAACTCGCCGGTGGGCGCATGGGTGCCGATCGCGTTGGCCACCTGACGAGCCGCATCGTTGTAGGTGTTGAACGCGTCGCGCATCTGGGCCGGCAGCGCCTCGCTGTAGCTGTTCTCCACCGCCGTCGCGCTGGCGTTGAGCGCCTCGATGGCCGGACCTTCGGTGGGGCTGGTGTTCTTGCCGCCGTTGAACGCCGCAACGAAGGCGTTCACCTTGTCGATGGCTTCCTTGCTGGTGGTGGCCAGCGCGTCACATGAGGTGCGCATCGCCCGCGTCGTCACCGACGCCTGGCGCTGGGACTCGCGGACCTTCGATGTCACCGACGACGCCGATACCGACGCGGACACCGACGAGCGGTAGGCCGGGGCCAGGCTGGTGTCGGGTGAACCGGACCCTTCGGTGACTTTGGTGCAACCGACGATTCCGATCACCAGCATCGCAGCACAGCCGAGTGCCTGGGCACTTCGCTTGGGGAACCCCCCCACGTGCATCACGGGGTCTGACGTTACCGGGTCTCGATCCCAACTGCCCCACTAGCACCGACATTGATCGAGCGCTGCCTACGGGCGTCACCTATCGGCTCGGCGCCCCGGTGCGGCACGATAGGAGGAAGATCGAGCAAGTAGCTACCCTGCCACCGACAGGAGCGGAAGTTGACGACCGAGTTCGCCCGCAACGATCTGGCCAAAACCTCAAGCAGCACAAGCGAACCCGACCGGGTCCGGGTGATCCGCGAAGGTGTGGCGTCGTACTTGCCCGACATCGATCCAGAGGAAACCTCGGAGTGGCTGGAGTCTTTCGACGACCTGCTGGCCCGCTCGGGGCCGGCGCGGGCGCGGTACCTGATGCTGCGCATGCTGGAGCGGGCCGGCGAACAGCGAGTGGTGATCCCGTCGCTGACCTCGACCGACTACGTCAACACCATCCCGACCGAACTGGAGCCCTGGTTTCCCGGCGACGAAGACGTCGAACGCCGCTACCGGGCGTGGATCAGGTGGAACGCGGCCATCATGGTGCACCGCGCGCAACGCCCGGGCGTCGGCGTCGGCGGGCACATCTCGACCTATGCGTCCTCGGCGGCGCTTTATGAGGTCGGCTTCAACCACTTTTTCAAGGGCAAGTCGCATCCCAGCGGTGGTGATCAGATATTCATCCAGGGGCACGCCTCCCCCGGCATCTATGCGCGCGCCTTCCTGGAAGGCCGGCTGAGCACCGACCGCCTCGACGGGTTCCGCCAGGAACACAGCCACGCCCCGGGATTGCCGTCCTATCCCCACCCCCGGCTGATGCCTGACTTCTGGGAGTTCCCGACCGTATCGATGGGTCTGGGTCCGATCAACGCCATCTATCAGGCGCGGTTCAACCACTATCTGCACGACCGCGGCATCAAAGACACCTCCGAGCAGCACGTGTGGTGCTTCCTGGGTGACGGCGAGATGGACGAGCCGGAAAGCCGCGGCCTGGCACATGTCGGCGCCCTGGAAGGGCTGGACAACCTGACCTTCGTGATCAACTGCAACCTGCAGCGTCTCGACGGCCCGGTACGCGGCAACGGCAAGATCATTCAGGAACTGGAATCGTTCTTTCGCGGCGCCGGCTGGAACGTCATCAAAGTGGTCTGGGGCCGCGAATGGGACGCGCTGCTGCATGCCGACCGCGACGGTGCGCTGGTCAACCTGATGAACACCACGTGCGACGGGGACTACCAGACCTACAAGGCCAACGACGGTGCCTACGTGCGCGACCACTTCTTCGGCCGGGATCCTCGCACCAAAGCCCTGGTCGAGAAGATGAGCGACTCCGAGATCTGGAATCTCAAGCGCGGGGGTCACGACTACCGCAAGGTCTATGCGGCCTACCGTGCCGCCGTCGACCACAAGGGCCAGCCCACGGTAATCCTGGCCAAGACCATCAAGGGCTATTCGCTCGGTGCGCACTTCCAGGGCCGCAATGCGACCCATCAGATGAAAAAGCTTGCGCTGGAAGACCTCAAGCACTTCCGCGACGCCATGCGGATTCCGATCAGCGACGACCAGCTGGAAAAAGATCCCTATCTGCCGCCCTACTACCACCCCGGGCCCGACGCTCCGGAGATTCGTTACCTGCTCGACCGGCGCCGCACCCTCGGCGGCTTCCTTCCCGAACGCCCCACCAAGAGCAAGGCGCTCAAACTGCCCGGGCGCGAAGCCTACAAAGCACTGAAAAAGGGATCGGGACAACAAGAGGTCGCCACCACCATGGCGCTGGTGCGCACCTTTAAAGAACTGTTGCGGGACAAGGAGATTGGAAAACGGATCGTCCCGATCATTCCCGACGAGGCCCGCACCTTCGGCATGGACTCCTGGTTCCCGTCGCTCAAGATCTACAACCGCCTCGGGCAGCTGTACACCTCCGTCGATGCCGAGCTGATGCTGGCCTACAAGGAGAGTGAAAGCGGCCAGATCCTGCACGAAGGCATCAACGAGGCCGGATCGGTGGGCTCATTCACTGCGGTCGGCACCTCCTACGCCACCCACAACGAGCCGATGATCCCGGTCTACATCTTCTATTCGATGTTCGGGTTCCAGCGCACCGGCGACGGCCTGTGGGCCGCGGCCGACCAGATGGCACGCGGATTCGTGCTGGGCGCCACCGCCGGGCGCACCACGCTGACCGGCGAGGGCCTGCAGCACGCCGACGGGCACTCGCTGCTGCTGGCTGCCTCCAACCCGGCCGTGGTGTCCTACGACCCGGCGTTTGCTTTCGAGATCGCCTACATCGTCGAGAGCGGTCTGGAGCGCATGTTCGGCAAAAACCCGGAGAACGTGTACTTCTATCTCACCCTTTACAACGAGCCGTACCCGCAGCCACCCGAGCCGGAGGACTTCGATCCAGAAGGACTGCTGCGTGGCATCTATCGCTACCGCGCCGCGAAGGAAGAACGCGCCAGCACCGCGCAGATCCTGGCGTCGGGAGTGTCCCTGCCGGCGGCGCTGAAGGCGGCCGATCTGCTGGCCGAGGACTGGGATGTGGCCGCCGACGTGTGGTCGGTGACCAGTTGGGGCGAGCTGAACCGCGACGGGGTGGCCGTGGAGAAGGAGCGGCTGCGCCATCCCGACCAGGAGGCCGGTGAGGCCTATGTGACCAAGGTGCTGGCGGATTGCCGCGGTCCCGTGGTCGCCGTCTCGGACTGGATGCGCGCGGTGCCAGAGCTGATCCGGCCCTGGGTGCCCGGCACCTACCTCACGCTGGGCACTGACGGGTTCGGATTCTCCGACACCCGCCCGGCCGCCCGCCGGTACTTCAACACCGATGCCGAATCGGTGGCGGTCGGGGTGCTGCAGGCGCTGGCACGCGACGGTGAAATCGACTCCTCGGTAGCCGTCAAAGCCGCCCAGCAGTACAAGATCGACGAGGTGCAGGCCGCACCCGGCCAGGAGGCGGACGCCGGCGAGGCCACCTGACTCCGCGCCGAGCGTGAACCCCACCGTCACGCTCGGCGAGGCTCGGCGACGCGCGTGCGGCGAGGCCACCTGACTCCGCGTCGAGCGTGAACCCATCCTCACGCTCGGCGTCGAGCGTGAACCCATCCTCACGCTCGGCGTCGAGCGTGAACCCATCGTCACGCTCGGCGACGCTCGGCGACGCTCGGCGGCGCTCGGCAGCGCTCCACGGCCGAGGGCGCACAGCTCTTTGGCGGAATCTTCCAGAAATAGGGCGTAGCTTTTAGGAGTGAACGACAACCAGTCTGCGCAGCCCGTGCGTCCCCGTTCGCCGCTGGAGCTACTGGAGACCGTTCCCGACTCGCTGTTGCGGAGGCTCAAGCAGTATTCCGGCAGGTTGGCCACCGAGGCGGTGTCGGCCATGCAGGAGCGACTGCCCTTCTTCGCCGACCTGGAAGCCTCGCAGCGGGCCAGCGTCGCGCTGGTGGTGCAGACGGCGGTGGTCAACTTCGTGGAGTGGATGCAGGACCCGCACAGCAATGTCAGTTACACCGCGAAGGCTTTCGAACTGGTCCCCCAGGACCTGACCCGGCGCATCGCCCTGCGCCACACCGTCGACATGGTGCGGGTCACGATGGAATTCTTCGAAGAAGTCGTGCCGCTGCTGGCCCGCACCGAAGAACAGCTGACCGGGTTGACGGTCGGCATCCTGAAGTACAGCCGCGACCTGGCGTTCACCGCGGCCACCGCCTACGCTGACGCCGCAGAGGCGCGCGGCGCCTGGGACAGCCGGATGGAGGCCAGCGTCGTCGACGCGGTCGTGCGCGGTGACACCGGCCCCGAGCTGCTGTCCCGGGCCGCGGCGTTGAACTGGGACACCACCGCACCGGCCACGGTCGTGGTGGGAACCCCGGCCCCCGGCCGCGACGGCCCCAACGTCGATGGCAGCGACCGGGCTAGCCAGGATGTCCGCGACATCGCCGTCCGGCACGGCCGCGCAGCCCTGACAGACGTGCACGGCACCTGGCTGGTCGCCATCGTGTCCGGACACCTGTCGCCGACGGACAAGTTCCTCAAGGACCTGCTCGGGGCGTTTTCCACCGACCCGGTGGTGATTGGCCCGACAGCGCCCATGCTGACCGCGGCCTATCACAGCGCCAGCGAAGCGATCTCCGGAATGAACGCGGTGCCGGGGTGGCGCGGGGCGCCCCGACCGGTCCTGGCGCGCGAGCTGCTGCCTGAGCGGGCGTTGATGGGCGACGCCTCGGCGATCGTCGCGCTGCACACCGACGTGATGCGACCCCTGGCCGATGCCGGCCCTACCCTCGTCGAAACCCTGGACGCTTTCTTAGATTCTGGCGGCGCGATTGAGGCTTGTGCCAGAAAGTTGTTCGTTCATCCAAACACCGTGCGGTATCGCCTCAAGCGCATCACCGACTTCACCGGGCGAGATCCCACGCAACCACGCGACGCGTACATCCTGCGGGTCGCTGCGACCGTGGGCCAACTCAACTACTCGACCCCTCCCTCTACTGCCGCCAAGATCTCGGTGCCCCCGCTTCCGTCGCCGGTCAGAGGGGGTATTGATCCGCACGCGGGCAGACTGTGACTTAGCCGACAGATCGCGGCTCTATCTCAAACATGTAGCTTACGGGGCTATTTTGTAGGAGGTATACAAAAACCTAAGACAAGGTTCATAATCTGTTACACCGCGCAAACACCTCTTCACAGTGTTCTCTTAGACACGTGATTGCCTTGCTTGCACCCGGACAGGGTTCCCAGACCGAAGGGATGCTGTCGCCGTGGCTGGAATTGCCCGGCGCAGCAGACCGGATCGCGGCTTGGTCTCAGTCCAGCGGGCTGGATCTGGCTCGGCTGGGCACCAGCGCCTCCACCGAAGAGATCACCGACACCGCCATCGCGCAACCGCTGATCGTTGCGACGACGCTGCTGGCGCACCAGGAGCTGGTGCGGCGCGGCCTGTTGGCCGGTCACGAGCTCATCGTTGCGGGTCACTCTGTCGGGGAGATCGCGGCCTACGCGATCGCCGGCGTGCTGGCCGCCGATGACGCGGTGGCCCTGGCTGCCACCCGCGGCGCCGAAATGGCCAAGGCCTGCGCGGCCGAGCCCACCGGCATGTCCGCCGTTCTCGGTGGCGACGAGTCCGAGGTACTGAACCGGCTCGACCAGCTGGACCTGGTGCCCGCAAACCGCAACGCCGCCGGCCAGATCGTTGCCGCCGGTCGGCTGACCGCGCTGGAGAAGCTCGCCGAAGACCCGCCGGCCAAGGCCCGGGTACGCGCGCTGGGCGTGGCCGGAGCTTTCCACACCGAATTCATGGCCCCCGCCCTGGACGGCTATGCGGCCGCGGCAGCAGGCATTACGACCGCCGAGCCCACCGCGACACTGTTGTCCAACTACGACGGAAAGCCGGTGGCTTCCGCCGCCGCGGCGATCCAGACCCTGGTGGCCCAGCTGACGCGACCGGTGCGCTGGGACCTGTGCACCGCGTACATCCGGGAGCGCAGCGAGCAAAGCGAGCACAATGTCACGGCGATCGTGGAGTTCCCGCCCGCGGGCACTTTGACCGGCATCGCCAAACGCGAACTTCGGGGGGTTCCGACGCGAGCCGTCAAGTCACCCGCAGATCTGGACGAGCTGGCGAATCTGTAACTCGCCCGCTTCACCCCAGAACCACAAAAGTACGTCAAATCGGTTTACACACAACATATTACGAAGGGAACTACTGTGGCCGTCAGTCAGGAAGAAATCATCGCCGGTATTGCCGAGATCATCGAAGAGGTCACCGGCATCGAGCCCTCGGAGGTCACCCCGGAGAAGTCGTTCGTCGACGACCTGGACATCGACTCGCTGTCGATGGTGGAGATCGCCGTGCAGACCGAGGACAAGTACGGCGTGAAGATCCCGGACGAGGACCTCGCCGGTCTGCGCACCGTCGGTGACGTGGTCGCCTACATCCAGAAGCTCGAGGAAGAGAACCCCGAGGCCGCCGAGGCGTTGCGTGCCAAGCTCGAGACCGAGAACCCCGAGGCCGTGGCCAACGTCCAGTCGAGGCTGGAGAACAAGTGACCAAGCCTTCCACTGCTAATGGCGGTTACCCCAACGTTGTGGTAACCGCCGTCGCGGCGACGACTTCAGTCGCGCCGGACATCGAGAGCACGTGGAAGAGCTTGTTGGCCGGCGAAAGCGGCATCCGCGTCCTCGAAGACGAGTTCGTCACCAAGTGGGACCTACCAGCCAAGATCGGTGGCCACCTCAAGGAACCCGTCGACAACCACATGGGCCGACTGGACCTGCGGCGCATGTCCTATGTCCAGCGGCTCGCCAAGTTGCTGAGCGGGCAGCTGTGGGAGACCGCGGGTGCACCAGAGGTCGACCCCGACCGCTTCAGCGTCGTGGTCGGCACAGGTCTGGGCGGTGCAGAACGCATCGTGGAGAGCTACGACCTGATGAACGAGGGCGGCCCCCGCAAGGTGTCGCCGCTCGCCGTTCAGATGATCATGCCCAATGGCGCCGCGGCGGTGGTGGGCCTGCAACTCGGGGCCCGCGGCGGGGTGATCACTCCGGTATCGGCCTGTTCGTCGGGCTCGGAGGCCATTGCCCACGCGTGGCGTCAGATTGTCATGGGTGATGCTGACTTCGCCGTCTGCGGCGGGGTCGAAGGGCCCATCGAGGCGTTGCCGATCGCCGCGTTCTCGATGATGCGGGCCATGTCGACGCGGAACGACGAGCCGGAGCGCGCGTCACGACCGTTCGACAAGGACCGCGACGGCTTCGTGTTCGGCGAGGCCGGGGCGTTGATGATCATCGAGACCGAGGAGCACGCCAAGGCCCGCGGCGCCACGCCGCTGGCACGGTTGATGGGTGCGGGCATCACCTCGGACGCCTTCCACATGGTGGCCCCGGATCCTAACGGCGAACGCGCCGGCCGGGCCATGACCCGGTCGATGGAACTGGCGGGCCTATCCCCCAGCGACATCGACCACGTCAACGCGCACGGCACCGCGACGCCCATCGGTGACGCGGCAGAAGCCAACGCAATCAGGGCGGCCGGGTGCGAATCCGCCGCTGTTTATGCGCCGAAGTCGGCGCTCGGGCACTCGATTGGCGCTGTTGGCGCGCTCGAATCGGTGCTCACGGTGTTGACCCTTCGGGACGGAGTCATTCCACCGACGCTGAACTATGAGACCCCCGATCCAGAGATCGACCTCGATGTTGTGGCCGGCGAGCCTCGTTACGGCGAGTACCGCTACGCGATCAACAACTCGTTCGGTTTCGGGGGTCACAATGTGGCGCTCGCCTTCGGGCGCTACTAAGCACGGAAGGAACGTTAGTTACGACAATGACGGAGCTGGTCACCGGGAAAACGCTCCCGAATGTGGTCGTCACCGGCATCGCCATGACGACCGCCATAGCAACTGATGCAGAGAACACGTGGAAGTGTTTGCTGGACGGTCAAAGCGGTATCCGCAAGCTCGACGACCCGTTCGTCGAGGAGTTCGACCTGCCCGTCCGCATCGGCGGACACTTGCTCGAGGAGTTCGACAGCCACCTGACGCGGGTCGAACTGCGCCGCACCGGCTACCTGCAGCGGATGTCCACCGTGCTGAGTCGCCGGGTGTGGGAGAACGCCGGCTCACCCGAGGTCGACCCCGAGCGGCTGATGGTTTCCATCGGCACCGGATTGGGTTCGTCGGAAGAGATGGTCTTCGCCTACGACGACATGCGCGCTCGCGGCATGAAGGCGGTCTCTCCGCTAGGGGTGCAGAAGTACATGCCCAACGGCGCCGCAGCGGCGGTGGGGCTGGAACGGCACGCCAAGGCCGGCGTCATCACGCCGGTGTCGGCGTGTGCGTCGGGTTCGGAAGGCATTGCCCAGGCATGGCGCAACATCGTCTTCGGCGAAGCCGACATGGCGATCTGCGGTGGCGTCGAAACGAGAATCGAAGCGGTGCCGATTGCGGCGTTCGCCCAGATGCGCATCGTGATGTCCACCAAGAACGACGACCCGGTGGGCGCCTGCCGTCCGTTCGACAGAGACCGCAGCGGCTTCGTCTTCGGTGAGGCGGGCGCGCTCATGGTGATCGAGACCGAGGAGCACGCCAAGGCTCGTGGCGCCAACATCCTGGCCCGCATCATGGGGGCCAGTGTCACCTCGGATGGCTACCACATGGTGGCGCCCGATCCCAATGGTGAACGCGCCGGGCACGCGATGAGCCGGGCGATCCAGCTCGCCGGCATCACCCCGGCCGAGATCGACCACGTCAACGCGCACGCCACCGGCACCTCCGTCGGCGACGTGGCCGAGGGCAGGGCCATCAACAACGCGCTGGGCGGTCACAAGCCGGCCGTGTACGCACCGAAGGCCGCGCTCGGCCACTCGGTGGGTGCAGTCGGCGCGGTGGAGTCCATCCTCACCGTGATGGCGCTGCGTGATCAGGTCGTCCCGCCGACGCTGAACCTGGAGAACCTCGATCCGGAAATCGATCTGGACGTGGTAGCCGGGAAGCCGCGGCCCGGTAACTACCGGTACGCGATCAACAACTCGTTCGGGTTCGGCGGTCACAACGTGGCGATCGCCTTTGGGCGCTACTAGCCGGCGCCTTTAGAAAGAGCCAAGGACCACCCGATAAAACCAGAGCATCAAAGTCGAACTAGGAGACCTGCGATGACAATCATGGCCCCCGAGGCGGTTGGCGAGTCGCTCGACCCTCGCGATCCACTACTGCGTCTGAGCAACTTCTTCGACGACGGCAGCGTCACGCTGCTGCACGAGCGTGATCGCTCTGGTGTGCTTGCCGCGGCGGGCACCGTCAACGGTGTCCGCACCATCGCGTTCTGCACGGACGGCACCGTGATGGGCGGCGCGATGGGCACCGAGGGCTGTGCCCACATCGTCAACGCCTACGACACCGCCATCGAGGAGCAGAGCCCGATTGTGGGTATCTGGCACTCCGGCGGTGCTCGGCTGGCCGAGGGTGTGCGGGCACTGCACGCCGTGGGGCTCGTCTTCGAGGCCATGATCCGCGCGTCGGGCTACATCCCGCAGATCTCGGTGGTCGTCGGCTTCGCGGCCGGCGGCGCCGCCTACGGACCGGCGCTGACCGACGTCATCGTGATGGCGCCGGAGAGCCGGGTGTTTGTTACCGGTCCCGACGTGGTGCGCAGTGTCACCGGCGAGGACGTCGACATGGCCTCCCTCGGTGGGCCGGAGACCCACCACAAGAAGTCCGGTGTCTGCCACATCGTCGCCGACGACGAACTCGACGCCTACGAGCGCGGCCGCCGGTTGGTCGGATTGTTCTGCCAGCAGGGGCATTTCGATCGCAGCAAGGCCGAGGCCGGCGACACCGACATCAAGGCGTTGCTGCCCGAGTCGTCGCGTCGTGCCTACGACGTGCACCCGATCGTCACCGCGATCCTCGATGAGGACACCCCGTTCGACGAGTTCCAGGCCAAGTGGGCGCCGTCGATGGTGGTCGGGTTGGGCCGGTTGTCGGGACGCACGGTCGGTGTGCTGGCCAACAACCCGCTGCGCCTGGGCGGTTGCCTGAACTCCGAAAGTGCCGAGAAGGCAGCGCGATTCGTGCGCTTGTGCGACGCGTTCGGTATCCCGCTGGTGGTCATCGTCGACGTGCCGGGGTATCTGCCCGGTGTCGACCAGGAGTGGGGCGGCGTGGTGCGACGCGGGGCCAAACTGCTGCACGCGTTCGGTGAGGCCACCGTTCCGCGCGTCACGCTGGTGACGCGAAAGATTTACGGCGGGGCCTACATCGCGATGAACTCCCGCTCGCTCAACGCCACCAAGGTGTTCGCCTGGCCGGACGCGGAGGTCGCGGTGATGGGCGCCAAGGCAGCCGTCGGCATCCTGCACAAGCGCAAGCTGGCCGCCGCGCCCGAGCACGAGCGCGAAGCTCTGCACGACGAACTGGCCGCCGAGCACGAGCGCATCGCCGGAGGGGTGGACAGCGCCATCGACATCGGCGTGGTGGACGAGAAGATCGACCCGGCACACACCCGCAGCAAGCTCTGCGAAGCGTTGGCTCAGGCACCCGCCCGCCGCGGCCGCCACAAGAACATCCCGCTCTGATCCACCGGCGGCCCCGGCGCCTCGTATCTCAAGCCGACAGCTTGGTTGGCACGGCGACAGATGCAGCATGGTCCGGCCACAACGCATGCTGACCCTTCTGTCTCGGCTTCCTACTGCCTTTGAGTAGGGCCATGTCCTGGTTTGTCCGCCGATCGGCGCGCTTGCCACGGTAGGTATTCAGGTAGCGCTCAACTTCGTCCCGATGCATAGGTGCCGCGAAGATGCTGGTGTTGTTGATTGAATCGCCAACGCTCGGCGACTGGTCGAGCTTGCGAGAGCCGGCGCGAAATCCTGCAACCGCACCCCAGAGGCATGCGATCAGCCCGACGGCTGCAGCTATAGCCAATTCGCTTCCGGCCGCCAGGCTCGCGACGAGTCCACCTAGGAAGGCAAGCGCCATAAGCAACGCCACGTACGCCAGTCCAATGACATATACATTCCGAAATCTCCTTAACACACTCATCACCCTTATCGATTCCCAATAACGTTCAATACGCTACGTGTAGCGTAGCGCTACTATCAGTGTAGCGTACGGGGGATCAGGCAGTATTCCTGTCGAACCGAAAGGCGGATTTGGGTGGTGGAGCGGCAGGCTGTCGACGACGGAATTGCGGAATCCACATTGTTGCTGTTGCGCGCCGGAGGTCCGCGCGCAGTTACCGTCGAGGCAGTCGCCACGCACTCGGGCATTGCGAAGACGACGATCTATCGACGCCATCCCAATCGCCGGGACATGCTGTCGCGCGCCTTGGCGCGAGTGGCTTCGCCGGAACCGTTAGATCCCCAAACGGGCGCACCTGACCGGCTTCGCTGGGTGATCAGGCACGCCGTCGGGATGATCGAGGACGGCATCGGACTCGGCGGACTGGCGGCAATGCTGACCGGGGACGACCCAGAATTCAGCGCCTTGTTCAGACAAATTCTCGCTGACCAACGGACGAAGCTTGCGGCCGCAATCAGTGTGGGAAAAGCCACCGGTGCTATGCGCACCGACCTCGAGGCCGAGACACTGATCGACGCCGTGGTCGGCACCTACATCGCCGAGCGCGCCCGCACCGGAACCGTTGCGGACGGGTGGGAAGAGCGGTTGTTCAAACTGTTTTGGCCCACTGTTCGGGCGGGGTGAGTTTCGAGCGGGCTTCCACGGCGTGCTCCCCCACTAGCGCGCGGCCAGCGCCTCGGCCTCCTCCTCTGTCTCAACCGCGGGACCCGAACCGGGCAAGGGCTTACCGGCGACCTCCGGGGTGAACATCAACGTCACCACGCCCACCACGCCGGCGAACATCAGCATGTAGGCCGGCACCATGACGTTGCCGGTGGCCGAGATCAAAGCTTGCGCGATCAGCGGGGTGACTCCCCCGACGGTGGATATCGACAGGTTGTAAGAGATTGCCAGGGCCCCGTAGCGCACCTTGGTGGGAAACAACGCGGGCAACGCCGAAGGCGTGGTGCTGTCGAAGCACAACTCCATCAGCCCAACGAGCAGCACACCAATAAAGATCATCGGGTAGGCCGAGCCGAAACGCATCAACAGAAACGCCGGTATCGACGCCACGATCAGCAGACCGCAGCCGGTCCGCATGATCGGTTTCACGCCGATCCGGTCTGACAGCTTCGCCACCAACACGATCGTCACCATCAGGACAGCCAGGGTGGCCACAATCATCACCAGCGCCGGGGTTTCCGCCACGTGCACAACGGTTTTCAGGTATGTCGGCAGGTAGCCGGTCACCATGAAATCGGCGACCTGGGAAGTCAGCACCAGTGCGGCGCAGATCAGCATCGGCCGCCACTGCTCCACGACCGTTTGCCGAAACTGGTTCCGCCCGGCGTCCTCGGCCTCATCCTCATCCTGGTGCAACTGCGTGAACGCCGGAGACTCGCCCAGCCGCAGTCGCATATAGAGCGCAATCAACCCCAGCGGTGCCGCCAGCAACAGCGGGACGCGCCAACCCCATGCCAGCCAGTCGTCGTTCGGCAGCCACGCCTGTAGCCCGGTCACCAGGAACCCGGCCACCACGAAGCCGACCAGGTTGCCCAGCGGCAGGAACCCAACCAGCATGCCGCGCTTGCGGTCCGGGGCCTGCTCGACCAGATAGGTCATCGCGCCGACGAACTCGCCACCGGTCGACAAGCCCTGGAACACCCGGGCGACGACGAGCAGGATCGGTGCCCAGATGCCGATCACGCTGTAGCCGGGAAGCAGACCGCTCATCGTCGTCCCGACCGTCATCATCAGGATCGTGATCACCAGCACCCGTTTGCGGCCGATGCGGTCGCCGAGCGGGCCGAAGATCATGCCGCCGATCGGGCGCACCACAAACGCGGCCGCCAGGGTGCCGAAGGTGGCGATCAGATGAACGGCACTGACGCTGTTGCCGGGATAGAACACCTGCGCAATGGTGGTGGCGATGTAGCCGTAGACCCCGAAGTCGTACCACTCCATCACGTTGCCGATCGCGGTGCCGGTGATGGCTCGAGACATCCCGGCCTTGTCCGTCACGGTGATCTCGTCGCGCGCCCACTTCTGCTCAAGGCCGTCGGTGTTCATCGACTCGTTGTTACCCCCACCGCTTCGGCTCGAATCCCACCACCCCGCTAAACCACGCCCGCCAGGAACTCCTCGGCGACCGCGACGGCCCTCTCGCGGTCGCGCAGCACCAGCCCGATGCGGGTGCGCCGATCCAGAATGTCACCGGCTTCCAACGCGCCCTCGTGGGTCACTGCGTACTCGAATTCAGCCCGGGTCACGTCGATTCCGTCGGCGACCGGGTCGGTGGGTCGCTCGCAGGTGGCGGAGGCGACGACGGTGGCCGACTCGGCTCCGTAGCGCGCGACCAGCGAGTCGGGTATCCCCCGCCCCGGTCCGGCCGCGGGCCCGGGATTGGCCGGAGCACCCACCAACGGCAGGTTGCGCGTCCGGCACGGCGCGGCGCGCAACGCCCGGAGGGCGACGGCCCGGTTCAGCACGTCCTCGGCCATGTACCGGTATTCGGTGAGCTTGCCGCCGACCACGCTGATCACTCCGGTCGGCGATTCGAAGATGGCGTGGTCACGCGAGACATCTGCGGTGCGTCCCGCGCCGGTATCGATGAGTGGCCGCAGGCCGGCATAGGAGCCGATTACATCCGTAGCCGCGACCTTGGTTCCCAGTGCGGTGTTCACCGTGTCCAGCAGAAAGGCGACTTCGGCTTCAGATGGTTCCGGCACATCCGGTATCGGGCCGGGGGCATCTTCGTCGGTCAGTCCGAGGTAGATCCGGCCCAGTTGCTCGGGCATCGCGAACACGAATCGGTTCAGCTCACCGGGGATTGGAATCGTCAGCGCTGCAGTCGGATTTCCGAACGTGCCGGCATCGAACACCAAATGTGTTCCGCGGCTTGGCCGTAACTTCAGCCCTGGGTCGATGTCTCCCGCCCACACCCCCGCGGCGTTGATCACCGCACCCGCCGACACGTCGAATGACTGTCCGCTGCGCTGGTCGGTCAACCGCACCGACGTTGCGGTCGCCTCCGACGCGGCGACGTAAGTGAGGATCCGGGCACCGTGTTGGGCTGCGGTGCGGGCGACCGCCGTCACCAGTCGGGCATCGTCGATCAACTGACCGTCGTAATTGAGCAGTCCTCCGGCCAGACCGTCGCGCTGGACCGTCGGCGCCATCTCCGCCACCCGGCCTGCCGAGATCCGGCGCGACCGGGGCAACGTCGACGACGAGGTGCCCGCCAGCACGCGCAACGCGTCGCCGGCCAGGAATCCGGCCCGGACCAGCGCCCGGCTCGCACGATTCATCGACGGCAGCAACGGAACCAGTTGCGGCATCGCGTGAACCAGGTGCGGCGCATTGCGGCTCATCAGAATTCCGCGCTCGACGGCGCTGCGCCGGGCGATGCCGATATTGCCGCTCGCCAGGTAGCGCAACCCGCCGTGCACCAGCTTCGAACTCCACCGGCTGGTGCCGAATGCCAGGTCGCGCTTTTCCACCAGGGCGGTCCGCAGTCCCCGGGATGCGGCGTCCAGCGCGATCCCGACACCGGTGATGCCGCCGCCGATGACGATGACGTCGAGGGCATCGCCGTCGGCCAGCGCCTCGAGTTCGGTGGTGCGACGTTGCGCGTTAAGAGCTGTAGAGCGGGCCGGGTCATCAACCATCAGGACAGGTATCCGTTCAGTGCGTAGGTGAGTTCGGTGGCCAGCGCTGCGTCGTCGAGGATCGGTTTGACGATGTCGGCGGATTGGATTGTCGACTGAGCGATCAACAGCACCGTGGTGGCGAGTTGGCGCGGATCGCCGGGTCGGACGCTGCCGGATTGCTGCGCGACTTCCAGCCGGGCCGCCATGCCCTCGATGAGGAACTGCTGGCTGGCACCCAACCGCTCGGTGATGTAGACCCGGGCCAGTTCCGAGTGCATCACCGACATGATCAGTTCGTCGCGACGCAATCGGTCGGCCACCGCGACCACCTGCCGCACCAAGGCCTCGCGGTCGTTACCGTCGAACGGCACCTCGCGCGTTACCGCGGTGATGTGGCTGGTCAGCAGCGTCGACATGATCGACGGGGTGTCCGGCCAGCGGCGATACACCGTCGGGCGGCTCACGCCGGCGCGCCGGGCGATCTCGGCGAGCGTCACCCGATCCACGCCGAAATCCACTACGCAGCTGGCCGCCGCGGCAAGTATGCGATCCCCGGTGTCCGACGCAGGATCGTTACTGATTGACACCATGTGTAATACTGTAACGCATGACGCACGCTGAGCGACTCCTTCCGCCCATGAAATGGAACGCGTGGGGAGATCCCGCCGCCGCCAAGCCGCTCTCCGAGGGCATCCGCTCACTACTCAAACAGGTTGTAGGACTTGATGATTCGGACGTAGCCGAGCTGGACGCCGACCAAGTGCAGCTGCGCCCGACGGCACTGTCGCAGGAAGACCAGGATGGGCTCGCCGATATCGTGGGCGCCGAGTACTTCCGCACCGCCGATCGGGACCGGCTGCTGCACGCCGGCGGCAAGTCCACTCCGGACATGCTGCGGCGCAAGGACACCGGGGTTCAGGATGCGCCGGACGCGGTGCTGTTGCCCGGAGACGACGAAGCCGTCGCCGCGGTCCTGAGTTACTGCTCCGATCGTGGCATTGCCGTCGTTCCGTTCGGCGGCGGCACCAATGTCACCGGTGGGCTTGATCCCACTCGCGGTTCGTTCGATGCCGTGATCTCCCTCGATCTGCGGCGGTTCAACCAACTTCATTCGCTCGACGAGGTGTCCGGTATCGCCGAACTCGGCGGCGGCGTCACCGGCCCGGAAGCGGAACGACTGCTCGGTGAGCGCGGCTTTTCGCTCGGGCATTTCCCGCAAAGCTTCGAGTACGCCACCATCGGCGGCTTCGCCGCAACCAGGTCGTCGGGCCAGGACTCGGCCGGATACGGACGCTTTAACGAGATGATCCTGGGTCTGCGGCTGGTGACGCCGGTCGGCATTTGGGACCTGGGCCGAGTGGCCGCGTCGGCGGCCGGACCCGATCTGCGCCAGTTGGCAATCGGCTCAGAAGGCACCCTCGGGGTCATCACCAAGGTGCGGCTGCGGGTGCACCCGGTACCCGAGACGACCCGTTACGAGGCCTGGACGTTCCCAGACTTCGCCACCGGCGTCGCGGCGCTGCGCGCGATCACCCAGACCGGCACCGGACCCACCGTCGTGCGCCTTTCCGACGAAGCAGAAACCGGAGTCAACCTGGCGACCCATGAAACCATCGGCGAAAACCCGACCGGCGGTGGATGTTTGGGCCTGACCCTGTTCGAGGGCAGCGAGGAGCACACGGCGAGCCGGCACGCCGAGACCCGCGCGCTACTAGAGGCACACGGGGGCACGTCACTGGGCGAGGAGCCCGCCCGAGCCTGGGAGCACGGCAGGTTCAGCGCACCTTATCTGCGTGACTCGCTGCTGGCCGCGGGTGCGCTCTGCGAGACCCTCGAAACCGCCACCGACTGGTCCAATATCCCCGCGTTGAAGGCGGCGGTGACCGAGGCCCTGACGTCCTCGCTGGCCGAATCAGGCACACCGGCGCTGGTGATGTGCCATGTTTCGCACGTGTACCCGACGGGTGCGTCCCTGTACTTCACGGTGGTTGCCGGCCAGCGCGGCAATCCGATCGAACAATGGTGGGCCGCCAAGCGGGCCGCCAGCGACGCGATCATGGCCACCGGGGGAACCATCACCCACCACCACGCCGTCGGCGCCGATCACCGGGCCTGGATGCGCGAAGAGGTCGGCGACCTGGGCGTGCAGGTGCTTCGCGCGGTGAAGGCGACGTTGGATCCTCGGGGAATCCTCAACCCAGGCAAGCTGATTCCGTGACCGCTGAGCATCCGGTCAGCGGCCGGCTCAACCGGCGCGAAATCGGCAAGGTGACCGCCCTGACCAATCCGCTGTCGGGGCACGGCGCCGCCGTCAACGCATCGCACCGGGCGATCGCCCGGCTGAAGCATCGCGGCATCGATGTCGTCGAGATTGTCGGTGAGGACGCCGACGACGCCCGGTACCTGCTGGCCGCGGCTGTCGAAAAGGGCACCGACGCGGTGGTGGTGACAGGTGGCGACGGAGTCATCTCGAACGCGCTGCAGGTGTTGGCCGGCACCGACGTCCCGTTAGGCATCATCCCGGCCGGCACCGGAAACGACCACGCCCGCGAATTTGGCATCCCCACAAAGGATCCCGATGCCGCAGCGGATGTCGTCGTCGACGGTTGGTCGGAAACCATCGACCTGGGCCGCATCCGTGATCAGAACGGGGTCAACAAGTGGTTTGGCACTGTGGCGGCCACCGGTTTCGATTCGCTGGTGACCGACCGTGCCAATCGGATGACCTGGCCGCACGGCCGGCTGCGCTACTACCTCGCAATGCTGGCCGAACTGTCGCAGCTGCGCCTGTTGCCGTTTCGTCTGGTGCTGGACGGGAAACAGGAAGTCGCGGCCGACTTGACCATGACCGCCTTCGGCAACATGCGCAGCTATGGCGGGGGCATGCTGATCTGCCCGGACGCCGACCGGTCCGACGGTCTGCTCGACCTCACCATGGTCAAGTCGGAGTCACGCACCAAACTGATCCGCTTCTTCCCCACCGCCATCAAGGGCACCCATGTCGGACTCGACGAGGTAACCACCGCACGCGCCAAGACCGTTGACGTGGAGTGCCCCGGGATCAACGTCTACGCCGACGGCGATTACGCGTGCCCGCTGCCGGCCGAAATCTCCGCGGTGCCGGCCGCCTTGCAAGTGCTGCGGCCCAAACCTCACAAACCTCCCAAACTGATGTAACGACCGGGTCGCCGTACGCGAAGTCTCCAGCATGTCGCGTTCCGGCAAGACCGCATGGGCTCTCGCGGTCGCACTGGCGGTGCCAATGTGCTTGGCCCCGAGGGCCTTAGCGGGTGAAGTCGCATCCTGGAGCGGTCAGTACGTGATGGTGCTGGGCGCCAACGCCAAGTCCGGAACCAGTATGGCGGCCGCTCAAAACGAGTTCGCCCACCGCAGCAGCGTTACCTTCACCTCGAGTTGCACCGCCGGGGTCTGTGTGGCCACCGTGGTCAACCCGCCGCCGCCCAAAAACGAATCCATGCCCAGGACAATCGAATTCACGTGGAACGGGGCGCAGTGGATCCGGGAGATGACCTGGACGTGGGACTGCCTGCTACCGGACGGAACGGTCGAATACGACCCGGCGAAGTCGATAAGTGTCTACACACCTGGGCCGTACGGGATCCTCACCGGCGTCTTCCACACCGATATCGCGAGCGGCGCATGCCAGGGCAACGTCGACATGCCGGTGTCGGCGAAACCCGTCTCGGCACCGGTCAACCAGCCCATCAACTAGCCGACACGAGCAGCAGTCGCGAGGCTGCCGGCCAAAAATATCTGTTTGTTAAACGTATCTCCGGAATTGCCCGGAATTTGCTCGGAACCGTGCAATCATGAGCCTCGCACTTTTGCGAACGCGTCAATATTATCCAGCTGAAAGGACCCCACTGTTGTTTCTAATGGCCGCACCCGACCTGATGACGGCAGCCGCGGCGAACGCGGCCGGTATCGGCTCCTCGATCGGGGCGGCCAATCTGGCCGCGCTATCGCCGACCAGCACGGTGCTGGCTGCCGCCGCGGATGAAGTGTCCGCGGCAATCGCATCGCTGTTCGCCAATCACGCCCTGGATTACCAGACGTTCAGTGCGCAGGTAGCAGGGTCGTACGAGCAGTTTGTGCGGACTTTGAGCGCCGCCAGCGGCGCGTATGCGGCTGCCGAGGCAGCCAGTGCCGGCCCGTTGCAGCCTGTCCTCGACGTGATCAATGCGCCAACCAACTTCCTGTTGGGGCGCCCACTGATCGGAGACGGTGTCAACGGTGTAGCAGGCACCGGGCAGGCCGGAGGAGACGGCGGCATCCTGTGGGGCAATGGCGGCACCGGCGGATCTGGCGGCGCGGGCCAGGCTGGTGGTCGCGGTGGCAACGCCGGCTTGATCGGTGACGGCGGCACCGGCGGCACCGGTGGTCTCCGCGGTGGTGTGGGCGGCGCCGGCGGAACCGGCGGATGGTTGCTGGGCAACGGTGGGGCCGGCGGCACCGGCGGGTTCGGCGGCAACTTGTACGGCGGGGGAACCATCCCTGCGGGGGCCGGTGGAATCGGCGGCCGAGCGTTGTCGTTATTCGGCGCTTCGGGCGCGACCGGCAACGTCGGCACGTTCCGCAATGTGACCTTTGTGTCGGCGGAAGACGCCGCCGTGTGGGCCATGGCGAACCCGGACGCAAACTTCCTGTTGATCGGCACGGACGGAACGAATCTCAGCAGAATCCTGGCCGATGCCGCTGGCACCCCGAACTTCCACGCGCTGATGGAGCAAAGCGTGACCTCCGCATCGACGGTCATTGGGCACACCACCGTCTCCAACCCGTCGTGGACGACCATCCAGACCGGTGTGTGGAGCGAGACGGCCGGGGTGACCAACAACATCTTCAGCCCCTGGACATACGACGACTGGCCAACCGTGTACAACCACCTCGAGAACGCCTACGGCGACGGGGTGAACACCACGGTCATCGCGGACTGGAAGGTCATCACCGACATCGCCGGAGCCGGCTCCAACCCCGCCGACAACATCACCTTCGTCCCGCAGGTCGCGGGCGACACAAACTGGGAAGCGACGTCGAATCTGGTTGCTGCAAACGCGATAGACGCGATCGCAGCCGCCGATCCGGACAAGGGCAATCTGATCTTCGCGTACTTCACCGGTCCCGACGTCAACGCGCACGCCTATGGCGGCGATTCGCCGCAGTACGCGGCGGCGCTTCGGACCATGGACGCCAACCTCGGTTCCCAAACCAACGGCACTGGCATGTTGGGTGCGGTAGCTCAGTGGGAGGCCGCCAACCCCGGCGAGGAATTCTCCGTGCTCGTCGTCACCGACCATGGCGAATTGGGGCCCGCCCAGTTCGGCGGCATTACGCACGGCTTCCAATCACCCCTGGAGACAGCGTCATTCGTCATCTTCGATCAGGCCTTCGATAACTCCAGCGACGGGCTGATCAATAACTCATGGCAAATCGTCAGCACGACACCGACGATCCTGGATCAGTTCTACCTTCCGCAGCCGTCGTACATGCAGGGCGCTCCTATCACGAGCCCCGTCTTCGACGGCACCTACGTTGATCCAGGCCCCAACCTGTTCAGCGCCCTCAGCGCCGACTTCGCCGCACAGGGCTATCCCGATGTCGTGACCAACGTGTCGTTGTCGGCGCGCACCCTCGCAGCGTCGGTGCCCTACCTGGCATTCGAACCGATAAACGGCTTCATCCATTCAATGCCCGAGTTCTTGCAGCTACCGGTTTCATGGATCGGCGCAGGCGTCTATCAGACGCTCAACATCCCCGCGCAGATGTTTGTCCGATTCACGGGCGTGACGGGCAACGAAATCATCCCGCCGATACTCAACCCATTCATCAGCTAGGGACTCGTCAACACTCGGCCGCGCCGCGCTGCGGCGGTGGCTCCGGCACCAACAGTGACCTGCCGGGGAGACTCAGCCCACTCCCCGGCTCAACCAGGTCACCTCGCCGGCGTCACCGCCGTCGCGGTACACCTCGAGCGCCTCATCCCACGCCGTTCCCAGCACGGAATCCATTTCGGCGGCAAGGGTATCGGCCCCCTGGGCCATCAGCCGGCGCAACCGCATCTCGCCGACCATGATGTCGCCGTTGGCGCTCATCGCCCCGCTCCATAGGCCGAGTTGTGGCGTGTGACTGAACCGATGGCCATCGACGCCAGGGCTGGGATCTTCGGTGACTTCAAACCGCAAGACCGACCATGAGCGCAACGCGTTCGCCAACCGAGCACCCGTCCCGACGGGTCCCACCCAGTTGGTGACCGCGCGCAACTGCCCGGGCATGGCCGGTTGCGGGGTCCATACCAAGTTGGCCTTGGCCTGCAGGGTCGACGACAACGCCCACTCGACATGCGGGCACACCGCCGCTGGGGAGGCGTGGACATACACCACACCGCCGGTCACGTCGGCGAACTGATTCGACGCACGCATCTGTTGCTCCTTCGGTTCCACGAGGGACGTCTTCCCCAACGACCTGGTGAACCCGGCGAGCGAGATACCTGCTCTTATTTTTGTGTTCTGCGTTTTTTGTGTCGTGCGTGTTTCTTGATTCCTGCGTGTCTATTGTGCCTTGTGATACCCGTGTTGCGCTAGTGTGTGTTTTCCTTCGTCAGCCCGCCCCGACCACTCGGTCCGATATCGCAGGCCACAGGTCCAGCGCCCACTCGCCGAAATCGCGATCGGTGAGCACCACCAGCGCGCGGTCCGCCTCCGGATCCACCCAGACGAACCCGCCCGACTGGCCGAAGTGACCGTACGTGCGGGGCGAGTTCTCGGCGCCGGTCCAGTGCGGCGACTTGGTATCCCGCAGCTCGAATCCCAGGCCCCAGTCGTTGGGGCGCTGCACGCCGTAGCCGGGCAACACGCCATCGAGCCCCGGGAACTGGACGGTAGTCGCATCCTCGTGCATCTGCGTAGACACCGTGGCAGGACGAAGCAGGTCGCTGACGAACAACGTCAGGTCGGAAACCGTCGAGGTCGCCCCGTAGCCGGCAGCGGCCGCCCCGCCCTCGAGCCGTGTGGCCGTCATGCCCAGCGGCTCGCACACCGCCTCGCTCAGATAGCGGCCGAAGGCGATTCCCGACTCCCGTTCGATGGTCTCGGCCAACACGGTGAATCCATAGTTCGAATACATGCGGCGGGTGCCGGGCGCGGCCAGCGTGTCGCCGGAGTGCATCGCCAGCCCCGAAGCATGGGCCAGCAAATGCCGGATGGTGGATCCGGGCGGCCCCGCTTCGGTGTCGAGGTCCACGACGCCTTCCTCCACGGCGACTTGCGCGGCGCGCGCCACGATCGGTTTGGTGACGGAGGCCAAGGCGAACTCGTGCCCGGTGTCACCGTGGCTGGCCAGCACTCCGTCCGGCCCGACCACGGCGGCGGCGACATTGGGCACCGGCCAGTCGGCGAGAGCATCGAGCATGCCCATCACTTGGTGGCGAGGTAATAGTTGTTCAGCGGGTCAGACTCGATCTCGACCACCCGGACATCTGTGAAACCCGCGTCGACGAGCATGGCCGTGGCCAACTGGGTTCCCCATGCCGTGCCCAGTCCGGCACCGTCGAGCGCCAGTGACACTGTCATGCAATGCATCAGGGACGTGGTGTAGAGGTAGGTGCTGAGCGGCCGGTCGACGTTTTCCTCGAGACGGCTCGACGCCTTGATATCGGCCATCAACAACACCCCGCCCGGGCGAAGTGCGCGTTGGATGTTCGTCAGCACTTGAGCCGGTTGCGCTTGATCGTGGATCGCGTCGAACACGGTGATGACGTCGTAAGCGGCGTCCTTGTGCAGCGTCGCCAGATTGTGCGCTTCGAATGTGGCGTTCGCCAGACCCAGCGCAGCCGCCTCGTGTCTGCCCGTGGCCAGCGCTTCTTCGGAGAAGTCGATGCCGGTGAAGCGGCTGGCCGGAAACGCCTTCGCCATCACGTTGACCGCGTGCCCGCTGCCGCAGCCGAAGTCGGCGACGTCGGCACCGGACCGCAGCCGTTCCGGAAGCCCGTCGACGAGGGGCAGCACCACATCGACGAGCGTGGCGTCGAAGACCGCGCCGCTCTCCTCGGCCATCAGCTTGTGGAAACGCGGATATTCGCTGTAGGGCAGACCGCCGCCGTGACGGAAGCAGCCGAGGATTTTCTGCTCGACTTCACCGAGCAGCGGCAGGAATTGCGCCACCACCGCGAGGTTGTTGGGCCCCGCGGCGCGGGTGATGGCCTGCGCCCGGTGTGCCGGCAGGGCGTAGGTACCGGTGCCCGCGTCGTAGTCGACCACGTGCCCGGTGGTCACGCCGCCCAGCCATTCCCGCACATACCGCTCGTTGAGCCCGGCCGCTGCGGCGATCTGCGCGCTGGTCGAGGGTGGCAGGCCGGCCATCGTGTCGAGCAGACCGGTCTGATGCCCGATGCTCAACAGCAGCACCAGGCTGGCGGCGTCGATGGCACCGATGATCCGGTCGCTGAATTCTTCGGTGCTTTCCGAGGCGGTCTGCTGTCCGGTCATGGTCAGCGACGCTACACCGGCCGCCCGTACGTTGTGCGGCCCCGAACACTAGGTTGAAACCATGAGTCAGACAGTGCGCGGCATGATTTCACGCAGCAAGGGCCAGCCCGTCGAATTGGTCGACATCGTCATTCCCGACCCCGGGCCCGGCGAGGCCGTCGTCGACATCACCGCATGCGGCGTCTGCCACACCGACCTCACCTACCGCGAAGGCGGCATCAACGACGATTACCCGTTCCTGCTTGGTCACGAGGCGGCAGGCACGGTCGAGGCGGTGGGGCCCGGCGTCACCCACGTCGAGCCGGGTGATTTCGTGATCCTGAACTGGCGCGCGGTCTGCGGCCAGTGCCGCGCATGCAAGCGGGGCCGCCCGCACTTGTGCTTCGACACCTTCAACGCCGAACAGAAGATGACGCTCACCGACGGCACCGAACTCACCCCCGCTCTGGGCATCGGGGCCTTCGCCGACAAGACCCTGGTTGCGGCCGGCCAGTGCACCAAGGTCAACCCCGAGGCCGATCCGGCCGTGGCCGGGCTGCTCGGCTGCGGGGTGATGGCCGGCATCGGTGCCGCCATCAACACCGGCGGTGTCACGCGCGACGACACCGTCGCCGTGATCGGCTGCGGCGGTGTCGGTGACGCGGCGATCGCCGGATCTGCCCTGGTCGGCGCACGAAAAATCATCGCGGTCGACACGGACAACACCAAGCTCGACTGGGCGCGCGAATTCGGCGCCACGCATACCATCAACGCCCGCGAATCCGACGTCACCGAGGCCATTCAGGACCTGACCGACGGCTTCGGGGTCAATGTGGTGATCGACGCGGTCGGCCGGCCGGAGACATGGAAGCAGGCTTTCTACGCCCGCGACCTGGCCGGCACCGTGGTGTTGGTCGGGGTGCCGACTCCCGACATGCGGCTGGACATGCCGCTGGTGGATTTCTTCTCACACGGCGGTGCGTTGAAGTCCTCGTGGTACGGCGACTGCCTGCCCGAGCGTGACTTCCCCACGCTGATCGACCTACACCTGCAGGGCCGACTGCCGCTGGACAAGTTTGTCTCCGAGCGAATCGGGTTAGACGACATCGAGGAGGCCTTCCAGAAGATGCATGACGGCAAGGTATTGCGTTCGGTCGTGGTGCTGTAATGGTCGCCATCGACCGGGTGATCACCCACGGCACCTTCGAACTCGACGGTGGCAGTTGGGAAGTCGACAACAACATCTGGTTGGTCGGCGACAATTCCAACGTCGTCGTCTTCGATGCCGCGCACGACGCCGCCCCGATCGTCGAGGCGGTGGACGGCCGGCATGTGGTGGCCATCGTTTGCACGCACGGTCACAACGACCACGTGACGGTGGCTCCCGAACTCGGCGAGACGCTCGACGCACCGGTGCTGTTGCATCCTGCCGACGAGGTGCTGTGGCGAATGACCCACCCGGACAAGGAATTCCGATCGATCGGTGATGGCGAGACGCTGAAGATCGCCGGGACGGAGTTGCGCGCCCTGCACACGCCGGGCCACTCCCCCGGGTCGGTGTGCTGGTATGTGCACGATCTGGGTGTGGTGTTCAGCGGTGACACGCTGTTCTCCGGCGGACCGGGCGCGACCGGCCGTTCCTACTCGGACTTCCCGACGATTCTGCAGTCGATCTCGGGCAAGTTGGGAAAGTTGCCCGGCGATACCGTCGTACACACCGGCCACGGTGACAGCACGACGATCGGCGAGGAGATCGTCCACTACGAGGAATGGGTGGCCCGCGGCCACTAGGCGGACTCCGCACCGTTCCCGCGAGCGTCCGTCAAATGCCAGCCGCGACGGCGTGTCACCGTACCGACACGCGCGCTCGCGCAGATCCCAATGCGGATCCCGCTACAGCCCGCTCAGGATTCGCCGCTTCTCCGCCTCGAATTCCTGCTCGCTCAGCGCCCCCGAATCACGCAGCGCCGCAAGCGTTTTCAGGCGTTCCAGCCTGACTCCCTGATCGGTGGGCTCGTAGGCCGTCTGCGGCTGGGCTATGGGGGGCGGCACCACATAGCTGCTGGGCATCGTCGACGACACGACGGTGCGCCTGGTGCGCCTGGTGCGGCCCAGCCATATCACCGACAGGAAGACGTCGACCAGGCCGACGACAAACAATGCCACGAAAACCCAGACCAGGTCCCCGTGTGCGCTCTGGTGGCCGAAAGCCAGTCTGGGATTGATGTATCCGCTGACCTGACCGTCCGTCGTGACGTTGTAAGTGGCCTCTTCAGGCACGTGCACGTTCCAGACCCGGACGTGCGCGTCGTTGTTGACTGTGGTTGTGCTGCCGATACTTTCCGCGACTTCCGGCTGCGGGACACCATCGGGGGGCGTGATGCTGACGCCGAGCGGGGGTACCGGCAGGCCCCCGTCCGCGCTGCCGATGACCAGCGTGTGCAAGCTGACGGTCACGTCCCCGGCCGGCAGGTGCACGCTGCCAGAGCCGGGGATCGGCACCTCGCCGTAGGCGTTGTACTTGTCCAGCACAAACGCATTGAGCACCAATGTCACGATGAAGCCGACGACCGATACCACCAACATCAGGATGGCGAGAACCATCGAGATCTTGGCGACTCGTCTGTTGTTCATGCACGCAGTGTGTCACCTGGCCGAACGTCGAAACAGCCCAAGCGGCGCCGGGCTATTGACAGGCCGACGAGCGCAACCCACCCGGCAAAGGGGACACTGGTTTCACCGGAAACGAGGAACCGGAAAAGGAGTGATTCATGGTCCACGATCTGATCGCCACGGTGCCCGATCTCACCGGCAAGCTGGCGGTGGTAACCGGGTCCAACAGCGGCCTCGGGTTTGGCCTGGCCAAACGACTTTCCGCCGCCGGCGCCGACGTGGTGATGGCCATCCGCAACCGCGCCAAGGGCGAGGCGGCTATCGAGGAGATCCGCTCCTCGGTGCCTGACGCGAAGCTAAGCATTCGGCCGCTGGACCTGTCCTCCCTGGCGTCCGTGTCAGCCTTGGGTGAGCAACTCAACGCCGACGGCCGCCCGATCGACATCCTCATCAACAATGCCGGCGTGATGACCCCACCGGAGCGGGACACCACTTCGGACGGCTTCGAATTGCAATTCGGCAGTAACCATCTTGGGCATTTTGCGCTGACCGGGCATGTGTTGCCGCTGCTGCGCGCGGCGCAGGGGGCGCGAGTGGTCTCACTGAGCAGCCTCGCGGCCCGCCGCGGCCGCATCCACTTCGACGATCCGCAGTTCGAGAAGTCGTACTCGTCGATGTCCGCTTATGGGCAGTCGAAGCTGGCGGTGCTGATGTTCGCCCTCGAACTGGACCGGCGCAGCCGGCGGGCCGGCTGGGGCATCGTCTCCAACGCGGCACATCCCGGCCTAACCAAGACCAACCTGCAGATCAGTGGACCCTCGCACGGCCGGCAGAAGCCGGCGGTGATGCAGCGGTTCTATACCACGTCGTGGCGCTTCACACCGTTTCTGTGGCAGGAGATCGACGAGGGGATCCTGCCGGCGCTCTATGCCGCCGTCACCCCGCAGGCCGACGGCGGAGCGTACTACGGACCGCGGGGCTTCTACGAGGCCGCCGGTGGCGGGGTAACCGAGGCGAAGGTACCCGCCCGCGCCGCCAATGAGGCTGACTGCCAACGTCTTTGGGAGATTTCGGAGCGGCTCACCGGTGTCAGTTTCCCCACGCAGAACTGAGCGCGGCCTCCGGTTGCCCGAATCCAGCGTCGTGGTCCGACCGGAACCGATGGAGAGTGCGACCTACACGCAGTCATCACGTCTGCAGGCCGCCGGTCTGCTACCGGCCGTCGCGTTGTTCGAGCGCGCCGCCCACCAGGTGCCGCTGCCCAGGCCCCCACAACCGGTCGTCGTGGCCGACTACGGCGCAGCCACCGGCCATAATTCCCTCAAGCCGATGGCGGCCGCACTGCAGGCGCTGCGATCCCGGACCCGGCACGATCACCCGATTCTGGTGACGCACACCGATGTGCCGGAAAACGACTTCACCGCCCTGTTCTGCACGTTGTCCGACGACCCGGACAGCTACCTCAACCACGACCCGGCGACATTCACGTCAGCAGTGGGGCGATCCTTCTACGACCAGATCCTGCCGACCGGTGCCGTCAACCTTGGCTGGACCTCGTGGGCGATTCAATGGTTGAGTCGGGTCCCCGCGGACGCGCCGGAGTTCACCGATCACGTGCAGGTCGCGTACAGCACGAACGCGGCTGCCCGCAAAGCCTATGAACACCAGTCGGCCATCGATTGGCATCACTTCGTAGCGTTCCGGGGCCGCGAATTGTCGCCGGGTGGTCAATTGGTGGTATTGACGATGGCCCTCGACGACGATGGCGAATTCGGCTACCGAGCGCTGAATGAGGCGTTGATGACGGCACTGCACGCGCTGGCCGACCGGGGGCTGGTGCGCCGTGAAGAAGTGCACCGCATGGTGATCCCCGTAATTGCGCGCACGGAAAAGGACTTTCGCGCGCCGTTCGCCCCGCGCGGTTGGTTCGAGGGATTGACCATCGATCATCTCGAATTGTTCGGCGCGGAGGACCGTTTCTGGACCCGCTACGAATCGGATTCAGACGCAGACGCTTTCGGCGCACAATGGGCGGCATTCGCTCGGGCGGCCCTTTTCCCGACGTTGACCGCCGGTCTGGACGGCGGAATCGAGGATCCGCGGGCGAAGGATTTCGTCGGCGAACTAGAGGCGTCCGTCGCCGAACGGCTGGCCCGTGCGCCGGAACCGATGCGGATCCCACTTGCCGCGATTGTGCTGGCCAAGCGCGATTCGCGATAGCCAGAGTTTCGGAGCGCCGCCCCAGTGGGTAATCACTGCGCGGGTCGGTCGCATACCAACTCCATAGGTCGCATACCAACTCCATAGGGGGCCATGAGCATGAGCGCGCACGACGATTCGGCGGACAAGGACACCAAGGACACCGATGGCGGCGGCGTGGACACTGCCGAGGCGCCCAAAAACGACGAGTCCAAGAACGAGTCCAAAGGCGAGTCCAAGGACGAATCCAAAGGTGACTCCAAAGGCGACGAGAGCACCGACGACAGCGCAGGCAAGCCCAGCGGTGCCAATCAGACCGAGAAGCCAGAGCCCAACGATGAGCATCGAGAACAAGCTCAGGAGATGATGACGGCCTACGAGGACCGTCCTACTCTCGTATTGCCGGGGTCCGGCAAAACGATCGCGGGTACCGCAGTCAACGACTGGATCGACGACGACGGTAATCCGAAGTTTGCCGATGACGAGGATTCGCCTGCGGCGCAAGCCAAGAAGGATAAAGGCAACGAAGACTCGGGCGGCGAGTCGGGTAAGACCGACAGCCCCAAAGATGAATCCTCCGAGGACGAGTCGAAGCAGAAAGACCCGAGCGAAAAGGCTTCCGCCGATCCAGAGGCCGGCAGCGAGGAGACCGAAAAGGGCGGAACCAAGAACGAGAGTGAGCGGGCCGCCGCTGCCGACGAGAACGCAGGAGACCGCGACAAGTCGACCGAGCAGCTGAACCAAGAAGCTGAAGAGCGAGCCGAAGAGAACCTGGAGAAAGATAAAGACTTCAACCAGGAGATCATCAAGGCGACCAAAGAAGATCGCGAAAATCAGAAAGCGGAGAAGTCAGAAGGCTCGAAAGACCCAGAAGACTCGAAAGACTCAGAAGACTCGAACGACTCAGAAGGCTCGAAAGACCCAGAAGACTCGAAGGACTCCAAGGACTCAAAAGACTCGGACTCGTAGGGGCCCGTCTAGGGGGGCCCGGGCAAGTTCGGGCCGTTCCCGGGTAGCTGGGGAAGTCCAGGAATCTGCGGCAACTGCGGCAATTGCGGTAACGGCGGCGGCGTAGTCGGCAATGGCGGCTGGGTAGTCGGCGGCGGCGGATTCGTCGCGGATGGTGTCGGCGGAGGTGCTTGCGTAGTCGGCGGAGGCGGCGCCTGTGTGGTCTCCGGCGGCGGAGGCGGCGCTTGCGTGGTGCGGCGCGGCGGCGGGGGCGGGGGTTCCTGCGTCGATGGCGGTGCCGGCTCAGATGTCGGTGCCGGCTCGGGAGTGATGCTGTCGGTCTCTGTCGGCGGCGGTGAAGCAGGCGCCGAACTGGGCGGCGTGACGGGTACGGTGTTCACCTTCGGAGACTTTGTCCCGTGCTGGTCGCGCGAGGTCAACCCGATTGCGATCGCGGTGCCGACGAGCAGCACCGCCACTGTGGTGCTGATGATGATCACTGCCGGCAGGCGATACCACGGAATGGGCGACTTTTTGCGTTCGGACTTTGGGGGGGCGTCGCGCTCGAACTTCATCTGCGGACGGGCGGAGGTAAGTCCCGAACCGTCGTGCTCGCCAGACGCCGCGATGGGCAACGCGTGGCTTTCGTCAGCGGCCTCCGACCAGGCCAGCGCTGGCTCCATGGTCGAGACCGGAGCGTCGGCGTGAAAGTCCGGGTAGACCTCCCTTTCTCCGTGCCCCACTCCCTGCCCATTCCCGTGCCCATCTCCGTGCGCGGCCGCCGCAGCCATCGGCGCGACCCCGGCCGCTGCCGGCGTCAGCATCGTTGCGCTGGTATCACCCGGCCCGCGGGCGGCACGCAACGCACCACCGATCGCCGCGGTGAGTTGCGGCCGCGGCGTCGTGATCACCGGCACGCCGAAGCGGCCCGACAGCGACGTGGTCACCGCCGGGATGTTCGCCCCACCGCCAACCGTGGCAATCGCCACCAGACCGTGAATCGCGTTGCGCTGCAAGGCTTGTTCCAAAGTCCGCAGGACCCCGTCCAGCGAGCCGCGGATCGTTTCCTCTAATTCGTTGCGGGTCAATCGGATGTCCCCGCGTACTCCCGGCACCTCGTCGGCCAGGGTCGTCACCGTTGCGGAGGACAGCCGTTCCTTGGCGGTGCGGCAGGCAGCGCGTAACCGGGTGAGCGAGCCGATCGCCGCGGTGCCTGATGGATCGAACGAACCAGTGCCGGGCAACTCGGACATGACGTATGTCAACAGCGACTGGTCGATCAGGTCGCCGGAGAAGTCATGGTGCCGGATGGTGGGGGCGACCGGTTGATAATCGCTGCCGACGTCGACCAGGGTAAGGCTGGTGCCGCTGCCACCGAAATCGCACACCGCGACGATGCCCCGAGCCGGGATGCCCGGGTTCGCGCGCATTGCGCACAGCGCGGCCGCGGCGTCCGGGATCAGCGAGAGCGGCTTGGCACTGTGCGACCATTCCGAGACCCGGCTCAGTGCGCCGCCCAACGCATCGACGGCGGCCGGCGACCAGTGCGCCGGATAGCTCACCGCGACGCTGTCGGGCAGGGCGCGCCCCCCGGTCGCCGCGTACGCCAGCGCCCGCAAGCCATCGGCGACCAGGGCTTCGCTGCGATGCATCGTGCCGTCCGTGGCCACAATTCCGACGCGGTCGCCCACCCGATCGACAAAGTCGGTGATGACCAGGCCGGGCTCATCGAGTCTGGGATTCTCCGACGGTATCCCGACCTCGGGCGGTCGCTGCCGGTACAGGGTGAGCACCGGTTTGCGGGTGATCGCATGGTCGGCCGTCACGGCAGCCAGGTTCGTGGCACCGATCGAAAGGCCCAGAGCGGGCCTGACTCCTTCTGCCATCCAGGTCCAATCCCCCGGCGCGAACGCCCTAGATGTACTTCGCGGTGAAACCTACAGCGTAGCTCTGCTGCTGGTCAGCGGATCGTACCTGCGCCAGGAATCAGCGGCAGGTCCAGCGCCGTCACCCAACCCGGGGACAGATCATTGACTGCTGGGACGGCGTTGAGAGCACGCAACCCGGTCGCCAGGCACCCGGCCGCGGCCGCATCCCGCCCTGAGCCGTCGGTGAACCGAAACGCGGTCTCCTGCGAAATGCTCGGTGTGCCTTCGATGTCCACCCGGTACACGTCATTGTCGTTGCCCGACGGCCAGTCCGGGGCGGCGTCGAGCCCGATACGGTTTACGTGTTCCAGTTGGATTCGGGTTTCGCCCTGGTAAAGCCCATTGATGGTGAACCGGACGGCGGCGACATTGCCGGCCTTGATGACGCCTTTGGCGGACTTGCGATCAGTGGGGGTGACCCACTTGTCCCACGTGGTCGTCATCTCGTCGAGCATGATGCCCGCCGCATGGGCGATCATCGGCACCGTCGCGCCCCACGCAAAGATCAGCACATCTCTGTTTTCCAGCATCGGGCTGTACTCCGGCTCACGCCCGATGCCCATCTCCCGTTCGTAGTCGCCTTCGTAGTTGGTGTAGTCCAGCAATTCAGAGGCCCGCACTTTGCGCACTTCCGAACACAGGCCCATCAGCGTCATCGGGAACAGGTCGTTGGCGAATCCGGGGTCGATGCCGGTGGTGAAGCAGGACGCTTCACCCAATTCGGCGGCTTGGGTAATGGGTTCAATCCAGTTGGGCGGGTTCAGATGCATGGTCGGCCAGATCCACGGCGTCATCGCCGTCGAGCAGACGTCGATCCCTGCCCGCAGGAAGCGAGTGATCAGCAAGATGTTGTCTTTGGCGTGCATCGCGGTCGGTCCGTAGTGCACCAGCGCGTCGGGTTTGAGTGCAATGAGCGCATCCACGTCGTCCGTGGCGGCGATCCCGACCCGCTCGGAAAGCCCGCAGATCTCGCCGACGTCGCGGCCAACCTTGGCGGGATTGCTGACGCCGACCCCGACCAACTCAAAGAGCGGATGCTTGAGAATTTCGGGAATCACCATCCGGCCCACGAAGCCGGTACCCCACACGACTACCCTCTTGGGTTCTCCAGCTACGCCCGGTTGCGTCATCAGCACCTCCAGCTCGGACCAGTCCGGTAATCACCCTAAGTTCCTCGGCGAAAGGGGCTCGTATTCACCCCCGGGTGGTGACAACATGAACAACTATGACCACTCGTCGCGCAGCTGCCTCGATCCTGTTCGCTACCGGCACGGTGTTCGCAACCACCAGCGGTGTGGCCAACGCCGTTCCCATGCCGGGTGAGTTCCCGCAAGTCCGCTATGAGGTCAGCGGTCCCGGTGTGGCTGAGTACATCTCGTTCCAGACCCACACCGGTCAGCAGCGGGCGGTGAATGTGCCACTGCCATGGTCGACGGAATTCCAGGCTTTCGGCGGACAGGTGTTCGTCCTCAGCGCGCAGGGTCAGGGCACCATCGCCTGCAAGATCCTGGTCGACGGCAACGTGGTGAACGACGCACATTCGACAGGCACGCCCGGAAAGGCCGTGTGCTCGCACTGACTCGGGTGAAGCGTCCCGTCTGAGCTCGCCGGTGCCACGGCTGCAACGGCGATGCGCGGCATAGGAGGATCGCATGGGTCTCGAGTCCAAAAGGGACGGCCCGGCGGGACTTGCGCCCCGCGTGAACGGTGCGCCGCCACCTGACATCCCGATGGCCGAGATCGCGCTGGGCTCGCTGAATTTCTGGGCCCGCGACGACGATTACCGCGACGGCGCGTTTGCCACGTTGCGTCGTGAAGCGCCGATCTCGTTCTGGCCGGCGATTGAAATCGACGGGTTCACCGCCGGCAACGGACACTGGGCGCTGACCCGGCTGGAGGATGTGTTCTTCGCCAGCCGTCATTCCGAGGTTTTCAGTTCCAGCCCCAACATCGTGATCAACGACCAGACACCGGAATTGGCCGAGTACTTCGGGTCCATGATCGTGATGGACGATCCACGCCATCAGCGCCTGCGCTCGATAGTCAGCCGGGCGTTCACGCCGAAGGTGGTGGCGCGCATCGAAGCGTCGGTGCGGGAACGGGCGCATCGGCTGGTGACAGCCATGATCGCCGACCATCCCGACGGGCACGCCGATCTGGTCAACTCGCTCGCCGGACCGCTGCCGTTGCAGATCATCTGCGACATGATGGGCATCCCCGAAGAGGACCATCAGCGCGTATTCCATTGGACAAACGTGATTCTGGGCTTCGGTGACCCCGATCTCACCACCGATTTCGAGGAGTTCACACAGGTTTCGATGGACATCGGCGCGTATGCCACCGCGTTGGCCGACGACCACCGAAGTTCCACCGCGACGCACCACGACGACTTGACCACAGCGCTGGTGCAGGCCGAGGTGAACGGTGAGCGGTTGACGTCGTCGGAGATCGCGACGTTCTTCATCCTGCTGGTGGTGGCCGGCAACGAGACCACCCGCAACGCGATCAGTCACGGTGTGCTCGCCCTGTCCCGCTATCCCGAGCAACGCGAAAGATGGTGGGCGGACTTCGACGGCCTGGCGCACAGCGCGAGCGAAGAGATCGTGCGTTGGGCCTCACCGGTGATCTACATGCGCCGGACCCTGACGTGCGATTTCGAACTCAACGGCACGAAAATGGCTGCAGGCGATAAGGTTACGATGTGGTACTGCTCGGCCAACCGGGACGAGTCGAAGTTCGCCGACCCGTGGACATTCGATGTGGCCCGCGATCCGAATCCGCATGTCGGCTTCGGCGGCGGGGGCGCCCACTTCTGCCTCGGGGCCAATCTGGCGCGCCGCGAGATCCGCGTGGTGTTCGACGAGCTGCGCCGCGAGATACCTGACATCACCGCAACCGCGGAGCCCACGCGACTGCTGTCCCAGTTCATTCACGGCATCAAGAGCTTGCCGGTCGCTTGGGGTTAGGGCTGGGGTCCGGGTGTAGCGGGAAGTTCGTAGACGAACAGGATCCTTGGGTAGGCCGCCCATTCGGGCGGCTGCGGAATGCGGGCGACACAAACGGTATTGGTGGCCAGCCAAGCCAGCGCCTTGCGGTATTCCTCCATGGCTGCGGGGCGGAATGGGTAGCGGTGATAGAGCGCGAAAGTCTGTACATGCGCGTACAGCGCGGCTTTACCGAGCAGTCCGTCGGGCATGTCTTCGAACACGATGATGCGACGGCGTGCGACTCGGCGACATTCGGCGATCAGCGTGATCGGTTCGTGGCTGTGGTGCAGCACTTCGCTCAAAATGACATGGTCAAATGACCTGTCGGGAAACGGGATTGATCTGCCGTCGAACTCGACATAGGGAATCGTCGCTGCACGCGAGTCCTTGACGTCGATGCCGGTCGGCACAGCGCCGTACATCTGCCGCAGATACTCCGAGAGATATCCGGTGCCGCAACCGACATCAAGAACGGAGTCACCTGAATCGACGTAATCGTCCAGCGCTTCGGCTTGTTCGCGCAGCCGCGTCGCGGGTTGCATGACATGCTGGGCTTCGGAAAAGCGGCGTCGCATCGTCTCGGCAAGGTATCACGCGATTACACTCGCGCGAATGCGGTTCCGGGCAATATGACCGATCCAGTCAGCGTCAAACGCATTGCGTTCGCGTGCATGGTCGGCACCACCGTCGAGTTCTACGACTTCTACATCTACGGCACCGCAGCGGCTTTGGTGTTCCCCGCCGTGTTCTTCCCGAACCTCAGTCCGGCGCTGGCGACGATCGCTTCAATGGGCACGTTCGCTGCGGCGTTCGTGTCCCGGCCGTTGGGTGGAGCGGTTTTCGGCCACTTCGGGGACCGACTCGGCCGCAAGGCGACGCTGGTCGCCACCATGCTGATCATGGGTCTGTGCACGGTGGCGGTGGGGCTGACCCCTGGCGCGACCACCATCGGGGTCGCCGCGCCGGTAATCGTATTGGTGTTGCGGCTGTTGCAGGGACTAGCCGTCGGCGGCGAATGGGCCGGGTCGGCCTTGCTGGCAGCCGAATATGCGCCGGCTTCCCGACGCGGCAGCTATGGCATGTTCACCGCCGTCGGCGCGGGCATCGCCACCCTGCTGACCAGTCTGACCTTCTTGATCGTCAACGCCACCATCGGTGAGAAGAGCCAGGCGTTCGTCTCCTGGGGGTGGCGGGTGCCGTTCCTGCTCAGCGGACTGCTGGTTGCGATCGCTTTGTACGTGCGACTCGTGATCGACGAAACCCCGGTGTTCACAAGGCAAACAACGCGATCTCGGCTGCCGCTCACCGAGGCGCTGCGCCAGCAGCCCGCAAGGGTGGCGTTGGCGTCGGGCAGCTTCGTGGCGCTTTACGCCTTCGTGTTCATGGCCGGCACCTATCTGACGAGCTATGCGCACGGCCATCTTGGGCTGTCACGCAGCGTCATCTTGTGTGCCGGGATCCTGGGCGGGTTGGCGTGGACCGTGGTGGTACCGGTGTCGGCCACGTTGTGTGATCGTGTCGGTCGCCGCCCGGTCATCCTCTGGGGGTGGACGCTGGGGTTGCCGTGGTCGTTCGCGGTCATTCCGCTGATCGACAGCGACAATCCGGTGGCATTCGCCGTGGCGATTGTCGGGACCTACGCCATTGCCGCGTTCACCTACGCGCCTATGGCATCCTTTGTGCCCGAACTGTTCACCACTTCCCATCGCTACACCGGCGCTGGGCTGGCGATCAACGTGGCGGGCATCCTGGGCGGAGCCCTTCCGCCGTTGCTGGCCGACCCGCTGAGCGACCACTTCGGCAGTTGGACCATCGGGGTGATGCTGGCTGTGCTGGTGGTGACAAGCCTGGTCTGTACCTACCTGCTGCCGGAGACCCGCGGGGCGTCTTTGGAGCCGGCGGAGGCTGCACTCGGTCGGCAGTAGGTCTGTGATTACGCGTCCGACGCATCGTGTTGCGGCAATCGTGCACTCAGCGCTCTGATCTCGTCGCGAAGCTCATTGAGCTGGGCGGCCGTGGCAGCCTGATTCGCCGTGTCGGTTTCGGAGACGCGCTGCACCAGCCACGAGGCCAGCGATGCGGTCACCACGCCGATCAGACTGATGCCACCGATCATCAGCAGGACGGCGACGACCCGGCCGGTAACGGTGACCGGGTAGAGGTTGCCGTATCCGACGGTGGTGACCGTGGTGATGGACCACCACACCGCTTGGCCGAACGAGTTGATGAGGGCCCCGGGCTGTTGGCGTTCGGCGTCGAGGATGGCCAGCGAAGCGACGTAGACGAGCAGCGTGATCCCCGAAATGGTGTACAGCAAGATCTTGCCGCGAACGGCATTCCCGACGGCCTTCTGCAGCACGCTCAGCAACGCCACCAGACGCAACATTCGTAGCGGTCGCATGAACGGCAGCGCGACAATCAACAGGTCAATCAGGTGCAGCAGGAACCACTCTCGCCGGTTCTCCGCGAGGCACAGCCGAGCGATGTAGTCGACGACGAACAGCGCCCACGCCATCCAGCACAACGCCCACAGGACGCGCGCCTCCAAGCCGTGTGGCCGGCCCAGTATTTGCACCGAGTACATGACGAGGAACGCGACTGCTACCGCCGCCAGCGGCCACTCGGTTCGCTGCTTCCATTGCTGTTCCTTGGATGGCATGCGGCTCAGCGTACGAGTTGTTCGGCCAGCTCGACGAAATCACGTGCGTTGACGCCGAACTCGTCTTCGTAGGTCACGTCCGCAGGTGCCCCAGCCTCCAACTCCAACGGCCGCGCCATCCGGATCTAGGAGTTGTGACTCACCACAGATACACCACCGCGTCCTTGCCGCCGGTGCATCGGATCCACGGGTTAGCCCCGTCACCGGCGCATTGCATCAGGAAGTTCGCGGTGTTCTTCGGATCGCAATCCGCGCCCGGGACGGTGAGGCAGTCGACCGCGCCCGGCGCCGACACCGTGCGCATCCCGTTGCTGGCGTTGCCGTAGGTGTTCCAGTACGTGCGCAACACCGTGTTGGCGAAATAGCACGACGTCTGCGGCGAGCCCCGCCCGCCGTGCGAACCGAACCCGGTGCCGTTCTCGAGCTGAAACCCTTGATCGCAGCTCTGGTGACTGGTGCTCTGGTCCGGTCCGGTTACCAACGGGGGCATGACGTTCGCGGGGCGCGACGGAATGGGCTGCTGCGGAACCGAGGAGGGGTCGCCGGTGTACGGCGGGATGGTCGGCGGTTCGGCCGCCGACGTCGGGGTCGGTTGTGGTGAGTCCGAATTCGCCAACAGACCTGCCATCGTTCCGATCGCGGCGAGAAGCAGCACGGCGGCGACCGCGACGATGGTGGGAATCAACCAGGACCGCGCGGGTTTTGCCGCCATTTCGGCCACCGGTTGTGGTCCAGAGGGCGGGAAGGTCTGCGGATAAACCTGTTGCTGCGGCGGCGGCATCGGAGGTCGCTGGACGGGCGGCCACGAGGCACCCCGGGTCGGCGCCTGGTCCACCGGGTCGGTCACGGTGCGCACACCGCTGCGCAGTGCTCGTTCCGCCGCCCGGCCCAATGCCGCGGCGCTGCCGTACCGGTCGTCGGGTTCTTTGGCCATGCCGCGAGCGATAACCTCGTCCAGCGCCGGCGGAACGCGCGGGTTGGTCAGGCTGGGGCGCGGGGGCGGCGCGGATAGGTGTGCTGCAACAAGCCCACCTTGGGTTTCGGCGGGAAACGGCGGCTGTCCGGTCAGCGCCTCGTAGAGCACGCAGGCCAGCGAGTAGACGTCCGCGGCGGGGGTGATGTCGGTGCCGGCGAACCGTTCCGGCGCCATGTAAGCCCACGAGCCGACGCGCATGTCGGTCGCGGTGAGCCGGGTGTGCTCGCCCATGACCTCGGCGATCCCGAAGTCGACCAGGTAGGCGAAGTCGGCCGGGGTGACCAGGATGTTCTGCGGTTTGACGTCCCGGTGCACCAGTCCCTCGGCGTGCGCGGCGTCGAGCGCGGCGGCAATCTGGGCGACGATCGCCACGGCGCGCGGCGGATCCAGCGGCGCCCGGACCAACAACGACTCCAGGTCCTTGCCCCGGACCAGGCGCATATCGATGAACAGCGAGCCGTCGATCTCACCGAAACCGTGGATCGGGATGACGTGCGGTTCCTGCAGGGTCGCCGCGGCGTGGGATTCCCGTTCGAAGCGGGTGCGGAATTTTCGGTCGTTGGCGTACTGGCTCTTGATGATCTTCAGGGCTACGGTCCGGCCGATCTGGTTGTCGTACGCCTCGTAAACCTCTCCCATACCGCCTTTGCCGAGGACGCCCGTGATCGTGTACTTGCCGAAAGTCGTGCCGACACGCTGGTGGTCCGCTGACACCGTGATCTCCTCCCGCTAGGGATTATGCGGCACGTCCCCAGGATGTCCGACGGGTTTGGCGCACTGACCGGCGGGTGACTGGGAGATTGTTGGTGATCCAGGCAGCAGCTTCGTCGAGCGCGCGCCGGCCGTCGTCGAACGATCCCGACGCCGGCTCGGCTGCGACGGCGACCGCCACCCTCCCGGTGGGGGCGGGTAAGACGCCGAGTTGTCGGACTAGATATCTGCCCGACGGGGACGGCCCCAGCCGCCTTTGAACTGCGCGCCGGGATGGCGCCGATCCCCCATCACTGTTGCGGTTCGACTTCGCCCATCAAGGCAACGATGGGGTCGTTCGCCGGGTTGCAGATCGCGCTCGCGGTGAACCGCACCTGACTGGTCCGTGACCACATGGGCTGCCCGAAAGCGGTGAATCCTATTCGTACTCTTCGGGATTCGACGCCGGTTGAATCGCCGTTCTCCTGCAGGACTTGTTCGACCTGCCGAGCTGCGGTCGCGGAGTCGCCCAATTGCTGCCACAGCGATTCGGCCGAGCGCTGAACGTCACATCGCGGCCGCTGCAACCAGCACTGCCAGGACCGCGGCGAGTCGTCGTGGGCTAACCCGCCTTGGCTTGCAGATAGTTGACGATCCCTTGCGTGACTGCAGCGGCGTAGCGCGCGCGGCCGTCCGGACTCTCGATGAGCGCGGTGTCTTCAGAGTTCTTCATGTTGCCGAGTTCGACGAGCACCGCCGGATACTGCGCCAGGTTCAACCCGGCCAAATCGGCGCGACCGTACAGCCCGTCGGAGCCGAGGTAGTTGGACGGTTTGAAGCCGGCGTCGATCAGTGCTCCGCGCATAGCGTTGGCGAGCTGAACCGAGGGACCCGACTGGGAGTCGTTGAGCGGCGGGCTGGAGTAGTTCACATGGAACCCGCGGCCAGAAGCCGGTCCACCGTCAGCGTGGATGCTGACGATGGCGTCGGGATGCATCGCGTTGGCGCGGGCGGCGCGCTCGTCGATGCACGGGCCGACGGAGCTGTCGTCGCCGCGGGACAGCTGCACGTTGACACCACGGTCTCTGAGGGCAGCGGCGACCTGGTTGGTGACGTCCCAGGTGAACGCATGCTCGGGATAGCCGTCGTTGGCCCCGGTACCCGACGTGTTGCACGGCTTCGTCCCGTTGCGGCCGTTGGGCACCTGCCGGTTGATCGATGCGTCGGCGACCCCGTTGTGTCCCGGGTCGAGGAAGACGCTCATGCCCGCGATGCCGGCCGCGGCGGCCCGCGGGCCGTTGACCAAAGCGGTGAGGGCCATCGGAGCTGCGGCGGCGAATTTCAGAACGTCGCGCCTGGAAACTCGGCTCACCGCGCGATGGTAACAATCGGCGGGGCCCGTCCGCCCGTCACCTGAACCGGCTCAGCTGATCCATGAGCCTGGCGCCCTCCACACCGTAGATGCCGCGGTCATCCCCTCGCAGCACCCAGTTGTGCTGCTGGTCGGCACGAGCGGAGAGCCCATCCCAGTAGCGGGCGTACTCAGCCGAGCGGGTGGCGTACCAGCGCGCGATTGCTCGCGCGAGGAAAAACAGGGCCACCAGCGCGGCCGCCCCGAGGATCCACCAGATGAACTTGATGACGAGCCCGATGATTAACAACCCGCAGAACCATGCTCCGAACCCACCGCCTGATTGCCTCATGGCCCGGAAGCTACCGCTCACCTCCGACAACCCGATGTGCTATGACCATGCGATGCGAATCCTCAAGCTTGCGCTGATCGCGGTGCTCGCGGCAGCGACACTTCTTGCCATCCCGGCAACAGCTCACGCGGACTCCAAGTACTTCCAGACGCCGTCCGGCAACATCTTTTGCATCCTCGACTCGAGCGGCGCAGCCTGCGACATCAGCGAATACACCTACACCCCGCCGCCACCCCCCGAGTGCGCCCAGCACATCTCGTGGGGCAGCCGATTCAGGCTGAGCCCCGGAAAGCCCGGCACAATCGAGTGCCACGGCGACACCCTGAAGCTGCCCGGTGAGCCGACGCTGAATTACGGGCAGACCATCTCCGCCGGTTCCATTACGTGTGCCAGTGGTGAGCAGACGGGCGTCAAATGCACCGACAGCAACGGCGGGCACTACTTCCGGGTTTCCCGGGACTCCTTCAACCTCGGCTGAGCCAACCCCGTTGCCAGCCAAGGACTCCCGCTCACGGCCGATGCATACCGCCGACGCCGGGCCGGGCGGCGTCACACCTTGAGGTGATCCGAGACCGCCTGAGGCGTCTCCTGATCCGTCACAGCACCCGGCCCACGTCGCCTGCCCGGCTACCGATCTGATATCCGGTTTTTCCCGGCTGCGCAGCAGTCCGCCGGGCACTTGCCGGAAAGACCTGGACGGCAACGGCATCGGGCCACCACCCGCGAGGTAGCCGGGCCAGTTGGCTTAATGACGCCGCGTCATCAGGCAATTTAATGGCGCTAGACCCGCCACGCTGACTAAATTCATTGTTGACTGGCCAGAATCCAGACACGGTTGGTGGCACCGTAGCGTATGGGAACGGTGTGACCGTCAGGCCGCGTGACAGTCTCGCCAGTTACTGACGGTGCGCAAGGAGGGTTTCAAGGAGGGCTTGTTGGAGGGAACTGCGTTCGGGAGGTACCGGCTGATCGAGTTGATGGGCCGTGGCGGCATGGGCGAGGTATGGCGCGCCTACGACACGGACACCGACCGAGTCGTCGCGCTCAAAATCCTGCCGACCGAGATTTCCAACGACAGCGTCTTCCAACAGCGGTTCCGTCGCGAAGCCCATGCCACAGCGCGCTTGAACAGCCCACACCTGATCCCCATCCACACCTATGGCGAGATCGGCGGCCGGTTGTTCGTGGACATGCGATTGATCGATGGACACGACCTGGAGGCGGTGCTCAGCCAGGGCCCGTTACCGGCGGACCGCGCGGTGTACATCATCGAGCAGACCGCCAAGGCGCTGCATGCCGCACATAAGGACGGCCTGCTGCACCGGGATGTCAAGCCGTCCAACATCATGCTGGACGCTGACGACTTCGCGTACCTGATCGACTTCGGAATCGCCCGGGCTGCAGGGGATCTGGCGTTGACAAAGGTTGGTGACGTAATCGGCACCTACCACTACATGGCCCCGGAACGCTTCAGCGCCGGGACCTCTGACGCCCGCTCGGACATCTACTCGCTGGCGTGCGTGTTGTACGAGTGCCTGACCGCGCAGTCGCCATTCCCCGGTCAAACCTTGGAGCAACAGATCGGCGGCCACCTCAGGACGCCTCCGCCACGCCCCTCGAGCACGCATCCCGGGCTGCCAGCAGGATTGGATGCAGTCATCGCGAAGGGGATGGCCAAACACCCCAACGACCGCTACGACACCGCCGTGGAGTTGGCTCGGGCCGCCCAGAGCAAGAGCACCTTCAACAACACGATCGTGACCATCACCGACCCGCAGGGCAATGTCATCGCGTGGGC
>NZ_LZLQ01000050.1 GCF_001673315.1 Mycobacterium asiaticum | reverse complement strand
GTACCGGGCTTTCTGGTCAAGAAGGGTGCAAAAGGACTGATGGAGACCGCCACGGACGGCTTGCGCAAGCGCGTGCTGAAGATCAAGAAAGGCGCGTAAGACCCAGGCTGCCTCATCGAGCGCCAGCATGCGGCCCGGTGCTCAGGCCCGCCCGGCCGGCCCGGCGCAGCGCCGCTGTTCCGGTGCCCGCGCCGCTGGCCCGGCGCCGCGCCATCGCCTCATCCCCGATGTGCTGCAGCAGACACTCCACGGTGGTATTGCGGAACACGGTCTGGGTGTTGACCGTGAGATCGCAGCAATCGCGGAAAGGAGTCACTGGTGATGCGCAGCGAAAACAACCGTCTCACCGACTTTCTCGGCATCGACCACCCGATTCTGCTTGCGCCGATGGCTGGGGTGTCGGGTGGTCGGCTGGCGGCCGCAGTCACGGCCGCGGGCGGCCTGGGTCTGATCGGCGGGGGCTACGGCGACCCGGAATGGTTGCGGGAACAGATCGATATCGCCCAGAGCGCCCGGGTCGGCTACGGGTTCATCACCTGGGCACTGGCGCGGCAACCGAACTTGCTTGACACGGTTCTTGCCCAGCAACCGCCGACGGTGATGCTCTCCTTCGGGGATCTCGATCCCTTCGCCGAGCGCATTCACGCCGCCGGGGTCGCATTGACCGCGCAGGTGCAGAATCTCGAGCAGGCGCGTGCGGCCCTGGCCGCCGGCGCCGACATTGTCGTCGCGCAGGGCGGCGAGGCGGGTGGACACGGGATGAGCGTCCGCTCGACCTTCACGCTGGTTCCGGATGTGGTGGACCTCGTTGCCGCCTCCTCCCCCGAAACCCTGGTGCTGGCCGCCGGGGGTGTCGCCGACGGGCGGGGTCTGGCGGCAGCGCTGGCCCTCGGTGCTGACGGTGTGCTGGTGGGTAGCAGATTTTTCGCAGCCACGGAGGCGTTGGCCTCCCGGCGGGCGCAGCAAAGGGCGGTCCGGGCCCGTGGCGACGAAACCATCCGCACTCGCGCGTATGACATTGTGCGGCAGCGAGATTGGCCGGAAGAATATGATCTGCGACTGGTGAACAATGCGCTGGTCCATCGATGGCACGGCAACGAGGCCGCTCTGTTGAGCCAGCTACCGGAGGTGGTGGCCGCGTATCGGCAAGGCGTCGCCGCTGAAGATTTCGATGTCGACACCGTGCTGGTCGGCGAGGCGGTCGGACTCATTCGCGATGTCCGCCCAGCCGCGGACATCGTGACCGACATGGTTGCCGATGCCACGCGAATCCTGAACCGCGGCAAGGGGCTTTAGGGCATACCTGTGATCAGCGCGGCGAGCTGACTGCGATCGACCTTGCCGGTCGCGTTGTAGGGAATGCTGTCGACGACGGCGAGCTTTTCCGGCAGCTTGAAGTACGCAATCCGCGCTCGGCAGTGCGATCGCAACTCCTCCAGCGTCACTGCAGTCCTGGCCACCACCGCGGCGCCCACCCGCTGCCCCAATTCTTGATCGGCGATCCCCGC
>NZ_LZLQ01000049.1 GCF_001673315.1 Mycobacterium asiaticum | reverse complement strand
CGGGCGACCGGCGCTGTCTCGCCGGCCGGGGCTTCTTGCACCTCCGAGATGTCCTGCGCTTGCGGGACTTCCTGAGCTTCCGGGGCTTCCGGGGCTTCCAGGGCTTCCTGGGCCCCTTGGGCATCCTCGGCCCCCTCGGCCTCCGGAATGCCTTGAGCCTCAGGAATGCTTTGGCCCTCCTGGGCCTCCCCGGCACTCTGCGCCTCTGGAATGCTCTGGGCCCCCTGGGCCTCCGGATTGCTCTGGGCCCCTTGGGTCTCCTGGGCCAGCTTGGCCTGGATCAGCGCGACCGGAATCGGATTGGTGTCGGCATCGCTGCTGGGCTTGAAAGCCGTTGCCGGCTTTGGCATATCGGTGTTGTTCACTAGCGCGTTCTCGAAGTCAATTGGCGGGACGACATACCCAGCACGTTCTCCAAAGCGGAACGCATGTCACCGACCTCGATGCGCATCAACTCCGCCTCGTCCAGGTCCTCGACGCTGATGTCCTGACGTTCGCTCAACCGGTACTCCCGCTCCTCCTCGGCGGCCTCGATCACGTTGCGGACGAACCGCCCGTTACCCACCAAGTCGATATCCCGCCGAAGTTGTCCAGATTCGTCCAGAGACTCACCCCGGTAGAGCTGCGTGCAGGCGGCGACCAACTCGTCGTAGGCCGCTTGGGTCAACTCGGAGTCCCGGGTCTTGGCGATCAGCCGGCCGATATCACCCAGCTCGGTGGGGTTGTAGGAGGCGAACCGGATCCGCTTGCTGAACCTTGAAGCCATGCCCTCGTTGGCGGCCAGGAACCGGTCGATCTCGGCGTCGTACCCGGCGATGATCACCACCAACCGGTCGCGGTCGTTTTCCATCCGGGCCAGCAATGTGTCCACCGCCTCGCGGCCGAAGGCATCGCCGCCGGACAGACCGGTCTGGATCAGGGTGTACGCCTCGTCGATGAACAGCACCCCGTCCATCGCCGAGTCGATAAGCGCCGCAGTCTTGATTGCCGTGCTGCCCAGGTGCTCGCCGACGAAATCGCTGCGCTTCGCCTCGATCACGGCAGGCGTTTTGAGCAGTCCCAGTCCGCAATAAACCTGGGCAACCACTCGCGCGATCGTGGTCTTGCCGGTTCCGGGCGGTCCGGTGAAGGCCAAATGCAGGCTGCGGGCGGCCGCGCTGAGCCCCTTGCCTTCGCGGACCTTGGCCAACTTGGCGGCCGAGCGCAATTTGGCCACCTGCAGCTTGACGTCAGTCAGGCCGATCTGCCGGTCCAGTTCCAGTTGCGCGGCGCGCAGGTACTCGTTTCCGCGTTCGGAGAGGCTCTCGGCATCGGCATCGCGCGCGTTGCGGGCGCTGGCGGGATCCCACTTGTCGGTGCGGGAATCGATGTCTTCCCGGCTGCTGATGATGAGACGGTATTTCGGGTCGTGCAGCGCGGCGGCATTAGCTTCGAATCCAGGTTCTTCGCTGTAGATCCGCTCGAAAATGGTTCTGGCTTCCGCTTCTTTGCCCATCTCACGCAGTGTCAGGCCTTTGCAGAACTCGGCCGCGCGACTTGCCGCCGGGATCGGCCCCTCGATCGCCTGGTCCAGGCGGCGGATACCCTCGCCGAACAATCCCATCTGCGCGCAGGCCGACCCGACCATCAGATGCGCTCCGGCACTGATGTACTCGTCCTTAAACGATGACGAGTTAGCCAGCGCGACAAGAACATCCGGCCAACGCTGAGTGGTGAAATGCAAGACCGCGCGGACGTAGGCACAGATCTCGGCTGACTCGGAGTCACCGTCGGGCATGGAGCGGCGCAGGGTGTCGAGTTCGTCGAGCACTCGTTCGGCCTCGGCGTAGTCCTTGCCGAGCACCAGGTTCGCCGCGTACGCCAGCCACACCTCGGTCAGGGTGCTCAGCGTGTAATCCAGGTACAACCCGGTCTGGAAACGGCCACACAGTGCGTGCCGGGGCAACCCGAGGCGGCGTTGTTCGCGGTTGAGGTTTTCCTTGCTGGTCCGCCACAGGTGGTAGAGCACCTCGCTGCTGGTATCGCCGGCCGCCGCGCGGCCCAGCCACGCATCGCTCATCTGCGGGTCGTGTTCGGTCGCGCGTTTGAACGCCAAAGCCGCGTAATGGACGTCGCGGTCGGTCTCCAAGCCGTCGATCGGAATTCCCAGCGACAACACGCCTGCGTCGAAGACCCGCTGCGCGTCCCGGGTGCCAGGCATGTGCTCGGTGTCCTTACTGCTAGTCAACTGCGACTACGGGAGTTCGTGCCGCAATAGAATAGGGTGCGCTGCCGGGTCCGGCCGCGACCGATTTCACGTCCCTTTCCCCTACGTTGTAGCGGTAGAAAGTTATTGTACCGATCCGACGAGTTTCATTAACGCGCCAAAATCCTGAGAAATGTGGACAGACGGCGAGAGGTCTGGCATGCCGCAACAACAACCTGTCCGGTCACGCACCGGAACCATCGCCGTCGTCACCACTGAGCGCGGGCTGCCGACTGCGCTGAAGATCGACCGCAGCGAACTGGCCCGACCGCCCCAGGAACTGGCGAGCGAGATTCTCGCGCTGTGTCAGCTGTCGGCGACGCGCGCCCAGGTGGCTTACCGACGCGAGCTGGTCGGCAGGGGCTTCACCGCCTCGGTGATCCGCGAACTCGGCCTGCCGAGCGAGGAGGACCTCGCAGAGGCCGAGCAGGCGCTGTTCGGGGACGAAGACGACGACGGCCCTTCGACCTGGATGAGGTCGGTATGACCAGCCTGGCGCAATCGGTGATCGCGCGGGCGATCAAGCAACGCGATCTGCTGCAATCGATGACCGAGCAATCCAAGACCATCACCGCGCGCGTGACGAGTCGCGACCGGGCGGTGAGCGCCGAGGTGGACGGTCGTGGCCAGCTGACTGGCCTGTGGCTCGGAGCTGTCGCCGTGCGCCTCGACCCCGACGTCTTGGCCGCCCTGATCGTCGAGACCGCGCAGGCCGCGGCCCAGGTCGCGGCCGAACGGTACAACTTCCTGCTCAAGGAATTCACGGTCCGCATGGCCGAGCTGCAACAGTCGCCGCTGGTGCGTTCTGACGGAAGCATCGTCGAGCCGCAATAAATAAATGGCGCTTATTGCACACACGTAAATCGCACTGATCTTGAAAGTCTGCTTAAAATCCGTGCGGTTTATTACCGGCGGGGGCCCTTATGGTGGGAACACCAGCGTAAGCCGCAGGCAGGGCGGGATTTCTGGGGGAAAGAGCAGAACATGACATTCGCGATGCAACCCGAGTTCATGCAGGGACTCACCGCGGCGCAACAGGCCGCGTGTACGGCTATCACGTCGGCGTTCAGCACTGTCACCCCGGCGGAGCTGAGTTCGTTCTCGATGGCGCTGGGACCGATCGCGGTCGCGAACATGATCCCGGCGATGTACGAGTCGACAGCGAACAACGTGATGAGCGGCATGCTGACGGCGACCAACCACGCTCTCTTGGGCGTGGCCACCCATGTTTCCGATGCGGCGCACGCGGCAGCCGACGCCGTCACCGACGTCTAGGTAGTACGCGATGGGAACCACCGACCCTGCCCCGGACGCAGGGTCACCTGGCCAATTCGATCCGACAGTCGGGTTCGACCACCAACCGGTGATCAACCAACTGGAAAACGACCTGCAAGCCTGGCTCAACCGCCCGGTGCAGGACATCCTGAACCAGTTCAATCTGGGTCAACTCCCCTCCGGCGGACCCGAATTTCCCGATCTGGCGGGAGGGGGCATCCCCGCCGATCTCGCCGGCGCTCAGGGGCCGGGCGGCATGGGCGGCAACTTCGCCAGCGGGTTGCTCAAGCCGGTCACCGACATGCTCGGCACCCTGGGCCCCGGTCTCTTTCAGGGGATGAACCCGACGCAGATGTTCGGCGGCGTCACGCAGGCGTTTCAGCAAGCCGCGAGCGGGTTGCAGCAGTCGCTGGGCCAGATGATGGGCGGCATGGGCGGCCAGGGATGGTCGGGCGCCGGAGCGACAGCCGCGGCCGCGAAGACCGGCGAGACGCTGGCCAACGGTGCCGCCGTCGGGGCGCAGGGGACCGCGCTGGGTAGCGAATTCACTGCTGCTGCAGCCAATGTCGAGCAAGGCCAGGCGCGGCTCATCGAGATCCTCACCCAGTGTCAGAACGAACTCGAGGCGCTGGCGGCCGGCTTGCCCTGGACCGCACCCAATATGGTCGAGTCGGCCTCGCGGGCCAGCGCGCTGGCCACCGAGTGCATCACCGAACTGGAGAGCACGCTGACCGGCCAGGCGGCGACCACCACGGCAACCGGCGCCCCGATCGCGGTGGCCCAAGGCCCAGAGATGGCGATGGGCATGCTCGGTCCCATGCTGTCCGTAGGGATGAGCATGATCGGCCCTGCCATGCAGATGGGCATGATGCCGCTGACCATGGGCGTCCAGGCGGGAACACAGGCCCTGCAGGCGGGCATGCAGGCGGGCACCAGTCTGGCCTCGGGGCTGGGTCAGGCCGCCCAGGGAGCGGGCGCCGCGCCGGCCTCGGCGCTGGGTCACACCGGCCGGATGGTCAGCGCGGCACACCCGAGCGGCGGTGGGCACGGCGGTGGTGGCGGCGGGTCCGCGGCCACCACCCCGGCCCGGATGACGCCCTCGTCGCCCCTGGTCCAGAACGAGAACAACGCTGCCGCCGCGGCCCGCACGGCGATCGCGCGGCCGTCGGGTGGCGCCGCCGGGATGTCTGGAGCGGGCATGATGGCGCCCGGCGCTGCCGGCTACGGCGCTCAGGGCGGCAAGGCCGGTGCCAGCGGGAGCCACACGTCCGCGGCGTTCCTGCACACGACGGATCAGGGTGGCGAGATCGTCGGTGATCTCGGCAACGCCAGTCCGCCCGTAATCGGTGAGACCGCAATAGATCCCGACGACAGCCCCGATATCAAACTTCGAATTTAGGAGCACCGACATGGCTGAGAACAACCGTTTGTCAATCCGGCCCGACGAGGTCACCGAGGTCACCAGGCAGCTCGACGAGCTCGCCAACCGCATGCAGCGCGTGATGGAGGCCGAGACACCGAACCTGACGACCATCGCCTCCGGTCGGGACGAGGTGTCGCAACGCGTCGCGCACACCCTCAACGAGGTCCTCGGGTCGTTCACCAAGGCTGCCGATCAGGGTGCCACCGAGATGCACGAGGTGTCGGCCACGATGCGCTCGCACGCGGGACGCATCGCCGAAGCCGACCTGGCCGACTGACCGCTTCGAACGACCGCGACTGGGCAACGAGATACCGAAAGGGGGGCCACGGTAATGGGATTCACGAATGTCGTGTGGGAGTCGCGCAGCACTGAGCAACTGGCACGCGACCTGACCGACGGCCCCGGGCCGTCTTCGGTGGGCGAAGCGGGCGCCGCGTGGATACGGGTGGCGAACGAGTTCGCAAAGATCTCGGCAGACTACGACACGATCATCGAAAGCATTCGCGGTTCGTGGGAGAGCACCGCGTCGGAAGCGGTGGTACGCAGACTGGAAACGTTCGGCAAGTGGCTGCAGGCGGCCAGTTTGAGCGCCGCCGCCAACGGGCGGCGGGCAGAGGAAGCGGCGGTGGCCAACACGGTCGCGATCCTGTCGATGCCCAGCGTGTCCGAAGCCGTGGAAGCCAAAGCGGCGCAAGACATGATGGCGTCGCTGTCGGCGTATAACGGAGCGATCCTGCAAGGCAGTTTCGCCGAGTTCGAAGAGGCCGCCGCCGCCCAGCAGGCCGACGCCGCGGCGGTGATGAGTCGCTACGAGGACGCCGTCGCCGAATTGGCTCAACCGTGGGAGCAGCCGGTGCCGCCGCAGATCACCAACGGCGCCGCACTCGCGGCCGAGAAGGACGGCAAGTCCGGCGGCGGGGCACACGGGGGC
>NZ_LZLQ01000048.1 GCF_001673315.1 Mycobacterium asiaticum | reverse complement strand
CGACATCGTGGTTGACGGTCGTGCCCTGTCTCGGCCAAGCACCCACTTCAGCTGACGCCGGCCCAGGCGCGGTCGCGCAGTAGTCGTAATCCGTTGAGCCCGACCAGGACCGTGGACCCTTCGTGGCCTGCGACGCCGAGGGGCAGGGGCAGGTGTCCGAGCAGGTCCAAAACGACGAGCACGACGATGAACGTGGCGGCGATCACCAGGTTCGCGTTCACCACGCGGCGCGCCCGGCGGGCCAGGGCCACGATCGCGGGCAGTGCGGCCAGATCGTCCCGAGTGATCACGACGTCGGCGATCTCTAACGCTAGATCGGATCCGGTGCGACCCATCGCGACCGCAACCTGGGCGGCCGACATTGCCGGCGCGTCGTTGACGCCGTCCCCGACGAACATGACCCTGGCTCCGTCTGCTTCCAGGCGGCGCACGATGCGCATCTTGTCCTCGGGGAGCAGGGACGCGAGCACGTGGGTGATCCCCACGTCGGCCGCGAGACGCCCGGCGGCGCGCGGATTGTCGCCGGTGAGCAGTAATAGCGTTGCTCCGGTGAGTGTTTCGAGCCGTGCAACAGCCCCGGCGGCTCCGTCACGCGGATGATCGCTCAGCTCGAGCACCCCCGCAGTGACACCGTTGACGCGCACGATCACCGCCGTGCTGCCGGCCGATTCGCAGACACGTACCGTGTGCTGGGCCGCGAAGTCACCGGCGTCGGCGAGTAACACCGGGCTGCCGACCTCCACGACTTCATCTTCGACCCGGGCGCGAATGCCGCGTCCGGGCGCGTACGTGAACGCCGCCACTGGCCGGAGCGGGAGGTCAGCCCGTCGCGCGGCTGCCACGATGGCGCGCGCCAGGGGGTGCTCGGACGGACGCTCCGCGGAGGCGGCCAACACCAGCAAATCGCTGTCGCCGAATCTCGCCACCGGCAATGGGTGGATTCCGATGAGTGTTGGTGTTCCCCAGGTCAGGGTGCCGGTCTTGTCGAGTGCGACGCGGTTTACGGCAGCGATCTTTTCCAGCACCACCGCCGATTTGACGAGTACACCGTGGCGGCCGGCGTTGGCGATCGCCGCCAACAGCGGCGGCATGGTGGACAACACGAGCGCGCAGGGGGAGGCAACGATCATGAAGGTCATGGCACTAAGCAGCGCAGCACGCAGGTCCGCACCCAGCAGCAGCGGGATCGATAGCAAACCGACGGTCGCGGCCACCATGAGCACCGAGTAACGCTGTTCGACCCTCTCAATGAACAGCTGGGTACGAGCTTTGCTGGCGCTGGCCTCGACCACCATGCCCGCGATGCGGCTGATGACCGTGTCGGCGCTCGGGCGCTGCACGCGGACTCGCAATGTTCCTGTGCCATTGATCGTGCCGGCGAAAACTTCGTCACCGACGGTTTTGTCGACAGGCAGGGGTTCGCCGGTGATGCTGGCCTGGTCGACTTCGCTGGCGCCATCGAACACCACCCCATCGCCACCGATTCGTTCGCCGGGTCGAATCAGCAACACGTCGCCGACGTCCAGCACCGCGGTGTCGACAAATTCTTCGTCGCCGGACTCGGTGATCCGTGTGGCCGTATCGGGGGCCAGGCTTAACAATCCGCGCACGGAGTCCTCGGTCCGTTTCGTAGCCAGGGCTTCCAAGGCTCCGGAGGTGGCAAAGATGACGATGAGCAATGCCCCGTCAAAGATCTGACCGATGGCGGCGGCGGCGAGCGCCGCGAAAACCATAAGCAGGTCGACGTCAAGTACCTTGTGTCGCAACGCTTTCAGGCCGTCCGTCGCCGGCTGCCTGCCCCCCGCCACGTAGCAGGTCAGGTACAACGCCCCATAGAGCCAGGCCGGCCCGCCGAGGCTATGGGCCACCGCGCCGAGGCCGAAAAGTCCGCCGGCACTGAGCGCGCAGCGGACTTCGGAGAGTGACCAGGCGCTGAGTGGCGGAGCCTGCTGGAAGGCGATCGGCTTGGCATTGCGCCGCGCGGTGCCTCCGATTCGACCTGATGCCATCCGGTTAATATAACTGCGTATGTGTGTAGCTATGCAGGTGGCTTTGCAAATAGCTGTCTGAGTGCACATGCCACCGGTATCGTTGACGGCGTGCATTCGTCGATCGCCGACTTCTCGATGCCCTCCGAGGAGCAGGTGACCCGTGCTGCGGACATATTTCGCATGTTGAGCGACCCGACTCGGGTCAGGCTGCTGTGGGCGCTGCTGCATGGCGAGACGTCGGTGGCTTGCCTGGCCGAGTTGGCCAATGTTCCGCCCACCGGTGTCAGTCAGCACCTGGCGAAGCTCCGGCTCGCCGGGCTGGTCAAGACCCGCCGGGAAGGAACCTTCGTCTACTACTCGCCCGCCGACCAGAACGTCCTTCGCGTGCTCAGCCAGGCATTATTGGGTGCAGACACCAGCATTCTGGAGACTAACGCGGCTAAAAGCTGACCGGACTTAGCCGCGACACGCCGGCGGCGCGCTGTGACATATACCTCGTTACTCGGGTAAAGAATAAGAGTTTCTTATTCGCGCCCCACCGGCAGCATCTGCGTGTATTAGCTGTGTCACCAAAACCACTGTTGAAACGACAAGTGATAGTTCGCCAAATTGCAAACGTTCAGATATGTATCACGCGATTCCTGAGTGCAGAATAAGTGTGCATAGTGATGTGGGTAACAACAACCAAATTGAAATCTTTCGGGTCGAAATAGTGCCGCTAAAATTGTCACAAAACGCGGGTCAAAACAGCCGTAGTCGCTGTTGCGCGCTTTAGCCGGGTGCGGTCTGCCGGTCCGGTGACCTGCCGAAACAACAAAGGTGGTGCAAGTATGAGCCTCGTACACGATGTGAACGGCCGGGAACCAAACGTCCTCGAGCATGCGGTCGCAGTCCAGATCACCGTCGGCAAAGGCGCCATCAGTGGCATCGCTGCCGCTCGTGACGGCCGTCGGCTGCTGGTCACCAACTACGGCGGCGACAGCGTCTCGCTCATCGACACCCGCACCTGCCGGGAGATCGAGACTATCGCCGGATTGGACGAACCGTTCGCGATCGGCATCGACGAGACCGCCAACCGCGCCTACGTCACCACCGTGACCCCTGCTTACGACGTCATCCAGGTTGTCGACCTCACCACCAACTCCGTCGTCGGGTCCCACGCGGTGGCGCTGAGCATCAGTGACCTGACGGTGAGCGCCGACGGCAAGCACGTCTACGCCAGCCGTAACGGTGCCCACGGTGCCGACCTCGCCGTCATGGACACCGCGACCGAGCGGTTCGAGGTGATAGGTATCGCCAACACCCCAGGGACCACCACCGAGTGCGTTCGCGTCAGTCCCGACGGAGGTCGTGTGTACGTCGGGGTCAACGGCCCCGCCGGCGGCCAGTTGGTCGTGATCGAGACCGGCAAATCGTCCGAGACGACCTCCGATCGCGCGGAACGCGCACGCTGGCGCCGTAAGGTCAGGCAGCCGGCCGTCCCGCAGCACACGACGCCGCGGATCATCAGCACGATCGACGTCGGCACGGCGGTCCGTGACGTCGCTATCAGCCCCAACGGAGGCCTCGTCTACGTCGCCAGCAGCGGCCCGGACTTCGCGGTGCTCGACGTGGTGGACACCCGGACCAACAAGATCACCAACACTCGCAAGATCGGCGAGATCACGGGCGTGCTGACCAGGCTGACCATCGGCGCCGACGGCCGACGCGCATACCTGGTCAGCGACGACAGCGTCACCATGTTGTGCACGCTCACCCAGGACGTCATCGACTCGGTGAACGTCGGAACTCAACCGTCGTGCGTCGTTGAAAGCAGCGACGGCAGGTACCTTTACATCGCCGACTACTCCGGCGCCGTCACCATGGCGCCGATCGCCGAGGACACCGAAACGGGCTTCGAACAGATCGCGCTGGAAAGCAAGCGCCCCGCGGACCTGATCGTGCCCGACATGCTGCAATACGACGCCGCCTTGGTCTAGCGCCAGTCGAGCGCGGGCCGGTGCGGCCCGATGAACTGCATCGCGCGGCGCGGGGCTAACATTCGCCTCACGGGACTGAAAGGTGCTGCGTCGAGACGCGTGAGGGCGGTACACCCATGTACAGCACGATGCAGGAATTTCCGCTGACGATCACCGCGATCATGCGGCACGGGTGCGGCGTCCACGGCGCCCGCGAGGTGATCACCGCCACCGGCGACGGATACCGCCACACGACCTACCGCGAGCTCGGTGGGCAAGCCGCCCGATTGGCAAATGCGTTGCGCCGCCTCGGCATAACCGGCGATGAACGGGTCGCCACCTTTATGTGGAACAACGCCGAACACCTGGCGGCCTACCTGGCGGTGCCGTCCATGGGTGCGGTGTTGCACACCCTGAACATCCGACTGTTCGCGGAGCAGATCGCCTACGTCGCCCACGAAGCCGAGGACCGGGTCTTGCTGGTGGACCTGTCGCTTACCAAGCAGCTGGCGCCGGTGCTGGCCGATCTCGACACCGTGCACACCGTGATCGCGGTCGGCGCAGGCGACCTCACGGCACTGGAGGAAGCCGGTAAGACGGTGGTGCGTTACGACGAGATAATCGACGGCGAGTCACCCGAATTCGACTGGCCGTCAATCGACGAAAACGCTGCGGCGGCCATGTGTTACACGAGCGGCACCACCGGCAACCCCAAAGGCGTTGTGTACAGCCACCGTTCGAGCTTCCTGCACACGATGGCCGCCTGCACCACCAACGGAATCGGAGTCGGCTCCAGCGACCGGTTGCTGCCGATCGTGCCGATGTTCCACGCCAACGGATGGGGATTGCCGTATGCGGCGCTGATGGCCGGCGCAGACCTGGTGCTGCCGGACCGCCACCTCGACGCCCCGTCGCTGATCCACATGGTCGAGACGTTGCGTCCCACGCTTGCCGGTGCGGTGCCGACGATTTGGAACGACGTCATGCATCACCTGGAAAGGGAGCCGGGCCACGACATGTCCTCGTTGCGCATGGTTGCCTGCGGCGGTTCGGCCGTCCCGGAATCACTGATGCGTACCTTCGAGGACAAGCACGACGTCCAGATCCGGCAACTGTGGGGCATGACCGAGACATCGCCACTGGCCACCATGGCCTGGCCGCCACCGGACATTCCGTCCGACCAGCACTGGGCGTTCCGGGCGACCCAGGGCCAACCGGTCTGCGGCGTGGAGGCCCGCATCGTCGACGACAACGGCGCCGTGCTGCCCAACGACGGCAAAGCGGTCGGCGAGGTGGAAGTGCGCGGGCCATGGATCACCGGTTCCTACTACCGGGTGCAGGACGACGCCAAGTTCGACTCCGGATGGCTGCGCACCGGCGACGTCGGCCGTATCGACGAGCGGGGTTTCATCACCCTGACCGACCGCGCCAAGGACGTCATCAAATCCGGCGGTGAATGGATCTCGTCAGTCGAGTTGGAGAACTGCCTGATCGCGCACCCGGATGTGGTTGAGGCTGCGGTGGTTGGCGTTCCCGACGAGCGCTGGCAGGAACGGCCACTGGCCGTCGTCATCCCCCGCGAAGGCACCCACCCCACCGCCGCTGATCTGCGAAAGTATCTGGCGGACAAAGTTGTTCGGTGGTGGTTGCCGGAACGGTGGGCATTCGCAGACGAAATACCGCGAACCAGCGTGGGCAAGTACGACAAGAAGGCCATCCGGTCCCGCTACGCCGAGGGTGCCTACGATGTCGCCGAGGCACACAACTAACCCCGGGCGGGGCACCTCGCCCCCTCGCGAGCAGACGCAGAATCGCGCTACTGCGCGCCGATCGGTGCGATCCTGCGACTGCTCGCGGGGCGAAAGGATTGACAAGGGTTGACAAGGCTTGACAAGGATTGACAAGGATTGACAAGGATTCAAAATGGCACGGTCCGTCACAGTTCAACAATCACGCGCGATACCCGTCTCGGTCGAAAACGCATTCTCCGGCGCGCTGGCCACACCACTGCCCGTGATCTGTTCGCAGTGGTACGGGGTCATCCCGCCGATCAAGCAGGTGCATGATCAGGACGACCCGTGGGGCGCGGCCGGGCAAACCCGCACCCTGGTCATGGTCGGGGGTGGCCAGGTGCACGAAACGCTGACCGACGTGGATCCGCCAAAGTCGTTCTCCTACACGCTCTCTGAAATCAGAGGGCCGCTGTCGACGCTGGTCAGCACGGTCGACGGGGAATGGTCATTCACGCCGGCCGGCACCGGGACCCGGGTGAACTGGCGTTGGACACTGCATCCCAAGTCGGCTGGCGCGGCGCCGCTGCTACCCGTGTTCGGCAAAATGTGGAAGGGCTACGCGCGGGTGGTGCTGGAGAAGCTGTCGGCGGAACTGGTCGATTAACGCTGTGTGCCGTCTCTTTGGTCTACACGCCGGCACCGAAGTGGTTACCGCCACGTTCTGGTTGCTGGACGCGCCCGACAGTCTCGCGAAGCAGAGCCGCAAGAACCCCGACGGTACCGGGCTCGGAGTGTTCGACGAACACGGCCGGCCGCGGCTGCACAAGGAACCGATCGCCGCTTGGCGGGACGCTAGGTTTGCTTTCGAGGCGCACCAGCTGACCGGCACCACGTTCATCGCGCATGTCCGGTATGCGACGACGGGGTCGCTCGACGTGCGCAATACCCACCCGTTCCTGCAGGACGGCCGAATCTTCGCGCACAACGGGATGATCGAGGGCCTGGACGTCGTCGACGCGCGACTCCGCGAGCTCGGCACCTACGACCTGCTGTTGGGCCAGACCGATTCCGAGCGGGTGTTCGCTTTGATCACCGCCGGCATCCGTGCTCAAAATGGTGACGTCTCAGCCGGTTTGATAGAGGCCGTCAGCTGGCTCGCCGCGAACGTCCCCGTCTACGCTCTCAATATCCTGCTGTGCATGGGCACCCAGATGTGGGCGCTGCGGTACCCGGACACCCATCAACTGTTCATGCTGGACCGCCGTCACGACGGTGAACCCGATTTCGATCTGTCCACCAGCCGGATCCACGCACAGAGCGAGGTGCTGACCGAGCGGTCGTCCGTGGTGTTCGCCACCGAACCGATGGACGACGACCCCCACTGGTGCCTGCTCGAACCGGGCGAACTGGTTTACGTCGACGCCGCGCTGAACATCACCCGCACCGTCGTCCTTCCTGACCCGCCCCGCACGCTGGTGCGCAGGGATGATCTGAGCCAGCCGGTCTTTCGCGCGCAGCACGCTATGCCGGGCACCCGGCACCTCCCGTAACGTAAACAGTTGTGACAACCAGACGAGCGCTTGTGCTGGCCGGCGGCGGAGTAGCGGGAATTGCCTGGGAGACAGGGGTTTTGCGAGGCATCGCGGACGAGTCCCCGCAGGCCGCCCGCAGGCTGCTGCAGTCGGACGTGCTGGTGGGTACATCGGCGGGTTCGACGGTCGCGGCGCAACTCGGCAGCGGCTGGACGCTGGACGCGCTTTTCGAGCGACAGACGGCCGAGGCGTCGGCCGAGATAAACCCCGGCGTCGACATCGAACGCATCACCGAACTATTCCTGGATGCCTTGCGTGGACCCGCGGATACGAAGGGCCGGCTGCAACGCATCGGTTCGGTGGCGTTGGCCACCGAAACCGTTGCCGAGCCCGTGCGGCGTGAGGTGATCGCCCAGCGCCTGCCGTCCCATGAATGGCCGGACCAGCTGCTGCGGGTTACCGCAATCGACACCGCGACAGGCGAATTCGTGGTGTTCGACCGGGAATCCGGCGTCAGCCTGGTGGATGCGGTTGCCGCGAGTTGCGCGGTACCCGGCGCGTGGCCGCCGGTCACCATCGACGGTCGGCGCTACATGGATGGCGGCGTCAGGAGCACCGTCAACGTGGATGTGGCGGACGACTGCGACGAGGCGGTGGTGTTGGTGCCCTCCGGCGCGGACGCGCCGTCGCCGTTCGGGCCGGGACCGGCGGCCGAAATAGCCGGCTTTGCCGGCCAGACATTCACCGTGTTCGCCGACGGAGACTCGCTGGCGGCCTTCGGAGATAACCCGCTGGATCCGCAGTGCCGAGTCGGCTCGGCTAACGCGGGACGCGCGCAGGGCCGCCGCGAAGCCGAGGCCGTCGCACGTTTCCTCGGTCTTTGATCAACCTTCGATCGCCGGTTGCGCATCGTCGATGCGGTCGGTGCTTTCGAACGCATCCAGAGCGCGAGCGGCCAGCGTCCGGCCGGTGCCGATGACCTCGACCGCGCGGTGGAATTCCAGACTGCGGCAGGTGGTGCGCGGCACCTCGATCAGCAGGTCGGGCGGATAAGCGGCCAGAATGTGGCGGGCCAAGGCGGACTGCGCGATGTCGATGGTCCGGTTCATCACGTCGAAGCCGCCGAGGCGCGGGATCTCGGGTACGGCGAGGTCGTCGCCCCGGCCGTTCGGTGCGTCCGAGTCGTCTTCGAGGTCCGGGATGGTCGCGCCGAACCGGCCCAGAACCGCTCGGGCCGTAGGCCGGTCCAGCAGGGCCTTGGCGGCGTTGGTGTCGAACAGCGCCGTGGTGCTGCGCAGCATCCGGTTCAACCACTCGACGGTGGCTCCGGGTTCGGCGTCGCGGGTGGCGCCGGGCTCGCTGCCGTTGAGGCTCACCGCGATGGTCAGGTCGGCGTTGATGGCGGCGATCGGCGCCATCGGTAGCGGGTCCAGGATGCCGCCGTCGGCAAGCAGCCGTCCGTCGACCTCGTGCGGTGCGATCACCCCAGGGATCGCGATCGACGCACGGATGGCTTCGTCGACTGGCCCCCGCTGGAACCACACCGACTTCCCGGTCAGCAGGTCGGTGGCGACCGCGGTGTAGGGGATGGCCAGTTGCTCGATAGTCACCGGGCCGAGGATGTCCCGGACGGCATCCAGAATCTTCTCCGCGCGCAGGACGCCCGCGGCGGTCAACGACGGGTCGAGCAATCGCAGAATGGTGCGCTGGGTCAGCGACTTCGCCCAGTCCGCCAGCTCGTCGAGCCGGCCCGCCGCCTGGACCCCGCCCACCAGCGCACCCATCGACGAGCCCGCGATCCCGACGATGTCGTAGCCGCGGGCCTGCAATTCCTGGATCACGCCGATATGGGCGTAACCGCGGGCGCCGCCGCTGCCCAAGGCCAACGCGACGCGAGTTCCCGAAGAGCCCCGCGGACGCAGCGGTGTCGGTCCAGACATTCCCTCATTCTGCTTGGCGGGACGGCGTCCGGCGAGCTGGCCGACACTTTTGCGCACCCCTGATCCGAATTCCGCGCAGACGCCGGCAGCCGTCAGCCGCACTCGGCTCGGGCGGCCGCTTGCGCCGCGACGATCACGGCCGCCTGCCGAGCCGGCGTCAGATCCGCCCAGCGATGATTCCAGGCGCCGGCAACACCCGTTCCGGACGCCTGGACCATCTGCAGGTAGGGCTCGATCAGCACCTCCCCGGTGCTTCCCTGGGTGTCCATCCACTCCTTCGCGGCATGGCAGGCCTGGAAATACTCCTCTTCAGTCGACTCCGCGGGCGCATCGACACGGGTGGTGATACCACCGGGAGAAACCCCGATGGCGCCCGCAGGCAGCGAACTGGTGGAGCCGGACGGACGCGCCGAGGAGGAACTCGCGGTGCCGCCCCCGCCGCCCGTCGAACACCCGGCGACGGCCCACAAACAGACCGGCACGATCAGGAACCACGTAGGCACTCTCAGTTGCCGGGCAGATGGCCGGTGCAAGCGCATAGCTCCCAATCTATGCAACACTGCTGCCATGCAGGAGTGGTTCGGACTTTGCGAGTGTTGTCGGCCCTGACGCCGCCGCTCGCCCTGTCCCTTTCACACTCCGGAGTTCTCGTTATGGCTGTTTCGTTTGCCGCTTCCAATGCCGCGTCTCACACACTGACCTTGCCCGCGCCGGGACCCACCCGGTTGCGGGTGCCCGATCTGTTGCATGCCACCGACCAAGCCGCCGACGACGTACTGAGTGGGCGGTGCGACCACCTGCTGCCGAGAACCGGTGTGCCGGTCGACGAACGGTGGTTCACTCGCATTCACGGCGACGAAGAGCTCGACATCTGGCTGATCAGTTGGGTTCCCGGTCACCCGACCGAGCTGCACGACCACGGCGGTTCACTGGGCGCGCTGACTGTGCTGTCCGGATCACTCAGCGAATTCCGCTGGGATGGAAGGAAACTGCGGCGCCGCCGACTCGACGCCGGTGATCAGGCCGGCTTCCCGCTCGGCTGGGTGCATGACGTGGTGTGGGCGCCCCGACCTGTCGAGACTCCCGTGCGGGTGATGACGCCCAAGGCGGCGATCGAACCCACTCTGAGCGTGCACGCCTACTCGCCGCCGTTGACCGCAATGTCCTACTACGAGATCACCGAGCGCAATATGTTGCGTCGCCAGCGCACCGAACTGACCGACCACCCCGAAGGACCCTGATGAGCCGTATCGACGGAGTGCTGGAAGCGGCCCGGCGCCGGTACCGCCGTCTGCCCGCCGACGACGTGCCTGAGGCCCTGCGCGGTGGGGCGGTGCTCGTCGACATCCGACCGCAGGCGCAGCGCGCCCGCGAGGGCGAGGTGCCGGGAGCGTTGGTGATCGAACGCAACGTGCTGGAGTGGCGCTGCGACCCGACCAGTGCTGCCCGCATACCCGAGGCCGTCGACGACGACGTCAGGTGGGTGATTGTCTGCTCGGAGGGCTACACCTCGAGTTTGGCGGCGGCGGCGCTGCTGGACCTCGGCCTGCACCGCGCCACCGACGTCATCGGCGGCTACCACGCGCTGGCTGCCGCGGGTGTGCTGCGCGATGTGGAACCGGCGCGCCGCTAGCCGCCGGCGGAACTGTCGCCCGAGGAACCCTCCAAAGTGACGTCCGCGTGCAGCAACGGGCGCAGCCGCTGCGTCTTGGCCGGCGTCCACCCCGGCGGCGACAGCACCGCAGCCCAGCCGTCGGCCACGTTGGCAACGTAGCGGTGACCGTGACCGTCCGGTACGTCGACCGCCACAGCCATGTCGGCGGACACCTGCAGAAACGTGACCAATGGAATCCAGCGCATCTCCGGTAGCACGTCGTATCCGCGTTTCTCCCGCAGCCAATCCGGTTCGCTGAACAGCAAGTCGGGTGTCCACCAGGCGATCGGGTCGGACGCGTGCTGCAGGTACACCACCCGCGGATGGTCCCATGGCCGTTTCGGGCGGTCCAGGTTGTCTGAGTGCGCGACAAACCGCACATTGCGGCCGTCGTCGTAGATCGGCAACCACTGCGGCGACCCGGAGTCACGGGTCCTCGTCAGCTGGGTCCAGATGGTGTTCTGGAAGGTGGGTCCGCTGAACAGGGCGCCGTCGGTGCGGGCGATCACGTTGTTGAGGCTCATGAAGGGCGCCTCGCCGCCGAACGAGCCCAGGCTCTCGCCGAACACCACGAGTTTGGGGCGTTTGAATTCCGGCATCTGCCGGACCATCCTGTCGACCGCCTCGAACAGGGCTTGGCCGGCATGACGCGCGTTCTCCTTGTCGACCAGGAACGACAACCAGCTCGGCAGGAATGAGTACTGCATGCTGACGATCGCGGTGTCGCCGTTGTACATGTACTCCAGCGCCGACGCTTCTGCCTCGTTGATCCACCCGGTGCCGGTGGTGGTTGCCACCGCGACAACGGCGCGCTGCAGGCCCCCGGTGCGCAGCAATTCCCGGGCGGCCAGCTCCGCCGCGGCGTCGATGCCGGTAGCGGAATCCAGCCCGGCATAGGCCCGGATCGGCTCCATGGCCGGGGCGCCGTTAAAGGCGGTCAGGCTTTTCATCGAGGGCCCGCCCGCGACGAAGATCCGACCCTGGTGGCCCAGTGAGTCCCACGACACCACCGACTCGGGGCCGCCCGAGCGCAGTTTGGTCTTCGGCGGCGCGATGTCCGGATCCATCTCGTTGTTGACCGACGCGAACGTGTCGTTCAGGGAACGCATCGCGATCTTGAGCACCACGCCGTTGAGCAGGCTGACGGTCAGCAACATCAGCGCGATAACCACGATGGCTGCCGACACCCGAAAGGGTGCAATCCGATCTACTTGTGCCACAAGTAGATTGACCAGCCAACGAACAAACTTCCCGATCTCGACCAGCGCGAACAAGACGATCATCGCCAACGCCGCGGTATAGGGGTACTCGTACCACTTCAGGTGCTCCACACCCATCATGTCGCGCACGTCGTCCTGCCAGACATGGAACCGGATGGACATCACCCCGACCCCGATCGCCCCGACCACGATCAGCGGTGGCCACGCCCAGCCCGGCGCCGGGGGAGAGGAGTTCCGCGAACGTAGCCAGCGGACCAACCAGACGGCGAACACGCCCAACCCGTAACCGATGGCCCCCGAGCACCCGCTGACCACACCCTGGAACAGCGGCCCGCGGGGCAACAGCGACGGGGTAAGCGACAGCCACACGAAGATCAACCCGAGCAGCGTTCCGGTGTAGGTGTAATTGCGGACCCACCACCGTCCCCGAGAAAGAGGGGCCCGGGTGTTCTCCGGAGCGGCCGGGTCGTCGGCCGCTTCTTCGCCCGTGGCGACGGTGGTGGAACCGCTCATCGGTGGCTGAAATCGGGCGGCCGCTTCTCGATGAAGGCCGCCATCCCTTCGGACTGGTCGTCGGTGGCAAAGGTCGAGTGAAAGAGCCGGCGTTCGTAGAGCAGCCCCTCGGCCAGCGTCGATTCGAAGGCGCGATTGACGGCCTCCTTGGCCATCCGCGCCGACGGAAGCGACATCTGAGCGATGTCGTTGGCGACCGACTTGGCCTCGGTCAGCAGATCGTCGGCGGGCACCACGCGCGAAACCAGGCCGCTGCGTTCGGCTTCCGCGGCGTCGATAGTGCGTCCGGTCAGGATCAGGTCCATCGCTTTGGCCTTGCCGATGGCCCGGGTCAGCCGCTGCGAGCCGCCCATGCCTGGGATCACGCCGAGCTTGATCTCGGGCTGGCCGAATTTGGCGGTGTCGGCGGCGATCAGCAGGTCGCACATCATCGCCAGCTCACAGCCACCGCCCAGCGCGTACCCGGCAACGGCGGCGATAGTCGGGGTGCGCACGGCGGCCAGCTTGCCCCAGGGCGCGAAGAAGTCGGCGCCGAACGCCTCGGCAAAGGACAGTTCGGCCATCTCCTTGATGTCTGCTCCAGCGGCGAACGCCTTGGCCGAACCGGTGATGATGATCGCCCCGATACCGTCGTCAGCATCCAATTCGGTTGCGGCGCTGGTGACTTCATTCATCACCTGGCTGTTGAGCGCGTTCAGTGCCTTGGGCCGGTTCAGCGTGATGATGCCGACTCGTTCCTCGCGTTCGACGAGGATGGTTTCGTATGCCATGCCTGTCCTTTCCGGCCCTTTCCGGCCTTTCCGGCTCGCTAGAACGTCAGATCGTCGTCGACCGGCTCGAAATAGGAGCCCACGTCCGCAACGGTGACCTCGGCCAGGTCGGCCGGCGACCACTTCGGGTTGCGGTCTTTGTCGACCAGTTGCGCGCGGATACCTTCCACCAGGTCGTGCGAGCGTAGCGAGGCCGAAGACACCCGATAATCCTGCACCAGAACGTCTTCCAGCGTTTCCAGCTCGCCGGCCCGCCGCACCGCCTCGAACGTCACGGACAGCGCGATGGGGGAGCGCGTAGCGATCAGGGCGGCGGCCTCGTTGGCCTGGCCGGCACTGTGGCTTCGCAACGCGGCCACGATATCGACCACGCTGCCCGCCGAGTAGCACTCGTCAATCCATTCGCGTTGCGCCGCAAGCTCACTCGGCGGCGGCTCGGTCGCGTGACGAGCCAGCGCGCCCTCGACGCCGTCGGTGGCGATTGAAGCGGTGAACGCGTCGAGTTCCTTGTGCGGCACGTAGTGGTCGGCGAACCCGAGCGCGATGGCGTCCGCACCGTTGAACGGCGCACCGGTCAGCGCGGCGTGCAGGCCGAGCTTGCCCGGGGTCCTGGCCAGCAGGTACGCGCCGCCGACATCGGGGATGAATCCGATGCCGACCTCAGGCATCGCGATCTTCGCGGTGTCGGTCACCACCCGGGTGTTCGCGTGAGCGCTGACCCCGACGCCGCCGCCCATCACGATGCCGTCCATCAGCGCCACGTACGGCTTGGCGAACCGCCCGATCCGACCGTTGAGCAGATACTCGTCGCGCCAGAACCGTCGCGCCTCGGCCCCGTCTTTGCGGGCGCTGTGATAGATGGCGACCACGTCGCCGCCGGCACACAGGCCGCGTTCCCCGGCCCCGGCGAGCACCACCGCGTTTATCGAGTCGTCACGTTCCCAGCGGACGAGGACGCTGCTGAGCAGGTCCACCATCGTCTGGTTCAGCGAGTTGATCGCTTTGGGGCGATTGAGGGTCACATAGCCGACGTTGCCTTCGACGCGGGTCAGGACCTCGTCGGATTCCCCTGTTACGGCCCCTGTCAACGCTCATCTCCCCTCACCGGAATCCGGTAAATATGCCGACTCACAGCTGCTCATGAGTTTGACGAGCAATCTAATTCGTTACTCGCTCGGCGATGCCCGCGGGGCTAAGGTTAGGGTGCTGTACCACCCAGAAAACAGCAGCTCCGCTGGGAACTCGGTCGGAATGCTGCTCGTTGAGCAGTTGTTCGCACAGCTCGAAACCACAGCATCTAAGAGAGGATCCGACGGTGCGGGAGACAAGTAACCCCGTATTTCGCTCCCTGCCTAAGCAGGCGGGCGGGTATGCGCAATTCGGCACAGGCGTGCAGACCGGCTACCCGGCTGACCCCTACGCCCCCTACCAGCAAGGCAGGGTCTCGCGGCCGCTGACCATCGACGACGTCGTAACCAAGACCGGCTTGACGCTGGCCATGCTGTCCACGACGGCCGTTGTTTCCTACTTCCTGGTTGCCACGAACCTCAAGCTCGCGATGCCGCTCACCATGGTGGGTGCGTTCGGCGGCCTGGCGTTGGTGCTGGTCGCCACGTTCGGCCGCAAGCAGGACAACCCGGCGATCGTGCTGAGCTACGCAGCACTTGAAGGCTTGTTCCTGGGTGCCATCTCGTTCCTGTTGGCCAACTTCTCGGTGGGCTCCGCCAATGCGGGTGTGCTGATCGGCGAGGCCGTCCTGGGCACGTTGGGTGTGTTCTTCGGAATGCTGGTTGTCTACAAGACGGGCGCCATCCGGGTTACCCCCAAGTTCACCCGGATGCTGGTCGCCGCGATGTTCGGCGTGCTGGTCCTGATGCTCGGCAACTTCGTGCTGGCGCTGTTCCACGTCGGCGGCGGCGAGGGCCTGGGCCTGCGCAGTGCCGGCCCGATCGGCATCATCTTCTCGCTGGTGTGCATCGGCATTGCCGCCTTCAGCTTCCTGATCGACTTCGACGCGGCCGACCAGATGATCCGTGCCGGAGCGCCGGAGAAAGCCGCCTGGGGCATCGCACTAGGGCTGACGGTGACGCTGGTCTGGCTATACCTGGAGATTCTGCGACTGCTCAGCTATCTGCAGAACGATTAATTCCTTACGGGCAAAGCCGGCACGCCTATGGCGTGCCGGCTTTTCTTTTGCGCTGGCGCGTTGGTGCCAAGGCGCCTTTGCCCGCCCGCGCCTAGGCGTCGGCGCGTTGACTCTGCGGCCATGGCGCGGGTTACTCGCACTTTTGCGCCCTGAACGCAGAATCAGCCGGCTCTGTCGGTGCGGGCTGAAACCATGCCGCAATGGCATACGGAAGGCATCCGTTTATCGGCAGCGAAGCGCTTTCCGCGGGCGAACTCAGCAGGCACGAGTTGCGCAAGTATTACCGCGCCATCATGCCGAATGTCTACCTGGACAAGCGCGTCGAGCCGTCCCTGCAACAACGCACCGCGGCGGCGTGGTTGTGGTCACGCCGGGAGGCGGTGATCGCCGGTGCCGCGGCGTCGGCAATGCACGGGTCGAAGTGGATCGACCCCGGCGTGTCTATCGAATTGATTTGGCGCAACGCTCGCACGCCGCCGCACGTGGTGTCGCGCGCTGACCTCTTGCTAGACAGCGAGTTCCAACCGCTGAACGGTCTCTGTGTGACGACGCCCGAACGGACCGCATTCGACCTGGGCCGCCGCGGCAAGTTGGGTCGAGCCGTGGCCGATCTTGACGCGCTGGCCACCGCCACTGATTTCAACGTTTCCGACGTATTGGAACTCGCGGCGCGGCATCGGCACACCCGAGGCCTGCGGCAACTCCACACGGCGCTGGACCTGGTGGACGGCGGCGCTCAGTCCCCGAAAGAAACGTGGTTGCGGCTGCTACTGATCAGTGCGGGTTTTCCGAAACCGCGGACTCAGATCCCGGTGTTGGGTGGTGACGGTCTTCCCCGGTACTTCCTCGACATGGGCTGGGAGGACGTCATGGTGGCCGCCGAGTACGACGGCGTCCAGCACTGGACCGACCCAGCCCAGTACGCGTGGGACGTCGATCGGCAGGAGTTCATCGACAGCGTCGGCTGGACCGTCATCAGAGTGGTCTCAAGGCATCACCCCAGCGAGGTAATCCGACGGGTCAAACGCGCCTGGGATGCTGCGACAAGCCACTGACTCTGCGCTGACGGCGTGCACTACTCGCAGTTTTGCACCGTGAGCGCAGAGTCAGTGCCGAAAGTGCACCGTGAGCGCAGAGTCAGTGCCGAAAGTGCGCCGTGAGCGCAGAGTCAGCGCCGAGAGCGCCGGAAGACTAGGACAGTCGCTCGATCACCATCGCCATGCCTTGGCCGCCACCGACACACATGGTCTCCAGGCCGAACGTCTTGTCGTGCGTAGTGAGGTTGTTCAGCAGCGTGGCGGTGATTCGCGCGCCCGTCATACCGAACGGGTGGCCGAGCGCGATCGCGCCGCCGGAGACATTCAGCTTGTCCTCGTCGATGCCCAGTTCGCGGGCCGAACCGAGCACCTGCACCGCGAAAGCCTCGTTGATCTCGAACAAGTCGATGTCGTTGACCGACATGCCGGCACGGGCCAGCGCCTGCTTGGACGCCTCGATCGGGCCCAGACCCATGATCTCCGGAGACAGGCCGCTGACGCCGGTGGCCACGATGCGCGCCAGAGGAGTCAGGCCGAGCGCCTTGGCCTTTGCGTCGCTGGTGATCACCACGGCGGCGGCGCCATCGTTGAGGGGGCAGGCGTTGCCCGCGGTCACCGTGCCATTCGGCCGGAACACCGGCTTGAGCTCACTGATCTTTTCGTAGGTCGTCCCCGCCCGAGGGCCGTCGTCCGTGGTGACGGTGCTGCCATCCGGCAAGGTCACCGGAGCGATCTCGCGCTCGAAGAACCCGTTCTTGATCGCCTCCTCGGCCCGGTTCTGGCTACGCACTCCCCAGTGGTCCTGGTCCTCGCGGCTGATGCCAGTCAGCAACGCGACATTCTCGGCGGTCTGTCCCATGGCGATGTAAATGTCGGGCAGGTTCCCGTCGGCACGCGGGTCGTGCCATTCATCGGCACCTGCGGCTGCGGCGGTCGAGCGTTCCTGAGCCGAGTCGTACAGCGGGTTCTTGGTGTCCGGCCAGCCGTCGGCGTTGCCCTTGCCGAACCGGGACACCGTCTCCACACCCGCGGAAATGAAGGCGTCGCCCTCGCCGGCCTTGATGGCGTGGAAGGCCATACGCGTGGTTTGCAGGGACGACGAGCAGTACCGGTTGACCGTGGTGCCCGGCAGGAAGTCGTAGCCCAAGGCCACCGCAACGACGCGGGCGATGTTGAAGCCCGACTCGCCACCGGGCTGACCGCAACCCATGATCAGGTCGTCGATTTGGTGCGGGTTCAACGCCGGCACCTTGTCGAGCGCGGCGCGCACCATCTGGGCGGCCAGATCGTCGGGCCGGATGTCCTTCAGCGAACCTTTCATGGCGCGCCCGATCGGTGAGCGGGCAGTTGAAACGATGACGGCTTCCGGCATGGGGGCTCCTCCAATGAACGTGGCGAAGCCCAATCTAGCCCGCTGACGATGCGCGCCGGGACGGCGGGCTGAGGAGGTGGGCAATCGGGTCTAGCCCGGTGACGATGCGCGCTGGGACGGCGGGCTGAGGAGGTGGGCAATCGGGTCTAGCCCGGTGACGATGCGCGCCGGGACGGCGGGCTGAGGAGGTGGGCAATCCGGTCTAGCCCGCTGACGATGCGCGGGTTCAGCAGTCGGGTGCGGGGCTAACTCAGCGCGGCGGCGGCCGCCGCGCCCGTCGCCACGGGCCTACGCCACAGCTTCGCGGCCAGCGCGCGCCGACTGCGGCGGGCGTTGGCCACCACATCGGCAGACGGCAATTCCGGCGGCGAAGTCCCGATCTTCTCAGCCAGCGCCTCACGCAGCGCCCCGAGCAGCTGTTCGGCCGCTTCGGCGTATCCAGCCGCGGACGGATGGTAGCGATCGGCGGAGAACATCAGGTCGGGCATCTCACGGAACTTGGGCGCCACGAGGTGAGCAAATGGAACCGGCACCCCGCCGGCCGCCCGGACGGCGGCGGCCTGCGCGCGGGCAAGTCGCAAACCGCGCGTGCGGGCGACCGAGCGCAGCGGCTGCGGTATCGCGGTGACGAGTCCGAAGTCCGGACAGGTCCCGACGACGACGACCGCACCGCGGTTGCGCAGTTTGCGCACCGACAAACCCAACCGCTGCGCCGACGGTGCGATCCCGTTGAGCGCAGTGATGTCGTTGGCGCCGATCATGATCACCGCGACATCGGGCGGTGGTCCCGCCACGAACATGGCGTCGACTTGGCCAAGTACGCCCTTGGACGTGGCGCCGACGATGGCCTTGGTGCTCAGCCTGATCCGCAGCCCGGTCTGGTCGGCGAGTGTGCGGGCGATGACTACGCCCGGCACCTCTTCGGCGGTGGCGCAGCCGTAACCGGTCGCCGTCGAGTCGCCGAAGACCATCAGGTGCAGATCGAAAGGGGTCCCGCTGCGCCAACGCTGCACCGGCCCACCGCCGGGGCTGTATACGCCGTCCGCGCGAGGCGGCGCCTCCGAGTTCTTCGGTATCACGGTGCGCACATGGATCGCCTGACCCACCAGCAGGTTGCGTGCGCCCAGATAGGCCGAGCCTGTCGAGGCGAGTGCGCCCGCTGTGGCCAGAGCGATCGTTGAGCGCCGCGGCACGTGCATGCCCACAGGAATGAGTTTAGGACGGTTGTGCTGATTTCGGGGGTAGCTGAGGAACAAACCGGTTACGGTGTGAAACAGATGCGGTATCGAAGGTGAATAAAAGAATGTTGAGTGGGTAAAGGGCTGTCAAGCTAAGTCGACGAGGTTGTTGAACCAACTACTCAGCTTCTTCGTCACATGCTGTATCGGACTACAACGGCGTAGGAAGTGTTGAGCATGACTGCACCCAGTGAGGTTTCTGGCGCACCCAGAGTCGCCATTCGGCCGCGCGACGCGCTCAAGGCTCGTAGACTTGAAGCCCGCAGGTTCGCGATCAGTGACGGTGCCCCCGTCGAGGTCCTCGAGTCTGGACCGAGTATTGCAGGTCGATTAGCTACGCTCGCGTCGCGCATGACGATCCGGCCTGCGTTGGCGGTTGGCAGCTACATTCCTCACGTTCCGTGGCCCTGGGGCTTGATCGACCAGGCCGCCCGCGTCCTGCTTCCGGCGACCAACACCGTCAGGGCCGAGGTGAACTTGCCGAATGCCTCTGCTCAGCTGGTTCGTGCAGCGGGCGTGCTGCCCGCGGACGGCACCCGCCGGGTGATCCTCTACCTACACGGCGGGGCGTTCCTGACCTGTGGGGCAAACTCGCATGGGCGGCTGGTCGAGGCGCTGTCTAAGTTTGCTGACGCGCCCATCCTGGTCGTCAACTATCGCCTGATGCCCAAGCATTCCATTGGCATGGCCCTCGATGACTGTCACGACGGATACCGCTGGCTGCGCCTGCTCGGCTACGACCCGGACCAGATAGTGCTGGCCGGCGACTCCGCCGGCGGCTACCTCGCACTGTCCTTGGCGCAGCGGTTGCAACGCGAGGGAGAGGAGCCCGCCGCACTGGTGGCGATCTCGCCATTGCTTCAGCTGGCAAAGGAACAAAAGCAGTCGCATCCGAATTCCAAGACGGACGCGATGTTCCCGCCAAAGGCTTTTGATGCCCTCGGGGAATTGGTTGCTAGCTGTGCGGCCAAGAATAAGGTGCACGGCAAACCCGAGGAGATTTACGAGCCGCTGGATCACATCGAGCCGGGGCTGCCGCGAACGCTGATTCACGTCTCTGGCTCCGAGGTGTTGCTGCACGACGCGCAGTTGGCGGCAAAGCGGTTGGCGGCAGCGGGTGTACCGGCGGAGGTGCGGGTGTGGCCGGGTCAGGTGCACGACTTCCAGGTCGTCGGGCCCTTGGTGCCGGAGGCGGTCCGCTCATTGCGTCAGATCGGGGAGTACATCCGCGAGGCCACCGGCTAGGGGTTACCCGAGTGCGGCGGCCGCGGCCGCCTGAGACCATAGGCGCATGCGAATCGCCCACCACCTCAGTGACCTCATCGGCGGCACGCCGCTGGTTCGCCTGAATTCCGTCGTCCCCGAGGGGGCCGGCGTCGTGGCCGCAAAGGTCGAATACCTCAACCCGGGCGGCAGCTCCAAGGACCGGATCGCGGTGAAAATGATCGACGCCGCGGAGGCCAGCGGGGCGTTGCGGCCGGGCGGGACCATCGTCGAACCGACGTCGGGCAACACGGGCGTGGGACTTGCGTTGGTCGCGCAGCGGCGCGGGTACAAGTGCGTATTCGTCTGCCCCGACAAAGTCGGGGAAGACAAACGAAACGTGTTGCGCGCCTATGGGGCCGAGGTCGTGGTGTGCCCGACGGCGGTGCCGCCCGAGGACCCGGACAGCTACTACAGCGTCTCCGACAGGTTGGTCCGTGAGATCGAGGGCGCCTGGAAGCCGGACCAGTACTCCAACCCGGAGGGCCCGGCCAGCCACTACGCGAGCACGGGCCCGGAGATCTGGGCGGACACCGACGGCAAGATCACCCACTTCGTGGCCGGCATCGGTACCGGCGGCACGATCACCGGTGCCGGCCGGTACCTCAAAGAGGTCTCTGACGGGCGCGTCCGGGTAATCGGCGCCGACCCGGAGGGATCGGTGTATTCCGGTGGCTCCGGCCGGCCGTACCTGGTCGAGGGGGTCGGAGAGGACTTCTGGCCGGCCGCTTATGACCCGACGGTGCCCGACGAGATCATCGCGGTATCGGACTCGGACTCCTTCGACATGACCAGGCGCCTGGCCCGCGAAGAAGCCATGTTGGTCGGCGGGTCGTGCGGGATGGCCGTGGTGGCGGCCCTGAAGGTGGCCGAGCAGGCCGGACCGGACGCCCTCGTCGTCGTGCTGCTGCCCGACGGTGGTCGCGGCTACATGGCCAAGATCTTCAACGATGCGTGGATGTCGTCGTACGGGTTCCTGCGCAGCCCACTGGACGGTTCGGCCACGGAGTTCACCGTCGGCGATGTGTTGCGCCGCAAGTCCGGTGCGCTGCCCGACCTGGTGCATACCCACCCGTCGGAAACCGTGCGCGACGCCATCGGCATCCTGCGTGAGTACGGCGTATCCCAGATGCCGGTGGTCGGGGCGGAGCCTCCGGTGATGGCCGGTGAAGTCGCCGGCAGCGTGTCCGAACGGGAACTTCTGTCGGCGGTCTTCGAGGGCCGGGCCAAGCTGGCCGACGCGGTGTCCCAACACATGAGCCCGCCACTGCGCCTGATCGGCGCCGGGGAATCGGTCAGCGCGGCCGGCAAGGCGCTGCGGGACTGGGACGCATTGATGGTGGTCGAGGAGGGCAAACCCGTCGGGGTGATCACCCGCTACGACCTGTTGGGCTTCCTGTCCGAAGGCACCCGGCGACGCTGATCGCTGTGACCTGGGCCTCGGTGCTCAGGTACTGTATGCGGCTTAGTTCAGCTAGTCCGCACTGGAAGGTAGCCCATGACCGATCAGCCGTCCGGCGGGTCGTACCCGCCACCGCCCCAGCCACCCGCATCTGGGATACGCCGTACTCACGCAGGATGCCGATGGCGTCGCGCACGGT
>NZ_LZLQ01000047.1 GCF_001673315.1 Mycobacterium asiaticum | reverse complement strand
CCCCCACATCGGCCCAACCCAGGTTGACCCCCGAACTCAACAACCCCGACAACTGCGCACCGACATTGCCCACACCAGACACCACCGCCGAAGTCCCCACACCCAACACACTGGAGTTAAACAACCCCGACACATCCGACCCAAGATTGAACACACCCGAACTCAACGAAGCAGCATTGAACAACCCCGACACCGTCCCCACCCACCCCGACGGAACCTGGTTGAACCAACCCGACACCTGCGACCCCACATTGCCAAACCCCGACACCCCACCAGCACCGGAGTTGAAGAAACCCGACGACGGAGCAACAGTCGAATTCCCGAACCCCGGCACCGCCGAAATATCGATCAGTCCGAGATGGATGGGACCAATCGTGCTGTGAGCCGTGAGGGCGAACGGGATTTCACGGATGGCGATAGCTGGGATGGTGAATGCGCCGGTGCCACCGGACAGGCTGATGTTGAGCGGGTTCAGTGCGGGAATCGTGAGGCCGCCCGGGAAGATATCGAACGGGCCGGAATGGCCGGCAACGGACGCCAGCAGTGGGATTCGGTCCAGGGTGACTGCGGGGGTGCTGAACGGCAGGTTGGCCAGGAATGCTGAAACGGATCCCTGCGACGAACTTGCACCTATCACTATCGGACCAATTATGAGGTCGGTCAGTGTGTTGGGGACGACCTCGAAGGCGCCCGAGATCGGCCCGATTGTCATGGCCCCGCCGGGTTGTGAGGCGAACGAGTAATTCAGGGTGACGGGCACCGCGGGAACCGCGAGGTGCGGAATCACCACCGGGCCTAGGCCGATGCTCACCGTGGTGGCGTCTAGGTCGATTCGGGGAATCGGGATGGTCGGGAGGGTGAAACTGTCGATGGCGATATCGACGCTGAACTCTGGCCTTATTGCCGGGAAGTCGATCGCGGGGATCTCGACGGAACCCAGTCCACCATCGAGGTTGAAGGTTAGGAACTCGGTTCGGGGAAGCACGGCAGGGATATAGGAGAAGGCGGTTAGGCCTTGGTAGTCGCCTCGCCATAAGGCGCCGTTGCTGTAGTTGCCCGAGATGAGGGCGCCGGTGTTCACGTTGCCGGAGTTGGCCAGCCCGGTATTGGTGTCACCGGTGTTCAACCAGCCCGTGTTGACACTGCCCGGGTTGAAATCGCCGGTATTGGCATCACCGGCATTGAAACTACCGGTGTTGTAACTGCCCGCATTCATCAACCCCGTGTTGAAACCACCCGCATTGAACACACCAGTACTCGCCACCCCCGAATTACCCACACCCGTGTTATAACTCCCCGAATTGAACAACCCCCAGTTCCCCGTACCAGAATTAAAGAACCCCACATTCCCGGTACCCGAATTGAACAACCCCACATTACCGCTACCCGTATTAAAAGCACCAAACCCCGTCAGATTGTCCCCCGACAACCC
>NZ_LZLQ01000046.1 GCF_001673315.1 Mycobacterium asiaticum | reverse complement strand
TGCCCGAATTGCCAAACATGACTGGTGGACGCCACACGACAATCATGACGAGGGTGCGGCTCACGTCGTAAGTGCGTGAGTCTGCGCTGGTGGCGTCGCTAGTGGCGTCGTAAGCGCGCGAGTGTGCGCTGGTGGCGTCGGAAGTGCGCCGAGCCTGCGCTGGTCGCGTCGAAACTGCACTCAGCGCGTCATTTGCAGCGAATCGACGCGCTGGACGCATGCTCGATGCGGTGGACGCAGGCTCGACGCACTGGACGTAGGCTCGACGCACACAACACAGGCTCGACGCGGTGGACGCAGGCTCGACGCGCTGGACTCATGCTCGAAGCGGTGAACGCAGGCTCGATGCACACAACGCAGACTCGACGCGCTCAACGCAGGCTCGACGCGCTGGACTCATGCTCGACGCGGTGAACGCAGGCTCGATGCGGTGAACGCATGCTCGACGCGCTTAACGCAGGCTCGACGCGCTTAACGCAGGCTCGCCGCCACCAAACGCAGGCTCACGCACTTACGACGTGAGCCGCACCCTCGTCATGATTGTCGTGTGGCGTCCACCAGTCATGTTTGGCAATTCGGGCA
>NZ_LZLQ01000045.1 GCF_001673315.1 Mycobacterium asiaticum | reverse complement strand
GCACTCATCTGGCCGTTGAAGAAGCCGGAGACCTGGCTGCCGATGTTGCCCACGCCGGAGATCATGGCCGCGGTGTTAGCGGCCAGCGTGCTGGTGTTGGCGATACCGGAGATGGCGGTTCCCAGGTTCTGGAAGCCCGACAGCAACGAACCGGCGTTGTACCAGCCCGACGTCAGCGCCCCGTTGGCATTGGCGAAGCCCGAACTCAGACTGTTCGAGTTGAAGAAGCCCGAAGTCCCGTTGGAATTTCCGTTGAAGAAGCCCGACGCCAACGACCCGAGGGAGTTCCCGATACCGAGCAGCCCCGGTGCCGTGAGGTTGATTCGGCCGAGGAGCGTCATCTGGATGGGCAGCTGAAAGTCCGCCCCGAACACCAGGTCCATCAAAACGATCGGGTTGATGACGATGGGGTCGACCACTGCGGACGGGACTGTTCCAGAGACGCCGACGATACCAAGCGCATTGATGTCGACCGGGACGTTGACAGTGATCGGGTAGATGGTGATCGGGTCGAACTGACCGGTGATCGGGATCGCGACGTTGGTAGCCGCGAGCAGGTCGATCGGAATCGCCGGGAAATTGATCGGGATGGAAAAACCGTCGGCCACTTGACTGTCGGCCAGCATGAATGAACCGGTGTTCATGCTGCCGGTGTTGAAGGAACCGGTGTTGAGGTCGCCTGAGTTGGCGAAGCCGGTGTTGACGCTGCCGCCGTTGAAACTTCCGCTGTTCAGATCGCCGGGATTGGCATCACCGGTGTTGAAGCTGCCGGCATTGAAACTTCCCGTGTTATTGCTGCCGGTGTTGCCGATACCAGTGTTGTAGCTGCCGGTGTTGCCGATACCGGTGTTGCCGATGCTGGTGTTGCCGATACCGGTGTTGTAGTCACCGGCATTGCCGATGCCGGTGTTTCCATCACCAGAGTTGAAGAACCCGA
>NZ_LZLQ01000044.1 GCF_001673315.1 Mycobacterium asiaticum | reverse complement strand
GCGCTCAGGGTCGGGATTGTTCGATTTCGCCGCCGTACCCACACACTCAAAGCCAACAAGTCACACTCGATGCGACTTCTGCGACTTCTGCGACTTCTGCGACTTCTGCGACTGCGACTGCGACTTCTGCGACTACTGCTCTGCGACTGCCGCTCTGCGGCTCGGGGCTCGGGGCTCTGGGGCTCACCCCACCCCGGAGCTCACCCCCCGCGGGCGCTCACCGTCGAGCTAGCCGCAAACCGCACCGACGGCCGCTGACCCGACCAGCTTGACGTACTTGGCCAGCACGCCGGTCTTGTAGCGCGGCGGTGGGGGAGTGAAACCCTGCTGCCGCGATGCGAATTCGTCGGCATCGACCAGCACGTCGAGGGTGTGCTTGGCGACGTCGAGACGGATCCGGTCGCCGTCGCGCAAGAACGCGATGGGACCCGCGTCGACGGCCTCGGGCGCGACGTGGCCTACGCACAGCCCGGTCGTCCCACCGGAGAACCGGCCGTCGGTGAGCAACAGCACGTCCTTGCCCAGGCCGGCACCCTTGATCGCGCCGGTGATGGCCAGCATCTCGCGCATGCCGGGGCCGCCCTTCGGGCCTTCGTAGCGGATCACCACCGCATCACCGTTGGTTATGGTGCCGTCCTCGAGTGCGTCGAGGGCAGCCCGCTCGCCGTCGAAAACCCTTGCCGTGCCCTCGAACACGTCGGAGTCGAACCCGGCCGACTTGACCACCGCGCCTTCCGGCGCGAGTGATCCGCGCAGGATGGTGATGCCGCCGGTCGGGTGGATCGGACTGTCGAGCGCGCGCAGCACCTTGCCGTCCGGGTCCGGCGGAGCGATATCGGCGAGGTTCTCGGCGACGGTCTTGCCGGTCACCGTCAGGCAGTCGCCGTGCAGGAGGCCGGCGTCCAGCAGGGCTTTCATCACCACCGGCACCCCGCCGATGTGGTCGACGTGAGACATGACGTGCCGACCGAACGGCTTGACGTCGGCCAGGTGCGGCACCTTCGACCCGACCCGGCTGAAGTCGTCCAGCGACAGCTCGACCTCGGCCTCGTGCGCGATGGCCAGCAGGTGGAGCACCGCGTTGGTCGATCCGCCGAACGCCATCACCACCGCGATGGCGTTCTCGAACGCCTCCCTGGTCAGGATGTCCCGGGCGGTGATGCCCCGGCGCAGCAATTCGACGACGGCCTGACCGCTGCGCCGGGCGAACCCGTCGCGGCGGCGGTCGGTGGCCGGGGGTGCGGCACTGCCCGGCAGCGACATACCCAGGGCCTCGGCGGCGCTGGCCATGGTGTTGGCGGTGTACATACCGCCGCACGCTCCCTCGCCGGGACAGATGGCCCGCTCGATGGCGTCGACATCCTCACGGCTCATCAGTCCACGCGAGCACGCGCCCACTGCCTCGAACGCGTCGATGATGGTGACCTCGCGCTCGCTGCCGTCGGACAACTTGGCCACGCCCGGCAGGATCGAACCGGCGTAGAGGAACACCGAGGCCAGGTCCAACCGGGCGGCGGCCATCAGCATCCCGGGCAGCGACTTGTCGCACCCGGCCAACAGCACGGAGCCGTCGAGACGCTCGGCCTGCATCACGGTTTCGACGCTGTCCGCGATCACCTCGCGCGACACCAGCGAGAAATGCATCCCCTCATGACCCATCGAGATGCCGTCCGAGACCGAGATGGTGCCGAATTCCAACGGGTAGCCGCCCGCCTGGAAGACACCTTCTTTGACCGCTTTGGCCAGCCGGTCCAGCGACAGGTTGCAGGGGGTGATCTCGTTCCAGGACGATCCGACGCCGATCTGCGGCTTGGCGAAGTCCTCGTCGCCCATCCCTACCGCCCGCAACATTCCACGTGCGGCGGTCTTCTCCAGACCGTCGGTAACGTCGCGACTGCGGGGTTTGATGTCAGGTTGCTCAGCGGCGTGGGCCATGCTGCAAGTATGCGGTGCGGCGCCAGCGCGCCAAAATCAATTAACCACGCGGCCTGATACCCTAGCGGGGTATAGGATCGCAGAACATACCGAACCGCCCGGCCGGTATTCGTTTGGAGAGCAGATGACCACACCACACGGATACACGCAGCAGAAGGACAACTACGCCAAACGGCTGCGTCGCATCGAGGGTCAGGTGCGCGGGATCGCGCGCATGATCGACGAGGACAAGTACTGCATTGACGTGCTCACCCAGATCAGCGCCGTCAACAGTGCGCTGCGGTCGGTAGCGCTGAATCTCCTCGACGAGCACCTCAACCACTGCGTCACCCGGGCCGTGGCCGAGGGCGGCGGCGACGCCGACGACAAGATCGCCGAAGCCTCGGCGGCCATCGCCCGCCTCGTCCGTTCCTGACCGGGCGTGTTGAACCGGCAAATGGGGTAAAGCCCTGGCTCGGTGCGTACGGTGAGTACAACGCGCAACTCGCCTCCCACACCATGACTGCCATGACTGCCGAACCCACCGCCACCGCGCGAACGTGGACGCCACGGATCGCGGGTCAACTTGTGGTGCTGGCGTCGGCGGCGTTCATCTACGTCACCGCCGAACTGCTGCCGGTCGGCGCTCTTTCGGCGATCGCACGCAACCTCGACGTCAGCGTGGTGTGGGTGGGCACGCTGCTGTCCTGGTACGCCCTGGTGGCGGCCGCGACGACGGTGCCTCTGGTGCGCTGGACCGCGCACTGGCCGCGGCGCCGGACGTTGCTGCTCAGCCTGGTGTGCCTGACACTCTCGCAGCTGATTTCCGCGCTGGCGCCCAACTTTGCGGTGCTGGCCGCGGGCCGGGTGCTGTGCGCGGTGACGCACGGCCTGCTGTGGTCGGTGATCGCTCCGATCGCGACCCGGCTGGTGCCGCCCAGTCATGCCGGCCGCGCAACGATGTCCATTTACGTCGGCACCAGCCTGGCGCTGGTGATCGGCAGCCCGCTGACCGCGGCATTGAGCTTGATGTGGAGCTGGCGGCTGGCGGCCGTGTGCATCACAGTCGCGGCCGTGGTGGTCACCGTGGCCGCCCGGCTGATGCTGCCGGAAATGGTGCTGAGTGACGACCAGCTGCGGTATGTGGGCCGCCGGGCCAAGCATCACCGCAACCGCGGGCTGATCCTGGTGAGCCTGGTCACCATGGTCGGCGTCACGGGCCATTTCGTCTCCTACACCTACATCGTGGTGATCATCCGTCAGATCGTCGGTGTGCGCGGGCCGAACGTCGCCTGGCTGCTCGCCGCCTACGGCATCGCCGGGGTACTGGCGGTGACGCTGGTGGCGCGACCGCTTGACCGGCGGCCGAAGGGCGCGATCATCTTCTGCATGGTCGGCTTGACCGCTGCCTTCGTGCTGCTCAGCGCGTTGGCCTACGGCTGGCACCGGTCCGCGGTGACGGCGCTGGTCATTGGGACGGGCGCAATCGTGCTGTGGGGTGCCACGGCCACCGCCGTGCCGCCGATGCTGCAGTCCGCGGCGATGCGTGCCGGGGCGGACGACCCTGACGGGGCGTCGGGTTTGTATGTGACGGCGTTCCAGGTGGGAATCATGGCCGGCTCGCTGGCCGGCGGCCTGTTGTACGAGCGCAGCGCGGCGATGATGCTTACCGCTTCGGCGGGGTTGATGGGTCTCGCTTTAGTGGCGATGACGGCGATCAGGTCGATCGTCGAGGTGCCGGCTTCACCAAATTCCCAGGGTGATTAACGCTGCAGGTCAGCGCCCTGAACCGCAGTTCGTAACGGTCTTGCGGCCTCCGCCGAATGGCTAACGAGTGGTCCTGTTGTGCCAGACTGGGGCGAGATTTGACGGAGGGGAATGATATGGCGCGCTGCTTTACACGCCGCAGCACGAGGAAGTTTGTAGCGGCTCTCAACGGGGGCGGCATCGTGGCCGTGCTGATGTTGGGTGCCGGTCCCGCACTGGCAGACCCGGAAGACGCACCGGCCGATCCCGGCCCCGTGGTCGCACCGGCGGATCCCGGTCCGGTGGTCGCCCCGGCTGAACCGGGCGCCCCGGGTCCGTTGGCGCTGCCCCCGCTTCCCGATCCGTTCGCCCTCCCGCCGGTGCCCGGCGGCGATCCGGCGGCGGTGCCGGTCGCGTCCGGAACTGCGGCCGGTCAGGACCCCACTCCGTTCGTCGGTGACCCACCGTTTCGGCCGCCGTCCTTCAATCCGGTGAACGGCGCGATGGTCGGCGTGGCCAAGCCGATCATCATCAATTTCCAGGTGCCCATCGCCGACAAGGCCATGGCCGAGCGGGCCGTTCACATCTCCTCGATACCGCCGGTGCCGGGCAAGTTCTACTGGATGACCCCGAGCCAGTTGCGGTGGCGTCCGCTCAGTTTCTGGCCGGCCAACACCGCGGTGAACATCGACGCGGCCGGTACCAAGTCCAGCTTCCGCACCGGGGACGCGTTGGTGGCGACCGCTGATGACGCCACGCACCAGATGACCATTACCCGCAACGGGACGGTGGTGCAGACCTTCCCGATGTCGATGGGGATGTCCTCCGGCGGCCACCAGACCCCGAACGGCACGTATTACGTCTTGGAGAAGATGGCCTCGGTGGTGATGGACTCGTCCACCTACGGCGTGCCCGTCAACTCGGCCAACGGGTACAAGGTGACCGTCTCCGACGCCGTCCGGATCGACAACAGCGGCAACTTCGTGCACAGCGCGCCGTGGTCGGTGGGAGACCAGGGCCGGCGCAACGTGAGTCACGGCTGCATCAACTTGAGCCCGGCCAACGCCAAATGGTTCTTCAACAACTTCGGCAGCGGCGACCCCGTCGTTGTCAAGAATTCCGTGGGGACCTACAACAAGCCCGACGGTGCCTCAGACTGGCAGATATAGGGACGCACGGGAGGGATGTTCATGTCGGGACGCCGCTTCGGAGCTCTGCGGGCCGCCGGAATCGCATCGGTGCTCGGTTGGATGTTGGTGCTGAGCGCGGGTACCGCGCTGGCCGATCCCGATCCCGCACCCGATGACCCAGGGGTGGTAGCCCCGCCTGCCGTCCCGGCCGGCGAAGTACCGCCACCGCCCCCGTTCGTCGGGACCGCGCCGTTCGGCCCGCCGCGCATCGCGCCCGCCAACGGTGCGACGGTGGGGGTGGGCCAGCCGATCATCATCGACTTCCCGGCTCGGGTGGACGACGCCGGCGCCGCCGAAGGCGCAATCCGGGTGACGTCGACGCCGCCGGTGGAGGGCAAGTTCTACTGGCAGACCCCCACCCAGCTGCGCTGGCGGCCCTTCAGTTTCTGGCCCGCCCACACTGACGTGACTGTCGACGCGGGCGGCACCGTGTCGAGCTTCCGCACCGGCGATCAGCTGATCGCCACCGCCGACGACGCCACCCACCAATTGACCGTCGCACGCAACGGCGCTGTGGTGCAGACTTTCCCGATGTCCATGGGAATGGCGTCAGGTGGCCACCAGACCGCCAACGGCACCTACTACGTGCAAGAGAAGATGGCGTCGGTGGTGATGGATTCCTCGACATACGGAGTCCCGGTCAACTCCGCGAACGGCTACAAGATCACCGTCGCCGACGCCGTCCGCTTCGACAACAGCGGCAACTTCGTGCACAGCGCGCCGTGGTCGGTCGACGACCAGGGCCGGCGTGATGTCAGCCACGGCTGCATCAACCTGAGCCCGGCCAACGCGAAGTGGTTCTTCACCAACTTCGGACCCGGCGACCCGATCATCGTCAAGAACTCGGTCGGCACCTACACCCGCAACGACGGGTCCAACGACTGGATGAGCTGAGCCGCTTTATCGACTGGCCGCCGTAACGTCCGGGGCACCGGAATCTTCGGCCGCGCGACGGTACTGGCGCATCTCGGCGCGGACCGCCGCGTCCAGTGCCCGGTCCAGACTGGCGTGGGCGGAACGCCTCGCCACCCGGCGCATGACATCGATAAGGTCTGCGGCCCAAGCTAATTCAGCATCGTTGGTGGGGTACCAGCCGCTTCCGCGTTGCCGGACGACTTCGGTGTGTCCGTGACGGGCCAGCGCACGCGCAGCGTCATCGAGTTTCTTGTCCACAGCCGCTGAGGTCGTCAAGATGGCCGCCAGCGGCATACCGCGCGACACGAGCGACGCGAAGTCGTCGACAATCCGGCGGTCAGGTACCAGATAGCCCTCGCCGTCATCGTTTGGTTCGATCACCCCGCTGCTGCACAGGCGGCGTAGCGTCTTGGCATCCAGAGGCCCGAGCTTGTCCTGCAATTGGTCAATCGACATGACTCGAGACTCCGGATGTGACCACGGCGAGGTCACCAATTCGCCCAGATCGGCCAGGTTCAGCACCTCGACCAGTTCCTGACCGCTCTGTAGGCCGGTCACGAACTTCAGGATGTGCTTGACGGTGAAACCTTCTTTGAGCAGTCGGGTCACCGCCCGCAACTGGCTGAGGTGCCGGTCAGTGTAGATCGATACCCGGCCTCGCCGCTGCGGCCGAGCCAGCAGGCCGTTCTCCTGGTAGACCCGCACGTTACGAGTCGTTGTCCCCGCTTCTCGCGCGAGGTCATCGATCCGGTACTCGGCCACCCTGGCAGCCTATCCGGTGAGAACCGGATCGACGCTGTTCAGCGAGACGGTGATCTGGTAGTCCTGCAGTTCCAGTGTCCGGAGTTGCTTGACGTACTGAGTGGCAAAGCCGGGATACATGGTGGCGTTGAAGCCGTCCTCGGTCAGATACCAGCTCTGGCAACCGGAGTTCCACGTGGTGGTTTGCAGCCGCCGCTGGATGTCCTCGTTGTACCGGTCCTGCACCTCGGGGCGGACGTCGATCGACTTCCAACCGGCCTTCAGCAATGTGGAGATCGCCGCGACGATGTAGTCGATCTGCGCTTCCATGTACACCAGGGCCGAGTTGTGACCCGGACCGGAGTTCGGCCCGAAGGTGAAATACAAGTTGGGATAACCGGATACGGCCACGCTGCGGTAGGCGTAGGCGCCGTTGCGCCACTCCGACGCCAGGTCCCTGCCGTCGAGGCCGGTGACCGGGAACGGGGAGCCCGTCGTGGACACGTCGAAACCGGTGGCGAACACGATGGCGTCGAACTGGTGCTCGATACCTTCGACCGTTCGGATTCCCCGGGGCGACAGCCGTGCGATCGGCCACGTCACCAGTTTGCAGTTTTCGGCCTGCAGCGCCGGGTAGTAATCGCTGGTCATCAGCAGCCGCTTGCAACCGGCGGAAAAGTCCGGTGTCAGTTGGCGCCGCAGCCACGGATCACGCACCTGCACACGCAGATTGGCCAGGCTCACGGCCTCGACCAGCCGGGTGAACGGGGTATCCCACACCACGCCAAGCGCGACCGATTCATGCCCCCAGTACCAGGCGGACCTGGCCAGCTTCCGGACCAGTGGTACCTGCCTGTGCAGACGCTTGACCCATCCGCTGACCTCGCCGTTGGCCTTCGGCAGCACCCACCCGGGGGTGCGTTGAAATACCTTGACCGACTGCGCCACCCGGACCAATTCCGGGATGATCTGCACACCGCTGGCCCCGGTACCGATGACCGCAACCTTCTTGCCGGTGAAGTCATAGTCGTGATCCCAACGGGCACTGTGGATTTTGTGTCCCTCATAGGTGTCGATACCCGGGAGGTCCGGGAAGCTCGCATTCGACAGCGGTCCCGAGGCGACGATCACCGTGCGGGCGCGGACCGGTTCGCGGTCTGCCAGATTGACGGTCCACTCGCCCGCATCCTCGTCGTAGACGACGCCGGTGACATTGTGCGTGAACCGGATATGTGCTTCGATGCCGCGGGATTCGACCATGCCGTCGATGTACTGCAGAATCTCGGCGCTGCCCGAGTAGGTGCGGGACCAGTCCGGGTTGGGTGCGAAGCTGAACGAGTACAGTCGAGACGGAATGTCGCACGCCGCACCGGGATACGTGTTGTCCCGCCAGGTGCCCCCTACCCGGGTATCGCGTTCGAAGATCACGAAGTCGGTGATGCCTTGGTCTTTGAGGCGGATCGCGGCGCCGATGCCGGCAAAGCCGGCACCGATGATGGCTACAGAGATCGTCATGTCGTGGTTGCTCCTTTACGCGACCGGTTCATAGGTCAGTTCCTGCGACCAGGTGGGCGTGCGGTGCACCAGCCGCATCGGGATGACGCTGGTGGCCTTGACCAGCGAGTCGGCGATCCAGTGGTACTTGGAGGTGCGGTCGATCACCTTCTTGCCGTGCCAGGAGACGATTCGATACATCGGCAATTGGCGGGCGAATGCGCTGCGCTCACCGACAGATTGGAATCGGCGCACCGCCGCGTGCAGGCGCTGCTCGTTCACGCCCATCGCAACGATGTTGTCGCGCATCTTGTTCAGCAGCGCGAAGTAGCTCAGAATGCCGATCAAAATCTGGGGGTTGAGCCAGCCCGCCGCCGTGTCGATGAGCATTCTGCGCATCGTGGAGTGCCCCAGTAGATCGATCACCTCGAAGTCGACCGCTAGGTGCCGGGATTCATCGGAGTTGATCCGCCGGAAAACCTCTTGTGCCACCGGGTCTTTTACCTCGTCGGTGATGAACTTGATCAGCGCGCCGTCGAGTGCCGACTCGAGCATCGGGATCACCGTGCCGAGGAAGGGCAATGTCATGTCGTCTGCGTGTTTGTCCAAGAAGTTGATGATCAACTGCACGTTGACATTTGGCTTGGGGATTTCGTCTCCGTCCAGCATTCCCCACCTGCGCATGAGTGCGAGTTCGGCGTTCGCGTGCTTCTGCTCCTCGGCGTGGAAGTGCTCGTAGATGCTCTTCAGCGTCGGGTTCGGGGCTTTTTTGGCCAACGCGGCAAACCCACGCGCACCGACGTTCTCGATCCACATCAGGTCGGTGAGGAACGGCTTGAGCTTCGTCCACAGCTCCGGCTCGATCAGTTCGGCTCCCGGTGCGTCCCAGTCGATGTCGACCAGGGCCCACTGCTTGTCCTTGATCATCTGCAGCATGTTGTCCAGATCCATCGCCACGATCAATCAATCCTTTCGCGAGTGATTCAGTCCGAGTTCAGTCTTGGGGCAGGATGCGGCCGAGCAACCCGGCACCTTGTACGAACAATCCCGGGAAGTACCGCTTGAGTCGCCAAATGAGTCTGGCGTCGATCTGCGGCACTACGTACAGCCGGCCGCGGTCGTGCGCATCCAGGGTGCGCACCGCGACGTTGTCGGCCGACAGACCGGTCCAGCGCGCCAGCTGCTGGCTCAGGCTCATCGAGCCGGGCGTGATGCGACCATCCTGGAAAACGTTGGTCTTCACGAAGGTTGGGCACAGCACGGTGACTTTGATGCCGGTGCCCTGCAGTTCGGCGGCCAGAGTTTCCGACAGTGACATGACACCGGCCTTGGATACGTTGTAGGCCGCCATCGACGGAGCAGCCGCGAACCCCGCGGCCGAGGCCACGTTGATGATCCCGCCGCGGCCTGCCTCCCGCAGGATCGGGGTGAAGACCTCGCAGCCGTACACCACACCCCACAAGTTGATGCTGAGTGCCCAGGCCCAGTCCTCGATCCCGATCTCGCCGACGGGCTTTCCCCCGATGCCGACACCGGCGTTGTTGATCACCAATGTCGGTGCGCCGTCGAAGACGCTCTGCGCCTGCTTGGCCAACAACTCGATGGCACTGCGGTCCGACACGTCGCATTGCATGTCGTAACCCCTGCCCCGCCCGAGCTGATTGATCAGCTCGGCTGTCGCGAGCGCGCGTTCGGCGTCGATGTCGGCGCAGATGACCTCGCCGCCGCGCCGAGCGAGCTCCAGTGCGAACGATCGCCCGATGCCGCTACCTGCGCCGGTGACCACCGCCTTTGTCTTGGCCGAACGGCCTTGGCCGCGAAGGAGACTGACGGGCCATGCGCTGACGGGCACCAAAGCAAGAACCTTCCGGATAGGTGGAAGCACACCACTAGACGATCATTCACTATGACATTTGTCAATGTGCCATTGAGTAATGGCGATGTCAGACGGTCAAGCCTGACGGGTGCAAGGGGAGGGCGGTGGCCAGGAATTCGCCGCCCTCACGCAGCGCGGTTCTGGCCTCTGGAATGGTGCGGAACATCGCTGGAAAGACGTGAATTTGTCCGCGCGCGACGTGCAGACTGGCCGCAGCACCGGCTTTGCGCAACTGAGCAGCGAAGGTGCGGGCATCGTCGAGCAGCATTTCTGTGCCCCCGACGTGGATCATCGTCGGCGGGAATCCCGCCACGTCGGCGTGGAGCACGTCCAGCAATTCGTGGCGAGGGTCCGTGTCGCCGATGTAGAACGCGAACGTGGATCCCACCCGGCGGGCAGGGGCGAACGCGTCACGTCGGCGCAGGTCTCTGCTGGAGGCCAGTCCGCCGGTCAGATCGAGTGCCGGGGAGAACAACAGCACCGCCGCGGGTGCCGGCAGGCCGCGCCGACGCGCGGCCAGGGTGGTCGCCACCGCGAGCTGGCCGCCGGCCGAGTCGCCGGCCACCGCAACGGCCCGGCCGGAGGCGGTCAACCAGTGGTAGGCCCTGGCCGCGTCTTCCACCGCGTGCGGAAAAGGGTAGAGCGGCGCCTTGCGGTACTCGACGGCGAATACCGGACGGCGCGCTTCGGCCGACAGTTCCCCGATCAGTCCGCGATGAGTTCGCGGTGAACACGCCACGAAGGCTCCGCCGTGAATGTAGAGAACCGCAGCCGCACCTGGATCCACACCGGGTGCACACACCCACTCCCCGCGAATCCGACCGTCTGGGCCCGGTACGTCGACTGGTGTGATGCGCAAGCCACGCCGCGGAGCGGACGCGGCGGCCAGAAACACCCGCAGCGTCGCATCCAACCCGGCCACGCCCAGCGAATTTCCTGGTAGCACCCCGGCCAGCGGCCGCATCGTGGAACGACTCACCGCGAACAGGGCTTTACTGCGCCGACTCGGCCGGGCGTCTGGCAGGGCCGACGGCTTGAGCAAAGGCTCACCGTCCGCCGGATGCACTACAGCGTTGTGTTGCATATGTATCGATGTAACATTATCGGTGTGTTTGTTTCAAGTTGGGTGCTCAGGCGATGAAATACGGCGGACTGCTCGCCAAAGCCGTACAGAAGGTCGGGTCGGTACCGGCGGAGGGGAAGACCGCCGAGCGCATCCTGGACGCCGCGCTGAGACAGTTCGAGGTCTTCGGCATCAACCGCTCAACCGTTGAAGACATCACCCGACGATCGGGGCTCTCCCGTGTCACGCTCTACCGGTATTTCGCCAGCAAAGACGCCATCATCGAAGCGGTGCTACTTCGCGAACTCGAGACATTCCTGCGCGACCTCGAGGCCTACGCGGGCCGGCAATCCACTGTGGAGAGCAAGTTCGTCGAAGGTTTCGTCTTCGTCCTCAATACGTTGCGTGGACACACCCTGCTGCAGCGCCTACTGAGCACCGAACCCGAAGCGGTGCTTCCCTTCTTGACCACCGAAGGGTCGAACACCATGCAGACGGCATCGGCGTTCCTGGCCCGTCAAATCTCCACAGAACTTCCCAACGACGACCGCACTCAACTCGAATTGCTCGAGATCGCCGAAGTAACGGTGCGCATCGTCTTGTCGTTCGTACTCACGCCCTCTCAGCACATCGCACTGGGCGACGACGACGCGGCACGCACCTTCGCTCGTCGCTACCTGTTACCTGCCCTATTGGGCCTCGGCGCCTAGCTCACCAACCGTCCGCAAGCACGACCCGTGCCTAAACGGGCCGAAATCGAATCCCTCGGAAAGGAACTACAGAACGTGTCTCACCGCTCGGCATGGATGACCGAAGAACTCGACGGCCTGCGCGAACTGATTCGCGACTTCCTCGCCAAAGAAGTCGTACCCAACACCGATAAGTTCATCGAGCAACACCACGTCGATCGTGACCTCTGGAACAAGGCGGGTGAACTCGGACTTCTGTGCATGTCGATTCCCGAGGAATACGGCGGTGGCGGCGGCACCTTCGCCCACGAGGCAGTGCTCATCGAGGAGCAGGCCCGCGTTGCCGACACCTCATGGGGGGTCAGTCTGCACAACACCATCGTTGCGCACTACCTGTTGGCCTACGGCACCGAAGAACAGAAACAAAAGTGGCTACCGCGCATGGCCTCGGGAGAGGTCGTCGGCGCCATCGCCATGACCGAACCGGGAACCGGATCGGATCTGCAGAACGTCAAGACCAAGGCGATCCGGGACAACGACGAGTACGTCGTCAACGGCTCAAAAACGTTCATTACCAACGGTGCTCAGGCTGACCTGATCATTGTCGTCGTCAAGACCGCGGTGCACGAAGCCGCCAGCGGGATCTCGCTGGTGCTGGTCGAGGCTGACCGGCCAGGCTTTCGCCGCGGCCGCGTCCTGGACAAGATCGGCCAGAAAGGCCAGGACACCTCCGAGTTGTTCTTCGATGACGTGCGCATCCCCACCACCAACCTGCTGGGGGACACCGAGGGCCAAGGTTTTATTCAGCTCATGCAGCAGCTACCTCAGGAGCGGCTCATCATCGCGGTGGGGTCGGTCGCCGGGATGGAATCGGCTGTCGCGCAAACCATCGCGTACACCAAGAGCCGTCACGCTTTCGGCAAGCCCATCTTCAGCTTCCAGAACACCAAGTTCAAACTCGCCGAAGCCGCCACCGAAACCACCATCGCACGCGTCTTTCTCGACGACTGCATCACCAAACATCTGCGCGGCGAACTCGATATCCCCACCGTCGCAATGGCCAAATGGTGGACCACCGAACGGGCGATGGGCGTGGCCGATCAATGCCTGCAGCTGCACGGCGGGTACGGCTATATGACCGAGTACCCCATTGCCCGGATGTGGGCGGACAACCGCGTCCAGTTGATCTACGCCGGCACCAACGAGATCATGAAGGAGATCATCGCCCGCACGCTGTAGAAACGGGCCATGGCGTGGCACGACCGCGCGGGTACTTCCTGGGCGGCACGTGCCGGGCATGCGCGATAGCTGAGCCGGGTCAGCGGGCGGGGCGACGCGTGTCGATGAGGTCCAGCACGTTGGGTTTGCCGGCGCGATAGCGCGCTTTATCTGCTGCCTTGAACGGCTTCCACCAGGGCGCCTGGAACAGCGTGACGATCTTGGCGGTTCGGCCCGAGTGCCCCGATGCGTGCAGCACGGCGTTGGCGGCCTGACGTCCACCTTCGTTGGCGCCTTCCATGGTGGTGACGTTCTGATCGGTCTGGACCCATTCCCGGCCAGGAACAAATTGTCGATGCCGGTGCCCGATCTGGGTCGCCGCGCCCAGGAGCCCGGATCCTGGATGAACAACGGTTCGTCGTTGCGCACGTTGGGGGTGCCGGAGTCGATGATCGCCGGGTCCAGGAACCAGGAGTGCAGCATCGAGTCGTCGACCACGTGGCCGGTGTCGTTGAGGTGGGCTTTGATCTGGGCCCACGCTTCTCGGGCGATCTCGGTGGGCGTGCACTGGCGCGCGCTCTTGCCGTTGAAGTTTCCCGGCGTACTCCAGTCCGAAAGGATCGCGGAAAGGCAGTCCTTGACGGTGCCGTCGCCGTAGGTGGTGAGGCTGCGCTTCCAAAATTGCTCTTCGCTGATGGATGTAATGCCCCATCCGGAGTCGACGTAGTTGACGTGGCCCTTGGTGACGTCGACGCGCTCTCGCAGATAGAACATCAGCCCGTTCATCCACTCCGTGCGCAGCTGCGCGACGTTGGCCAGGCCCGGGTCGGCGGCGATCACGTCGTCGGTGAGGACGGTGGCGAGTTTCTCGCAGGGGATCGCCGAGACGTACCAGTCCGCGGTGACCGGTTGTGGGATCCCGTTGGCATCGACCACAGTTGCCGAGGCGATGTGCCTGCCATTTGGCGTCAAGCGCGAAAGTGCTTGTCCCACTCTGAAGGTCACGCCCAGTGAGGTAAGGTGATCCACCCACGGGTCCAGCCACTGCGAGCTTGTCGGACCGTTCAGTACCCGGTCGAAGCCCTTGCAGTCGATGTCGTTGCCGAACAACAGGATCGACCACACCGATGCCTCGCCCACCAGCCCGATCGAATGCGCACTGGCATCCCTGGACTTCGAGGCCGCCAGGTTACGGATGATCCCGTCGGCGAGATACCGGTTGTACTCGGCGGACTTCTTGTTCGCGCCGATGTAGTCTTCCCAGGTCAGGTAGTCCCACTGACCAAGTTTTCTTTCGTCGCAACTGGTTACGTAAACAGCAAGCTTCTGCGCCGCGTAGCCGGCCTCCCACAGCGGCAGGCGGAACAGCGTCTGCAGGACGGTCGTCACCGATTCGATGAACGCCTTCGGGGTGATCGGGTTCGGGACGGTGGGCAGCGGAAAGGGCAGCGGGATCGTCAGATCGGCGCGGCCCAATCCCGAATGCAGGTACGACGTCGCCCGGGTCAGGTTGTTCCAAACGCCATTGCTGTTCCCCGCGAACGGGATTCGGCGCATCGTATCCGTCACGTTGCGGTAGAACCCGGGGAAGAACCGAAATCCGTGCTCGGCCGGCAGTGGTGTCGTGCCGGAGTTCGGCACCGGAATCGACCGCGCCTTGCCGCCGAGGGCCTTTCGTTCGTACACGGTGACCGTGTAACCGCGGTCGGCAAGTTCATGGGCGGCGGTCAAACCGGCAACACCCGCCCCGAACACCGCCACCGACTTGCCGGGCGCCGCGTTGGTGACCGGCATTGAACGTGTCAACGCCATTGTGGTCCCGGCGGCCATGGTGGCGGCGAGCAGTGAACGCCGTGACACAGTGGAACGGGACACGCCCTTAAGTTAATTGTCATTCTGTATTTGCAGTGGATTGCCATCGGCGTTTCCTGGTCCTCAGCCCAATAAGTGAACGGCGAATTTCTCTTTAGTAGCCCCTCTCGCTATTCGAGCCGAGACGTGCGAGTATGTAGAGCGTCATACATATCGAGGTCTGCCAGGAGCCGGTGATGCGAAGCCCACGCGAACGGATGGTGGTGTCGGCCGCCCTGTTGATCAGGGAACGCGGCGCGCACGCCACCGCGATCTCCGACGTGCTGGCGCACAGCGGGGCCCCGCGCGGTTCGGCCTATCACCACTTCCCGGGCGGGCGGACCCAGCTGCTGTGTGAAGCGGTGGACTATGCCGGCGAGTACATCGCCGCGCTGATCACCGCGTCCGGCGGAGGCCTCGAACTGCTCGACACGCTGACCGAGAAGTACCGCCAGCAGTTGCTGGACACCGACTTTCGCGCGGGCTGCCCGATCGCTGCCGTGTCGGTGGAGGCAGGCGAGCCGCAGGACCGCGACCGGATGGCACCAGTGGTCGAGCGCGCAGCCGCGGCGTTCGACCGCTGGTCGGAGCTGATGGCGCGGCGTTTCACCGCCGACGGTTTGGTGCCCGAACGCGCCGCGGAATTGGCGACCCTGGCCCTGAGTGCGCTCGAGGGTGCCCTGCTGGTGGCGCGGGCGCGGCGCGACCTGACACCCCTGGATGTCGTGCATCGTCAGCTGCGCGAGGCATTCGAAAGGAGCCTGCCCCAATGACCGATGGTTGGCAGCACACCGCCTGCATCCTCTGCGAATGCAACTGCGGGATCGTGGTCCAAGTCGAAGACCGCAAACTGGCGCGCATCCGGGGCGACAAAGAGCATCCGTGGTCGCAGGGCTATACGTGCAACAAGGCGTTGCGGTTGGACCACTACCAGAACAACCGATCCCGCCTCACCTCACCGCTGCGCCGCCGCGCCGACGGCAGCTTCGAAGAGATCGACTGGGACACCGCGATTGTCGAGATCGCCGAAGGTTTCAAGCACATCCGCGACACCTACGGTGGCGAGAAGATCTTCTACTACGGCGGCGGCGGGCAGGGCAACCACCTGGGCGGGGCCTACAGCGGCGCCTTCCTCAAGGCGCTGGGCGCAAAGTACCGGTCGAATGCGTTGGCGCAGGAGAAGACCGGCGAGGCCTGGGTTGACGCACAGTTATACGGCGGTCACACCCGCGGGGAGTTCGAGCACGCCGAGGTATCGGTGTTCGTCGGCAAGAACCCGTGGATGTCGCAGAGCTTCCCGCGGGCCCGGGTGGTGCTCAACGAGATTGCCAAGGACCCGGGGCGGTCGATCATCGTCATCGACCCCGTCGTCACCGACACCGCCAAGATGGCCGACTTCCATCTGCGTGTCCGACCCGGTTCCGACGCCTGGTGCCTCGCGGCGCTTGCCGCCGTGCTGGTCCAGGAGAACCTCTGTGACGAAGCATTTCTGGCCGAGCACGTGCACGGAGTCGAACCGGTCCGTGCTCGGCTACGTGCCGTACCCGTCGCCGACTTTGCGCAACGCTGCGGCGTCGACGAAGAACTGCTGCGGGCGGCGGCGCGGCGGATCGCACGTGCCGACAGCGTCGCGGTGTTCGAAGACCTCGGCATCCAACAGGGACCGAACAGCACGCTGTGCTCATACCTCAACAAGCTGCTGTGGATCCTCACCGGCAACTTCGCGAAAAGAGGTGCCCAGCATCTGCATTCGTCATTCGCGCCTTTGTTCAGCACGGTCTCCGGCAAGACCCCGGTCACCGGTGCGCCCATCATCGCCGGGCTGATACCGGCCAACGCCGTGCCGGAGGAGATCCTGACCGATCATCCGGACCGGTTCCGCGCCATGATCGTCGAAAGCGGTAATCCCGCGCACTCGCTGGCCGACTCGACGGCGTGCCGCGAGGCATTCCAGTCGCTGGAACTCATGGTGGTAGTCGATGTCGCGATGACCGAAACCGCCAGGCTCGCCCACTATGTGCTGCCGGCGGCATCCCAGTTCGAGAAACCGGAGGCTACCTTCTTCAACTTCGAGTTCCCGAACAACGGTTTTCAGCTGCGCCGGCCGCTGCTTGAACCGCTGCCGGGGACGCTGCCGGAACCGGAGATCTGGGCGCGGCTGGTGCGCGCGCTCGGCGTCATCGACGAAGCGGAACTACGGCCGCTGCGGGAAGCGGCGCTGCAGGACCGACAAGCGTTCACCGAGGCGTTGTTCGGGTCGGTAGCGGGCAACCCGACCATGTCGAAACTGTTGCCGTACGTGCTCTACGAGACACTGGGCCCCACCCTGCCGAGTGGGATGGCGGGCGCGGCCGCGGTATGGGGGCTGGCTCAGAAGACGGCGATGACGTACCCCGACGCTGTTCGACGGGCCGGACACACCGATGGCAACGCACTGTTCGACGCAATTCTCGCGGGACCGTCAGGTGTCACCTTTACCGTCCACGAGTACGAGGACGACTTCGAGCTGATCAGCCACAGCGACCACAGAATCGCGCTGGAAATCCCGGAAATGCTGGATGATCTCGACGCGCTTGCCACCGCGCCGGCCGCATTGACCACGACGGAGTTGCCGATCGTGCTGTCGGTGGGGGAGCGGCGCGCCTACACCGCCAACGACATCTTCCGCGACCCATCCTGGCGTAAACGCGATGTGGACGGGGCGCTTCGGGTCAGCGTCGAAGACGCTCAGTCCCTTGGGTTGGCCGACGGCGGGCGGGCCCGGGTCACCACAGCGGCCGGCAGTGCCGAGGCGACCGTCGAAGTCACCGAGACCATGCAGCCTGGACATGCCGCACTGCCCAACGGTTTCGGGCTGGACTACGTCGGCGAGGACGGCCTGTCGGTAACCCCGGGGGTGGCGCCGAACTCACTCACCTCGACCAACTGGCGCGATTCGTACGCCGGCACGCCGTGGCACAAGCATGTGCCGGCCCGGATCGAAGCTTGCCCAGCGTCGGCTCGCGGGTCGAAAGGTGGCAGCTAGTTCCAGATGCGCACGCGGCGTTGGGGTTCCAGGAACAACTGGTCGTCTTCGGAAACCTCGAAGGCCTCGTAGAACGCGTCAAGGTTGCGGATCACGCCGTTGCAGCGGAACTCGGGTGGCGAGTGCGGGTCGACCGCTAGGCGCCGGATCGCTTCGGCGTCACGGGATTTCGTCCGCCACACCTGCGCCCAGCCGAAAAAGACCCGCTGCACCCCGGTCAGGCCGTCGATGACCGGCGCGGGCTCGCCATTCAGCGACAACTGGTAGGCCAGCAGCGCGATGGACAGACCACCGAGGTCACCGATGTTCTCGCCGACGGTAAAGGCGCCGTTCACGTGGTGGCCGTTCGCCAGCTCGCGCGGCGTGTACTGCTCGTACTGCTCGATCAAAGCCTTGGTGCGGGTGCCGAATTCGGTGCGGTCGTCGTCGGTCCACCAGTCCACCAGGTTGCCGTCGCCGTCGTACTTGGCGCCCTGGTCGTCGAAGCCGTGCCCGATCTCGTGGCCGATCACCGCGCCGATGCCCCCGTAGTTCGCGGCGTCGTCGGCCTCGGCGTCGAAGAAGGGCGGCTGCAGAATTGCTGCGGGAAAGACGATCTCGTTCATCCCCGGGTTGTAGTAGGCGTTGACGGTTTGCGGCGTCATGAACCACTCGTCGCGGTCGACCGGGCCGCCGAGCTTGGCCATCTCCCGGTCGTGGTCGACGGCGTAGCCACGCTGATAGTTGCCGTAAAGGTCGTCACGGTCGATGACCAGCGCGGAATAGTCCCGCCAGTGCGCCGGGTAGCCGACCTTGGCGGTGAACTTGGCCAGTTTGGTCAGCGCACGCTCCCGGGTCTGCGGCGTCATCCAGTCCAGGTCGCTGATGCTGATCCGATACGCCTCGCGCAGGTTGTCCACCAGCGCATCGATGCGAGCCTTGGCGCCCGGCGGAAAGTGCTTCTGTACGTACAGCTTTCCGACCGCATCGCCCATCAGCGTCTCGACCAGCGCGACCGCCCGCTTCCAGCGGTCCCGGATCTGCTCGGTGCCGGTGAGCCTGCGGCCGTAGAAGTCGAAGTCCGCGGCGACCATCGCATCGGTCAGCCAGGGCGAGCGGGCTCGGATCAACCGCCACCGCGCCCAACTCTTCCAGTCGTCGAGGGCTTCACTGTCCCACAGTTCGGCGAAGGTAACGAGGTAGTCAGGTTGGCGCACAACAACTTCGGCGACAGCGTCGGTTGTGCTGCCCAAGCCGGTTACCCAGCCCGCCCAGTCGAATCCGGCGCCCTCGCGCTGTAGTTCGGCGAAGGTACGCAGGTTGTAGGTCAATTCGGCATCGCGGCGCTTGACCACGTCCCAGTGGGCGGCGGCGAGCTTGCTCTCCATCGCCACAATGCGGGCCGCGGTGTCGGCGTGATCCTGCGAGTCCCCGCCGTACACCAGAGCGAACATCCGGGCGATGTGACCGGGGTAGGCGGCCAGGACCGCCCCGTGCTGCTCGTCGCGGTAGTAGGACTCGTCGGGCAACCCGATACCGGATTGGCTGAAGTGCACCAGGTAGCGGCTGGAGTTCTTGGAATCGGTGTCGACGTAGAACCCGACACCACCGCCCACACCGGTGCGTTGCAGGGCGCCCACTACCGCGGCCAGCGTGTTGCGGTCGGGGGCGTCGTCGATAACGGTCAGTTCGTCGTGCAGCGGTTGCAGGCCGCGGGCCTCGACGGCGTTCTCGTCCAGAAAGCTCGCGTACAGATCGCCGATGCGCTGCTCGTCGGTGCCCGGTGCGGCCCCGCTTCGGCTCGCTTCGATGATCAGGTCACGCACCTGCTCCTCGGCGCGGTCGAACAACGTCCGGAAGGCGCCGTCGGTCGCGCGGTCAGCGGGAATGTCGTATTCGGCGAGCCAACGGCCGTTCACGTGACCGAACAGGTCGTCCTGGGGGCGGGCGCTGGCGTCGACGTGGCTCAGGTCGATCCCCGAGCGAATGGCCTCTACTGTCACCCCGCCATCCTTCCATCAGTTTTCGGGTGCAACGATCGGGCCATGCCTGACCAGCAGAAAACCAAGGCGGCCAAGGGCGTCGGCAAACAAGAAGACGAGATCGTCCAAGAAGACGGGATCGTCCAAGAAGACGAGACCGCCGAGGAAATCGACGACCCGTCAGAAGACGGGATCATTTCCAGCTACGGCATCGCCTCGACCGTGCTGGGTTTGATCGCGGTCGCGGCGCTGGTACTGGGCGCCCTGATCTGGACCTCGCACCGCGACGCCTCCGCCGAGCGCGTGTACCTGTCCCGGGTCATGCAGGCGGCCACCGACTGGACCGATGTGCTGATCAACATGAACAACGGCAACATCGACGCCAGTCTGCAGCGCCTGCACGACGGGACGGTGGGACAGCTGAACACCGACTTCGACGCCGCCGTCCAGCCCTACCGGCAGGTGGTGGCGAAACTGCAGAGCCGCAGCACCGGACAGATCGAGGCGGTGGCCATCGACACCGTGCACCGCGACCTCGACACGCAACCCGGCAACCCCCGGCCGGTGGTGACCACCAAGCTGCCGGCCTTCGCCACCCGGACCGACTCGGTCATGCTGGTCGCCACGTCGATCAGTGAGAACACCGGCGGCAAGCCGCAAACCGTGCACTGGAGTCTGCGTCTGGACGTCTCCAACGTGGACGACAAGTTGATGATCTCCAAGCTGGAGTCGATCCGATGAGGAACCTGTGGCGGCTGTTCGCGTTCGACATCCTGGCGCCGCTGGCGGCGATCACCGCACTGGTGGCGATCGGGGGTGTGCTTGCGTGGCCGCGATGGTGGGTGGCGGTCGGTACCGCGTTGGTGTTGCTGGTGATCGAGGGCGTCGCCATCAACTTCTGGCTGCTGCGCCGCGATTCGGTGACAGTGGGTACCGACGACGATGCGCCGGGGTTGCGGTTGGCGGTGGTCTTTCTGGCCGCAGCGGCGCTGTGCGCAGCCGTGGTGACCGGATACACGCATTGGACCACCAAGGACGACGACTTCAAGAAGGACTCGACCGCGGTGACCCAGGTCGCGACCGGTCTGGCCGAGGCCGTCGCGTCGTTTTCCCCTACCGCGCCTGCGGCTTCGGTAGACCGCGCCGCGGCGCTGATGGTGCCGGAACGCGTGGGCAAGTTCAAAGAGGAGTTCACCAAATCCAGCGCCGAATTGGTGCAGCAGAAGGTGTCCATCCAGGCCGCCACGCTGGCGGCTGGTGTCGAGGCGATCGGGCCGACGGCGGCCAGTGTCGCGGTGATCATGCGGGTGACCAAGAATGCGCCCGGTCAACCCGCCAGTAGGGCCAATCCGGCGGTGCGGGTCACGTTGGCCAAACGCGGCAACGACTGGTTGGTGTCGGACTTCGTGCCGATCGGGCGCTGATCAGTTCGAGTCGGGCGACCGCTCGTTCTTCACCCGGACGAACCGGTCCGACAATCTGCGCATCCGGATCATCAGCGACGCCGATGGGCTGACGCTGCCGTCCAGGTAGGAGGCGAGGTCGTCGGCGGCCACCCCGATGCGCGACGCGAACTCCTGCTTCGCCAGGCCAGATCGGTCCATCAGCAGCTGCACGTGCCGGGCGACTTCGGCGCGCTCGTTGACCTCGAGATGGGTGCGGGCGCGTTCCAGCACCTCCCACAGGGCCTTGGCGATTCCGACGGGACGGGATCCGCGCAGGATCTCCTCGACCTGGCGGGCGGTGCGCCCATACGGATCGCGTTTCAGCGCGCCGGCGATGCGCTTCCAGGTGTCGATGTCGCCGCCCCGCAGGGCAGAGTTGATCGCGGCAGTGGACCAGAATTCGACGGGCTGGTCCGAGTCGGGCCGCCGCACCGAGTCGGATGGGTGGGACGACGCGGCGGGCGCGCCCTTCCAGCGGTCGGCAGCCAACGTCACCTCGCCTCCTCCAACATTGCTACGGCCACGGACAGGCAGCGCTGCCTGACGTCCTCCCAGTCTGCCTTCTCTGCCTCGGACCAATCCTCATCAACGTCGGACGGATCGGGATCGGCCAGCCGGCGGACTAGTTCGGTGGCCATCCGTTGCTGCCGCGAAGACGGTCCGGCAGGTTGACCACAGTAATACCTGTCCATCCCGGCCAGCACCTCCGCCGCGGTCTCCGGGTCCATGACGTCGACCATGTCAGCAAAATCGGCGTAATCGCGGTGACTGTTACGGGCCATGATCAGATAGCCCTTCAGTCGCAGCGTTTCCGCCCCGGTCGGGATGAGCAATCGATCTCCGGTGGGCAGCTGGACGTTGGTGGTCTCGACCGGGCTGCGGCGCCGGTACTTCGGGCGCGTCCGGCCACCACTCTCCAGTGCGTCGAGGGCGACGGACAGGCGTCCGCGCCAGAGCGTGACCGGATGAACCCCGCGGTCAGGCCGGGATATCGCGCGGGCGATGCCGTTGCGATACGCCTCGCTGACTTTGTTGGCCCTTCTGGCGGCCTGGGCGACGGCGTGGGCCTGGCCCACGCCGATCGAGGCGACCGCGCCGCTGGCGCCCGTCGGGCCGAAAGAGACCGTCACCGCGTCCGCGTCGACCGTGTCCGGTTCGGGTTCCCGGTCGGGCTCCTTGCGTCCGCAACCGCTGAACGCCAGCGGGTCGGCTACGCAAACCGCGTCCGGCGCAAGGTGTTTGAGTTTCGCCGCGGATTTGATCACCATGCGCAGATCGGCGCTGGGCGCGATCACCGCGGTGATGTCCTCGGGAATGGTGACGACGCCGCCGAGGTCGACGTCAGGCAGCGGACGGTCGAAATCGACCGACGGCAGGACGCGACCCAACCAACCCGGCAGCCACCAGTTCCACTTGGCGAACATCGCCATCAGCGCCGGAACCAGCACCAGCCGAACGACGGTGGCGTCGACGGCGATCGCGACAGCGCACGCCACACCGATCTCGGCGACCAGTGGCATGCCCGCGAAGGCGAAGCCGCAGAACACCGCGATCATGATCAGCGCCGCACTGGTGATGGTGCGGGCGCTGGTGCTCACGCCGTAGGCGACCGCATCCCGGGTGTGACCGGTCTGCAGGAAACGCTCCCGGATGCGTGTCAGCAGGAAGATCTCGTAATCCATCGACAGACCGAATGTCATCGCCAGCACCAGCGGCGGCACCGTGCTGTCGATGGACGTCAGGTGCGGGAAACCGAGGCCCTCGGCCCAACCCCACTGGAAGACCATCACCAGGCTGCCGTAGGCGGCCGCCACCGACAGCAACGTCATCAGGACGCCTTTGATCGCCAGCAGCACGGAGTGCACCGACAGCAACAGCATCAGGAAGGCGATCAGCGCGACGAAGCCCAACACCAGGGGCTGCGTCGCGGCCACCCGATCATCGAAGTCCTTGATCAGTGCGGTCGACCCGCCGACAGCCACTTGCGCGTCGCCGGCGACGGTGGGCACCTGGCTGCGCATCCAGTCGACGGTGTGTCGCGCACGCATGTCTTCCGGATCGACGGAAAGTACTGCGCCGAGCACGGCGCTGTTGTTGTCGTCGGCGTATTCCGGCGGGGTGACCGATGCTACGTCGGGTGCCTCCGCCATCTTCTGCCGGATCTTGCCGAGCAGTTCTGCGTGGGCGGGCGCAGCATCCGGGCCCTGCGGCCAGTCCGGAAACGTGACCAGCACCTGGACCGGTCCCAGGGCGCCCGGCCCGAGGGCCTGGGATGCGGCGGCCACGCCAGCCCGAATCTCGTGGGATGAATCGAACTGACGCAGCAGGCTGTTACCCAACACCATCGACATCGCTGGTACGGCCATCAGCAGCAACACCGCTGAGGCCGCCAGCGCGGAAATCCAGGGCCGGCGCATCACCCAGGTGACCCAGCGGGTCCAGAACCGCGACACCGTGCTCTCCGGTCGGCGCGACCAGTGCAGCAGAGGCGACCTCTTGGCCGCGGCGCGGGCGAACGTAGCCAGCAGCGCGGGAGTCAGCGTGGCCGAAGTCAGCATCGCGATGGCGACCGCGAGGATCGCGCCGGTCGCCATCGATCTGAGCGCCGGGGTGTTGATCAGGTAGATGCCGGTGAGCGAGGCGATGACGGTCATGCCGGACAACACCACCGCGAGCCCGGAGGTGGCCATTGCCGCGTCCACCGCCTCCTGCGGCTGTCGGCCGGTGCGCAGCTCCTCCCGGAAACGCATCAGGATGAACAGCGAATAATCCACGGCCAGTGCGATGCCGAACATGGACACGGTCGAAGTGACGAACACCGACATGGTGGTGTGCATGGACAGCGCATAGACCAGGCCCATGGTGACCACGACCGTGCAGACGCCGAGCGCCAGCGGGATCGCGGCCGCGGCCAGCGAGCCGAACACCGCCAGCAGCACGATCAGGATGATCGGCAAGTTCCACTCTTCGGCTTTGGCGATGTCGTGCTTGGTGTTGGCCGCCGCGGCCGCCGACAACGCGCCCTGTCCGATGACGTAGAGCCGGACGCGGCCGTTGGCGGTCTGCCCGGAACGGTCGTCCTCGACGCCGATCCGCTGGCGCAGCTTCTTGGCGACGTCGCTGGTGCCCGGGTTGCGGGCGTCCAGTCGCAGCGTGATGACGTAAGGCCGGTCCGGCTGCGGGGGGCGTTGGGTGGGGTTGGGCGCTTCGGAGACCCCGGGCAGCTCGCCGGCGATGCGTCGCAACTCGGCGACGGCTTCGGTGATGTCCTGGTAGGTGGAGTCGGCGCGCGGGGCGGCGACCAGCGCCAATGGCGACGCACCCAGGTCTGGGTACTGAGCGACGAGTTCGTCGTGCACGGCCAGTGACTGCGAACCGGCCACCTCGAACCCGCCGCCGGTGAGGTTCCCGGATTGCGTCAACGCCAAATAGACCGCCGGCACCAGGGCAAGCAACCAGCCTGTGAAGACCAACCAGCGGAATCTGCGCAGGTTGCGGCTTAGCCGCATCATGAACTGCTGGATTTCTATCTCCCCGTATTTCTCCGCAGCGCGTGCCCGCGAGCCTACCCGAGAACGCGGAACTGAAGTCTGCCTATCGGTTCCTGAGCTGGGACGACACCGCTTCGGCGGGATTGTTGTGAAGTCGTGATCACCACTGACGAGTTGGCACCGCTGCTGCCCAGGATGGCAGGATGTGGACAGCCGCGGTCGGGGGACGTCGAGCGGCGGTCGTGAGGAGTAATTCATGAAGCCAAGCAGGGCGAATGTGCGCCGTGGGCTTTTCGCAGTAGTGACCGCGACGGGTCTGTCGTGCGCCGGCAGTGCTGTCCTGGCGGCGCCGGCCGCGACGGGTTCGACGGACCCGTGCGCGGCCAGCGAGGTCGCCCGAACGGTCGGCTCGGTGGCCAAGTCGATGGGCGACTACCTGGACTCCCATCCGGAAACCAACCAGGTGATGACGAGCGCTTTGCAACAGCAGCCGGGGCCGCAGTCGCTGGGCTCGATCAAGACCTATCTAGAGGCCAACCCGAAGGTGGCCCTCGACATGCAGGGGTTGGCCAACCCGCTGAACAAGCTGGGAACGCAGTGCAGGCTGCCGATCTCGCTGCCGCAGGCGCTGACCATGGTGCAGGCCGCCCAGGGCGGCGCGCTGCCGAGTCTGCCGGGGGGATTGCCGGGGGCGGGGACACCGGCCGCGCCGGTGGCCGGCACGGGTCCGCTCCCGGGGCCCAAGCCCAACAACCGCTGAACGACGACTCAGCCAGCCGTCCGAATCCTCGGATCGGTCGGCGGGTCGTCGGCGTCCGCGTCGGATGCCTTCTCGGTGCGGAACACGAAGAAGAACACCACCCAGCCGATCGCGGCGATGAACAGCCAGCTGATCAGCCGGTAGATCAACATCGCTGAGATGGCGTTGGGCAGGGTCATGCCGCTCGACACCAAGCCGGGCACCAGCACGGCCTCGACGACCAGGAGGCCGCCGGGCATCAGTGGAATCGTGCCGACCGCACGCGCCGCCGCGTAGGCAACGGTCAGCCCGGCGACCGAGGCGTGGTCACCCGCGGCGTAGGCGGCAAAGGCCAAGCAGGCGACGTCGGCGATCCAATTGAACAGCGACCAGCTGAAGGCCACCCCCAGGTCGCGCCGGCTCAGGCTGACCGACTCGAGCTGCGTCAGGATCTCGCGCCACTTCGCCAGGCCGGTGTCGGCAGGTTTGCCGCGCACCGAATTGACCGTCCTGAGTACCTTGCCGCCGATCCCTTCGATCAGCTCTGGACGCGACGCGACGGCTTGCGCCAGCAGTAACAGTGCGACGAAACCGCCGAGGGTGAACAGCAGTGAGAACGGGTTGTTCCGGGCGCCCAGGAAGAAGGCGCCGCCCAGGCCCAGCACTGCCAGTCCCACCGCCTGCAACGCCCCCGACATGACCAGCTGCCAGGACGCCACCACGGTGGAGGCGCCCCAGATCCGCTGCTGACGCAACAGGAACGTCGCCGAGATCACCGGGCCGCCGGGCAGGGTAGTGCTCAGTGAGTTGGCGGCGTAAAACGCGGCCTCTGACCGCAACTGTTTGACGTGCACCCCGGCCGACCGCAGCAGGGTGCGCTGAATCTGGGCGAAACTGTGCATGGACGCCGCCGCGGCCACCATCGCGGCGACCAGCCACCACCATTCGGCCTCGAACAGACTCATCCACGCCTTGGCCAGCTGATCCCACACCAACGCGATCTCGACGCCCAGCACCAGCGCCACAACCGTCAGCACCACCCACCGCAGCCACCAGTACTTGCCCCGCGGAGCGGTCTCGCCCGGCGCCAGCGGTACCCCCACGAGCTTGCGGGAGGCGGCGTCGTGCGACATCGCATTAGGGTAACCGGGCGGGTGACGCGGCCAAAGCTGCACGTCGCCGACGTGTCGGGGTCGTTCCTGGCTCGTAACCGGATCGTGCCGCCCGGGTTTGCGGGAGTTGACCGCTATGCACCGTTAGAGTGGCCGAATGTCGACAACTTTCGACGACGACGCGGTGACCCCGCTGGTTCGCAAAACCGCCGCGTGGGCGTGGCGGCTGTTGGTTATCCTCGCTGCCGGGGTAGCGCTGCTCTGGGTCGTCGGCAAGCTGGAAGTCATCGTGGTGCCGGTGTTGCTGGCGCTGATGCTCAGCGCGTTGCTGGTGCCGTTGGCGGACTGGCTGGACCGGCGGGGGTTGCCGCGTGGCGCGGCGGTCGCGATGGTGTTGTTCGGCGGGTTCGCGATCTTGGGCGGCTTGCTGACGTTCGTGGTCACTCAGTTCATCGTGGGCCTTCCCGACCTGGTCAAACAGGTTGAGCGCAGCATCGACTCCAGCCGGAGATGGCTGATCGAAGGGCCGGCACACATTCGCAACGAACAGATCGACCATGCCGGCAACGCCGCGATCGAGGCGCTGCGCAATAACCAGGCGAAGGTGACCAGCGGTGCGTTGTCGACCGCAGCCACCATCACCGAGTTGCTCACCGCGGCGGTATTGGTGCTGTTCACGCTGATTTTCTTCCTTTACGGCGGACGCAATATCTGGAAGTACGTGCAGCGGATATTTCCCGCCCACGTCCGGGACCGCGTCCATGAGGCTGGACTTGCCGGATACGGAGCCCTGACCGGCTACATCCGCGCCACGTTCCTGGTCGCCCTGACCGATGCGGTGGGCGTGGGCGCCGGCCTGGCGATCATGGGGGTGCCGCTGGCGTTGCCGCTGGCCTCGATTGTCTTCCTCGGTGCTTTCGTGCCCCTGATCGGTGCGTTGGTGTCGGGCCTGCTGGCGGTGGTGGTGGCGCTGCTGGCCAAGGGCTTGGTCTATGCGCTGCTCACGCTCGGTTTGCTGATCGTGGTCAACCAGCTCGAAGCGCATGTGCTGCAGCCGCTGGTGATGGGCCGTGCCGTGTCGATCCACCCGTTGGTCGTGGTGCTCGCGATCGCCGCCGGTGGCGTGCTGGCCGGGATCGTCGGCGCCTTGCTGTCGATACCGACGGTGGCCTTCCTGAACAACGCACTGCAGGTGCTGTTGGCCAGGGATCCGGAGGCCGCGCAGGAGGAGCAGCGAGAAGAGGAAGACGTGGCGCCGATCGTGCAGGCCACACCGGATAAACCGGGCGAGGGCTAGCGCCGAGCTGGGCGACGGCTAGCGAAAAGCCGGGCGACGGCTAGCGCGCGCTTCGGCGCAGGTACGGGCGACGGCTAGCGCCGCGCTTCCGCGCAGGGTACCGGGCGCTCAGCGTGCACAGAATGCCAGCTTCTGCGGCGTGTCACTGTCCGGCTGTGCACGCTCGCCACAGCAGAGAACCTAGATCCGGCCCTCGCGACGCAACAGGTCCTGAGCGCTCAGACCGCCCCCTCCGGTACGGCGCCGTCGACCGGGGTCCACGGTGCCGTCGTCCTGAATCGCGCGGGCGTCGAGCTTCTCGGTGGCGGTCTCGGAGTCGTCGCCCTCGGCGCGCTGCACAGGCAGAGCGGCCGTCTTGTCGGAGTCGGCCCTCATGTCCGGTTTGGTCTCGGGTTTGGCGTCCGGTTTGGTCTCCGGCCGACCGCCGGCCGCGGGCATCTTGTTGGTCTGATCGGCCGACGGCGCCGGCGGCGGTACCCGCTTCGGCGGACGCGGCGTTGCTGGTTCGGCGCGGCCTGCCGGCGGATTGCCTTGGGCCTTCAGGCGGGCCGTCGGTGGCTCCGCGGGCTGGTTCGCCGGGGGAGTCGCCCGGACCGGAACCTGACCGGCGCCCGGTCCCAGCTCTGGCCTGGCGGCCGGACGAGAACGCTCCAGCGCCGCCGGGTGGGTGGGGTCGTGCGGTGCGCGAGGCGCCGCTTTGGCACCCGCGGCGACCAGACCGGCGGTGACCGGCGGCCGTACCGTGCTGGCGGGCCGCTTGCGCTCGTCGGGCAGCTGGATCTCGCCCAGCCCGATGCGGTTCTGCAGGCGCCGCATCCAGCGCGGCGCCCACCAGCAGTCGTCGCCCAGCAGCTTCATCACCGACGGCACCAGGAACATCCGCACCACGGTCGCATCGAGCAGCAGCGCCGCCATCAACCCGAACGCGAGGTACTTCATCATCACCAGGTCGGAGAACACGAACGACCCGGCGACCACCGCCAGCACCAGCGCGGCCGCGGTGATCAGCCGCCCGGTGGTTGCGGTACCGATTCGGATGGCTTCCTGGGTGGACATGCCGTTTTCGCGGGCCTCGACCATTCGGGAGACCAGGAATACCTCATAGTCGGTGGCCAGCCCATAACCGACAGCCACCACCAGCGCGATGATCACCACCATCAGTGGTGTCGGCGTGAAATTCAGTAGGCCGGCACCGTGACCTTCGATGAATATCCAGGTCAAGATGCCCATGGTGGACCCGAGCGTCAGCACGCTCATCACCGCCGCCTTGATCGGCAGCACCACTGAGCCAAATGCCAGGAACATCAACAGCATGGTGGTGGTGATCAGCACGACCACCATCAGCGGCGCCTTGTCCACCAGGCTGTGTATCGAATCCTGTTCCAGCGCCGGCGTTCCGCCGACGTATATCTCGAGGCCCTTCGGCGGGGTGATGGCGCGTAGCTCTTCGAGCTTCTTCGACGAGTCGGCGGCGTTGGACAGCCCATTCTGCAGCACCCGAACCGACGGGTCTTTCGAGCCGCCCGGCGCTTGCGGACGCTCCTGCCACATGTTCGCAGGGTTGTTGTCCTGGTCGATGAACCCCGGGATCGCCATCGCCTTGCTGCGAATGTCCGCCACCTGCTGGTCGGTGACCGGCTGATGGTTGGTGGACTGGATCACCACAGTCAGCGGATTGGTGCGATAGCCGGGAAAGAGCTTGTCGAAGTGCTCCTGGGCCTGGCGCGCCGAATTGTTCGGCGGGAGGTACTTCTCGCTCATCCCGCCCAGAGACATGTTGCCCAGCGGAATGATCAGCAGGATCATGCCGACCACGATCGGGATAGCGAACGCCAGCGGACGCTTCATGACGAAGTTCGTCAGCTTGCCCCAGAATCCGGCCTCGACCTCTTCGCGCGTCTTGGTCTTCTGCAGCCGGTCGGCCAGCCAGTTCAGGTAAGCCCGAGAGACCTTCCAGTTCCGCAGGAAGGGCACCCGGAACGCGGTCCGCACACCCAGGGCGTCGACGTGCTTGCCCAGGACGCCCAGGCAGGCCGGCAACAGCGTGATGGACAGGATCGCGGCCAGGGTGACCGCGGTGATCAGGGCATAAGTCAGCGATTTCACGAAGCCCTGCGGCAACAGCAACAGGCTGGCGCCGGAAGCGGCGATCAACACCGCCGAGAACACCACCGTGCGACCCGCCGTCATCACCGTGCGGCGCACCGCGGCTTCGGTGTCGTAGCCCTCGGCGATCTCCTCGCGGAACCGGCTCACCACGAACAGCCCGTAGTCCACGGCGATACCGAGACCGATCAGCGAGACGACCGGTTGGGCGAAGAAGTGCACCGGCCCGAACATCGCGATCAACCGCAAGATGCCCAACGAGCCGGCGATGCTCAGGCCGCCGACCATGACCGGCAGGCATGCCGCGACCGCGCCGCCGAACACCAGGAACAGCACCACGGCAACCAAGGGCAGCGCCAGCACTTCCATGCGTCGCTGGTCGGTGGCGATAGTGCCGGTCAACGCGCTGGCGATCGGTTGCAAACCGGCGAGCTGGACCGTGCCGCCATCCAGCTTCTGCAGCGCTGGCTCGACGGTCTTGTAGTTGGTGAGGATGGTGTCGTCGTCGTCACCCTTGAGTGGGATGGACACGAACGTGTAGTGCTTGTCGTCAGTGGCCATGCCCTTGATGACCGAGCTGGTGCTGTCCGGGGCCCGCAGATAGCCGGCCCAGCCGAGCACCTCTTTGGGGTGGTCGGAGACGAACTGGTTCAGCTCGTCGCTGATCTTCTTCGACCACTGCGGGTCGGTGACGGTCTTGCCGTCCGGGGCTTTGAAAATGGCGACGATGTGACCGGTCCGGTCGCGGCCGTAGACCTGGTCGCCCAGGATGGAGGCCTTGACCGACTGGCTGCCGTCGTCGTAGAAGCCGCTCTGCGTGACATGCTTGCCCAGGCTGAGCCCGAAGATGCCGCCGAATAGGCACAGAGCCACAGTGACCCCGATTACGATGAACCTGTATTGGTACACCGTTCGACCCCACCAGGCGAACACGTAAGCTCCTTACTGGATCGCTAGCGACCCGCGCATTGCTTTTCGATTGTCGGACACGCGGTTTGGTTACGCACGCGAGGTCAAGAGCGACGCCAGCGGCCGGAACGGCTGCAGCCATGCCCCCTGTTCAGGCAGCGAATCCAGGCCGATCCGCGGCAATGGCTCCCGGAACACACCTGCGATGTCCTCCAGGTCGACGAACTCCAAGGTATCCGACGCTAGCGCCCAACTAGCGTGTTCACGAAATCCGAGCACTTGAACCGGGACCCCGGCCCGGGCGACTTCCTCCAGCGGTTGGCGGAACGCCTGACCGTCGGCCGAGGCCACCGTCTTCACCAACATCGCACCCGGTAGCGCCGAGGTGGTACGGCCGTGGGTGGACGCGCTGCGCAACGTGGGATTCGCCGTCTTCGCCAAGCCCAAGATCGATGAGGACAGCGACGTCGACCGCGACATGCTCGAACACATCGATCAGCGGTTCGCAGAGGGCTTGGCGGCTCTGGTGGTGGCCTCGGCCGACGGTCAGGCGTTCCGCCAACCGCTGGAGGAAGTCGCCCGGGCCGGGGTCCCGGTTCAAGTGC
>NZ_LZLQ01000043.1 GCF_001673315.1 Mycobacterium asiaticum | reverse complement strand
GCGGCCCACCCCACTGGGCGGCCAGGGCGGCAACGGAGGCCTGCTGTACGGAAACGGTGGCGCCGGTGGACAGGGCGGCGCCGGTGGCCTCGGCGGTGCAGGCGGCGCCGGTGGCAGTGCCGGCCTGGTGGGCGACGGCGGCAACGGAGGTATCGGCGGCGCGGGTCAAAGTCCCGGCAAGGGTGGGGCCGGCGGTATGGGCGGCCAATTGGCCGGCCACGATGGCGCCACCGGAGCGACGGGAACGAAGATCGACGGCCCCGGAAACCCGGGCAACCCAACAGATCCGGGTAACCCGGGCGACCCGACCGATCCTGGGAACCCGACGGATCCTGGCAACCCGACGGATCCCGGCAACCCGACGGATCCGTCCCAGCCCAACGCCGTTGACGCGGCCCGTGACGGTGATCTCACCGGCTCGAACGGCGGCAAGGTTACCGATAGCAACCTGGGTGAAGTCTCCGGTATCGATGCCGGCATCAACAATCCGAATGTCTATTGGGTGCACAATGATTCGGGGGATTCGGCTCGAATTTTCGCAATCGATTCGAAGACGGGTCAGACCCTGGCCACCTACCAGCTCAGTGGTGCGACCGCCAATGATTGGGAGGACATCGAGGTCGCCAGGGGGGCCGACGGCAAGTCCTATATCTATGTCGGTGATATCGGCGACAACGGTCACTCCCGCAGCAATGTCACGATCTACCGCGTCCCCGAGCCGATTGTCACCGGGACGGCGAGCAACCCGACGAAGGGGACGCTGACTGGCGTCGAGCAGGTCCGG
>NZ_LZLQ01000042.1 GCF_001673315.1 Mycobacterium asiaticum | reverse complement strand
CGGAGAAGCGGTGGGAACGGTATTCCACGGTCACGACATGGGATGCGCCCAGAACGCCGAGCGACAGCGCGCCGCCGCCGGTCTCCCCGCTGGTGGTGGTCCCGGTATTGGTGCCCCCGTTGCCGCCGCCGCCACCGGTGCCGCCCAGACCGCCCTTGCCGCCGTCACCGCCGCCGACCCCGTTGATACCGGCGCCGCCGTTACCACCCTGACCACCCGAGCCGCCCTGCCAGCCCTGCCCGCCTTGGGTCGGGGACGCACCCGAGGAACCGATCGTCCCGGTATCGCCTTGCCCGCCGGTACCTCCGGTGCCACCGACTCCACCGGTGCCGGCACCGCCCGCGTGTCCGCCGGTCCCGAAGAATCCGCCAGTCCCGCCGGTACCGCCGGTACCCGCGGCACCTCCACTACCGCCGGTGCCGCCGGTGCCTCCGTCGACCGCGTAGCCGACACCCGTGCCGCCGGACCCACCCATACCGCCCGATCCGCCGGTCCCGCCGACGCCCCCGGCCCCACCGGCACTCATCAACCCGGCGCTGGCTCCGCCCTGGCCACCGGCCCCGCCGGCCCCGCCCGCAAAACCGGTGCCACCCAGGCCGCCGATCGGGCCCGCACCAGCAGTGCCCGTGTCGCCGGTGCCGCCGGCACCACCAACTCCGCCCGCGCCACCGGCGCCGGCACCCCAGCCCAGCAGCGCACGCCCAGCTCCTCCGGCGCCACCCGTGCCGCCTGTGCCACCGATGCCCGCACCTCCGGCACCACCGGCGCCGCCGGCACCACCGGCTCCGCCGAATCCACCCAACAATCCACCGGCACCGCCGCCGCCACCGACACCTCCGGTCTGCCCGGTCGCACCGACCCCACCAGCTCCGCCGGTCCCGCCATTGCCGAACAGGCCCGCGTCACCACCCCGTCCGCCGACCTGTCCGGCCGCTCCGGACCCACCAGCGCCGCCGTTTCCCCATAGGATTCCGCCGGCCCCACCCGCCTGCCCCGTCCCAGCCAGCCCGTTGACACCGTCACCGATCAACGGACGGCCCAGCAGCACATTGGTGGGGGCGTTGATCAAGCCAAGTACGCCTTGCTCCAAGGCTTGTACGGACAGCGCGTTGGCCGCCTCAGCCGCCGCGTACGCGCCTGCGCCCGTGCTCAACGAACGCACAAACTGGTCTTGGCACAGTGCCGCTTGGGCGCTCAGCGCCTGATACTCCTGACCGAACGTGCCGAACAGTCGAGTAATAGCCGCAGAAACCTCATCGGCGCCCAGCGGTGGGATTGCCGTCGTCAGTGGTGCCGCCAATGCAGCAGCCACCCGGAGCGATTCGCCGATCCCGCGCACATCACCGGCCGCTGCAGCAATGGCCTCGGGCGAAGCGATCACGATAGACGACAATTTCGGTCCTCCTGACCCGCCACAGAAATTAACGTTCCGGAAGAACGCGCGTGGAACGCTACCGTGACGGGCACGCATCGATGAGCGAAATCAGCGAATTGCACGCCGTCGCGTCCGTGCAGGTAGGGGACCGCGGAAGCGGCAAAGGCAAAAAAGGAAGGCGTCCAACGGTCTCCCGCTGAACGCCCTCCTCAACCCTGTCTCTACAGCAGCCCGAGCAACTGCAGATCGCTCACGTACTTGGCGATGATCGCCGGCGTGACGTGCGGAATGTCCTTGTCCGAGCCGATCTTTGCGTCCTGCACGGCCGCACGGAACCGGTCGGTGGGCGCAAGCGACCCACACATCGGCTTCTCGGGCTTCTGGTAGTTGTGCAGGAGCGGCAGTAGCGACGCCTGACGCTGGTGCTCGGGCAAGCTCCGCAGCGAAGTCTCGAACCGCCGCAGCCATTCGCCGTAGTCCGCGATCCGCTGGACAGAACACCCGGCGTCGATCAGCCAGTCCACGAACTCGTCCATGCCGATGCCATCGTCGTACGGGTTCATCACGTGGTAGGTCTGGAACCGCTCGCCGACGTTCTGGGCGCCCAGGGTCGAGATCGCCTCCGCGATGAACTCGACCGGCAGACCGTCGTAGTGGGCCCGTGGCCGGTTCCCTTCGGCGTCGGTCTCGTAGAACGAGGCCGGCGCGATCCCGGTGGCCACCAGGCTGAGCATCATCCGGGTGAACATGTCCGGCACGTTGAGCTGGCCGGCATAGGTGGTGTCGGCCAGGATCATGTCGCAGCGGAACACGGCCACCGGCAGACCGCACAGGTCGTGCGCCTCGCGCAGGAGCACCTCACCGGCCCACTTGCTGTTGCCGTAACCGTTGGCGTAGCTGTCGTTGATGGACCGGGCGGCACTGATCTGACGGATGTCGGCGTCCTCGGTGAACTGGCCCGGCTTGATCTGATCGCCCACGCCGATCGTCGAGACGTAGGTATAAGGCTTCTGCTTACTGGTCAGCGCAATCCTGATCAGCTCCGCGGTACCAAGGGCATTGGGACCGAACAGCTCGCTGTAGGGCAGGACGTGGTTGACCAGGGCGGCGGGGTCGACGATCAGGTCGACGGTGTCGGCCAGCCGTTGCCAGACCGCCGGGTCCAGGCCCAGGTTGGCCTCGCCCTTGTCACCGGCGATGACCTCCAGGTGGTCGGCGGCCAGCCGCTGGTAGTGGGCCAGCAGCTTTGGGTCGCCGCTGTCGAAGGTCCGGTCCAGCCGGGCCCGCGCCTCCTCGTCGGACTTGGCCCGCACCAGCGCGATGACCTTGCCGTCGACCAGGTCCATCCGTTCCAGCCAGTCCAGCGCCAGGTAGCGACCCAGGAAACCGGTGGCGCCGGTCAGCAGCACCGTGCGCACCTCGTCGGTGGGCTTGGGCAGGTTCGGTGCGGCGTCCAGAGTGGCGGCGTCGAGGAACTTGTCCAGCGTCAGGTCACTGGCGTGCACCTCGACGGCGTCGCGACCGTGCACGGCGGCGAAGCTCGGCCGCTTGGTGCCTTGTCGCTCCGCCTCGATGTAGGCGGCGATGGCCTGCAGGTCGTTGGCCGGGCTGACGATGACACCCACTGGCACGTCGACGTCGAAGATCTCGCGCAGCAGGTTGCCGAACGTCAACGCCGACAGCGAGTCTCCGCCCAGGTCGGAGAAGTGGGCGTCGGGGGCCAGGTCGTTGCTCGCCGTGCCCAGCATTGCCGCGGCGGCCCGGGTTACCGTCTGCAGCACCGGCGCGTCGGCTCCGGTGCGACGCAACTCGTTCAACTCGTTGGCCTGCCCGGCTTCCAGGTCGGCGTAGAGCTGTTCCAGCCGCTCGCCGTAGTGCTGCTTGAGCTTCGGCCAGGCCAGCTTGCGGATCCCGGTCAGCAGACCGTTTTCCAACGTGAACGGTGCGGTCTCGATGATGAAGTCCCGGGGCACCTCGTAGGACTGCAGTCCGGTCTCCCGGGCAACACTCTGCAGCGAATCGGCGATCATCGGCTTCAAGGCCGCGGCGTCGTGGGTGGCCAGTGCTTCTTCGGTCGGGACGACGACGGCCAACAGGTACGGGTGTGCGCTGTTGCCGTAGACGTAAATCTGCCGGACCAGGGGGCTGTTGCCGAAAATCGCTTCCAGCTTGGCCACGGTGACGAACTCGCCCTGGGCGAGTTTGAGGACGTTGTTGCGACGGTCGACGTAGACCAGGCGGCCGGGGCCGACCTCGGCAACGACATCGCCGGTCCGGTAGTAGCCGTCCTCGTCGAACACGTCCGCGGTGATCTCCGGCCGCTTGTAGTAGCCGGGGAACATGTTCTCGGTCTTGAGCAGCAGTTCGCCGCGCGGGTGTGGCCGGTCGGTGGCGAAGTAACCCAGGTCCGGAACATCGGCCAACTTGTAGTCGATGACCGGCGGACTCTGGATCTCGCCGTCGAACAGCACCATTCCGGCCTCGGTTGAGCCGTACCCGTCGAGCAGGTGCATCTCGAGCAGGGACTCGACCCACCGCTTGAGCTCCGGTGACGTCGGGGCGGAGCCCGTCATCGCGAAAATGAACCGGCCACCCAGCTGGTACTGGCGCAGGTCGGCAATCACCTCGGCTTCCACCGCCTGGCGGGCGGCGTCGTCGCTCTGGTCCGGAAGCCGGCGGTTGACCTCACGCTGGAACTCGCCGAACAGCGTCTCCCAGATCCGGGGCACGAAGTTCAGTTCAGTCGGGCGCACCAACTCCAGGTCTTCGAGCAGTGTGGAGAGGTCGCTCTTGGCGGCGAAGTAGGCCGTGCCGCCATTGCCCAGCGACCCGTAAAGAATGCCGCGGCCCATGACATGGCTCATCGGCATGAAATTGAGCGTGATCGACGCGGCCGTCTCACCGAACCAGTTGCGTGCCGACCGGCGCCACATCTTGCCGACGTTGCGCTGCGGGTACATCGCGCCCTTGGGTGCGCCGGTGCTGCCGGACGTGTAGATCAGCAGCGCCAACGCGTTGTCGTCATCGGTGACGACTGCCGGCTGGGCCGGCAGCGACTTGCCTCGCTCGAGGAGCTCGGCCAGGGTCTCGACGGCCACCGCAGAGTCGGCCAGCGCGGCGCGTGCGGCTTCGAAAGCCTCGCGCTCGTCGTCGACCTCGGGGTGATAGTCGAACACGACGAGCTTGGCGGGAGCCGGTCCGCTGGCGATCAACTCGACGGCGTCGCGTAACTGCGCGATGCTGGCCGCAAAGACCACCGGCTCGGTCTCGGCCACGATCGGCTGCAGCTGGGTGAGCGCCGCGCTCGTCTGCAACGGAACCGCGACGGCGCCGATCAAACCGAGAGCGATGTCGATAGTGGTGAAGTCGACGCTGGTGAAGCCGAGCACACAAACGCGGTCGCCGACCCGCACGGAGTCGGCGGTCAGCACACGCGCCAGCGCATTTGTCCGGTCATTGAGCTGTTGGTAGGTGATGGTCTCGAAGCGGGAGAGCAGCTCGAGCGAGGTGCGGCCGGTTTGCGGGTCCTTGACGAACTCCACCGCGCGCTGTCCCAGGGCCGGACGGTCGGCGTAACTCTCCAGCACTGTCTGGACGATCTGCGGGTAGCGCAGTCCAGGCTGCTCGAGGGCCTCGACCACCGTCGGGTCGGGGGCGGCTGCGGCGAACTGGGGGTCGTTGGCGGTCAGATACTCGACGCGAAGTTCGAGAGTCTCGTCGCGAGTGGCATTCGACATGACAGTTCCTTAACAGACTGAGCGATAAGTATGGTGTGCGCGACGTTGCGCTGACCCTTAGAACGTTAGCGAAACTAACGTTATTCCTCAATGAGCGGGTCCTGCGAACTAGTTGTGAATTCGACCACCGTGCGACCTGACCCTTCCCGCCACGTTTCGCCGCCACCCTTCCCGCCACGCCTCGCCGCCACGCTTCGCCGCGACGCCGACACTGACGCCACGTACACGACTCGCCGCGGCGCATGTGCGTGCTTTCAATCTCGGCGCGGCTAGGCCTCCTGCGCGACGCCGAACGCTAGACCTCCGACAATAGCCCGGTCAGCACCTCGAGGCCCTCGGTTAGCAGCTCATCGGAGATGGTCAGCGGAGGGAGCAAGCGAATGATGTTGCCGTACATGCCGCAGGTCAAAATGATGACTCCGGCGGCATGGACAGCAGTGGCCAGTTTCAGAGTCAGTTCTGGGTCGGGCTCGGCGGTCCCGGATTTCACCAGTTCGATGGCGATCATTGCGCCGCGGCCGCGCACGTCGCCGATCCGGTCGTCGGCGGCCTGCAACCGCCGCAGCGGTTCTGTCAGCAGTCGTTCGATCTGCTGAGCCCGCTCGACAAGTCCGTCGGACTCGATGGCCGCGATGGTGGCCAGCGCCGCCGCACACGCGACCGGGTTGCCACCGAACGTTCCGCCCAGGCCGCCGGAATGCACGGAGTCCATCATCTCCGCGCGACCCGTGATCGCCGACAGCGGCAGCCCGTCGGCAATGCCCTTGGCCGTCACCATGATGTCGGGTTCGATGCCCTCGTGCTCGCAGGCGAACATCGCGCCGGTGCGGGCAAAACCGGTTTGCACCTCGTCGGCGATGAAAACCACGTCGTTCTGATGGCACCAGTCGAGCAACGTGGGCAGGAACCCCTCGGCCGGAACGATGAACCCGCCCTCTCCCTGGATCGGCTCGATGATCACCGCTGCCAGGTTCCCGGCGCCGACCTGCTTGTCCATAACGCTGATGGCGCGCGCCGCCGCCTTCTCGCCATCAGTGGCTAATTCCTTGTCCACCAGACCATCCCGATAGGGGTAGGACAACGGCGCGCGGTAAATCTCCGGTGCGAACGGCCCGAACCCGCTCTTGTAGGGCATCGACTTGGCGGTCAGCGCCATCGCCATGTTGGTCCGGCCGTGATAGGCGTGGTCGAACGCGACGACGGCGGGCTTGCCAGTGTGATAGCGCGCGACCTTGATGGCGTTCTCCACTGCCTCGGCGCCCGAATTGAACAGCACCGAACGCTTCTCGCCGGAGCCCGGCGTGATCCGGTTCAACTGCTCGGCGACGGCGACGTACTGCTCGTACGGCGTCACCATGAAGCAGGTGTGGGTGAATTCTTCGACCTGCTGGCGCACCGCCTCGATAACCGGCGGGGAAGAGTTGCCGATCGTAGTGACCGCGATGCCCGAACCCAGGTCGATGAGGCGATTTCCGTCGACATCCTCGACGATGCCGCCTCCGGCGCGCGCCACGAAGACCGGCAAGGTGACGCCGACGCCGTGAGAGACCGCCGCGGTCCGCCGTTTGTTGAGTTCCAACGACGCGGGACCCGGGATCTCCGTGACCAAATGGCGGCTCTGATCGAGGCTGGCCACGGACTTCTCCTTCCGCGCCGCGCCGGTCACGTCGCGATTATGAGCCTAGCGGGTGGCCCGAAAATGGGAGCCGCGGACGATGCAGGTCGGTTTGCGACCTGCGGGAATGGCAGACTGGGGGGCTAATGAGGTGAGCGGCTCCGGGTCCGACCGGCAGCATTCCCGGTTCTGCCAGGGAAATCGAGCACTACCGATACGAAAAGAAGGCGTGTTGATGGAGAGTTTTGTCTTGTTCTTGCCGTTCCTGCTCATCATGGGCGGGTTCATGTACTTCGCGTCGCGACGACAGCGGAAGGCGATGCAAGCCACCATCGACCTACACGAGTCGCTGCAGCCCGGCGACCGGGTCCACACGACGTCCGGACTGGAAGGCACCGTCGTCTCTTTCACGGACGACTCCGTCGACATCGAGATCGCGCCCGGCGTGGTTACCACCTGGATGAAGCTGGCGATCCGTGATCGCATCCTGCCCGATGACGACGAGGATGTGGACGAAGCTGATGCCGATGACGACAATCGCGCGCTGGAAGCCGCGGAGGAAAAGGATTCCTGACCGGAGCCGAAGCCAGTCCCGGGACGGCACGTAGTCTTTTCGGAGGCTCTCACCCGCTCCACCGGGGGTCCCAACCGATTCCAAGGAGATATAAGGAACGTGGCATCGTCTTCGGCGCCGGTGCATCCTGCCCGCTACCTGTCGGTGTTCCTGCTCATGCTGGTCGGCGTCTACCTGCTCGTCTTCTTCACCGGAGACAAGGGGACCAGTCCCAAGCTGGGCATTGACCTGCAGGGCGGCACCCGGGTGACGTTGACGGCGCGTACCCCGGACGGCTCGCGGCCCACCCGCGATGCGCTAGCCCAGGCCCAGCAGATCATCAGCTCTCGTGTCAACGGGCTGGGTGTCTCCGGCTCGGAGGTCGTGGTCGACGGCGACAACCTTGTCATCACGGTGCCTGGCAGCGACGGGAACGAGGCCCGCGACCTGGGCCAGACCGCGCGCCTCTACATCCGGCCGGTGCTCAGCTCCCAGCCCGCCCAGAAGCCTCCCGAGGAACCCAGGCCCGGCCAGCAGCCCGCCGGCGGCGAGCCGGCGCCGGGTGCCCCCGCGCCCGGGGCGCCGCCGCAGTCGGGAGCGCCCGGAGCTCCGGCTCCGGCGCCAGGGGCTCCGCCGCAATCGGGAGCACCCGGGGCTCCGGCTCCAGCACCAGGGGCTCCACCGCAAAGTGGAGCGCCAGGCGCTCCGGCTCTTGCGCCCGGGGCTCCACCGCAATCTGGAGCGCCCGCCCCGGCGCCGCCCCGCGGCCAGCCGCGGCCCTACCCGCAGGATCCGGCGCCCAGTCCCGCACCGTCCCCGAGTCCCGCCCCCAGTCCGGCTCCGCCGGGGCCGACGGGCCAAGCGCCGCCGGGACAAGCGCCACCGCCGGGACAGGCTCCGCCGCCGCGGCAAGCGCCACCGCCGGAGCAGCCCGCCCCGCCGGATCCGCGCAAGGATCTCGCCGAGCGCATCGCGCAGGAGAAGAAGTGGCGGCAGAACACCAGCCAGTACATCCAGATGGTCGCCCTGCAGTACCAGGCCACCCGCTGCGATAAAGACGACATCCTGGCCGGCAACGACGACCCGAAGTTGCCGCTGGTGACCTGCTCTACCGACCACAAGACCGCGTACCTGTTGGGGCCGTCGATCATCAGCGGCGACCAGATTCAGGACGCCACCTCCGGGATGAATCAGAGCAGCCTGGGTTATGTCGTCGACCTGCAATTCAAGGGACCGGCGGCCAACGTATGGGCGGACTACACCGCCGCCCATACCGGTACCCAGACGGCATTCACCCTGGACTCGCAGGTCGTCAGCGCGCCCATGATCAGGGAAGCGATTCCAGGCGGACGGACCCAGATCAGTGGCGGTGAACCACCTTTCAGCGCCGCTACCGCCAAACAGCTTGCCAACGTGCTGAAGTACGGATCGCTGCCGCTGTCCTTCGAATCGTCAGAAGCCCAAACCGTATCGGCGACACTGGGTTTGACGTCGTTGCGGGCCGGGTTGATCGCCGGGGCGATCGGCTTGGCGTTAGTGTTGGCGTATTCGCTGTTGTATTACCGAGTGCTGGGTCTGCTCACGGCGTTGTCGCTAGTCGCTTCCGGCGCAATGGTTTTCGCGATCTTGGTGCTGCTGGGCAGGTATATCAACTACACCTTGGACCTGGCCGGTATCGCGGGTCTGATCATCGGTATCGGGACCACCGCTGACTCATTCGTGGTGTTCTTCGAGCGCATCAAAGATGAGATCCGCGAGGGCCGCTCGTTCCGTTCGGCGGTGCCGCGAGGTTGGGCGCGAGCCCGCAAGACAATCGTGTCCGGCAACGCCGTCACCTTCCTGGCCGCCGCAGTCCTTTACGTCCTGGCGATCGGCCAGGTGAAGGGGTTCGCCTTCACGTTGGGCCTCACCACAATTCTGGACGTGGTTGTCGTGTTCCTGGTGACCTGGCCGCTGGTGTATCTGGCGTCGAAGTCGCCGAGGCTGGGCAAGCCGGCATACAACGGGTTGGGCGCTGTCCAGCAGGTCGCGCGGGAACGCCGGGCCTCGGGTGCCGTAAAGACGGGGCGGGGGTAAGCCAACATGTCCGATTCCAAGTCCGATTCCAAGTCCGTTTCCAAGTCGGATTCCAAATCCGTTTCAAAATCCGTTTCCAAGCCGGCCAAAAAGTCCGTATCCAACCCTGCCAAGACGACCGTCGTCGCCAAATCTGACGGCGAGAAGACCACGGGGCCGCAGCACGGGTTCCTGTCACGGCTCTACACCGGAACCGGCGCCTTCGAGGTGGTTGGGCGGCGCAAGCTCTGGTACGCCGTGAGCGGCGCAATGATGGCGATCGCGATCCTGGCGATCCTGATCCGCGGGTTCACCTTCGGCATCGACTTCAAGGGGGGCACCACTTTGTCGATGCCCTCGTCGGGCACCGCCGGAACCATCCAGGTCGATCAGGTCGAAGACATCTTCAACAAGACCATCGGCAAGGATCCGGAGTCGGTGGTCACCGTCGGCAAGGGTGCGTCGGCCACCGTGCAGATCCGCTCGGAAACGCTGTCCAACGAGCAGACGGAAAAGCTGCGCACCGCTCTGTTCGACGCCTTCCATCCCAAAGGCCCGGACGGCAACCCCAGCAAGAAGGCAATCAGCGACGCGGCTGTGTCGGAGACCTGGGGCGGTCAGATCACCAAGAAAGCAGTGCTGGCGCTGGTGGTCTTTCTGGTGCTGGTGGCCGTCTACATCACGGTGCGCTACGAGCGCTACATGACCCTGGCCGCGTTGGCGGCGATGATCTTCGACATCACTATCACCGCCGGCGTGTATGCGTTGGTGGGCTTCGAAGTCACCCCGGCCACCGTGATCGGCTTGCTGACCATCCTCGGGTTCTCCATCTACGACACGGTCATCGTGTTCGACAAGGTCGAAGAGAACACCCACGGCTTCCAGCACACCACCCGGCGGACCTTCGCCGAACACGCCAACCTGGCGGTCAACCAGACGTTTATGCGTTCCATCAACACCAGCCTGATCTCGGTCTTGCCGGTGGTGTCGCTGATGGTGGTCGCGGTGTGGCTGCTGGGCGTGGGCACCTTGAAGGACCTGGCGCTGGTGCAGCTGATCGGGATCATCGTGGGAACCTACTCGTCGATCTTCTTTGCCACCCCGCTGCTGGTGACGTTGCGGGAACGTACCGAACTGGTGCGCACCCACAGCCGGCGCGTGTTGAGACGCCGCGGCGGGGCGGCTGCCTCCGAAACGGCGACCGTCACGGCCGAGAACGGCGAGGATGACGACGACGAAGCGGCCGAGGACGCCACCGAAACAACCGAGGTGGCTACCCAGACCGCCAAAGTGCCGGCGGACAAACCGGTGAGCAGCAAGCCGGCGCCGGGCGCCCGTCCGGTGCGTCCCACCGGCACCCGGCGTCCCACCGGCAAGCGAAACGCAGGCAAGCGGTAGCCGATGGCCGCTCGGGGTCGCTGGCGGCGAGCCGCCGTGGTCACTGCCATAACGGCAGCGCTGGCGGCAGCCCCCCTGACGGCCTGCTCGGGCAGCGCCGCCAATCAAGTCGACTACGTCGTCGACGGCGTCCTGTCCACCTACAACACCAACACCGTGACCGGGGCGGCCTCGGCCGGAGCGCAGGCGTTTGCCCGCGTCCTGACCGGCTTCGGCTACCACGGCCCCGATGGACAGGTGGTTGCCGACCACGACTTCGGCACGGTCTCGTTGGTGGGCGGTGCGCCACTGGTGCTGGACTACCAGATCGCCGACAAAGCCGTCTATTCCGACGGCAAGCCGGTGACCTGCGACGACCTGGTGCTGGCGTGGGCGGCGCAATCCGGGCGCTTCGGCGGATTCGCTGCCGCCACCGAGGCCGGTTACATCGACATCGCCAATATCGACTGCACACCCGGTCAGAAAAAGGCCCGAGTGTCGTTCATCTCCGACCGCGGGGTCGCCGACTACGCCCAACTGTTCACGGCCACCACCATGATGCCGTCGCACGTCATCTCCGACATGCTGGGCACCGACATCACGACCGCCCTGCTGACCAACAGAGGGTCGGTGATCGAACAGGTTGCGCGGTTGTGGAACACGGCCTGGGACCTCAAGCCCGGGATCGACATCAAGCGTTTCCCCTCGTCCGGGCCGTACAAGATCGAACGCGTGCTGGACGGCGGTGCGGTGGTGCTGGTGGCCAATGACCGCTGGTGGGGAGCCAAGGCAATCACCAAGCGGGTCACCGTGTGGCCGCAGGGCGGCGACATTCAGGACCGGGTGAACAACCGCAGCGTCGACGTGGTCGACGTGGCGGCGGGGTCGTCCGGAGCGTTGGCCACACCGGACAACTATCAGCGCAGCGACTCGCCGTCCGCGGGAATCGAACAACTGATCTTCGCGCCGGAAGGGCCGCTGGCAGAACGGCCCGCTCGTACCGCGTTCGCGCTGTGTACACCGCGTGACGTGATAGCCCGTGACGCGGGCGTCAGCATTGCCAATTCGCGCCTGAGTCCGGTGACCGACGATGCGGTGTCCGCCGCCGACGGTGCCGCCGACGCCGCCCGGTTCAGCAAGGCCGACCCTAACGCCGCCCGCACCGCGCTGGGTGGTGCCAAGCTGACGGTACGGATCGGCTATCGCAGACCGAACGCGCGGCTTGCGGCCACTGTCGGAGCCATCGCGACGTCGTGTGCGCCGGCGGGCATCACGGTTTCCAACGTGACGCTGGATACCTCGGGGCCCCAGGCTCTGCGGGACGGAAAGATTGACGTGCTGGTGGCCAGTACGGGCGGGGCCAGCGGCAGCGGATCCAGCGGTTCGTCCGCGATGGACGCCTATGCACTGCACACCGGCAACGGGAACAACCTGTCCGGCTATACGAACCCCCAGATCGACGGGGTCATCGGGGCGCTCGCCGTTTCGTCAGATCCCGCCGAGCGCGCCAAACGGCTCGCCGAGGCCGCGCCGGTGCTGTGGGGTGACATGCCCACGCTGCCGCTGTACCGCCAGCAGCGCACCCTCCTGATGTCGAAGAAGATGTACGCGGTCAGCAGGAACCCGACGCGCTGGGGGGCCGGCTGGAACATGGATAGGTGGGCCCTGGTTCAGTGAGCGATCTAGCTGCCATGCTGGCGTCCCTGACCAGGGAGGTCGCCGACTTTCCCAAACCCGGCGTGTTGTTCCACGATCTCATCCCGGTGTTCGCCGACAGCGACGCGATGACCGCGATCACCGATGCGTTGACCGACGTGGCCGAAGGCGCCGAACTGATAGCCGGCATCGACGCGCGCGGCCTGCTGCTCGCCGCGGCCGTTGCCGTGCGGTTGGGCACCGGCGTGCTGGCAATCCGAAAAGGCGGCAAATTGCCCCCTCCGGTGCTCAGCGAGAACTACCAGCGTGAGTACGGCGCCGCGACACTGGAAATTCCTGCCTCGGGGATCGTCCTGGCGGGCCGTCGCGTGGTGATCATCGACGATGTCCTGGCCACCGGAGGCAGTGTCGGCGCTGCGCAAAGGTTGCTCGAGCACAGCGGTGCTGTCGTAGCGGCGGCGGCGGTGGTGGTGGAGCTGGCGGACTTGGGCGGCCGCGACGCGCTGGCGCCGCTGGCGGTGCACAGCCTGAGTCGCGTCTAGTAAATCGATTCCGGGGATATCCTCTAGGCGGAGGTGACTGACGTGGCGGACGACCAAAGCACGTTGCAGGCTGCTCCGCCTACGGAGCCGTTGCCCATCAGCGAGATTCCGGAGCCGCCGGCAGAGCCCGCGAAGGCGGCTGAGCCCGTCAAGACCAGCAGCAGCGCGTCGCGGCGGGTACGGGCGCGGCTGGCCCGGCGGATGACCGCGCGCAGCAGCGCGATCAACCCGGTGCTCGAACCATTGGTTGCGGTGCACCGCGAGGTATACCCGAAGGCCGACCTGACCCTGCTGCAGCGTGCGTACGAGGTTGCCGACCAGCGCCATGCCACGCAGCTGCGACATTCCGGCGACCCCTACATCACCCACCCCCTGGCCGTGGCCAACATCCTGGCCGAGCTGGGCATGGACACCACCACCTTGGTGGCCGCCCTGCTGCACGACACTGTCGAGGACACCGGTTACACACTGGAAGCGCTGTCCGAAGACTTCGGTGAGGAGGTGGGCCACCTCGTCGACGGCGTAACCAAGCTGGACCGCGTGGTGCTGGGCAGTGCGGCCGAAGGCGAGACGATCCGCAAGATGATCACCGCGATGGCCCGCGACCCGCGGGTGCTGGTGATCAAGGTCGCCGACCGGCTGCACAACATGCGCACCATGCGTTTCCTGCCGCCGGAGAAGCAGGCCCGCAAAGCCCGCGAAACGCTGGAAGTCATTGCGCCGCTTGCGCATCGGCTTGGGATGGCCAGCGTCAAGTGGGAGCTGGAAGACTTGGCGTTCGCAATCCTGCATCCCAAGAAGTACGACGAGATCGTCCGGTTGGTGGCCGGCCGCGCGCCGTCCCGCGACACCTATCTGGCCAAAGTGCGTGCCGAGATCACCAACACGCTGAATGCCTCGAAAATCAAGGCAACCGTGGAAGGCCGGCCCAAGCACTACTGGTCGATCTATCAGAAGATGATCGTCAAGGGCCGCGACTTCGACGACATCCACGACCTGGTCGGTATCCGCATCCTGTGCGACGAGATTCGCGACTGCTATGCCGCTGTGGGCGTAGTGCATTCGCTCTGGCAGCCGATGGCGGGACGGTTCAAGGACTATATCGCCCAGCCCAGATACGGTGTGTACCAATCGCTGCACACTACGGTCGTCGGGCCGGAAGGCAAACCGCTGGAAGTGCAGATCCGCACCCGCGACATGCACCGTACCGCCGAATACGGCATCGCCGCGCACTGGCGGTACAAGGAAGCCAAGGGCCGCAACGGTGTTCCGCACCCGCACGCCGCCGCCGAGATCGACGACATGGCCTGGATGCGTCAATTGCTCGACTGGCAGCGGGAGGCCGCCGACCCGGGCGAGTTCCTGGAGTCGTTGCGCTACGACCTTGCGGTGCAAGAGATTTTCGTGTTTTCGCCCAAGGGTGATGTGTTCACGTTGCCGGCCGGGTCGACGCCGGTGGACTTCGCCTACGCCGTACACACCGAGGTGGGCCACCGCTGCATCGGCGCCCGCGTGAACGGCCGCCTGGTGGCGCTGGAACGCAAACTGGACAACGGGGAAGTCGTAGAAGTCTTCACGTCCAAGGCGCAGAACGCCGGACCGTCCCGCGATTGGCAGCAGTTCGTGGTCTCCCCGCGCGCCAAGACCAAGATACGGCAGTGGTTCGCCAAGGAGCGGCGCGAGGAGGCGCTGGAATCCGGCAAGGAAGCTATGGCCCGCGAGGTGCGGCGGGGTGGACTTCCGTTGCAGCGCTTGGTGAATGGCGAATCGATGGCTGCGGTGGCTCGCGAGCTGCACTACACCGACGTGTCGGCGATGTACACCGCGATCGGTGAGGGCCACGTCTCGGCGCGGCACGTCGTGCAGCGACTGTTGGCCGAACTCGGCGGTATCGACCAGGCCGAAGAGGACCTCGCCGAGCGCTCCACCCCAGCGACCATGCCACGGCGTCCGCGCAGCACCGAAGACGTCGGAGTCTCCGTTCCCGGCGCGCCGGGGGTGTTGACCAAGCTGGCCAAGTGTTGCACTCCGGTGCCCGGTGACCAGATCATGGGGTTCGTGACCCGCGGCGGCGGCGTCAGCGTGCATCGCACCGACTGCACCAACGCCGCCTCGCTGCAGCAGCAGGCCGAGCGCATCATCGAAGTGCTCTGGGCGCCGTCGGCCTCATCGGTGTTTCTGGTGGCGATCCAGGTCGAGGCGCTCGATCGGCACCGGTTGCTCTCGGACATCACCCGGGTGCTCGCCGACGAGAAGGTGAACATCCTGTCAGCATCGGTGACCACCTCCGGTGACCGGGTTGCGGTCAGTCGGTTCACTTTCGAGATGGGCGACCCGAAACACCTCGGGCACCTGCTCAACGTGGTCCGCAATGTTGAAGGCGTCTACGACGTGTATCGGGTGACGTCGGCTGCCTGAATCCAGCGCTTGATTCGCCCTTCAAACGTGCCGTCCGACGCCGCTGTGGGAGTTTCGCCGGCGCAGGGCTAGCCGCTCGGAGGCAACGGCTTCTCGACGGTGGTGGTGTCCACGGTGTCTGTCACGTCACTGGTTTCTTCGGTCGTCTCGGTCACCTGGGGTGCGCTGCTGGTCGTCGATATCACCGTCGTGCTGGTCACGGGGTTCTTCGAGCCGGTGTCCTCACCGCGGGTCAGTAGAGCGATCAGCGCAGCCCCCAGCACCAACACCAATCCGGAGCCGGCCACGGTCAAGATCAAGGTGGCGCGGCTACCGGTTTTAGTGGCGCTGGGTTGTATCGAAGGTTCGTCGATGGACGAAGGGGCGCGAACAGTGTGCGCTTCGGCCGGTGGCGGTGGTGGCAGCGCCATGGCTGCCCCGCCCAACGCGGCGCGGGCGGCGTCGGCAAGTTCGAGCACGCTCTGATACCGGGCGTCGGGGTCCTTGGCCATCCCCCGGGCGATCACCGCGTCAAATGCCGGCGGCACGTCGGCTGCCAGGAGGGTCGGCCGCGGTGGCGGTGAGTACAGGTGACCGGAGATCTGTTCTTCGAAGCTGTCGCCGGGGTAGGGCCGTGTACCGGTCAGGCATTCGTAGAGCGTGCAGGCCAACGCGTACACGTCCGCGCGGGCATCGGTAGTGCCACTGAAGCGTTCGGGGGCAAGGTAGGCTAGCGTGCCCATCGTCAGACCCGTCCCGGTCAAGGCAGTGTCGGTGGTGGTGCGCGCCAACCCGAAGTCGATCAGATAGACGAAGTTGCGGGTATTGGCGACCAGGATGTTCGACGGCTTGACGTCCCGGTGCATCAACCCCACCCGGTGCGCGCTATCGAGCGCCGCCGCGACCTGTTCGATGATGGCGACCGTTTGCGACGCGCTGAGCCGACCGCCGTTCTCGGCGATGAACCTTCCCAAATCGCGGCCCTCGACCAGTCGCATGTCCACATACAGGCGTCCGTCGATCTCGCCGAAGCTGTGTATCGGCACCACGTGCGGATCGTTGAGGCTGGCCGCCGTGCGGGCTTCCCGGCGGAACCGGTGCTCGAACTCTTTGTCGTCGGCCAGATGCGGGGGCAGCAGCTTGATGGCGACGACCCGATCGGTCTGGGTGTCGTAGGCGCGGTAAACCTGGCCCATGCCGCCTTTGCCCAACAGGCCTTGCAGCTGGTATCGACCGAACGAGTTTTCGGCCACGCTTCTCCTCTTAATCCAGCGATAGCGAGGTGATGGTCACGTCCAGGACGGGCGCACCTTCCTGACCGCCGCCGGCGACTCCCGCCGCGGTGATCTTGTCCAGGGTAGCCAGGCCGTCCGGCGGTGTGGTGCCTGAAACGGTGTATCCCGGCGGCAGCGCCGAGTCCGCGCTAGACCAGGAAGAACTGGAAGCTAGTCCACCCGTACCGATGTGATGACCACGTCCAGCGCGGGGGGCCCTTCCTCACCACCGCCGGCGACACCGGCTGCGGCGATCTTGTCCAGCGTCGCCAACCCGTCGTCCTGAATCTTTCCGAATACGGTGTATGCGGGTGGCAGCACCGAGTCTCGGTAAACCAGGAAGAACTGGCTGCTGTTGGTGTTGGGCCCCGAGTTGGCCATGGCGATGGTGCCCCGTGGATAGATGACGGGCTGTTTGAGCTTGGGGTCGTTCGGCGGGTACTGGTCGGTGGGGTATTCGTCGGCGAACTGGTAACCCGGGCCGCCGGTGCCGTCCCCCTTGGGGTCGCCACACTGCAGGACTGACAGTCCAGAAGTGGCGACCAGCCGATGGCACTTGGTGTCCTTGAAGTAATCCTGCCCGGCCAGGCTGGCGAAACTGTTTACCGTGCAAGGGGCTTGGCCGTTGTTCAGCAACAGGCCGATATTCCCCTGGCTGGTCACCATGCTCACGCTCACCGGCGTCGACGTGGCCGGGATCTTGCCGGTGCGCGGCGGCTTGACGTCCTTTCCGGCCTTTGCGCCCGGCGAGGCGGGGTACTGGCAGTTGGCGCCCAGGTTCGCCGGCGCCTTGAACGGCGGCAGCGGCGCGGCGTCGCCCAGCTGTACTGGCGGCAGGCTGGCCGCCGTTGGCGAGGCGGGCGCGGAGCTGCTCGGTGTCGTCGACGCGGACGGGTTGTTCTTGTGGTCGCCCTTGCCGACGACGACGGCGACCACCACCGCCGCAACCACCGCCACCGCGGCCACCGCGCCTAGCGCGATGGTCAGGATGCGGCGCCGCTTGGCTTGCTTGGCGCGTCGCTCCAGTTGCCGCTCGAGTTTGCGCTTGGCTGTCGCACGTCGCTGCTGGTTCGTTGGCACGGCCGCCATCTTTCCATGGGGCTGGGGATGGGAAACTGGGACGGTGTTTATCACCGGATTTCCCGCCGGGCTGCTGCAGTGCAACTGCTATGTGCTGGCTGAGCGCCCAGGCTCCGATGCCATCATCGTCGACCCAGGCCAACGGGCGATGGGCCAGCTGCGGAGCATCCTGGACCAGAACCGGCTGACCCCGGCCGCGGTGCTGATCACCCACGGTCATATCGACCACATCTGGTCGGCGCAGAAGGTTTCCGACACCTTCGGCTGCCCCACCTACATCCATCCCGAGGATCGGTTCATGCTCAAGGACCCGATTTATGGACTCGGGCCGCGGGTGGCCCAGCTGATGGCGGGCGCGTTCTTCCGGGAGCCGAAGCAGGTCGTCGAGCTGGACCGAGACGGCGACAAGATCGACCTCGGCGGCATCTCGGTGAACGTCGACCACACCCCGGGGCACACCCGCGGGTCGGTGTGCTTCCGGATCCTGCAGGCGGCCAAGAACGAGGCGGACGTGGTCTTCACCGGTGACACTCTGTTCGAGCGATCGGTCGGTCGGACCGACTTGTTCGGCGGCAGTGGGCGGGACTTGCTGCGCTCGATCGTGGACAAACTGTTGGTGCTCGACGACACCACTGTGGTACTACCCGGACATGGCAACTCCACCACCATCGGTGCCGAACGCCGGCTCAACCCGTTCCTCGAAGGCCTGAGCGCGTGACGGAATTCACTGCGCCCAAAGGGGTTCCGGACTACCTTCCGCCGGAGTCCGCGCAATTCGTCGCGGTGCGGGACGGGCTGCTGGCAGCGGCCCGCCGGGCCGGATACGGGGATATCGAACTGCCCATCTTCGAGGACACCGCGCTGTTTGCGCGTGGGGTGGGCGAATCCACCGATGTGGTGTCCAAAGAGATGTACACCTTCGCCGATCGCGGCGACCGGTCGGTGACGTTGCGGCCCGAAGGCACCGCCGGGGTGGTGCGCGCGGTGATCGAGCACGGACTGGACCGCGGCGCCTTGCCGGTCAAACTGTGCTATTCCGGACCGTTCTTCCGATATGAACGTCCTCAGGCGGGTCGGTACCGGCAGTTGCAGCAGGTGGGTGTCGAGGCGATCGGTGTAGACGACCCGGCGCTGGACGCCGAAGTGATTGCCGTGGCCGACGCCGGTTTCCGGTCGGTGGGCTTGGATGGCTTCCGGCTGGAGATCACCTCGCTGGGGGACGAGACCTGCCGCCCCCGGTATCGGGAACTGTTGCAAGACTTCCTGTTTGGGCTTGACCTCGACGAGGACACCCGCCGCCGGGCTGAGATCAACCCGCTGCGGGTGCTCGACGACAAGCGTCCCGAGGTCAAGGCCATGACCGCCGATGCGCCGGTGCTGCTGGATCACCTCTCGGATGACGCCAAGCAACATTTCGACACCGTGCTGGCGCACTTGGACGCGCTCGGCGTGCCCTACGTGATCAACCCCCGCATGGTGCGCGGCCTGGACTACTACACCAAGACCACCTTCGAGTTCGTGCACGACGGACTGGGTGCCCAGTCGGGTATCGGCGGCGGTGGCCGCTACGACGGCCTGATGAGCCAGCTCGGCGGACAAAACTTGTCTGGCATCGGATTTGGGCTTGGCGTAGACCGCACGATGCTGGCCTTGCGCGCCGAGGGCAAGACCCTGGGGCGGACCGTCCGCTGCGACGTGTTCGGTGTGCCGCTGAGCGAGGCGGCCAAGCTGCGGTTGGCGGTGCTGGGCGGCGCCTTGCGGGCCGCCGGCGTTCGCTTCGACCAGGCCTACGGTGACCGGGGGCTCAAGGGCGCCATGCGGGCCGCCGACCGGTCTGGCGCGCGGCTGGCGTTGGTGGCCGGAGATCGCGACCTCGACGCCGGGACTATCGGTGTGAAGGATCTGAAGTCGGGGGAGCAGGTGTCGGTGCCGTTGGATTCCGTTGTTGCGGAGATGCTTTCGCGGTTCAGCCGCTAGGCGCTTACCCGATCCGGCGAAACCGCGGTTGACTTTGCGGTGTTCGAGTAGCCTCACCTACGGTTTGCGTCATATGACCGGTTCGGGCCCGGTCGCCGGGCAAGGAGGCCCCCTCGGTGTCGTACGTTGTGACAGCACCTGACTTCTTGACCTGTGCCGCAAACGATTTGAGTGCGCTGCGGGAGGCAGTCGATGCTGCCAACCAGACGGCAGCCGGGTTCGTCACGCCGTTGCTGACGGCTGGGGCCGACGAGGTGTCGACGAGCATCGCGGCGCTATTCAGCGCGCACGGCCGCGCGTACCAGACGGCCAGCGCCCAGGTGGCGAGATACGGCCAGGGATTGGTGCGCACCCTGCAGGCGAGCGCCGAGGCATACCTGAGCGCCGAGCTGTTCAACGCCGCTCAGCAGGCGTTGCCGGCTGCCGGCGTCCGGATCACAGTCCCGGGCGCGGGCCCGCTTTATGCTCCGCGCTGGATCACCCAACTGCCCTTCGCCGGCCAGATCGCGCTGCAAGGCATCAGTGCACCCTGGTCTGTGTCGGTGCTGGAGGCCTATCACCTGCTCAACGGTGTCATCGGGCAGAACTGGTTCCCCAGCAGCCTGGCTCAGGTGGTCGACTACCCGGCGAGCATGGGCATCGTCAGCGGTAGCTTGTGGGCGCCGACCGTCGACCAGGCCGTCGCGATGGGACGGATGACCCTCGACGAGATGATCATGTCCGCGGTCACCGGCGGCAACGCGCCGGTGCACGTGGCTGCGCTGTCGCTCGGAGCCATCGTGGCCAACCGCGAGCTGGCGTACCTGGCGACACTTCCGAACGCTCCGCCCCCCGGCGCCCTGCAGTTCGCGTTGTTCTCCAGCCCTGAGCTGGGACTGGCTGCCACCTACTTGCCGACCGCGGCTACGGTGCCGTTCGTCGGCTACCTGGTGCAGCCGCTGGCTGTCAGCCAGTACGACGTGAGTGTGGTGTTCGGCCAATACGACTTCTTCGGCAACCCGCCCGACCGGCCCTGGAATCTTCCCGCGGTGGTGAACTCGCTGTTCGGGACGGCCTACCAGCACAACGCGCCCTCGGTGGCCTCGATGTCGAATGCGGTGCAGCTGTCCAGCGTGACCAACTCGCTGGGCGGCACGGTCACCACCTACATGATTCCGTCACAGACTCTGCCGCTGTTGCTGCCGCTCGTGCAGCTAGGTGTCCCGCAACCGATTGTCAGCGGGCTGAACTCGCTGCTGCAGCCGATCATCGATGCCGGTTATTCATCGCTGACGCCCAATGGCGGACCATATTTCTCCGGCGGAGCGCTGGTCGGCTGGCCGACCCTGTCCTGACAGCCAAATGCCGGCTCACCCAGCACCCACGCGCGACAACCCACCCGCAGCCCGCGCGCCAGCGTGCACAGACTGCCACCCGGCTCGGCGCGTCGCTGTACATCTGTGCCCGTTCGCCACAGAAAAAAGTTGACGTCACGGTCGAACTAGTGTTCGACTAGAGGTATGCGCTGGGCAGGCCAGGCGGTCGCAATCAACGGGACACCGGTGGACGAGGGCGCGCTGCCGGGCCTGCAGCGCCTGGGCCTGGTCAAGAGTGTGCGTGTCCCGCAGTTCGAAGGCATGACGTTCCACGAGGTGCTGTGCAAGTCCGCGTTGAACAAGGTGCCCGAGGCGGCCGCCCTGCCCTTCCGCTACACCGTCAACGGATACCGCGGCTGTTCGCACGCCTGCCGTTACTGCTTCGCGCGGCCCACCCACGAATACCTGGACTTCGACTCCGGCGCCGACTTCGACACCCAGGTGGTGGTCAAGACGAACGTCGTCGAGGTGCTGCGCCGCGAACTGCGCCGGCCATCATGGCGCCGGGAGACCGTCGCGCTGGGCACCAACACCGACCCCTATCAGCGGGCGGAGGGCCGCTACGCACTGATGCCGGGCATCATCGGAGCGCTGGCCGGGTCGGGGACGCCGATGTCGATCCTGACCAAGGGCACGCTGCTGCGCAGAGACCTGCCGCTGATCGCCGATGCGGCGCAACAGGTTCGCCTGTCGGTGGCGGTGTCGCTGGCGGTGGGGGACCCGGACCTGCACCGTGACGTGGAGCCGGGCACGCCGACCCCGCAGGCACGGTTGGCGCTCATCGCCGCAATTCGCGAGGCGGGCCTGGATTGCCATGTCATGGTGGCACCGGTGCTGCCACAGCTCACCGACTCGGCCGAGCACCTCGACGGGCTGTTGCGCCAGATCGCCGCGGCCGGCGCGACCAGCGTGACCGTGTTCGGCCTGCATCTGCGCGGCGCCACCCGCGGCTGGTTCATGTCTTGGCTGGCCCGTGCGCATCCGGAGCTCACCGGCGTCTACCGCGAGCTGTACCGCCGCGGTGCCTACCTGCCACCCAGCTATCGCGAGATGCTGCGTGAACGCGCCCAGCCGCTGGTCGCCAAGTACGGGCTCAAGGGCGACAATCGCCCCTTCGCCTCGGTGGCCGCAGCCGAACCGAGCGCACAGCCTATGCAGGCAACCTTGTTCTAGCCGCGTTCTAGCCGCGGGGCTTGGTCAGGGTGAAGTGATCGATCGCTTTCACCGCGCCGTAGGGGCCCTGCACCACGTAGTACGTCGCCCTGATCGATGTCTTGCCGCCCGGTGCGCCCGGGTCTACATCGAAAGCCACGAAACCGTAAGGATTTTCGCGGTCTCGAAACGCCGACCACGGCGCATCCTCCATCACATAGTTCGGGGATTTGTGTCCGAGCGCAGGGTCGAATGCCCCGACGCCCGTGACGACCCGGCAGCGCAGATCCGGAAAGAACAACCCGTTCGTCGGTTTGGAGGTGCCGCCGCCGCCGATGACGACGTGCACGGTTCCGCGCGTCACATCGATCTCATCGCTGCGGGTGTCGACGGGGATCGGCGTTCTGGTGTCGGTGCCCAGGGTGCCGCGCAGCGGATGTGACCGCTCGTAGTGGTGTTCGTGTCCGCACAGCACCAGGTCGACGTGGTACTGATCGAACAACGGCAGCCATTCCTGGCGGATTCCGAGGTCGGCTCCGTTGGCGTTGGCTGTCGAGATCGCGGTCTGATGCATGCACACCACCACCCAGTCGATACCCGGGTCGCTTCGTGCTGCGGCAAGTTCGCTTGCCAGCCAACGCTTTTGCTCGCCACCCGAATAGCCGTGCACGTACGAGTTGCCGGCGTCCTGGTAGGCCACGTCATCGTTGTTGAGGCTGATCACCCGCACTGACCCGGCGGTGAACGAATACCACAACCCGCGCAGCTCGGAGCTGGATCCAGAGTCGGGCACGGCGAAATAGGTCTGGTAGGCACCGTAACCGATTGGCCCGTTGCCCAATTCGTTCTCGTGGTTGCCTGCGGCCGGCATCCAAGGTCGGTAACGTGCCGAACGACTGTTGTTGAGAAACCAATCCGACCAGGTGCGGATCCGGTCCTGAGCCAGGTTGGCGTAGCAGAGATCGCCGTTAACCAGATTGAACAGCGGGGCCATCCGCTCGATCGCCATCGTCGTGTCACCGGCGGCCGGCGACCCGATGTGGTCGTTGAGAGCTTTTCCGTCGGTCAGCGTGCTCAGTGTCGGAGTGGATTGGTCGCCAAAACTGGTGAAGCGAAAAGGCTTTCGTCCTGCCGGGGCGGTCCGCGCCGTACCCAGCTCCGGGTGGGCACCGTCGTGGACCGCGGCATAGACGTAGTCGGTGTCCGGGGTGAGCCCGCGTAGTAGGGCGTGATTGACGCGGACTTCGGTGTTGGACTTCGCATCCCGGTATGTTCGGGTCTCGGCCGCGACGGTACTGCCGAAGCCAGACGTCGGCGTGCCCAGCATCACCCGGGGGTTGCGAACGGCGTCGGTGGTGTGCCAGGACACCACCAGTTCGGTGCTTGCATTGCGGCCGAATTGCAGATGCAGACCCGCGACCGGTGGCGTGCCAGACGTATCCGGTCGAGTCCATATGTCGGGACTGCGTGGATGCGACCCCCAGCAGCGACGAATGCCCACTGATT
>NZ_LZLQ01000041.1 GCF_001673315.1 Mycobacterium asiaticum | reverse complement strand
GCGGCGGTGTGCTGGGAGTTGATGCGCAGCCAAACCGTGCAGCGACTGCGCGGGCGTATCGACTTGGCGATGACCGGATCCGGATGGTGGTCGATCCCCGACTGGTGGCCGCGAGCAGCCTTTCGCCGGCTGGAGGCGCGCAACGCAGCGACCGCCCGAGAGGCCGCCGTCTCCTTCGCCGGATACGTCGGGGCGCCGGTGTTACACGCAGCGCACGCGGGTTCGCTGCAGTGCCGGATGCCTTGGCTGCCAATGAGTTACGACGGAAAATTTGAGGGCGGCACACTGATCGTCGCGGCCGACGGCACCGTGCTGGCCTGCCGGGACAGGGCAGACGGCGAAGGAGTCGTGGTCGCCGACGTGCAGGTCGGGCGGCGCGCGCCGCAGGCCGACCCGCCCGGTACATTCTGGCTGCACCGACGCGGCGCGCTGCCCGCAGCGGTGTGGCATTTCCAGCGACTACACGGGCGCCGGTACTACCGTCGCCATGTCAGCGCGTCGCGATCACATACTGCGAGTGCATGAAGCTGTCGATCTTGACGTCCACCTCTGGTGGAGTGAGACCGTAGCCGGCCTGCAGGTCAAGTGTGCTACCCAGGGGCTCGACCGCCCAGCCGTGCGTGGCCAGCCACTCCGCGGGGTCGGCGGGGTTCTCGTAGGTCAGCGAGGAGAAATCGATGTCTCCCGCCAGGTTGACGCCGGGATGTGATTCCTCCAGCTCCGCCAGCTGGTCGTGGTCCAGGCGAGAACCCAAAGCTCCGACGGCAACCCGGCTGCCCGGCGCGCTGAGCTCGGTGATGCCGGCGAAGAGGGCTTGGTGGGCCTTGCTGGTCAGATAGGGCAGCAGGCCCTCCAGCGACCAGGCGCTCGGACTGTGCGGGTCGAAGCCGGCCGCGACCAACCGAGCGGGCCAATCTGCGCGCAGGTCGGCTGCCACCTCACGTCGTTGCGCCTTCGGCTGCGCGCCGCGCCCGTCGAGCACCTGCGCTTTGAATTCCAGCACCTTGGGCAAGTCGATTTCGAAAACCGTTGTCCCGGTGGCCCAATCGAGACGGTAGGCGCGGGAATCCAGACCTGCGGCGACAATCACCGCCTGCCGGATACCGGCGCCAGTTGCGGCGGTGAAGAATTCGTCGAAGAACCGTGTCTGCACGCCGTAGAGCCGCGGAAAGGCATTCTCGTGTTCCGAGGTTCCCGGACTGGCCAACAATCCCGTCAGGTACGAGTCCTCCGACGCTTCGATGAAGAACTTCGCGTAGTCGTCGCGCACCAACGGTTGCTCACTGACGGCATGCAGGGCACGCCAGCCGGCGACTATCAGTGCGGTGTAACCGACTCCGCTGACGATGTCCCACTGGTCGTCGTCGGAACGAAGCGAGCCGAATTCCGTCATAGTGCTGAACGTACCCGTCACAGTTCCAGCAGGACGGTCACTGGGCCGTCGTTGACCAACTCGACCTGCATGTGCGCGCCGAATACCCCAGTCTGGACGGTTGCCCCCAGCGTGCGCAGCGTATCTGCGAGTGTTGCGACCAGCGGCTCGGCGACCGCGCCGGGTGCCGCCGCGTTCCAGGACGGACGGCGGCCTTTGGCCGTGTCGGCATACAGGGTGAACTGGCTGACCAGCAGGATCGGCGCGCCGACGTCGGAGGCGGACTTCTCGTCGTCGAGAATGCGAAGTTTCCAGAGCTTTTCAGCCATTCGCCGGGCGTGGTCCGGTTGGTCGCTATGCGTGACGCCCACCAAAGCCAGCAGACCCTGACCGGTCGGCCGAATGGCGCCCACCACCTCGCCGGCTACCGACACCGCTGCCGATGAGACCCGCTGCACCAGAACCCGCATGAGCGTCGATGCTGCCATGCGAGAGTAGACGGATGTCGGTACTGGTGGCTTTCTCTGTGACCCCGCTGGGCGTGGGCGAGGGTGTCGGCGAGATCGTTGGAGAAGCGGTTCGAGTGGTGCGTGATTCGGGATTGCCCAACAAGACCGATTCGATGTTCACCGTGATCGAAGGCGACAGTTGGGCGGAGGTGATGGCCGTCGTGCAGCAGGCGGTCGAGGCCGTGGCTGCGCGGGCACCACGAGTCAGCACGGTGATCAAGGCGGACTGGCGGACCGGAGTCACCGACGCGATGACGCAGAAGGTGCAATCCGTGGAACGTTATCTGTCGGCCGAGTGATCCTGCACCGCCGCGGTGAACGCGCGCTCGGCCGCATCGCCATGCACGGCGAAGACGACACGTTCCAGTGAACGGGGCTGATGCTGCCGAACCGCGTCGACCATCAGTCGCGCGGCGTCCTGCAACGGGAACCGACCGACGCCAGTGCCGAACGCAACCAGAGCCAGCGACCGGCAACCCAGCTCGTCAGCTCGGCGCAACGTTGAAACCGTTGCGCGACTGATGATCTCGGCAGAGGTAGGACCGCCTAGCTCCATCGTGGCCGCGTGTATCACGAACCGGGCCGGCATCTCGCCGGCGGTGGTTTCGACCGCGTCACCCAGCCCGATCGGAGCGTTCTCACTCGACTCGCGCTGCACGTCGG
>NZ_LZLQ01000040.1 GCF_001673315.1 Mycobacterium asiaticum | reverse complement strand
AGTGCACAATCAAATCTGCTGACGTGCGGCAGAAATCGCCATCGCTTCTCGGACTCGTCGCAAAATCTGAGCCGGCTGATCTTCGGCGACGATCCGAACGATTATCCAACCCATTCGCTCAAGCAGCTCTATCCGCCTGATGTCTTTGACGTATTGGGGTCGGTCCGTCCGATGTTGATCGCCGTCGTATTCGACGGCAACCATGCACTCCTCCCAGCCAAGGTCTAGATACGCGAGCGGGATGCCATCCGTGCCCAGCACCGGTATCTGGGTCTGCGGCCGCGGAAAGCCGCCATCTATCAGCAGCAGTCGCAGATAGCTCTCCCGCGGCGATTGCGCCCCCGCGTCGACCAGGTCCAGCGTGGTCTCCAGCCGCCGTAGGCCGGGCGAGCCCGGGTGATTCTTCGCGACTTCCAGCACATCGACCACTTTGAAACCCGTTGCCGCCGCCAAAGAGTCCAACCGCGCGACTGCCGAGCGGACCGCGCCGCGCCGGCCGATGTCGAAGGCGGTGCGCTCGGGCGTGGTGACCACGCGTCCCTGCAGAAGTTGCACCTCGTCCTCGCGCAATCCATCGCGGCGGGTCAGCACGCCTGTTGGCGGATGCGTGTTGCCGTAAATCAACTCGACCGGAAAGCCCTCCGGAATCCACTTGGCGCCATGCAGCGCAGCCGCCGCCGCGCCCGCGATGGTTGCGGTGCCGCGCGACCATAGCCACGCGGCCGCGATGCGTTGCTCAAAGCACGGCTGCTGCACCGTTCGGGGCAGATACACATCGGGTAGCACCGCGCAGTAGTTCGTCCGCAGCTGGTGTCGGGTCATCGTCCCGCTCGCCAGTGCTTTGCTGCCCAAGAAAGGCCCGACCACATCCCGCATGGAGCGCACAGTCGCACGTCAGCGGCCAGTCCCGCTTACGCTCATCCACAACTACGCCCAGAGCACCGGTTTTGCTACAGCACGCTCACACAGTCGCGCGCGATGGCCAGCTCCTCGTTGGTGGGCACCACCAGAACAGTTATCCGCGAGTCGTCGGTGGAGATCCGCCGCATCCCGGAACCGTCGACGTTACGTCCTTCGTCAAGTTCGATACCCAGCTCGACGAGACCCGCCAAGGCATCTCGCCGCACCGCGGCGTCGTGCTCCCCGATCCCCGCGGTAAAGGTCACCACATCGGTGTGGCCCAACACCGCAAGGTAGGCACCGATGTACTTGCGCAACCGGTGAATGAACACGTCGTAGCCGAGTTTGGCTGCCGCGTCGCCGGATTCGATCATCGACCGCAGTCGTCGGAAGTCCCGCTCCCCCGCCAGACCCAGCACCCCGGACTTCTTGTTGAGCATCGACTCGATCTCGTCGACGTTCATCTTTGCGGTGCGCCACAGGTAGCTGTATACCCCGGGATCGATGTCGCCACTTCGGGTGCCCATCACCAGCCCCTCTAGCGGTGTCAGCCCCATCGATGTCTCGACCGGCCTTCCGCCGACGATGGCGGAGGCCGATGCGCCGTTGCCCAGATGCAGCACAATCTGATTCACACTCTGCAACGGCATGTCCAGGAAGGCCGCCGCCTGCGCGCTGACGTATTCATGCGAGGTGCCGTGGAAACCGTAGCGGCGAATTTCCCAGGCTTGCGCCAACTCGCGGTCAATGGCATAGGTTGCGGCGGCCGGCGGCAGATGGTGGAAAAAAGCTGTGTCGAACACCGCGATGTGGGGGGTATCAGGTAGCAGTTCGCGGGCCACCTCGATGCCCTGGATCGCGGGCGGGTTGTGCAGCGGGGCCAGCGGAGAAATCTCGTGCAGCTCGGCGATCACCTCGTCGTCGAGCAGGGTGGGACGGTGGAACTGGTTGCCGCCGTGCACCACTCGGTGCCCGACCGCCACCAGACCGCAGTCTGCCAGGTCCACTCCGTCATCGGCCAGCATGTCGAACGCCCGACGCAATGCCGCGTCATGGTCAGGGATCTCCGATGACGGCTCGCCAATCTGGTCGACACTGCCCGTCGCCCGCGAGATTCCGGAGTCAGGGTCGACCAGCTGAAACTTCAGCGACGAGGAGCCGGAATTGATCACCAGCACATGACGGTCAGCCATGGACGTCCTGCGCTTGAATCGCGGTGATCGCAACGGTGTTCACGATGTCTTCGACCGATGCCCCACGGGAGAGGTCATTGACGGGCTTGCGCAAACCCTGCAATACCGGGCCGATAGCTATGGCTCCCGCCGATCGCTGCACCGCCTTGTAGGTGTTGTTACCCGTATTGAGGTCCGGGAAGATCAGCACGGTTGCGCGGCCTGCCACCGGCGAGTCCCGCACCTTGGTTGCCGCGACCGACGGGTCCACCGCTGCGTCGTATTGAATCGGACCCTCCACCAAGAGATCAGGCTCTCGGGAGCGGACCAATTCGGTTGCCGTCTTGACCGTTTCGACGTCCGCCCCAGAACCCGACGTGCCGGTGGAGTAGGACAACATGGCCACTCGCGGGTCGATCCCGAATTGCGCCGCGGTGCGCGCCGACGAAATGGCAATATCGGCAAGTTGTTCGGGCGTCGGGTTCGGGACGATCGCACAGTCACCGTAGGCCAGCACCCGGTCGGGCAGACACATCAAAAAGATGCTCGATACCGTCGACACGTCAGGAACCGTACGGATGATCTCCAGCGCCGGACGGACGGTGTGCGCGGTGGTGTGCACAGCGCCGGACACCATGCCGTCCACAAAACCATTGTGTACCAACATAGTGCCGAAATATGTTGCATCACTGAGTGTTTCTCGAGCCTGCTCAAGTGTGACGCCTTTGGCGCTGCGAAGTTCGGCGTACTGCTCCGCGAACTGGTCATGCAGTTCACTGGTGCGCGGGTCAATCACCGTTGCGTCGTCCAGGCTGACTCCGAGTTCCGCTGCGCGCGAGCGCACTTGAGCCTCGTCGCCCAAGATCGTGAGGTCGGCAACGGAGCGTTGCAGCAGTCGGCCGGCCGATCTGAGGATGCGATCGTCCTCGCCCTCGGGCAGCACGATGCGCTGACGGTCCGATCTGGCCCGTTCCTGCAACTGGTGGGTGAACATCTGCGGTGTGGTGACGGTCGGAATCGGTATGGCGAGCTGCTCCAGCAGATCTGCGACGTCGACGTGTCGACCCATCAATTCCAGCGCGGTGTCGATCTTACGTTGCGAAGATGCGGTCATCCGACCGCGCGCCGAAGCCGCCGCGCTGGCCGTATCGTAGGTCCCCAGCGTGGTGGCGATGATCGGCAAGCGCAACCGCAACCCCTCGACGAGGGACGCGATCGACGGATGCAAATCGAACCCGCCGTTGAGGACGATGCACGACAGGGACGGAAACCCTTGCGCCGCATGGGCACTGGAGACGGCGAGCACCACGTCCGACCGGTCGCCGGGAGTGATCACCGCCATCCCGTCGCGCAGGCGTTCCAGCACGTGGTCGGCCGTCATCCCGGCGACCATCACGCCCATCACCTCGCGCTGGGTCAACTGTTCGTCTCCGCGCACCGGCGTCCCGTTCACCGCCGCGGTCAATTCGGCCACCGTCGGCGCCGCCAGCAGCGGTTCTTCGGGCAAGACATACCCCCGCGGCGTGAACTGTTCCAGCGCTTCGGCGACCTCCGTCAGCTCCTTCGGCGCACACCGATTGGCTACCACTGCCGCGGTGTGAGCGCGCTGCGCGGACAACTCGGCCAGACACACTTCGACGACGCCCGCGATCTCGTCGGCGGTGCGACCCTTGGCGCGCACAGTCAACAGCACTGGTGCGCCCAGGTTCACCGCGATGCGGGCGTTGACCGACAACTCCGCCGGACTGCCCACATCGGAATAGTCGCTGCCGACGATCACCACGGCGTCGCACTCCGATGCCATCGCGTGGTACCGATCGACGACCGTGATGATCGCGCCATCCCTGTCGTCATGCAATTGCTGATAGGTCACACCGGCGCATCGCTCATAGGGCAGATCGACCGTGGAGTGCTGCAACAGCAACTCGAGGATGTAGTCGCGGTCGGGGCCTGGCCGCGTAATCGGCCGGAAGACACCGACTTTGGCGACAGTCGCAGCCAGCCGGTGCAGCAGCCCGAGCGCAATCGTCGACTTGCCGGTCTCCGGTTCGGGCGCTGCAATATAGATGCTGGCGGGCGCGGCCTGGTTGTCAGCCAAGTTTGCGCAGCCTGGGCGCGAGGTCCTTTTCGAACAGCTCCAGGAACCGACGCTGGTCGTGGCCCGGCGCGTGGAATACCAAGTGATTGAGGCCCCACGTCACATACTGTCCGACCTTCTCCACGGCCTCGTCCGGGTCGGATGCCACGATCCACCGCTTGGCGATCTGTTCGATGGGTAGGGCGTCGGCGGCCTTCTCCATCTCGATCGGGTCGTCGATGCTGTGCTTCTGCTCGGCCGAGAGCGACAACGGCGCCCAGAACCGGGTGTTCTCCAAGGCCAGATCCGGGTCGGTGTCGTAAGAGATCTTGATTTCGATCATCTTGTCGATGTCGTCGAGGTTGCGGTCGTTGATGGCCGCGCCCTCTTTGACGGCCGGGATCAGCTTCTCGGTGTAGAGCTCCTCACCCTTTCCGGACGTGCAGATGAAGCCGTCGCCGGCACGGCCGGCGTACTTGGCCACCGCGGGTCCACCAGCGGCGATGTACACGGGCACACCGCCTTCGGGCACGTCGTAGATCGAGGCGCCTTTGGTCCGGTAATACTCGCCGTCGAAGTCGACGCGGTCGCCGCGCCATAATTCGCGCATCAGCCGTACCGATTCCCGCAGCCGGGCAAATCGCTCCTTGAACTCCGGCCAGTGACCCTCGTAGCCGGTCGCGATCTCGTTCAACGCCTCACCCGTGCCCACGCCGAGGAAGATGCGGTTCGGGTACAGGCACGACATGGTCGCGAAAGCCTGGGCCACGACGGCCGGGTTGTACCGGAACGTCGGGGTGAGTACCGATGTGCCCAGCTGTAGCCGCTCGGTACGTTCACCTACCGCGGTCATCCAGGCCAGCGAGAACGGCGCGTGCCCGCCCTTATGCCGCCACGGCTGGAAGTGGTCACTGACGGTGGCGCTGTCCATACCGTGCGCTTCGGCAAGAACAGCCAATTCAACGAGCTCACGGGGTGCGAATTGCTCAGCGGATGCTTTGTATCCGAGTTTGAGTTCAGCCACTGTTTCTTTCTACTCCTAGGCTGTCGGTCATGGCTCAGCTGATCCAGATCACCGACAACGTTCACCTCGCGCACGGACCCGCGGTGAATTGGGTGCTGGTCACCGACGACAGCGGCGTCATGTTGATCGACGCCGGCTATCCGGGCGACCGCGAGGAGGTGCTGACCTCGCTGCGCAGGCTGGGCTTCGGCCCCAGCGACCTGCGCGCCATTCTGCTCACCCACGCTCATATCGACCACCTGGGCACCGCGATCTGGCTCGCTCGCGAACATGGCGTCCCGGTGTATTGCCACGCCGATGAAGTGGCACATGCCAAGCGTGAATATCTGGAGCAGGTGAAAATCAGCGATCTTGCGTTGCGCCTGTGGCGGCCGCGGTGGGCGGTGTGGACCGCCCACGTAATGCGCAGTGGCGGCTTGATCCGTGACGGGATTCCGACCGCCCAGCCGTTGACGGCTGACATCGCCGCCGGGTTACCGGGCAACCCGAAGCCTGTTTTCAGTCCCGGCCACACAAACGGGCATTGCTCATATCTGGTCGACGGCGTGCTGGCCAGTGGCGATGCGCTGGTCACCGGGCACCCGCTGATCCCTGACGACGGGCCACAGCTGCTGCCGGCGATCTTCAGCTACAGCCAGGAAACCTGCATCCGCACGCTATCGGCACTGGCCCAGGTGGACACCGAGATCCTGGCGCCCGGGCACGGCCCACTGTGGCGAGGTCCGATCCGCGAAGCGACAGATGCCGCGCTGCGGAAGGCTCGCTAGATCCCCAGGTTCTCCCGCAGCGTTGTCCCGGGGTACTCGCTGCGGTACACGCCACGCTCCTGCAAGAGTGGCACCACTTGGTCTACGAATTCGTCCAGGCCGTGCGGCGTCAAATGTGGCACCAGGATGAACCCGTCGCAGGCATCGGCTTGGACGTATCGGTCCATCTCGTCGGCAATATGGCCGGCCGTGCCGACGAATTGCTGTCTGCTGGTCACCGCGATGACCAACTCCCGGATGGAAAGCTTTTCCGCCTCCGCACGTTCCCGGAATCGTCGCGCCACCGCTACCGGGTCGCCGTGTCGAACGCGGCCCTGGGTGATATCGCTGTCGACTATCGGATCGAAATCGGGCAACGGCCCGTCGGGGTCGAAATCGGTGAGTTCGCGACCCCACACCTGCTCGAGCATCGTGATCGCCGTCGCGCCGCTCACCTGCTGGTAGCGAATCTGACGGGCTTTGTCCTGCGCCTCGTCGTCGGTGTCCCCGAGGACGAACGTCGCCGCCGGAAAAACCTTGAGCTGCTCCGGATCCCGGCCTGCGGCCCGCGCTCGGCCCTTCACGTCGGCGTAGTACCGCTGACCGTCTTCCAGTGACCCGTGCAGGGTGAACAGAGCGTCGGCATATCGGGCGCCGAACGTCCGGCCCTCGTCGGAGTCGCCGGCTTGCAGCAGCACCGGATGGCCCTGCGGTCCCGCCGGCAGCGTCGCGAAACCGCGCACGTCGAACTGCGCGCCCGAATGTTGGACGCTACGTATCCCGTCCGGGTCAACGTAGACACCGGTCTTGCTATCGGCCACCACGGCTTTCGGAGCCCAACTGTCCCAGAACTTTCGGGCCACCGTGAGGAATTCGTCGGCCCGCCGGTAGCGGTCGGCATGGTGCAGGAAACCGCCACGCCGAAAGTTTGCACCGGTAAAGGCATCCGATGACGTGACGATGTTCCAGCCGGCACGTCCCTCCGACAAATGGTCGAGCGTCGCGAATTGCCTTGCCACTTCGAATGGTTCGTTGAAGGTCGTGTTGATGGTCCCGGTCAGCCCGATGCGTTCGGTGACTCCGGCCAGCGCTGCCAGCACAGTGAAAGTGTCGGGCCGGCCGACCACGTCCAGGTCGTGTATCCGGCCGCGGTGCTCGCGCAGTCGCAGCCCTTCGGCCAGGAAGAAGAAGTCGAATAATCCACGTTCGGCGGTGCGAGCCAGGTGGACGAACGAGTCGAAATCGATCTGGCTGCCCGCCGTCGGGTCGGTCCACACCGTGGTGTTGTTGACCCCTGGGAAGTGCGCCGCCAAATGAATGAGCTTGCGAATCATGGGGTTATCCCCCAACCGTTGGGCGATCAGCTCGTGTGAACGCAACCGGTCCTGGTGCCGGTGGGTCACCGAGGTGACAACGAGCTCGTCGGCTCCGGTGACTCGTTGCAACGCCTCCAGACGTTCGGCTACCTCATCCGGATTTCCGACGAATTGTGTTGCGATACGGTCTTTTACGACTTTCAACTGTTCTTCGGTGAGCGGTCCGCAATCGTCCGAGTCTGGGTAGGGCATGGCGCCGATGCCAGTTCGGATGGAGTAGACCCAGTGGCCGTAGCCGGCAGCCAGGCGCTGGGCGGTGGCGGTGTCGTCGGCGACCACGATGTCGGCCGAGACCACTACGTAGGGCCGCGCCAATGCCGCCGACGGTACGAATGTGTCGCGATAAGCCTCGACGGCCTCGAGAGCGGTCGCGGGCGTGATGTGGTAGCTGGCGACGAACGGTAGTCCCAGGGCACCGGCTACCCGCGCGCTCTGCCCTCTGCTGCTGCCGAAGATCCACGGACGCAGCCCGGAATGCTCGCCGGGCATCGCGTGTACGTCGAACTCGCCGACACGATAGCGGCCGTCAAGGAAGGCGACAATGTCACCGACCTGCTCGGCGAAGTCGGGCGAAACCGCCTCGGGCTGCTGCAGAATCGACATGGTGGCCTGCAACCGATCCAGGTCGAGTAATCCGCGCAGGTTGAATGGAGTCGGCACCACCACGCCGTCGACCTCATGCCACTGGCGGGGCGGCCGCGGTTCTCTTGGCTTCCTGGGTTTGCGCTCATCCGATCGTCGCTGCCCGGACCGACCGACACCCAGATCGATCCGGCCCGGGTAGAACGCATCAAGCATGCCGAAGTTCTCGACGACTGAGATGGCGGTGGTGTAACCCAACTGGACCGCCCCGGCACCGACGCGAATTCGGTTGGTAGCAGCCGCAATCTGGCCGATCAACACCGCCGGTGACGAACTCGCCACACTCACGAAGTGATGCTCGGCGACCCAGTACCGTTTGAACCCCCACTGCTCGGCGCGCTGGGCGAGTTCGATGGTGTTGCGTAATGCGGTGGCCGCGTCACTACCGGCGCTGATCGGGGCCAGATCCAGGATCGACAGCGGGATCATCGGTTCACCGCCACATACCGATTGGGCGCCACCGGCAGGCCGAGCCGTTCACGTAATGTCTCCGAATCTCGGTAAGCAGTGCGAAACTGCTTGGCACGTTGTAAGAGCGGCACCACCTGTTCGGCGATGACCGGAAGATCGGTTGCGTTGACGGACGGACGCAACCGGGCGCCGTGGTAGCCCGCGCGCTGCCACCCCAGCAGCATGTCCACCAACTCCGCGGGCGTGCCCGCCCACACCCAGGTGTCGGATCGGAAGTCGTCCTGCCCATGAAACGAAACAACGATGTCGGCAAAGACTTTCAAGCTCCCGCTGATGCCACGCACTTCATCGAGGATGCCAACCGCGGCGGCTTCATCGGAGGGCGTGACGAAGATGACGTCGGAGGTCGCCGCCGCGAAGTGGTAAACGGGTGTGGCGTGCGCCAGGGCAACGACCACCGGCTGGCCTTGCGGTGGGCGAGGTGTGATGGACGGGCCTTTGACGGAGAAATACTTCCCGGTGAAATCGATGTAGTGCAGCTTGTCTCGGTCGACGTAGCGTCCAGTGGCAACGTCGCGGATCACCGCATCGTCCTCCCAGCTGTCCCATAGCCTTCGCACCACGTCGACGAACTCGACACCTTCGTCGAACAGCGCGGCCGAGTCGACGGATCGGCGTCCGAACAATGCCGCTTCGTGCGCGGTGCCACTGACCCGCGGCTGCCAGCCCGCCCGACCATGGGACACATGATCAAGTGTGGCAATGGCTTTGGATACATGGAACGGTTCGGTATGGGTGACCGTGGCCACCGGGATCAACCCGATGTGCTGGGTAACCGGAGCGATGCGAGCGGCGACCAGCACCGCGTCGCCCCGTCCGGCCAGACGGTCCGGATGTATTCGCGAACTCCGACCGATCTGCGGCATCAAGGTGTCATCGATTGTCAGGAAATCCAGGAGTCCGCGCTCGGCGGTGCGCGCCAGATCGGCCCAGTAGTGCCCGCTGAGCACCGAGCGGGTATCGGCGGACAGTTGCCAGGCGTGGGTGTGCCAGCCATACCCGTCCAGGGCGACGCCGAGATGAAACGTCACGGCTGTCCCCGTTCGAGGATTTTCAGGAACGCGACTGGGAACACGGGGCCGCGGGCGGGCAGCGGTTCTGCCAACCGGGTGTAGCCGGTCGCGTGGTACAGCTCTTCGGCCTCGGGCTGACGGTCACCGGTGATGAGGTACACCCTGCTGTAACCGCGGGCAGCGATCTGTGATTCCAGCGCTGCCAAGAGCACCCTGGCGTAGCCGCGGCGGCGGTGTTCGCGATGGGTCCAGACCCGCTTGAGTTCGGCAGTCTCTTCGTCGAACCGGCAGAACGCGCCCCCGGTTACCGGCTTCCCGTCCAGCACGCCGATCAACATGCCTCCGTGTGGGTGGGCGAATTCACCGTCCGGACTGTCGACGAGCCACGCCAGATACCGTGCCGGCTCACCGCCGTAGCGCTCCGCGTACTCATCGGCCAACGCCAAGAGGAGCGGTTGAGCCAATGGATCGTCCAGGGCGGCCGGCACGAACTGCAACGGGCCCGATCTAGCGATTGCCACTTGACCCGTTCCCGTCACCACCCGCGGCTAAAGCTGCCGTGACGTACCGGGGTGTGACCGACAGATCGTGCGACGTCACCCCTCGACGCCCCAACCCGATGGCGGTGCGCAGATCGACCAGCGTCCGGTCGGTGGTAAGCCAACCGTGGGCGGCCAAATACTCTGACACCGAACGGAATTCGGCCGCATACGTGATCTTGGCCAAGTCGATGTCCAAACCCCCTCGGCGCCAACCATCGAAGAAGGCGTGTCCTTCCTGCAGCTGCGCCGGCGTCCAGGGCAGGTGGTCCGCCGCAAACCAGCTGCCGGCCACGGACGCGGAGCTGACCTGACGCAACAACCGATCCTGCGCATCCGGCGGCAGGTAGCCGACGAATAGGTTCTCGGCGACCCACACCGCACGTTCGGTCGGGTCGAATCCAACTCGCTGCAAAGCGCTGAACCAGTCATCGCGGAGATCGACGCCTACTACACACCGGTTGGTGGTCAGCTTGGCACCCAGACCCCGCAACACGTGGTCCCTGAAATCCACCACCCGAGGCTGATCGAGTTCGTACACCGTCGTTCCCGACGGCCACCACAGCCGAAAGGCCCGCGTGTCCAGACCGGCGCCCAGGTTCACCACTTGGCGGATTCCCGACTGGGCGGCGCTGGACAAGAAGTCGTCCAGAAACCGGCCGTGTACCGCGAGCACGTTGATCATCCCGGACACCATCGGGTTGTCCCCGCCGTCGGTCGCGTACTGCTGGTCCTCGATCAACCGGCTGAAGTACTCGATGCCGGCGGCCCGCACCAATGGCTCGGCGAACGGATCGTTGATCAGGCCTTTTTGGGTGGCTACCGCCCTGGCGACGGCGCTGAATGTCGCCGTGATTCCCACGCCGGTGGCCTGGTCCCAGGTGTCACCGTCCTCGCGTACCATCGCGTTCGGCCTGATCAGCGGTCCGAGCGGCGCCGGGCGCGAAGCTGAACGGCGGCGCGCCAACCGAGCAGAAACACGGCGGTCACCGTCGATGCGACCGCCACGAATGCGACCGCCACGCTGGCCGAACTGACTTTTCGCAGCAGCATGCCGATCAGCACGGTCGATACCCACACGATCACGCCGGTAGGAGCCAGCGCCGTCGGCCGGCGCCAGCCGCGTGACAACAGCCAGCCCACAGCCGTTCCAGTCAGAAACGGCCATGCCGTGGTTGCGAGTCCACTGACCGTGATGCCTTCGTCGTGACTACGGCGACCGAGGGCGCAAAACACCAGAACCGCCACCACGTCCGTCACCAGCCAGCCCAGCCAGGCCGGCCCCCGCCGTGGTTGCATGCAGCGAGAATACCGGGCCGGGGCAGGATTGAGGCATGAGCACCGCTGCATCAATGCCCTCGTTTGATCCCTATGACCCGCTCGGGTTGGACGCATCGTTGTCCGACGACGAGATCGCCGTCCGGGACACCGTTCGCTCATTCTGCGCCGAGCATGTGCTCCCGCACGTGGGCCAGTGGTTCGAAGACGGTGACCTGCCGGTCGCCCGCGAATTGGCTAAACAGTTCGGCGCACTGGGACTTTTGGGAATGCATCTGGACGGCTATGGATGCGGCGGAGCGTCCGCCGTTCACTATGGCCTGGCGTGCCTGGAACTCGAGGCCGCCGACTCGGGAATCCGGTCCCTGGTGTCGGTGCAGGGTTCACTGGCGATGTTCGCGATCTGGAATAACGGTTCCGAAGAGCAGAAGCAGCAGTGGCTGCCCGGCATGGCGGCGGGTGAACTAGTCGGCTGCTTCGGGTTGACCGAGCCCGACGTCGGATCCGATCCGGCGGCGATGAAAACGCGGGCGCGCCGCGACGGTTCGGATTGGGTGCTCAACGGCCGGAAAATGTGGATCACCAACGGTTCGATCGCCGACGTCGCGATCGTGTGGGCCGCGACCGATGAAGGCATCCGCGGATTTCTCGTCCCGACCGATACTCCCGGCTTCACGGCCAACACCATCCACCACAAGTTGTCGCTGCGGGCCTCGATAACCAGCGAACTGGTAATGGACGACGTGCGGGTGCCAGAGGACGCTTTGCTGCCCGGTGCCACCGGACTCAAAGGACCATTGGCCTGCCTGTCGGAGGCGCGCTACGGAATCGTCTGGGGGTCGATGGGCGCCGCACGCTCGGCCTGGCAGTCCGCACTGGAATACGCGACCGAGCGCACCCAGTTCGGTCGTCCGATCGCCGGATTCCAACTGACCCAGGCCAAGCTCGTCGACATGGCCGTCGAACTACACAAAGGCCAACTATTGTCGCTGCACCTGGGCCGGCTCAAGGACGGCGTCGGGCTGCGACCCGACCAGGTCAGCTTCGGCAAGCTCAACAACACCCGGGAGGCGATCGAGATCTGCCGCACCGCACGAACCATATTGGGCGGCAACGGGATTTCGCTGGAGTACCCGGTGATCAGGCACATGGTCAACCTGGAGTCGGTGCTCACTTACGAAGGCACGCCGGAAATGCATCAGCTCGTTCTTGGTCAAGCCTTCACCGGACTGGCTGCATTCCGATAGAAAGGTAACCGATGAATGTTGTTGCGAGCCTTATCATTGCCGTCGGAGTTTCCGTTGCTCTGGCGTCCGTAGCCGACGCTGACCCGACCGGCGGGTTGCCGCCGATGAATTCGACTGGGAGCGGCCCGGTGGTGGGCGGCGGCGCCGACGCCGCGATAGCCCAACAGCTGTTCACCTTTCACGATCCCAACATTCAAGAGGCCGACGGCAATGACGCCGCTCAATTCATCAGCGCGGCAGCCGGTCTCACCAATCGCGACCTCGCCACCGTCTTTCAGCCGCTGCAGCGGGCACTGGGCTGTCAGACGAACGGATCCGGATTCGGGGCCCGCGCCTACCGTCGGGCCGACGGGCAGTGGGGCGGCGGCATGCTGGTGATCGCCAAGGGCGGGGTAAAGGACATCGAAGCCCTGAAGGCGTGCGTAAAGAATGCCTGGCGGCGGGCGACGGTGGGCACGCCGACGTCAATGTGCAACAGCGGGTGGAGCTACCCGCCGTACAGCGATCGCAAAGGCGAGGGCTATTTCGTCTTGTTGGCCGGATCGAACTCGGACTTCTGCGGCCCACCGAATGCGAACTACCGCGGCACGGCTAGTTCCTGGCCTACCTAGAAAGGTGGCGGGTCGTCGAAGGGCGGCGGTTCGCCGCCCCGATCCGGAGACGAACTGGCGGCTGCGTAGCCCGAGATGGCCGGCTGCCGGGCCGCTTGGCGAGCTTGGCGGTTGTGTCGGCGTTCGGCGTCGACGCGGTAGGCGCGGTCTTGGGCGCGGGTGCGTCGGCGCTTGGGCATCATCGCGGTGCGCTC
>NZ_LZLQ01000039.1 GCF_001673315.1 Mycobacterium asiaticum | reverse complement strand
CCCGGGCGACCCGCACCACCGCCGTTAGCGGGTCCCTCGTCCGGATTGCTCTGGCCGCGAGCCGAATCCCCACCGTTACCGCCGTCACCGCCAGCGCCGCCCTGGCCGCCATCACCGTTAGTCCCGCCTACCGGGGCGGCCCCTCCGTTGCCGCCGGCCCCGCCTCGGCCACCGTTACCACCTGAGCCGCCGGCGGCGGCGGCGGAGCCGTTTCCGCCGTCACCGGCGGCACCGCCCCCGGCGCCGCGACCGCCCTTGGCGCCCGCGCCAAGGGTGTCACCACCGCTACCGCCGGCACCGCCGTTACCTCCAATGCCCCCGGCACCAAGGTTGACGTTCGGCGAATTGTCGGCGCCGTCGCCGCCGATACCGCCGGCACCACCGTCGCCACCGTCGCCGTAGTGGCCACCTAGACCGCCGGCCGCCCCGCCAGTACCACCATCGCCGCCGACCCCGCCATTGCCGCCGGCCTGGGCGTTCGTCAGAGCCGCGGCGTTATATCCGTTGCCGGCCTCACCGCCGGCACCGCCCTTGCCGCCGTCGCCGTAGGTCGCCCCCATCGGAGCGTCACCGCCGTCGCCGCCATCACCGCCTCGGCCGCCGTTACCGCCGTGGCCGAACCCGGGCCTGGGACCGATACCGTCGCCGCCGTCACCGCCTTCTCCGCCCTGGCCGCCGGCACCGGCTTTGGCGCCCGCACCACCAGCCGTACCGCCGTCACCGCCGTCGCCGCCACGTCCGCCACCACCACCGTTGCTCTCCGCATCTGTGGAGAAACCGTCGATGCCGCCGTTTGAACCACCGCCACCGGCGCCACCGGCCCCGCCGTCGCCGCCATCGCCGTAGGCACCGCCGAGACCGCCGGTGCCTGGTGTCCCGCCGGTACCGCCATTACCGCCGGCACCGGCGTCACCGCCGCCGTGGCCGAAGCCCGCCACCGACGACCAATCGGGCCCGAAACCGCCCCTGCCGCCCTCACCGCCCTTGCCGCCGGCACCCGCGGCCACCAAATCGCCGCCGGCGTTGCCGCCGGTGCCCCCGGTGCCGCCCTTGCCGCCGCCGGTGGCGGGGACGTGCAGGAAGCCGTCTGCGCCGGCGCCGCCCTTGCCGCCCTCACCGCCGTTGCCACCGACCCCGTCGGTGCCCTTCGCGCCGGTCATGCCACCGCCGTCGCCACCGGTGCCGCCATCACCGCCGGTGCCGCCGTTACCGCCGGTGCCACCTGGTTCGGTGACGCCGAGGTCGTCGGCGAAGCCTCGGCTGCCTTCGGCACCGCGGCCCCCGACACGCGCCGTGGTGCTCGGCACCGCGCCCAAGCAGGGTAAGGACGCCAATCTCAACGCACTGTTCGTCGTGGTCAGCGC
>NZ_LZLQ01000038.1 GCF_001673315.1 Mycobacterium asiaticum | reverse complement strand
AGTTCGTCCAAAGGAACTCGCCGCGCGAACAGTGGACACGAACGCCTCGTTGACAGCAGCGCTCCCGCCCTTGCCGCCCTTACCGCCGTCCAGGGGCGTGCCGCCGGAGTTCGCCGGCTGGTCATACCCGGCGCCGCCTATACCGCCGCGGCCACCGTGGCCGCCGTCACCAGCGGCGACATTCGCACCACCGGCATCACCACCGGTACCACCGGTACCGCCCCGACCGCCCTGACCCCCGTCATCTGTCGACGTACCGGTAAGTCCGGTACCCCCGTTTCCGCCGTCACCGGCGCGGCCGCCCGCGCCATCGGCACCTCGGGTGCCACTTACTCCGCCAGCGACGCCGCCGGTGCCGCCACCCCCGCCATCGCCGCCGTCACCGCCATCGCCACCGGCAACGTTGTTCGCACCCCGACCGCCGGCGCCACCCTCACCCGCGGCGCCACCGTTACCGTCAAAGCCGCCGACTCCACCGCTGCCGGCCACCCCGCCGGCTCCGCCGTTACCGCCCCCGCCGCCGTTGCCGCCGTTGACGCCGGTAGTCAAACCGGTCGCGTCGAACCCAGCGCCGCCCGTGCCGCCCTGACCGCCCCGGCCGCCGTTGCCATTGATGCTTCCGCTGCCACCCGTTCCGCCGCCACCGCCATTGCCTCCTTGGCCACCGGAAGCGCCCGGAACCGCCGACCCGTTGTAACCCGCGCCGCCTTGCCCGCCGGCGCCGCCGTCGCCGCCCATACCCGCACTCGCGGATGCGCCTGCCACCCCGAACATTCCGCCGGATCCACCGGCGCCGCCGGTCCCGGCATCACCGCCAGTACCGCCGCCACCGCCAAGACCGCCAGCGGTCAACGAGTTTGGACCGGCGCCGCCGTCAGCACCCAGACCGCCAACACCACCGGCGCCACCGACGCCGCCGGACCCGCCGCCACCGAACAGACCAATGCTGGCGCCGCCGACTCCGCCCGCTCCGCCGACGCCGCCGGAGCCACCCGCCGCTCCCACGCCAAGGGCCACGCCGTCGACACCGGTACCGCCGATGCCGCCGGCGCCACCCGCGCCGCCGGTGTAGAAAGTCAGCGCTCTGCCCAACCCGCCGGCGCCGCCGACCCCGCCTGCACCGGCGGCCAAGGTGTCAGTGCCGCTACCGCCGAGCCCGCCGGCACCACCGGTCCCGCCGAAACCGCCCAAGAACCCGCCGGCACCACCACGTCCACCGACCCCGCCCACCGCACCGGCTGCACCAGAACCGCCGGCTCCACCTAAGCCGCCATTGCCGAAGAACCCGGCGTCACCACCAGCCCCACCGGACTCACCGATGCCGCCCGAACCGCCGTTACCCCCGTTGCCCCACAAGATCCCGCCGGCGCCCCCGGCCGCGCCGGTACCCGGTGCACCATTGGCGCCGTCACCGATCAGCGGCCGACCCAACAACACAGTGGTGGGGGCATTGATGGCGTCCAAGATGGTTCGCTGCACGGCCTCGAGTGGCGAGGCGCCGGCAGCCTCGGCCGCGGCATAGCTGGCCGCGCCCAGGTGCAACGCACGCACCACATCGGCATGAAACACGGACGCCTGCGCGCTCAGCGCCTGATACTCCCGGCCATAGCTGCCCAACAACGAGGCGATCGCCGCAGACACCTCATCCTGTGCCGCTGCCAGCAGCGATGTCGTCGAACCCGCCGCCGCCGCGTTGGCGGCCTGAAGCGCCGTCCCCAAGCCGGTCAGATCCTGCGCGGCGGCCGCCACCGCGTCCGGCGAAACGATCACGAAGGACGACATCTCGATCTCCCGTCGGTAGGGAAATAGCGCCAAATGCCGAGAGCCGACGTGCCGTGCACATCACACTCAGCAAACTCACCGGTCAATACCTCTAGCAGAAACAATCCCGGTATATTAGACGCGTCTTCTCAACAGCGGGATGAATCCCGGCAAATTGTTTGGATTTTTCTGTCTCGCTCATATTCGAGTTCGCGCGGAACGCGTACCGACGGCGATCCCGGGACACGTATGCGTTCGCCACACCCGCGTTCAACGCTGCCCTAGCTATCGTCGAATGATCTGCAGGACAATGTTTTTCGGCTCAGCGCATAGCTTGGAATCATGGCAGAGATAGATCTGGACACCCTTTCAACGCCCGAGCACGGTTACACCGTCGATGACGAGGATGGCGACGAACCTGTCCTGCTCGACCGTCAGGGCAACCCGGTCGAGACCTGGCGCGAACGCTATCCATACGACCACCGGATGTCCCGGGATGAATACGAGTGGCTCAAACGCCGGCTACAGATAGAACTGCTCAAGTTGCAGAATCACAGCAGACGCACCGGCACCCGGCACATGATCCTGTTCGAGGGACGCGACGCCGCCGGCAAAGGCGGCACCATTCAGCGGTTCATGGAGCACCTGAACCCCCGGACCGCCCGGGTGGTGGCACTGGAAAAACCTTCCGAGCGCGAACAGACACAGTGGTACTTCCAGCGTTACGTGACCCACCTGCCGGCCGCCGGTGAAATGGTGCTGTTCGACCGCTCGTGGTACAACCGGGCCGGCGTGGAGAAGGTGATGGGATTCTGCACGCCCGAGCAGCACGCCGAATTTCCTCGAGCAGGCACCGGCATTCGAGAAGCTTCTGGTCAACGACGGCATCAAGCTCACCAAGCTGTGGTTCTCGGTGTCGCCCCACGAGCAACGCACTCGGTTTGCGATTCGCCTTGTCGACCCCGTCAAGCAATGGAAATTCTCGCCGATGGATATGGAGTCGGTGAACAAGTGGGACGCCTACACAGCGGCCAAGGAGGAGATGTTCGCAGCAACCGACACCGACTTCGCGCCTTGGATCGTGGTGAAAAGCAACGACAAGAAGCGGGCCCGCATCAACGCCATGCGTCACCTACTCGACAAATTCGACTACGAGGACAAGGACTACGAACTGGTGGGTGTGCCTGATCCGTTGATCGTCGGCCGCGCGTTGGAAGACTGACCACTGCACACGAAGAATAGTATTTCCACCCGCTGGTAATATGATTCTCATGTTCCAGCGATGCCCGGGTCTCAAATCATGACGCAACTAGCCCTCCTAGAGGCCGGCAACGGGCTGCCAGCACGCGTACACGGTGCCGCCGACCCTCGCTTCTCCTGCGCGGTGCAGACCTTTGCGAAGATATTTTCCGGCGGACCGCGATTCGGCGGCGGAGCCCTGTCGGTGTACGTAGACGGCCAACCGGTTGTCGACGTGTGGACCGGTTGGTCGGACCGGCACGGTGAGGTGCCGTGGACGGCTGACACCGGGACGATGGTCTTTTCCGCGAGCAAGGGCATAGCGGCAACCGTCCTGCACCGGCTCGTCGACCGCGGACAACTCTCCTACGACGCTCCGGTGGCGCAGTACTGGCCGGAATTCGGCGCCAACGGAAAGTCCGAGATCACCGTGCGCGACATGCTCGCGCACAAGTCGGGTTTGTCGGATTTAGGTGGCGTCAGCCAGGAAGAGCTTTTGGACCACCGGCTGATGGAACAGCGCATGGCGGCCGCGCCCGTAGGTCGACACGCGGGCCGGGCGGCCTATCACGCGTTCACCTACGGATGGCTCACGTCGGGACTGGCGCGGGCGATCACGGGCAAGGGCATGCGCGAGTTGTTCCGCACCGAGATCGCCCAGACCCTCGACACCGACGGGTTGCACCTCGGACGTCCGCCGGCCGGGGCGCCAACCACAGCCGCGCAAATCATGTTCCCCCAGAGCACCCGGGCCAACCCACTGTTCGACCTGCTCGCACCCCGGCTTGCGGAGCTGCCGGTGGCCGGCGGTTTGGGCGCCATGTACGTCCCCGGAATCACTTCTTTGATCCAGGGCGACACACCGTTCCTGGACAGCGAGATCCCCTCGGTCAATGCCGTGGTCACCGCGCGCGGGCTGGCCAAGATGTACGGCGCTTTGGCCAACGACGGCCGGATCGACCAAACACAGCTGCTGTCAACCGAATTGGCGGCCGGCCTGCTCGGCAAGACCAGTTTGCGGCCGGACCTGAACTTGATCGTTCCGATGTCGTTCAATCTGGGCTACCACGGGTCACCGGTACCTGGCCTGCTGCGCGGCTACGGGCACGCCGGGCTGGGCGGCACTATCGGTTGGGCCGACCCCGTCACCAAGAGTTCCTTCGCGTTCGTGCACAACCGCCTGATCACGCCGATCCTGTTGGACCAGATACTTTTCGTGCCGCTGATCCTGCCCATCCGCCGTGCCACCACCGCCGCCCATCAACGCGGTTGCAACACCGTGCCGAATCTCGGTGCGCGGTATCAGACCGCCTTGGTCGAACCGACATAGGACAGCACCACGTCGGATTCGTCGGTGATACGGGTCAGGGTCGAGTAGGACCGGACGAACGACTGGCCGACACAGCCGTCGATCTTCATGTGGAACTTGTCGATCATGATCCACGGATTTGGTCCCTTGAATTCCTTCCTGACCACCGGCACCACCACGACGAATCCGGGCTTGAGCCCTACGCTGACCAGGCTATTGGACTGCGCGCTGATTATCGGTAAGAGCTGGAACGGCTCGCCGGGCCCGAACGGCAGTACCGCGCCGAGGGATGGTGAGACGCCGCCGCCGTTGGCCATGGTGACGCCATTGGCGGTGCTCATGTCGATGCCGCAGCCGATCTCATACCCGACTTCGAGAATGCCGTGCGGGGTTTCCGGACCGGTCAGGGAAGCGACGAATATTCCGCTGGACAGGTATTCGCGAGACGATACGGCTGTGGTCAGCGGTGCCACCGGTACGTGTTTCTCGTCTTTCGCCCCGAGTGCCAGGATCCAGCCGTCCGGCGTGGTCAGCCGCGCAGGCGTACCGGGCGCTACCGCACCGTCCGCCGATGCCGCGGCGCCGACCGGCTGTGAGGTGGGATCGGCGGCCGCCGACGGAGGCGCCACCGGTAGCGCGAGACAGACAGCGAGAACCGCAGCACGACGTACGACCGCGGACATGCGCACCACGGATTACACGCTAGGTACAGTTCCGAGGCGGTGAGCGCTTTGCTGGATGACCTGACCGGAGTTGTTGCGCGTTCGTAGCCGGTTTGCGATGAATACTCGGCAGGCTCGGATCGCACACCCGATTGCACGTATAATTGACATGCCCCATCATTTGCGCCAGAAGCGGAGAGGGCGACCAATGAGCCTTCAGAAATTTGCTGCGGGAATTGCCGCCAGCCTGATCGGAGTTGCGGCCGCAATCGGCAGCGCCGGCGTGGCCAACGCGGACCCCGAGGACACGACGCCGCCGTTGATCGAAGACTACTTCGTCGCCATCAACCCGCCGCTGACCCAGGATTACCGCTCAACGGATACGCCCAATAACTTCGGCGTACCCGGCGCCAAAGACTGGACCGGCAGTGGAATGTTTTGCCAGAATCGAGTCGTCAAGTGCCAGAAGATGGGCTTCTAACGAAGAAGCGCTGAAATAGGCTGCATTACAAGACAATCAGCAGTTCTGGTAGGTCTCTTGGCGACCGCGACCGCGACCGGAAGGAACTTTCGAGTTGTCCACCTGGTTCATCACCGGTTGCTCGACAGGGCTTGGACGCGCGTTAGCTGAAGTCGTCATCCACGCCGGCCACAACGCAGTCGTCACGGCCCGCGACGTCGCCACCGTCAACGATCTTGCGGAGGAAACCCCGGACCAGGTGCTGGCAGTGACCATTGACGTGACGGAGCCGGAGCAGGTCAAGGAGGCCGTACAGCAGGCCGAGGAGCGGTTCGGTGGCATCGACGTGCTGGTCAACAACGCCGGCTACGGTTACCGCGCGGCCATCGAAGAGGGCGAAGACGCCGAAGTTCGCGCTCTGTTCGAAACGCATTTCTTCGGCCCGGTCGCAATGATCAAGGCCGTCCTGCCAGGAATGCGCGAACGCGGGTCCGGCGCCATCGTCAACATCTCCTCGATCGGAGTGCAGTTGACCCCGGTCGGGTCGGGTTACTACTCCGCGGCCAAAGCCGCCCTGGAAGGAATGAGCGGTGCTCTACAGGGGGAACTTGCGCCGCTGGGCATTTCGGTCACCGTCGTCGAGCCCGGCGCTTTCCGCACCGATTTCGCCGGACGCTCGCTGAAGCAGTCGGAAACGGTGATCGACGCATACTCCGAGACCGCGGGGCGCCGTCGCAAAGAGAACGACACCATGCACGGCAGCCAAACCGGCGACCCCGCCAAAGCCGCGGTGGCGATCGTCACCGCAGTCGAAGCAAACGAACCGCCCGCGTTCCTACTGTTGGGCCAGGACGCCCTGTTCTCTTACCGTCACATCGCCGAACGGCGCGCCAAGGAAATCGCGGACTGGGAGGAGCTCAGCGCGGGCACCTGTCTCGACGACTGCACGTAGCGGCTCCCAATCCTGTTAACGGGCACGGGACTTCGTTGAGAGCACGCCGTCCATCGAGTACCGTCCCGGGCCCAGGAATACCAGCAGAAAGAAGGCGAAGCTGAACAGGATGGCCGGTGTCCCGCCATTGCCGCCGGGCGGATCACCGATGGGCCACAACGACTGCGGTTGATGCATCCAGAAATAGGCGACCGCCATGTGGCCGGACGCGAGAAAAGCAGCAATCCGGGTGACCAGTCCGGCCGCGATCAACAATCCCGTCACAAGTTCGATGAGCCCGGCATACCAAGCGGGCCACTGCCCTACCGGAATGTCTTGCCCAGAGGCGACCGGCCAGCCGAACAGAATCATGGACCCGTACCCGGCAAAAAGGATGCCGTAGACCAGTCGGAACAGACTCACCACTACGGGCGAGTAGCCCGCGAGGCGCTGGTCGAGATTCGTCGTCATACGACGCACGTTACGGCTCGTCCATCGATGGCCTAATCAGTGGGATATGCGTCGCTTGCGTCACTCACGGCCGAGGTCGGCCAGGTCGTAGCGTCGTCGACATGCAATTACTTCCAGGCCTCGTCGATTCCGCGGTAGCTCGGGCCGCGCTTCAACTGGCCCAATCCACCGAGTCCACATCGGTTTTCAATCACAGTGTTCGTAGTTACCTGTTTGGTGAGCTGCTCGCCGCTCACGAGGGTTTGCGTCAACAGTCCGATTACGACAGCGAGACACTATTCCTAGGCTGTGTCTTACACGATCTCGGCACCGGTAGCGCTGCGCCCGGTAAGCAACGTTTCGAAGTCGAGGGCGCCGACCTGGCGGCCAGGCTGCTGACCGAGCAAGGTTGTGACCGCGCGGTAGTCGATGCCGTGTGGGAGGCCATCGCGCTGCACAGTTCCATGGGCATCGCGAATCGCCGCGGCCCGATCTGCTACCTGGTCAGTGGTGGAGTCGGTATCGACTTCGGCCGAAACGCCGACTTCGTTGATGCCCAGGCCGCCAGGGCGATTCACGCTCAATACCCGCGGCTTGCCATGGCCACCTCGCTGGTGGATGCCATCGCCGTCCACGCCGGGCGCAGTCCCGAGGCGGGAATGCCGTACACCATGGGCGGTGAGGTACTGCGCGAAAGGCGCGATGGCGGCGTCACGGCGCTGGAGCAGATGGCCGCGGCCGGCCGGTGGGGTAGTTGACCGACTCTGCAATCGCCTCGTGTACACCTGAAAGGCACACGAGGAGGCCCGCCATCGCATATCTGTTCCTACTCGTCGCCATCTTCGCCGAAGTCGTGGCCACCAGCCTGCTCAAGAGCACCGACGGCTTCACTCGACTGTGGCCGACGGCCGCCTGCCTCCTCGGATACGCCATCGCGTTCGCACTGCTGGCGCTGTCGATCTCGCGGGGGATGCAAACCGATGTCGCCTACGCGCTGTGGTCGGCGATAGGCACGGCAGCGATCGTGTTGATCGCAGTGACGTTCCTGGGCTCGCCGCTGTCAGTTGCGAAGGTGGTCGGTGTCGGCCTGATCATTGCCGGCGTGGTCACGTTGAATCTCGGTGGGGCGCATTGATTCCCGGGCCCCGAATGTTTCAAAGGCGGGGGCCCAGCATTTTGCCGTCGGCCATTTCAGGGCGATCCGGCACTGCACCGACCAGGCGCGTTCAACCGTGGCCGACGGCCCCGTCAACCTTCGGGCTCAACGATTCTGGGTGCAAGGATCTTGGCACGCATGATTGATCCCCGGCAGAACTTGGGGCGTGACGTCCGCGCCGGTGCGAATGGTCAGCCAGGCGACGCACGCGCCGACCACACACACGGTCGCGGTGAGAAGCATCGCCACCGAATAACCGGGTCCGAGAGGCTGCCCCGGGCCCGCACTGATACCGGCGGCGATGGGCAGTACCGCGATGGCGAGCAATCCGGCGACGCGCGAGATCGCGTTGTTGACACCCGAGGCCGTACCGGCATAGGTGTCGGGAACGGCTGACAAGACGGCTGCGGTCAGCGGGGCGACGGTGATCGCGAGCCCGACGCCGAACACCGCCACGGCCGGCAACACCGCACCCAGGTACGTTGCCCCCGGGGTGATTCGCGCCATCAACGCCAGGCCGATCGAGGCAACCAACGGGCCGACCGTCATGGGGATTCGGGGACCGGTTCGCTGCGCGAATGCACCGGCCAGTGGTGACCCGACCATGGTGATGAGGGTGATCGGCAGTGTCGCCAGGCCGGCCGCGAGCGCTGTGTAGTGCAGACTTTGTTGTAGCTGTAGCACCAACAAGAACAGTGCGCCGCCGACAGCCGCGTATACGGCCAGCGTCGTGAGGTTAGCGCCAGTGAATTGCCGGGAACGAAACAGTCTGAGCGGCAACAGGGGTGACTGCGTGCGACGTTCGATCAGCGGAAAAGCGAGCAACCCTGTGGTGCCGATGATCGCAGCGACCACCGTAACCGGAGTCCAGCCGCGCGACGGCGCCTCAATCAGGGCATAGATCAGGCCGGCCAAGCCGACGGTGACGGTCGCGGCCCCCGCAAAGTCGGGACTGCCGGTCGCCGTCGGATCGCGTGACTCACGCAGATGCCGCAGCGCGATCCACGCCACGGCCACCGCGAGCGGAACGTTCAGAAGGAACACCAAACGCCACGACACGGAGTCCACCAGCCACCCCCCGACGAACGGACCCAGCGCCGTCGTCCCACCAGACATGCCGGCCCAGATTCCCACCGCACGACCACGGTCCTCCTCGGTGATGCCGGCATCAATCAAGGCAAGGCTGCCAGGCACCAGTGCCGCGGCCCCGACGCCCTGCAGCACTCGCGCGCCGATCAGCCACCCACTGCTCGACGCCAGACCGCAGGCGAGTGAAGCCGCCGTGAAGATCGCCAATCCGGCAAGGAAGGCGCGGCGACGGCCGTAGCGATCCCCAGCGGCGCCACCGGACAGCATTAACGCGCTCAGCGTCAACAGGTATCCATCTAGGATCCACTGCTGGTCAGTCAGCCCCGCACCGAAGTCTCGCCCGATGGCGGGCAGTGCGACGTTCACCACGGTGCCGTCCAGAAACGCGATACCCGAGCCGAGGACGGCGGCGGCTATGAGCCAGCGCGCACCCGCCGACGCCAATGGCAGTTGACCTGGCTGAGCGGGTTCGGTGTTGGTTGCCCGGTCCACGGCAGAAATTCTGCGCCATCCCGGGACTCGTCGTGACGTTCTGTGCGAGTTCGGTTGGCGCGGCCGCTAAAAACCTCAGCTGTCCTCGCAGGCTTCGCGCCCAACGCGCTCACCGAGCACTCCCCTTGTGCACAACCCGGAGACCCTGGCTTCCTCTTCCACCGTATCCCGGCCCCGGGGGCTTGCGGCAAGGCCCCGGTGGTGGCGCACAATGACTGGCCGGACGTCAGGGGGAATTGCGAATTGCGCGGATCAGACACGGGTTACGAGGAAGAGTTGCGTGCCGAGCAGAGCTACGTCGACGGGCTCTACGCACGTCTGGACCACGAGCGGGCGCAGGCCAAAGCCCGTTACCGCACGGCGTTGCTGGGAGAGGGCCAGACCGCGATGGATCGTGACGTCGAGGTGCGAGCGCTGGCCAGACGGATGACGCGGCTCGACGTCGCTGACGACGGGCTGTGTTTCGGACGGTTGGACAGTGTCTCCGGAAAGCGTTCCTATATCGGCCGTATCGGCCTGCTCGACGAGACCGACGAATACGAACCGTTGTTGCTCGATTGGCGTGCACCGGCGGCGCGCGCGTTCTACACGGCGACCGCCGCGAACCCGGAGAACATGCGCCGGCGCCGGCAGTTTCACACCCGCGGCCGTCGGGTCGTCGACTTCACCGACGAGGTCCTCGGCCGTCCCGAGGCTGGCGATCAGCGCGCAAGTTCCAGCGACGCCGCCCTGATGGCCGCCGTGAACGCGCCGCGTGGCGACGGGATGGTCGACATCGTGGCCACCATTCAGGCCGAGCAGGACGAGATCATCCGTCTCGATCACGCCGGTGTGCTGGTGATCGAAGGTGGACCGGGTACCGGCAAAACGGTGGTGGCGTTGCATCGCGTCGCGTACTTGCTCTACACCCAACGGGAGCGGATGGAACGTCACGGCGTGCTGGTGATCGGGCCCAATTCGGCGTTCCTCAACCACATCAGCCGAGTGCTCCCCTCGTTGGGCGAGTCCACCGTGGTGTTCATGACGACCGGTGACCTGGTGCCTGGTCTGCAGGTGACGGCCGAGGACGACCCGGCGGTTGCGCGAATCAAGGGCTCGCTGGAAATCCTCGATGTGCTCGCCGCCGCGGTTGCCGACCGTCAGCGCCTACCGCAGGATCCGCTGCTGATCAAACTGTCCGATGTGACGATGCGCATCGACGCGGAGACTGCGGGATGGGCCAGGGAGGAGGCCCGCGCCACCAAGCTGCCGCACAACGCGGCGCGCGCCGCCTTCACCGACATCGTTACGTGGGCGCTGACGGAGCGAGCGATCGGCAAGATCGGCCGGGGCTGGTTGTCGCGTTCGGACCGTGACGCGTGGGAGAAGCTCCGCGAGGAGTTGATCGAGGAACTCGACGACAACGCCGCGTTCACCGGTGCGCTCGACCAACTCTGGCCGATCTTGACCCCGCAGGAGTTGCTGGCGTCCCTGTTGGAGTCCCCAGAGAAGCTGCGTGCGGCAGGTGCCGATCCGGCGCTGTTCCGCGAGGCGGGAGACGCGTGGACGGTATCGGATGTGCCACTCCTCGACGAACTCACCGACCTGCTCGGCGTCAACAAGGCGGCAGAAGAGCTTGCCAAGCGGACCGCCGAGCAGGAACAGCGGGAGGAAGCCGCGTATGCCGCCGGTGTGCTCGATCTGATGGTCAGTCGCGAGGACCTGATGGACGACGAGGACCAACTGCTGGCTCAGGACCTGCTCTACGGTGCGGATCTAGCCGAGAGGTTCATCGAACGTGACACCCGAGATCTGGCTGAACGTGCTGCAGCGGACCGGAATTGGACCTACCGGCATGTCGTGGTGGACGAGGCGCAGGAACTTTCCGAGATGGACTGGCGGGTGCTGATGCGGCGCTGCCCGGCCCGCTCGTTCACGGTGGTCGGTGATCTTGCCCAACGGCGTTCGGCCGCCGGAGCTACGTCGTGGGACACCGTGTTACAGCCCTACGTGCCTAACCGCTGGGTCTACCGCCCGCTGTCGGTGAACTACCGGACACCGGCGGAAATCATGGCTGTGGCCGCCGGGTTGCTCGCGCAGTATGCACCCGGCGTCGTGCCACCCGAGTCGGTGCGCGCAAGTGGCGTCAAGCCCTGGGCCCGACAGGTTACCAACGACGAATTACGCTCTGCCATCGACGAATTCATCCAGGATGAAGCCCGTCGCGAAGGAACCAGCGTTGTGATCGGACCAGCGGACGTGCCCGGCGCGGTAGTCCCCTCGGAAACCAAAGGCCTCGAGTTCGACGCCGTCCTGGTGGTGGACCCGCAGCACATCCTCGCCGGCGGCCCTCGTGGTGCGGCCGAACTCTACGTCGCTCTGACTCGCGCAACCCAGCGCCTTGGGGTGGTGCATCGCGACCCGTTGCCACCCGCGCTGAGCAATCTCGAGCCTCGGTATTCGTAGGTCCGCGTTCACCTTTTCGGACGGCATTCCCGCGTCAGGTGTGAAAACATCGCACCCAGGCTCGGTGCGATGCTGGACGGCCCCTAGGGAGTGGAAATCACGATGACGGATGTCGATCGACCAACCTCTGGCCCGACGACGGCGACCGGCCACCTGGTGGAACCCGCCCGCACTGGTATGCAGGCGCCGGCGCTGCAGCGGGCAATCGCCGACCATCTGCGCTATTCCATCGGTCGCCCCGCCGCAGCGCTGCGGCCCGAGCATTACTACCGAGCGCTCGCGCTGGCAGTGCGAGACCGTATGCAGGACCGGCGGGTGGCGTCCACCCAGGTGTCCCTCGACCTTGGCCGCAAGGTGACCTGTTACCTGTCAGCCGAGTTCCTGATGGGTCCCCAACTCGGCAACAACCTGCTTAACCTGCGGATGGAACGAGCGGCACGGGAAGCGCTGGCGGCCATGGGCCAAAGTTACGACGAGGTGCTGGCGTGCGAGGAGGAACCCGGTCTGGGCAACGGCGGTCTCGGCCGCCTCGCCGCCTGCTACCTGGACTCGCTGGCCACCCTGGAGCGCCCGGCGATCGGCTATGGGATCCGTTACGAGTTCGGCATCTTCGACCAGGAGATTCACGACGGCTGGCAGGTCGAGCAGACCGACAACTGGCTGGACAGCGGAAACCCTTGGGAGATAGCCAAACCCGACGTCAATTACCTGGTCAAGTGGGGCGGCCACGTCGAGCACTACACCGACGACGCGGACGGGAAGGGGGCCCGGGACCGGTCCCGGTGGGTACCGGGTCTGATGCTCAAAGGCGTCGCGTATGACACGCCCATCCAGGGTTACGGCGTCAACACGTGCAACGTGCTGACGTTATGGAGTGCGCGAGCGGTGAAATCGTTTGCGCTCGAGGCGTTCAACACCGGCGACTATTACAAAGCGGTCGAGGACGAGGTGACCTCGGAGACGGTCACCAAGGTGCTCTATCCCAACGACGAGCCCGAGGCGGGCAAACGGCTCCGGCTGCTGCAACAGCACTTCTTCGTGTCCTGCTCGCTGCAACACGTTCTGCACATCATGGATGACCTGGCTGATGTCTCTGTGCGCGAGCTGCCCCAGCGGTTCGCCCTGCAGCTCAACGACACTCATCCCTCGATCGGGGTCGCCGAGTTGATGCGGCTACTGGTCGACGAGCGCCACCTCGATTGGGAGGAGGCCTGGAACATCACGGTCGCGACCTTCGCTTACACCAACCACACACTGCTGCCCGAGGCGTTGGAGACTTGGCCGTTGGAGATGTTCGGTCAGTCGCTACCCCGGCACCTCGAGATCATCTACGAAATCAACCGGCGCTTTCTCGACGAGGTCCGCGTCCGGTTCCTGGGCGACACGGACCGGGTCGGCCGGATGTCGCTGATCGGAGAGGACGGCGGTAAGAACGTTCGGATGGCGCACCTGGCCACCGTCGGCAGTCACGCCATCAACGGAGTTGCGGCATTGCACTCGGAATTGCTGAAAGACAGTGTGCTCAAGGACTTCTACGAGATGTGGCCGGAGCGATTCAGCAACAAGACCAACGGAGTGACGCCCCGTCGCTTCCTGGCGCTGGCCAACCCCGGCCTGCGGGAGCTGCTGGACCGCACCATCGGTGACGGCTGGCTGACAGATCTTGGGCGGTTGCGCGGGCTGGAGCAGTTCGTCGACAACTCGTCCTTCCGCGCGCAGTGGCGAGACATCAAGCGCGGCAACAAAGCCCGCCTCGCATCCTTCATCCGCTCGGCGACCGGTGTGGAACTGAATCCGGACTGGATCTTCGACATCCAGGTCAAGCGAATTCACGAGTACAAGCGCCAGCATCTCAATGTCCTGCACATCATTGCGCTGTACTACCGGCTCAAGCAGAACCCTCAATTGACAATCCCGCCGCGCGCCTTCATCTTTGGCGGCAAAGCAGCGCCCGGCTATTTTATCGCCAAACGGATCATCAAGCTGATCAACGCCGTTGCCGAGACCATCAACGCCGACCCGCAGGTGAACCGGTTCCTCAAGGTCGCGTTCATTCCCAACTTCAACGTCCAGAACGCCCACATGATCTATCCGGCGGCTGATGTGTCAGAGCAGATTTCGACGGCGGGCAAGGAAGCGTCGGGCACCGGCAATATGAAGTTCATGATCAACGGCGCACTGACGGTCGGCACCCTCGACGGCGCCAACGTCGAGATACGCGAAGAGGCCGGGGCGGAGAACTTCTTCCTGTTCGGGATGACGGTGCAGGAGGTCGAAGCACTCAAGACGAGCGGGTACCGCCCCGGGGACTACATCGACAGCAACGACGAGCTGCGAGCGGTGCTCGATCTCATTGCCGGGGGGACCTTCTCGCACGGCGACCCCGAAGTGTTCCGGCCACTGGTGGACAATCTGCGATACCACGACCCATTCCTGGTGCTCGCCGACTTCGCGTCCTATGTGCAATGCCAGGAGCGGGTGAGCGCCGCATGGCAGGACCGGGAAGCCTGGACGAAGATGTCCATCCTGAATTCGGCACGTAGCGGCAAGTTTTCATCGGACCGTGCCATCGCCGAATACTGCGAGGATATCTGGCAGGTCTGGCCACTCACGGTGAAAATCTGATCCCGGAGCGGGAAAGCGTTGGGCGTTAACCGCCTTCGTGCGTGACGTACACCGTCACATACCCGATCGGGATGCCGGTCCGGGATGCGATGCATCTACGCGCCACCAGTTCGACCGCCGTCCGACGGCTGGCCCGGGTAACCTCACCCAATTCGGGGACCCGGATCATCCATCCTTCGGCGTCGCGAGTCACTTCGATGTCGAAGCACTGACCGACCGCCAGGCAATGAACGCGACGAGGGAACCGCTGTGCACGACCGCTGCGCAACGAATGTGAGCGACGCAGTGTGGGCTGGATAGGCATCTGGATAGGCATGGTGTATTCCTGAGTCGATGACGGACCGCGCGCAAGACTAATGCGGCGCGAGGCCAAAACCTAATCGCCGCGACCGAAGAGCCGGAACTACCGGTCTATGCTTATGCCTCGCCACCTGCCGATTTAGTCACGAGGGAGGGCATCGTGCCGGTTGTTCTGGTGCATGGCAATCCGGAGACTGACGCGATCTGGGACCCGTTGGTCGGCGCTCTCGGACGTCGAGACGTGGTGCGGCTGTCACCGCCGGGGTTCGGTGCGCCGCTACCCGATGACTTTCCGGCTACCTACCTGGCCTACCGCGATTGGCTCGAGGCGGAGCTGGAACAGATAGCTGGACCCATCGACCTCGTCGGTCACGACTGGGGCGGGGGCCACGTCGTCAACGTGGTGATGCATCGACCCGAGCTGGTGCGCAGCTGGGCCAGCGACGTAGTCGGCCTCTTTGACCCCGAGTACGTCTGGCATGACATGGCCCAAATCTGGCAGACACCCGAAGCGGGCGAAGAGCTCGTCGAGACCATGATGGCGGGCACCGTTGAGGACCGCGCCGCACAGTTGGCGGGCCTTGGCATCACCCCCGACATTGCGGCGTCGCTCGCCGAGGCGCAGGGACCGGAGATGGGGCGAGCGATCCTGGTGCTCTACCGTTCGGCCCGGCAACCGGCGATCGCCGAGGCAGGTCAGGGCTTGGCGAACGCCGCCGTGCGACCCGGCTTGTCGATACTGGCCACCGAAGACCCCTACGTCGGCTCCGAGGAGATCCGCCGGCGCGCGGCAGCACGTGCCGGAGCTCGCACGGAAGTACTTGACGGGCTGGGGCATTGGTGGATGGTGCAGGACCCTGCCCGCGGAGCGGCGGTGCTGGACCGATTCTGGGCCATGCTCGACTGACCCGTTACGGGATTTGCTGGTCGTCGCGGTTTCGGGTGGCTTCGGCTTCCGAGCGACCCTTCCCGGCGGTCCGGCGGTGTTCGGTGGCAGCGTCGCTGTGCAGGTCGCTTTCGCTGTTAGGGTTCGCGCGTGCGGCCCACTCATGGCCCTCGGCTACCTGCTCGTTCAGCTCTGCGGCGCGATCGCTCGCGGCCGCGGATTGTTGGCCTGAATTCGACATGCCGTAACGAGTAGCCAGGCGGTGGAGTCCCAAACCGGCTCTCCGATCACACCGATAAATTGGCGATCATTGGTCTGGGACGCTAATTTCCTGGGGTGATGTTCTCAGCTGCTGGTGCAGTCACGCGATGGATCGCCCCTTTTCTTGCGGTTTCGGCGATTGCCTGTGTCGGTCTTCTCAGCGACTCGGCGCAGGTCGGCACCGCCTCGGCGGTGCGTTTGACTGCCGATGGCAACCCGCTGGCCGGCATGCCGTTTTACGTCAACCCCAACTCCGCGGCGATGCGCGCTGCCCAGCACGCCGACCCGCCGAGTCCGGAACTGAGTGCCATTGCCAACACGCCGCAGGCGTACTGGGTCGTCCCTGGCTCTTCGGCCGCCACCGTGGCCAAGTACACCGGCGACGCGGCGGCTGCCGGCGCCTTGCCGGTGTTCACGCTTTACGGGATCCCCCACCGCGACTGCGGCAGCTTCGCCGCGGGAGGATTCGGGTCGGCCGGACAATACCGAGGCTGGATCGACGGGATCGCTGCCGATCTCGGCTCTTCGCCGGCTGCGGTCATCGTCGAGCCCGACGCGCTCGCTATGGCCGACTGCCTGTCGGGTGACCAGCGACAAGAACGTTACGACTTGATTCGTTACGCCGTCGAGACGCTGACGCGCAACCCCAATGCGGCCGTTTACGTCGACGCCGGCCACTTGCGCTGGCACAGCGCCGAGGACATGGCCGGCAGGCTCAATCAGGCTGGTGTTGCCCGCGCCCGGGGCTTCAGTCTCAACACCGCGAACTTTTTCACCACTGACGACGAAATCGGTTACGGCGAAGCTATTTCTGGCCTCACCAACGGTTCGCACTACGTGATCGACACATCACGCAACGGAGTCGGGCCAGCTCCTGACTCCGCCCTCAACTGGTGCAACCCCGGCGGACGAGCGCTGGGCACTCCCCCGACGGCGGCTACCGCAGGTGCGCACGCCGACGCCTACCTATGGATCAAGCGTCCCGGTGAATCCGACGGGACCTGCGACAAGGGTGATCCGCCGGCTGGCACGTTCGTAAATCAGTTCGCGATCGATCTGGCCCGGAGATCGGGCTAGCCGTATCCCGCCGGCCTCCGGCAAGGCCGAACTTTTCCTAGCAGCCGTTGGGCATAAAAAGCTCGGCGGCGGGTAAACATACGCCTAATAGTCGCTTTGCAGATCCGGAGGGCTGCACAGTGAGGTGGGTACTCGGTGTGGTGGGCGCCGCGGCGGTGTTGGGGTCACTTTTTGGTCTGACACTGCCGTTGTCGCTGCAAGTCGTCGATCGGAGCGGAGCGCCGATTGCGTGTGGCACAGGCTTCAGTCCTGACCATGCCATCGCGGGCCGCGAGGACGGCGTTAATCGGGATCTATACAACACCTTTGGCGCACCGTACAGCGTCAGCGACTACACGGCTCAGTGCGACGCCGCCGTGGCAACGCGTCGCGGCATTTCGGGCTCGGTGCTGGGGTTCGGCGTCGGATTGCTGGGAGCTTCGGTGTTGGTGGCGTTTCGGGCAGCGGGCTACCTGCGCTTTTCCCGCCGACGCGATGGCTCCCGATGGACCAATGGGAGCTTTCGGCATAAGGCATGGGCAAGGCGATCCCGTGCGACGCGGTTACCGGGGCATGCGGAGCAACGGTTCGTTCGCAATACTCCGCCTGTGGCCATCCGCAATCGCGATGATCTGAATACGGCCCTGTGCAACATCGGCATCCGCGTTCAACACTGAAGCAGCTGCCAATGGTGGCTTACCCCGAGGGAGCACGAATGGGCCAGCCGCCGCCGATCGCAGTGCAAAACTTCTCGCACGTCTGCGTCGGTGTGTCAGACATGGACAAATCGCTGGCGTTCTATACCGCGGTACTGGGCATGGAGGTCGTGTTCGACGTGCAACTGGACGGCCCAGGACTGGATGCGGTGACCGGCGGGGCGGCAGGCAAGGGTCGTATGATCGGCGGGCTGATCGGCGGCGCTATGGTCGAGTTGCTGTTCCTGGGGCCCGTGCCGGCAGTTCCGAACGGCCCCCACGTGGGGTATACCAATATGTCGTTCCGCGTCGGCGATCTCGATGCCGCTTATAACGACATCCGGCGTCATCATCCCCAGGTTCCGGCTGACCCGCCTGTCGATATCGGTGGCGTACGCATGTTCTTCATCCACGACCCGGACGGCACCCCGATCGAGCTGATCGAACTGCCCGGCGGTGCGGTCACGACGGTAGAGCTCTGGCGGCAGGCTTAGCCGCTATCCATCGCCGACCGGCGCAGCAGCATTACGCAGCAGGATCACGTTGTCGAGTATTGCGGCCTGCTGACCTTCGGGCCCAGTGACAGCACGTTCGATGGACTCGACCCGGACGCGTTCCCACACCGTCACGTCAAGGTCGAGCGCTGCCAAAACCTCAGCGGCACTGGGAAAATAATGATCTTGATGTCCGGACCAGGGCGGTGCGGATCCGTGGTCGACGATTATTAGCAACCCACCAGGAGCGACTCTGTCTGCAGCATCCCGCAGCAGCGTCGTGCGATCTAGTGACAACTCCTGCGGTGCGTGCAGGAAATGCGCCGACACCAGATCGAAGGCACCGGCTGGCGCGCCATGCGATAAATCCCTGTGTACGAACTCGATTCGGTCCAGGACACCGTGTTCCTGTGCGTCCGCCCGGGCTCGTTGCAGCGCCACCTCAGAGACGTCGGTCGCTACGACCGACCAGCCGCGTTCGGCAAGCCACACGGCGTCGCCGCCTTCCCCACATCCCAGGTCGAGCGCCCGTCCCGGTGTCAACGTACGGGCTATCTCGGCGAGCCGGACGTTGACGCGACCATTCCACACGCGTGCCCTCGATTTGTAGAGCCGATCCCAGAATTCGCTTGTCATTTCAGCTGTTTCATGCGGCTGCATGCTCGCTCCCCCTCTCTGTGAACGTGGGCCATGGCGGCGTGGGTAATCCCACATCGCCGTTCAACAGGGCCTGTACGATCGCCGCACCCGCGAGTGAGCCACTGGACACCGCCGCCGCCACCTGCGGCATCTGGGCGGCGATGTCCCCTGCGGCGAAGACCCCGGGCACCGACGTGCGTTGGAAGGCATCAACGACGACGGCTTGGGTGGCTACCGGGCTCGCCGCGGAAACAACGACACCGAGTTGAGCGACAAGGGTGGAACACTGATGCATTGTGGTTTCCACCAGTGCGCCTGCCCGCGCTATGCGCGAGCCGTCGCGGAACACGATTGCCGCCAATTCACCCGCAAACGAACGAAATTCCGCGATGGGCCGCTCATCGACCGGCATCCCGGCCGTGTCGAGCAACCGATACTGTTCGGAATCGAACGCGGCGCGCCCGTTGGTGAGGATCACAATGTCGGCGCTCCAGCCGCGCAGAAGCAACGCGGAATGAATTGCCCGTTCACCATTTGCCACCACGGCCAGTGGTCGATCACGGACCTCCCATCCATGGCAGAACGGACAGTGAAATACCGACCGCCCCCATAGCTCGTCAAGGCCGGGGATGCGCGGCCAGCGATACTTCATGCCCGTGGCCAGCAGGACCGTACGGCTACGCTCGCGCCGTCCATCAGCGAGTTCCACGACGAAACCACTCTGGGCTCCAATGATTTCAGTGTCGAGGACGTCGACACTCGGATACTTGGCCAACTCGGTCCGCCCGACGGAATACAACTCGGTGGGCGGTCGCCCGTCGTGACCCAACAGACCACCGATTCCGTGGGAGCTTCGGTTGCTTTGTTCGCCTTGGTCGATGAGAAGGGTGCGGCGCCTGGCCCTGCCGAGTACCAACGCGGCGCTCAATCCCGCGGCGCCGCCGCCCGCGATGACGCAATCCCAGATATCACTCATGCCTGCGAGCTTGCCTGCGCCAGCACTAAATGCCAAACTAATTTGCCATGCAGGCAAACGACGATTCCGTCGACGCACGTGTCAGGCGGCGGCTGCGGGAGTTGCGGACCGAGCGCGGGCTGACATTGGAGGATGTTGCGACCCGCGCCCGCATCGATATCTCGACGCTGTCGCGATTGGAGTCTGGGAAGCGCCGACTAGCACTGGATCATCTGCCGCGGCTAGCCGAAGCGCTCTCGGTCAGCACCGACGAATTGCTGCGTGCTCCCGCCCGCCCAGACCCGCGTGTCCGCTCTGATGCATTCACCCGCGACGGCGTAACCTACTGGCCGCTGACGCGGCAGGGACCCGCCGGTGGATTACACGCCTACAAGATCAGGGTGGGCACACGCAGACGCAAACCCCCCGAACAACTTCCGGTTCACGAGGGTCAGGAATGGATGTACGTGTTGTCTGGACGGATTCGGTTACTGCTGGGGGAACAGGATTTCGTCATCAAACCTGGCGAAGCCGTCGAATTCTCGACATGGACGCCGCACTGGTTCGGCGTCGTCGATGAACCGGCGGAGGCCATAGCCATCTTTGGCCTGCACGGCGAGCGGGTTCACTTACATACCGGATGAAGCTCTCCGCGGGTCCTTCCAGCCGTCGACGCGGGAGTGTAACCCCTGATATCTCAACAACTTTCAGCTAACCCGAACCTTGGGCCCGCGAACAGCGTGACTGGCTCTACGGGTAGAACGGGTTCAGGTCCGGCGCGATGATCTGGTTGCCGGTCACGCCGGTGAGCCGGACAAAGATCTGCGCAGGGATATTTAGCGTCTGGTAGACGCCGGCGCCCAGCCATGACACCGGCAGCTTCAAGAAGTCGGGCACCGCATCGACGATGCCCTGGATCGGGTCGTACACCAGGTAGGGAATCGTGGCCGCGACCGTTCGCGAGTCGAGAATCAGGTTGGTCGGGACATCGGGGTAACCCTGGGCGGCGAAATCGGCGCTGAGCACGCTGAACAGGTTGGTGCCGGTGCCGGGGGGTGCAACAGCGGGATTGACATAGGTGCCGTCGAAGACGGGGGACGTCAGCGGCGCGCCCTGCATATACGCGGGCGGCTGAATGCCGAATTGATCCAAAATCGTTGGCGTCGTGCTGACTATCTGCCACGAGTTGTTGATCCACCCGTCATGGACGTCGTTGCCGGCTTGATCCCACATCATGAATGTCGCTGTCTCCAACGGGGATTGGAACCCGTGGCCGCGGTTGAACTGATTGGGATCGATGTGACCGTGGTCGGTGACGATTAGGGTGGTCCATTCCTCGCCGACGTGGGCGGCCTCATAGTCGGCTACCGCCCCCAATAGGCCACCAGTGCCTGCGGTTTGGTGACCGAGTTGTACGTCCATGTTCCGAAGGGCCGCGGCATACTCCGGGGAGGCGCCGCCGTATTGATGCCCCATTTCGTCGACACCGACGAAGTACGAGAAGATCAGATTGCCCTTATTCGGGTCCGCGGCCATGATCGCGGCCCGGCTCAACTGGGTGACCTCGGCCTGCGATGCGGTCCAGTAAGGGTCGTTCGCCGAGTGCCCGACGAATTGGACGTTGTCTGCGGGGAAGGCCCCTGCGCCGGCGATATCGGTGATGACGGGCCAGTTGCCGATGACTGTGGTGTTGATGTTGTCGCCGAAGGTGCCCTCGAGTTGGTTGTACACCGTCGGCCAATTGTCGTACGTCCACGGCGTGAAGACGTTGTTGGTCACGCCGGCGGTCTCGCTCCAGACACCGGTCTGGATGGTGGTCCACGAGGGGTTTGAGACGGAGGTGTGTCCCACGATCGTCGACGCGGAGGTGGTGCTCTGCTGCATGAACAGGTGGAAGTTCGGCGTGCCGGCGGGGTCGGCCAGGATTCTGCTCAGATTCGTGCCGTCGGTGCCGATCAACAGGAAATTCTCATCCGGTGCGGTGTTGATCAGGTTGAAGAGCGCGGTTGCGTCAGACGGCACGAACAGCACGTCTCCCGCTCCGAATCCGCCGCTGCCGTTGGCGCCGTTGGCGCCGAAGATGGACAGGGCGCGACCGCCGAGTCCACCGAACCCGTAGGTGATGGTGCCGACCCCTCCGGTACCGCCGGCGCCGCCATTGCCCCACAACAACCCGCCTGTGCCGCCGGCACCGCCGATCCCGCGGTTGATGCCGCCGGCACCGCCGATGCCGCCGTTGCCGATCAACCCGGCGTCGCCGCCCCGGCCACCCATTTGGCCGGGCGCACCCGACCCGCCCATTCCGCCATTGCCCCAGAGGATTCCGCCTGCGCCACCGGCTTGTCCGGTTCCGGCCACACCGTTGGTCCCGTCGCCGATCAAGGGGCGGCCCAACAGTAAGTTCGTCGGCGCATTGATCGCACCCAGAATTTGGTCGGCAACGACCTGGAGCTGACCGAGGTTGGCGGCCTCCGCGGCCGCATACGCTCCGCTGGCTCTACTCAACCCCTGCACGAATTGCTCTTGGACCGCTGCCAGCCGCACGCTGATCGCCTGGTACTCCTCGGCGTGGCCGGAAAACAGCGATGCAATCGCCGCCGACACTTCGTCACCAGCAGCGGCCATCAACGTGCTGGTCGGAGCCAACGCCGCCAGGTTCGCCGCTCTGATCGAGGAGGCAATATCCTCCGCACCCGCGGCCGCTGTCGTGATCAGGTCGGTTGTGGCGATTAGATACGACATCGTTGTCCTCCCAGCGCGGCAGTCTCGAACAGGCAAATATTTGCATGATTTCCGCACATTTACACGCAATTCACCGACGCGGGCGCGGCAATGCGGGCTGCCCCCGGCTCGGGACGCCTCGGGCCGCGACGCGGCGCCCGAAGGGCACCAATCGAGACGCACATAGACCGCACATCGGAGTCTTACGGAACCTGTACACGGCGACACTGGACCCCTGCCGTCGACGTATGTGACAAAGCATGGGTCTCACGCCTGGCAGCACGTCCCCCGCGGGATCGGGAATGACCCCCAATGACGGCCCGAACCCGCCGCTCACTCCGGCCGGTAAACCACACAGACCGATTTGGTATCAGCTACGACACACCACTTCTTTTAATCGAAATCGCGTAGTTAACATCGCGCGATGCAGGACCTGTCGTGGGATACGCGCCGGCGGCAAGCACGCCCCCTTGCCCGGCGTGATGTATTTCGGTGCGCCATCGCGATGTCGGTGCTGCCGGGGCTGTATCTGGCATCGGCAAACGCCGCGATCCCGACGGCGGCCGCCGCTGCTCCCAAGCTGATCGACTTCGCCATGCACCAAATTCCCGCTGAGCAGATCCGAGCCGCTGGCTACCACGGGGTGATCAACTACGTCTCGCTGTCGCGTCCCGGCTCGTCTTTCGGCGCCAAGCCGATCACTCGGCCCTACGCCGAGCAGCTGACTGCTGCGGGGCTGATGATCGTCAGCAACTACCAATACGGCAAGCCCGGTGGGACAGCACCATCGGACTTCAAGCGGGGGTTCGCCGGTGGTGTAGCCGATGCCCGCACCGCATGGAAGTTGCATACTGACGCCGGTGGCGGCCATAGCGCTCCGATCTTCTTCACCATCGACGAGGACATCAACCACGACACCTGGAAGACGTTGGCGCTGCAGTGGTTTCGTGGGATCAATTCGGTGTTGGGAGTGCAGCGCACCGGCGTCTACGGCGGCATCGATGTGTGCCAATGGGCCGCCGCCGACGGCGTGATCGGCAACTCGCGCACCCCTGGCCGCCGCTGGGCCTGGCAGACCAAGGCCTGGTCCGGGGACAGGATCGACCCCGCCGCGGTTCTCTACCAACGCGTGGTGAGCACGGCGTCGAACCCAGGCCCGAAAGTCGCGGGGCAAGAAGTCGACGTCAACGACATTCTTGCCGCGGATTGTGGTCAGTGGAACCTACATCCCTGAGGATGCAAGCTCGGATCCATACGGCCGGTTCAGCCCTACAACGCGTTGATCCAGTAGCTGGGCGCGGATACGCCGAAAATCGGGCTGGCGCCACGACCACGCCCGCCGCCTGTCGCCGGTGACGTGACCCATCACGTCGTGGGAGTTGAGAAGCTGGCCCCACCGGCGAGGGGCTGCAGGGCGGCCGGGGCGATGAGTTTCGCCTTGGCGGCCAGTCTGCATCTTCGACAGCACGCCAACTCCAGGAGAGCCTCATGACAGCTACCTATACCTTCGACGTCTTTTCCAGCCTCGACGGCTTCGGTGGCGTCAACGGCGGCGACTGGGGCGGCTACTGGGGCAAACAGGGACCCGAACTGCTCGACCACCGACTGGCGTTGTACAACGCGGAGCAGCGGATGGTATTGGGGGCCAACACATATCGACTATTCGCGCAGATGTTGGCCTCAGCCACCGAGGAATCTGAGGTGCGTGACCCGTGGGTCACCCGAATGCGGAGCCTCCCGGCGACGGTGGTGTCGAACACCCTGGATGGACCGCTTGACTGGCCCAACGCGACCGTCGCAAGCGGTGACGCCGTCGATGTCGTCGCCCGGCTCAAGAAGGAGTCCGACATTCCGATGCGCTCGCACGGCAGTCTGTCAATGAACCGCGCACTGATGGCCGCTGGACTGGTCGACCGCGTCCAGGTGACCCTCTTCCCCGTGATTACGGGTCAGACCGGCGATGACCCGATCTTCAAGGGAGCGGCCGATTTTGACCTCGAGTTGATCGAGGCCCGAACGCTCGACCGCCATATCCAAGAGCTCATTTACCGGCCCACTCTGCATGCCTGAGTCCACCAGGCGCACGTGAAGCAGCTCGCCTGATTGAACGCGTAAACGCGAACGCTGTGGATGAACCTTGGCGGCGGTCATCGCGCGATTCCTTTGCTCGAGCGACTTTTGTTCGGTCCCTCGAAGAATCACGCGATGACCCTCAGCGACCCCGCCACAAGAAGCCGGTCCTCAACTCGTGCACCACCTGGCGGATGAAACGGATTCCATTTGAATGAACATCAAATGTCCTGTCGCCGTTCAGAACCAGCTCATCGTCCTGTGCCGGTGGAAGACCTCCTAATTCACTGCTTGGAGGCCAACTTGTCCAGTGGCTACATCGGCGATTACCTCGCTGAGTAAGGCCCCCGCATAGTCATCGCTCGTCCGTACATACAGACACACCCGTTCGGTGTGCGCGCCGAAGCGGCGCTTTTCGATCTCAGCGTCCATACCCATCCTCAGTTTGCGAAATCCAAGGGAGCGCGCCCGACGGGTCCAGTGCAGGATCATGCTTCGGTAGATGTCGTGATCCCGCCACGCATCGTCCAATCCGCACAGGAATGGGGCGTAGGTGTCACCATGCTTGTGCGCGGCCCAGAACGCAACTGGCTTCCCACAACCACCGGCATCGGCGGCGATGCGCAAAACGCCTAACTCCCAAGCGGCACTACGAAGCATCGCGGGCAAGAGAGTGGTAGGCAGCCGGAACAGGTTGATGCGCAGCTTCTCTTCCATTTTTTCGAAAAGGCTGTGCAGGTGGCGTGTCTCTTCATCTGTCAATGTCGCGAGTCCGACTCCGTGGAAACTTATCTCGGTGGCCTTCACGTGCTCAAAAACCGGCCGCAGCTGATACCGCTTTTTCTTATCGAGCGCCGAGTACCAGGACGCCTCGTCCGCAGCGTCCAGCTCTAAGGTGTGCGCGTCGAGCATAGGCAGCCGAGACATACCCTCGTTCAGCAAGAACGCGTTCAAACTCGTATCTCCGTCGGGCAGGTCACGAAGAATGATCATTCCTGCACCGCTTCGATCCGCCTCTTCCTCAGCGGCAGCCAGAATCAAACTCAGTGCCGGCTCCCATGGACCACTTCGATCCAGGTAAATATGGTTACCCTCGGAAAGTGGGCAACCAGTCATTACCGCCGTGGAGGTGAGATAATACGGATCTGTTATGCGTCTCCTTTCTACCTCACGCGAGACTGCTTCATCTGACAGCATGTCGTCTTTCAAGAGAAGCGTGGTGAGAAATGTCGCGGCGATTATTCGCCCGGCTTTGTCCCGAATCATGATGTAGCGGAATTTCCAGCGGTGTTCGGGCAATGCATTCCCTGAGTGATAGATCGCCTCGACCGCCGCCATCGCATCCCAGCTGCAGTGCGCCGCTGCACCCAGCACGCTATCCCAATCGGAACGATCGACGTCTTGGATCGACATCGCAGTCTCGATTTGCAAGTCGCTGTCAATTGATGCCGCCCCGGTGGCGGCTTCGCGCGGAATCGCCGATGCGAAGCTATCTGCGAGTTGACTTTTCGAAACACCGCATTCGTCCAGGGTTGTGGAGATATGGACTGCAAGTCGCGCGATGGCCCGGTCAATCTCGGCATAAGTGTGCGCATTAGTGACGCTGAATCGAATGCCGGCCCGCTTCATCGGGACAGCTGGGAAAAATGATGGATTCACAAGAATCCCATCGTCAAGCATTCGCCGGGAGACCTCGAAAGCCACGCGAGAAAGACCGCATTGCAGGAAGAAGATCGGCGCTTCATTCACAACGACGGGACTCAGGCCAAGTTCAATAAGGCTCTTGTTGATATAGCTAACCCGGGCCCGCAGCGCTTTCTGCAGATCGGTGATCTCCGGACTGAGATGGATGCGGGCCGAGGCTCGCACAGCGCCCATCATCGGTGGCTGGATGGGTCCGCCGAACATCAGCGGCCCGCCACTGGTGCGGACGAGATCCAGTTCTGCGGGATCTTGAAATATGAGGCAGCCGCCGGCTGCGCCGAAGGCCTTGTTCAACGAGGTCGCAACGACGACCCGTTTATTATCTGGGAACCTGTCGAGGAAGCTACCGCGACCATGGCGCCCGGCCCAGGACATTCCGTGCGCGTCGTCGACGTAGAGCCGCACATTGGGTGCGCACGACAGCGCCTCCTGGAGGATCTCGACCGGTGCCAAGTCGCCGTACATCGAGTACACGCCGTCGACGCAGAGCCACACCGTCCGGTGCTTGTTGGCGAGTTGCCGAATGGTCTCGCACGCTTCGTCGAGACGGTCATGGCGCACCAACTCGACCCGGGTCCCGCTCGTTCTTGCCTGAGCTACCCCGACGTGGACGCTGTGGTGCGCCTGGTGATCCAGGACAATGGCATCCCTTTCGTCGGCCAGAATTGGAAGAGCGGCAATATGTCCCAATGTCGTGGTTGGGGTCAATAAGGCGTGTCCACCGAAAAGGTCGGAGAGGAGACTTTCGGCCTCCTCATAGAGCGGGTTTGAAATGTAAGAGCGAGAGCTTGAAAATTGTGTACCGTACCTTCCTGCCGCATCAACAACTGCGTCTATCAGCGCCTGATGGAACTCTAGCCCCAAGTACGAGCATGACGAGAAGGAGGTCACAGCCCGACCATCTAGGGTCAGGGATCGGCCATTAAGTTGTTTATCTTCACTATTGAGAAATATCAGGCCCCGTTGTCTGGCATCGTCGATGACATCCTTAATCATGCCGATCAGTTTGCTATCCATGCTCCATGCTCCTCAACGTCAATCATCATGAAATTGGGCTACACCGTCCACTTCAGAGACGCGCTCATTCTCCGGACCTCGGAATTAGTTGGTAGGCGACCTCATGAACCCGGTTTGTCAGGTGATTTCAATGCTTCATATATGCGACCCGGCGCGTTGGTTACACGCAGCGCTCGCGTGCTCGCCTGGCAGACCAACTACAGTTTCGATGGAATACATGTCACGGACGGGATCGCGGTCCGCCCCGACCGAGACGCACGATCGCAGCAATAGTCGCAATTAAGCCGCGATGCTCATAGATGCAAACTTCACAGAAAAAGTCCGCGAATTGTTGCACAGTGCACACCCGACAGAGCCGCCGCGGCACCTTCGCCTACCCAGGTCTCCCGCTGCGCGGCAACCGCGGTTCGCAGTACAGCGATCGCGGACACTGGTAATGAGCCAGCCGACTTCGGAGCCGCTCGCTCAGCTCGTCGACGAACTGTGTTGTGCCGCCGCATCGACTAGTTGAATTACGCGTGTATGTGTACGTCGTTCTCCGTCACGACGACGATCGTGTCCCCCGCCGTCAGCCCTTGGTCGGGCGTCACCTACCTGGTCTGCCAGGACGAGTCCCAGCGATCTATCGTCGCCACCTCGGATAACGGCTTGCGCCGCACGGTGTGGTGTCGGCCGCGTGGCCAACCCACCGTCAGCAGGGTCGCGATCTTCCAGTCGTCAGGAATTCCGACCATCGACCGCAGCTCGTCCTCGCAGGACCCGTGCCACAGGGTGATCGCCGCGCCAAGTCCTTGCGCGCGGGCCGCCAGGAGGAAGTTCTGCACCGCAGGAAAAATTGAACCCCCTTGCTGTAGTTCGGTGGTTCCTCGCTGCGGCTGGACACAGAACAGCACCAACACGGGCGCCGCGCCACCAACCCTCATGTGTTCGGCCATCGTTCGCAGTACGCGCGATTTGGGGTCGTCAGCGTCGTGATCATCCATCGATATCGAATAAAACTCGGTCATTACATCCCACGTCTTGCGGGCCGCAGCCGTGACCACCTCACGCAAGCTCTGCGCTCGCAGCACGACAAACTTCCACGGCTGCTGATTGCCTCCGGACGGAGCCCAGCTCGCCGCGCGGAGACATGTGTCAATGATTTCGTCGGAGACCGGTTCATCGCGATACCGCCGCACGCTTGATGCGGTGCGCATGACCTCCCACAGGTCCGCCGAGGTCAACGGGACAGCTTCCTCGCTCGCGACTTAGCCGCCCCGGGCAGCACGCCCTGCCAAGTCCCGCCGCGGACCGGACCGGTGATAAGCGGTAGATCCAGCGTCGACAAGAGACCCGGTGGCGCTGCGATGACTGCCGGAATCGCATTGAGTTCCCGCATCACCGTCGCATACGTCAAACCTCGCATATTGTTTCCCCGTCCGTGCATTTCGACGTCAACCGTGTACGTGGGTAGACCTTCGATGACGACGCGGTAACCGCCGTGCGGCGAGGGGTGCCGCGGCCACTCGGGAGCCGACCCTTCGCCCATGCGGGTGATGTGCTCTAGCACCACCCGCTCCTCACCGTCGACTTTTCCTGCGAGCTTGAATCGCATGCCGCCCATCGTCCCCGGCTCGACCCAACCTGATGCCACTTCGTAACGCTCTGTCGCCAACCATTTTTCGATGGTCGTATCGACGCGGTCGAGCGGCAAGCCGACGCCATCCGCAACTAAATGCACGATCGGCGCCCACAACGCGGCCAGGCGCGCGGTGTCGAACAACGGCGCCGGATGTTCTGGCGGGTGGCCGAATCCCATGAAATCGAACATGATGTCGGGTTGGTTGATCGGGCCGTAGTCGAGTATCTCGAGCATGGTGATGGTGTCGACGCGACTGCTGAATCCCGTCATGGTCAACGCCATGACATCGTTGGCCCAGCCGGGATCCACGCCGCTGTTGAAGAAACTCGTGCCGCCCTCCGCACACGCCGCCGAAATGAGATCGACAGTCTGCTTGTCGGCGGCGGGTGGATAACACATCGGCACCAGCGAGGTACAAACGACGTTCTTCCCGGCGCGCAGACAACGCGCGATGTCCTGGGCTGCGGCGTGATACCGGTAGTCCCCCGAGGCGAAGTAGGCGACCACGTCGGCATCGATAGCCAGAGCCGCATCGACATCACGGGTCGCGATGATGCCCGTCGCCGGCATCCCGCACAGATCGCCCGCATCCTTCGCGTCCTTGGCCTCGGAGTGCACGATCACGCCGACGAGGTCCAATCCCGGATGCGCGATCACCGCGCGCAACGCGCCGACCCCGACTTGACCCGGACCCCACAGGATTACCCGCGGCTTAGCTTGGCAGTCCGTCATGCAGGCCCTTCCCGGTTGATCTCATCCGGTCCGTGAGAACATACCTTCTCAGATATTGATAACACTATTGCCGCAGCAGAAGCACCATGGAGGAAGTCATGAGAGATTACGAGTTCTTGAAGTGGGAGGCGTTCGACGATGGCCAGATCGTTCGAATCTCGCTGAACCGTCCGGAGCAACGCAACGCGCAAAACCGCGGCATGTTGGTCGAACTCGACGAGGCCTTCACGCGCGCTGAGGCCGACGACAACGTCCGCGTCGTCATCCTCGCCGGCGAAGGACCAATGTTCTCGTCTGGCCATGACATCGGCTCGAAGCAGGCTCGTGCCGAGTTCACTCCTGGACCGGACCAGCACCCGACAGCGGCTATCAACGGCGGGAGCCGGGCGGGCGCGGAGAAAATCATGCTGCAGGAGTGGCATTACTTCTTCCAGAACAACCTGCGCTGGCGAAACCTGCGCAAGATCACGATCGCGCAGGTCCACGGAGACGTGTTCTCTGCGGGACTGATGCTGATCTGGGCGTGCGATTTGATCGTGGGAAGCGAAGAGGTGCGCTTCGCGGATGTCGTCGGTACGCGGCTTGGTATGTGCGGCATGGAGTACTTCGGCCACCCATGGGAGTTCGGCCCCCGACGCACCAAGGAACTGATGCTGACCGGCGATGCGATCGACATCGAGGAGGCTTATCGGCTTGGCATGGTCAGCAAGATCTTCAAAAGAGAGGAGCTATCCGACCGCACACTCGACATGGCCCGGCGCATCGCCACGGTGCCGACGATGGCCGCTCTGCTCATCAAGGAGTCGGTCAATCAGTCCGTGGACAACATGGGCTTTTACAACGCCCTGCAGTCCTGCTTCACCCTGCACCAGCTGAACCACTCGCACTGGGTAGGCGTGCGGGATGACAAGGGTGCCGTCGCCGGGGAGCAGCAGGGAGTGCCGAATTGGCGAACCGCTCCTCCGATAGTCCTGTCAGTCAAAGACCAAGTGCGAGCCAACGCGTAGTAGCCCGTTCAGCTCACCGCGGCCCCGTAGCGGGCGTTCGCGACGCGGTCGAGGGCGATGGCCGATTCTCCGAACACCATCGCCCAGCCCCGGACCCGGCGGTAGTACAGCTGGATGTCACCTTCCATGCTGAATCCGTACCCACCATGGATATGGAGGCTGCGCTGTGTCGCGCCGCGGGCAGTCTCGTATGCGAATGCGAATGCCATAGCTGCCAGCTCGGTCGTGCGCTCCGGCTCGTCGGTGAACGCGCACGCCGCCTCGAGCGCCAGCAACAGCGCACCGTCGGCCGCAGTGGCACGGTCCGCCAACGGATGAGACACCGCCTGAAAGGATCCGATCGGGTTCCCGAATGCGCGTCGTTGCTTGGCGTACTCGACGCCCAGTTCGACGGCCTTCTTCGCCGCCCCGGCGAGCGCCGAAGCGGTCAGGGCGAGCCACAGATCCAGTGCATCCGAGAACATTCGCCGTGCAGCGTCTCCCTCGGAAAGAATGACGACGTCGTCGTCGGCCGTGATATCGGCCAGCGGAAGCGACCCGAGATTCTGCACGAGCCGTCGATTTGCGCCAATCGGCACCGCAACCAGTCGCTCGTCGACCAGCGCCACCACCGCGTCCGCGACCGCTCCGGCGGGTACCAGCCGGAGTATGCGGTTCCGTGCGACGCGTGGCCCAAAACTGACCAACTTGTCACCCGTCATCGCTTCAGCCAGCAGACTCGCGCCGGCATCGCCACATGTGGCGAGCAACCTAGCTGCGACGTGCGCCTCGATGACGGGGGCGGAGGCGACCGCCCGACCGTATTGCTCAGCGATCAAGGCCAATTCGAGCTCGGATGCACCCCACCCGTCGGCGGCTTCTCCGACGGCCATCTGTACTGCACCGGTCTCTAGGAGTGCCTTCCACAACCGGGAATCGAAACCCAACGGCTCCGCAGCCCGGACACGCTCACACGTCGACTCGCGCGCATAAATCGCGGCAAAGGAGTCGACGAGCTGGCGCTGTTCGCCGGAAAGGCTCAAGTCCACGCTTAGGTCCCATCACGTGCGGATATCGTTACTCTCATAAATGAGAGTATCATTATCGCCCGGGCAGCCCATGCCTGCTGTGCGACAGATTGGTTCTCATCCATGCACTTTCAGCTCGACCCCGATACCGAGGCATACCGCGACGGAGTTCGCAGCTACCTTGCGAAAGTGATGACGCCCGAGTCCGAGGAGCGTATCTACCGCAGCGGCGTTTCACATGACGACGGTTTCGCCGACGGGCTGGTGAATGAAGGATATTTCGCCCCGAGCTGGGCGGCCGAATTCGGCGGCCAGAACCGCGATGCGTGGGACGAGCAGGTGCTTCGAGAAGAACTCATGCGAGCAGAAGCACCCATGTACCTGTCGGAGACCACTCGGATGGTGGCGTCGATCATCCGCGATGTCGGTACACCGGAGATGAAGGACCGCATCCTTCGCGGTGCTATGAAGGGCGATATCACCATCGCACTTGGCTTCACCGAGCCCGAATGCGGTTCGGATGTCGCGGCGGCGACCACGAAGGCCGTGCGCGACGGTGATCAATGGGTCATCAACGGCTCCAAGATGTTCACCACAAACGGTCACATCGCCGACTACGTGTTCCTACTGGCACGCACGAGTCCCGACAAGCCCAAACACAAGGGGCTCACCATGTTCCTCGTCCCCCGCAACTCCGCGGGATTCGAAGCGCAAGCGGTATGGACCCTTTCTGGCGAACGCACCAACATCACCTTTTACAGCGACGTCCGCATTTCAGACGAGTGGCGGGTCGGCGATGTCGACGACGGCTGGCAGGTGATGGGGCTGTCGCTGCAGGATGAGCACGCCTCCGGGTGGGGTCCGCATCTTTCTCGGCTGCTGCAGCATGCCGAGCAGTGGGCCGCGACCACCGAAGCTGACGACGGTACGCTGCAGCTCGCCAAGACCGATGTACGGCGTCGAATCGCCAGGGTGGCAATGGAAGACGAAGTCTCGAGACTCCTCCTGCGTCGATGCGTCTGGATGACCGAGACCGGCCAGACCCCGATAGCAGAGGGGCCGATGTCCAAAGTGTTCAGCACCGAAGCACTGGTGCGCGCCAGTCAGGACATTATGGAGCTGGTGGGACCGGATGCGGCGCGGAGCTACTTCGAGCCGACGGCGCCGGAGCAAGGCCGGTTCGAATACCTCACGCGGTTCGCATTGGGCACCACAATCTATGCGGGCACAAGCGAGGTGCAGCGCTCTATCATCGCCCAGCGCGGACTGGGCCTACCCCGTTAGCTTCCGAGGCTTGCGAGCCGTGCTTCGCTTCGCCGCGGTCTTAGCGGCAATGGTCTTCGGCTTGGCGGAATCTGCCGGTGGTGTGAGTGCTTGCTTGCACCAGGCCCATAACTGGTCCTCGGCAAGCCCTGCGCCCTTGACCCCCAGGTGGAACACTCCGATTTGGGCAAGTGCAATGAGCGTCGAGTTCAGCAGCGTGGTCAACTGCGCTGGTGTCAAGTCTTTTCGGATCAATCCGGCACGCGAGCATGCGGTGAGGATCTTGGTGAGCAGCTTCTGGTGCGGTTCCCAGATCTTCGCGAAGTCGGCAGGCCGCTCAATTTCCAGGCTCAGGTTGTAGATCGTCATCACTCGGCCGCCGATCGCCTCGGACGACTCGGCCCGGGACAGAAATCCGCGACAGAACGCCTCGAGTTGTTCCATAGGGCCATCTGCCATATCAACTTCATGGCGGATCGCTTCGATGAATTGACTCGTGACGTTCTCGTAAAGCGCGAGCAGGAGTTCTTCCTTGCCCGCAAAGTGTTGATAGAACGCGCGCAGGCTCAGGTTGGAGCGATCGATCAAAGTCTGGATGGTGAAATCGGCGCGCCCAGATTCCTCGACCAACTCCAGCGCCGCGGCAAGGAATCTCGAGCTACGCGCCAGCGCGCGGGCGCGGGCGGCGGAGAGACGCCGCTCTATCGTTCGTTCCTGCCAGCTCGTCGGCATCTCGTCGAGGTCGGCATCGACGATCTCCAGGCTGGCTTCGGTGCCCTGTCCGGGGCGCTTTTTAGCAGTCATGATGGATTGAGAATACGCGTTACCAGCCACATTCGCCCAATCTACCTACACCGGCATGTTGATCCTTTCATCGAAGCATGGCAGTACCGGGCTGGTGGTAGTGCGGCCATGCGATACTGTGGAAACGGCGATTCTCGTCTTCGGTAATGATGGTTTCGCAGGTGCAGGCCCGGCCATCGAAGGAGTCAGCGTTGAGCACAGACATCCGAATTGTCTCTCCAGACGACCATTTGGTTGAGCCCGCCGATCTGTGGACCAGCCGGCTACCTGAGCGCTATCGCGATATCGGACCACGGATTGTTCGTACCCGCGGGCGGATGGATCCATCTGTGACCTCCGATGTCGCTTTCGTCGAGGACGACGAGGGTCGCGACGCGGATATCTGGCACTACGAGGATGCGGTGATCCCGATCCCGCTCATCAGCGCGGCGGCCGGCTATGAGCTCGACGAGCTCACCACTGACCCGATCACCTACGACGAAATGCGCCCCGGTTGCTTTCGTCCCGCTGACCGGCTCGCCGATATGGACATCGCGGGCATCGAGGCTTCGGCGTGCTTCCCCAACACGCTGGTCCGGTTCTGCGGCCAACGCTTTCTGTACGGCAAGGACAAGGAACTCGCCAAGCTCTGCGTTCAGGCCTACAACGACTTTCAGATCGATGAGTGGGGCGGCGGTTCAAACGGTCGGCTGATCCCGCTTGGCATCATTCCGCTGTGGGACGTCGAACTGGCCGCGAAGGAGGTGGACAGGGTGGCCGCCCGCGGCATGCACGCAATTTGCTTCTCCGAACTGCCGGCACGTCTGAATCTGCCGTCCATTCACAGCGGCTACTGGGACCCGTTCTTCGCGGCGTGCGAGCGAAACCAGGTGGGCATCATGCTGCACATCGGGTCGAGTTCATCACTCACGAAGTCCTCTCCCGACTCCCCGCACGTCGTCACCAGCGCGCTGATGGCCGTCAACTGCACCATTGCCATGGTGGACTGGCTGTTCTCGGGCAAGCTCCGGCAATTCCCGAATCTCAAGCTCGCGTTCGCCGAGGCGCAAGCGGGCTGGATCCCCTACTACCTGCAGCGCGTCGACGAGGTCTGGGAGGACCGGCGGGCGTGGGGCGGGATCCACCCCCTGCTGACCGAACCACCGAGCACTCAAGTGCCCGGCCGCGTCTGGTTCTCCACGTTCGGCGACCCGGTGGCCTTCCGCATCCTCGACCTAGTCGGTGAAGACCAGCTCATGTTCGAGACGGACTACCCCCACAACGACACCAACTGGCCGCATAGCCTGGACGTCGCCAACAAGGCGACCGAAGGCCTGGACGAGGAGACCAAGCGAAAGGTGCTGTCCACTAACGCCAAAACGTTTTTCGGCATGGTGTAAGCCTCGCTAAGCGCTGCGCTACAGTGCCTTCCAGTCTGGCTGGCGCTTCTCTAGGAAGGCACGTGGCCCCTCGATTGCGTCCTTTGTCAGGGCCACCTTCATTCGGTAGTTCTCGGCGAGCAATTCGGCTTCGTAAATGGGTAGCGTCAACCCTTTGCGCACGGCCATGCGCGAACCCCGCACCGCCAGAGGTGCATTCGAATTCACGATCCCCGCGATCTCCCACGCCCGATCCATAAGCTGGTCGTGGGCCACCACTTCGGTGAAGACTCCCAAGTCGTATGCCCGCCGCGCGTCGAGTCGCTCGTGCTTGCCCATCAAGATCAGTCGCATCGCCACCGGCAGCGGCAGGATCCGGGCCAGTCTGACTCCTTCGCGCCCGGAGCTCACGCCGATGCTGACATGAGGATCCATCAACGTCGCACGCTCGGACGCAATCGTGATGTCGGCGGTGGTAACCAAATCCATCCCGGCGCCACAAGCGATGCCGTTTACCGCACAGATGATCGGCTTGGTCATCTGAAGCCAGGGCGGCGTCGCCTCCTGCGGCGCATCCCACTGCCGCATCGAGCTGAGGATGGGCTCCCCCTGGTTGTCGATCCCTGCCGCGTTCTCCATGTCGTGGTCGGCAGCCTTGTTTACGTCAGCTCCGACACACAGCGCACGGCCGGCTCCAGTGATGATGACCGTCCAGATGTCCTGGGAGCGTTCGATTTCAGCGTATACCTCGGAAAGCTCCGCGATCATCTCGTCATTGATGGCGTTGAGTACCTCAGGTCGGTTGAGGGTCACGCACGCCGTATGACCCCGCAGCTCGAATTCAAGGGTGTCGTAATTCGTCACCTGCTATGGCTCTCTTTCTTCAAAGCCGTTGCGGCGCTGGGACGAAATCCGAAGATCTCGTTGAATCTGGCACAGTAAAGGGGCCATACATCGGGATTCAGCAGCCGGGGCGGCATCCCGCCCCCGAAGATCACTTGCCATTGGGTCGCGGTGGCGACGGCGATGTCACGGGCGGCTTCCACGGTGATGCCTGCGACGTGCGGTGTGGCAATGACATTGGCCAGGCCCAGCAATGGATTGTCCGGCCGCGGCGGCTCTTCATGGAAGACATCAAGGGCCGCCCCTGCAATGGCTCCGGTGATCAAGGCGTCATACAGCGCGGCTTCGTCGTGAACGGCGCCGCGGGCCGTGGTGATGAAGAATGCGGAAGGCTTCATCGCGGCGAACTGTTCGGATCCGAACAGATCGCGTGTCTCGGCCGTGAGGGGGCAAGTGAGGTGCACAAAGTCGGAGCGCTCGACCAGTTCGCCGAGCTCGACCAGGGTCACACCCCGCTGCTGAGCGGTCGCTTCGTCGACATACGGATCGTGGGCCAGGATCTCCATCCCGAAGGGCGCGCACAACTCCACCAGGCGCCCGCCGATGGCGCCCAAACCGACTACACCAAGCGTCTTTCCCAGCAGTTGACTGCCCCTTAAGCCCAGGCGGTCGCCGAGCGATCCGCTGCGTAGCGCACGGTCGGCGACGGTGATCTTCTTGGCAAGGTCCAGCATGAAGCCGAGCGCGTGCTCGGCGACGGCCTCTGCGCCGGGTCCGGAGTTGTTGCACACCGCGATTCCGGCCCGGGTGCAGGCCTCGACGTCGATCACGTCGTACCCGGCGCCCGCCGAGCAGACGGCCAGCAGCTGCTCACAGCGTTCGACCAGAGCAGGCCCCACCAACCACTGTTCACCTTGGGCAACGGGCGCCACATCAGTGCGCGTAGCAACCTGATATCCGTGGGCGGCTCCCATTGCCGCCCAGTTGCTTTCAGTTGGGGCCGTCAGGTCCAGTTTGATGACGTCAATGTCGGCCGCCTCGAGGATGTCCCCGGCGATGGGATCGGTCCATCGCTCGTAGACCAGCTGTGCAGTTACTCTTTCGCTCATTGCTTGAGTTTGGGCTTCGCCTGGGCCGCCTTGAACATGTCGGCGAGTTCGGCGTTGACGTTCTTGTAGTCGTTGCGCGCGATCGAGCCGTCCCGGCCCGCGACTATGTCATATCCGAGGCGCAGGTCCTTGTTCTCCATGTGGAAGTATTCGCGGCCGATCGGCAGTCGCCGATCTTCGCGCGGCACCTCCATCCATGCGCGCAAGAAGCAGCGGGCCTTCTTGGGATCGTTGCTGCTGACGAAGTCCGAACGCGAATGGCACATCGCGAAGTTGTTGGCGACGGCCGCCTCGCCCGACTCGAGCCGGAACTCGACCTGCTGCTCGATAAGAATGTTGCGCAGCAGTTCGATCGCCTCGGTCTGTTCGGGCGTGAACTCCCGGCCGAGTGTGTGCATCGCCGGCAGGATGCTGCTGTAGGTGAAGTTTATGCAGATCCTGCCGTCGATCTGTGAAAACACCGGGACGTCGTACGGTGTCACGTCCGGTTGGTCATCGGGCTGCTCGCTGCGCCGGTGGTGCGGAAACCCCTGATAGAGCACGGGAAGCAGGTCGGGTCGCTCTTTGAGGATGCGGTTGTGCGCCGCCGGGCCGCTCGCGAACTGGCTTTCACCGCCCTTGGCCGCCGGATACACGCACAGAAGCGACAGGATGTCGGCGGCGTCGTTGTGCATGGCCAGCTCCGCACGTGACTTGGTGCCACGGGCCGGCTGCACGCCGTTCGGCAGCACCTCCTCCTGGACCCGCACCATTCGGTGCCCGAACGAGTTGTTGGACACCAGGTAACCGAGATGGGTACAGAACGCCCAGTAGATGCGCTCGAGGTCCTCGATCGAGTGTTGTTCGACCGGGAACCCGCGCACGCACGCCAGGCCTTTACCAAACATCAGATCCCGGTACAGCCGCGCCAAATCGTCGTCAAGATCGGGGTGGCGGGCATCGTCGGGGGCAATGTCGTCGCGGTCTTTTCTCGACGTCTTGGCCAAGATCGATTCCAAGGCAGCAACATTGCGGGCCGACAGGTCGAAGGCGAAATCCTCCTTGCTCGAGAAGTCTTCGCCAGTCCAGGACATCGGGTCGGCAACTTGCTCGGTGTAGATCGCGGTGGGCATCCGTCCTCCTGTTGTGGTGGCGAGGCTTTCGGCTATCGGCGTTGGCCTTCGGTACTACCTTCGGGGCGGCGGTCCAGCTCTCGCAACGCTTGTGCGCGGGCCGTCGCCGCGTCGGTCATCATCCCGACGTCCGTTCCGGACGAAATGAAACGCAGACCAAGATCTGTGAAGCGTTTCAGCAGGTCAACGGACTTGATACCGGCTATACCCAGCGCCACGCCGCGTGCACGACAAGCCGCCGCGACCGATTCTACTGCATCGCGGAAATGGGCATTCTCATAGTCGCCGTGGATGCCCATTTCGGCCGTCAGATCGCTCGGACCGAGAAGTATCAGGTCGATACCCTCGACAGCGGCGATTGCGTCCGCGGCGTCGACCGCTTTCGGCGTCTCGATCATGACCGCCACCACCGTGCGACGCTCGAGTACATCGGTGAGTTCAGCCGGTGACCTCGGTTGGTAGCCACTGACTGCGTTCGGCCCGGAGATGGAGCGGTGTCCGATGGGAGGAAACCGAGCCGCATCGACGATGGCTGCCGCTTCATCTTTTGAATTCACGTGCGGCACAATGATTCCGATCGCGCCGCTGTCGATGACGCGAGCGATGACACTCGGATCGTGAGACGGCACCCGGACGAGTCCCGAGATGCCTGCTCCCAACGCGCTTGCGCAAAGCATCGCCGCTGTCTCCAGCGACGTGGAAGTGTGCTCGAGGTCGACGTAGACCGCGTCGTACCCGCATGCTGCCGCGATCGCCGGGACGTCGGGGGTGCGCGCGTTCAGCAGCGCCAGGCAAAGAACCAATCCGTCGCCCCGTAATGCTTCCCGCAGTGGTTCCCGCACACGCTCACGGTAACCCACTGAGAACGTTCGTTCCATCAAGTCGTTAATGGCATTATCAATGTGGTAACCATTACCTATGTCAGCGAACCGGGTCGCTATCGTGGGGACCGGCCTGTCGGATTGTGGACGGGTGCCTGACAAGACTGCGATGGCGTTGATGGCTCAATCCTCGCGCCGCGCCATCGCCGACGCCGGTTTGACGAAAAACGACATCGACGGCTTCGGCGGCCATGGGACTGTGCTGCCGCCCATCGAGGTGAGCGAGTACCTCGGCCTGCGACCGTCCTGGGTCGACGCAACCAACGTCGGCGGGTCCTCCTGGGAGGTAATGGCGGGCCACGCGGCAAATGCCATTGCCGCCGGCGCGATCGACGTGGCACTGCTGACGTACGGATCGACGGCGCGCTCCGACGTGAAACGCCGCGTGCGAGCATCGGCGGCGGCCATGACCACCGGCGGCGCCATGCAGTACGAGGCACCGTACGGGGCCACCCTTATCGCAAAGTACGCGATGGCCGCCAGGCGCCACATGCTCGAATACGGCACCACCGCAGAACAATTAGCCGAAGTCGCGGTGGCGGCCCACGAGTGGGCAGCAATGAACGACAATGCTTTTGAGCGTGACCGGATAACGGCCGCGGATGTCGCCGCAGCACCGATGCTGGCCGATCCCTTCACCTCCAAACACGTGTGTCTGCGCACCGACGGTGGCGGCGCTGTCGTGTTGGCGAGCGAGCGAGTGGCGAAGAATTGCGCCAAGGAGCCCGTCTGGATTCTCGGTGCCGCCGACGCGGCATCGCATGTCAGCATGAGCGATTGGGCCGACTTCACCACGTCGGCCGCCGCGCTGTCTGGCCCCCGCGCGTTCGCGCAAGCCGGCGTCGACCCATCCGACGTCGACGTGTGTCAGCTTTATGACTCGTTCACCTCCACCGTGCTACTCACGGTGGAGGACTTGGGCTTCTGCGCCAAGGGCGAGGGCGGACCGTTCATCGCATCGGGTGTGCTGCGTCCGGGTGGGGCGTTACCGACCAACACCGACGGTGGCGGTCTGGCCTCCTGCCATCCGGGTATGCGGGGAATGTTCCTCATGGTCGAAGCGACCCGACAGCTTCGCGGGGAATGCGGGCCCAGACAGGTTGACGACGCGCGTCTGGCATGCGTGCATGCGATGGGCGGATTCTTCACCCACAGCGCGACGATGATCCTCGGGAGGCAATGATGGACGTGCCGGTGGGCGCGAACCGGCCCACCATCGACTGCGACAGCGAATCGTGGTGGCAGGCCATCCAGGATCGCCGACTTATGATCAACGCCTGTTCGGGGTGCGGCCAGAATTCGCTATATGTGCGTCCGTTCTGCCCACACTGTTGGAGCGAGGACGTCGCGCTGGCACCGGCGTCCGGGCGGGCACGGCTGTACACGTGGACCGTGGTGCACCAGAATGCGGCCCCCTTCGATACGCGGACGCCGTACGTGGTGGCAATGGTGGATCTCACCGAGGGGCCACGGCTGATGACGGTCATTGAAGGCTGCGCGGACGAAAGCCTATGTGCCGATATGGAACTCACCATCGCCTTCCGCGATGACGGTGACGGCTTCATCGTCCCGTTCTTCCGGCCGGTCGCAGCAGGTGTTGAACAGGGATGAACAAAGTAGACATCCCGATCAGTGTCGGAGACCATATGGCCGAGCCGCAGGATCCGTCGAGCAAGCTGACCACGAATACGGCTGGCAACTCAGACCGCTGACGCTCAGCCAGTTGCGGCGAGGCGGTCGGCAAGCACCCGCGTCCGGCCCGCCGAGCGCGCAGCGAGCTTGTTGCGCTCAACCTTGCCGTTGGCATTGACCGGCAGCGGCTCGTTCCAGAACACCAGTTCCTCGGGCAACTTGTACTTGGGCAGGCCCGCCGAGATGAGCGCGTCGGTGACCTTCGCAAGCGGCATGTCGATGTGGGCGTCGAGCACCATGGCTACGGCGAGTCGTTCGCCGGTCGTGGCGTCGGCCACCGGGTAGGCCGCGCACTCGCGCACCCCGGCGATCCTGGCGACGGCCTCCTCCACCTCGGCCGCCGCGATCTTCAGCCCGTTGCGAATGATGATGTCCTTCAGTCGCCCGACAATGCGCACCCGGCCTCGCGACATTTCGGCCACGTCACCGGTGCGAAACCAGTCGCCATCGAACGCCCGTGCGTCGTCATCGGCGTCGGTGTACCCGAGGAACATATGCGGCCCCCGAATACAGCACTCGGTCGGATCTGTTGCAGATCCGACTTTTACCTCGACATCCTCCAACGCGACGCCGTCGTCGGCGTGACGCACGTCCGCCGACTCCGACCGCAGACCAGAGGTGCTCACTGGTACTTCGGACGAACCGTAGGCGCGCATCACAATGATCCCGAAATCGTCTTCGATGCGCGTGAGGATCCGCCGGTCCAGCATGGTCCCGCCCAAATACACCGCCTGCAGTGGCACGTCCAGTCCACGCGCCACCGCCTCGTCGAGCAGCCTGTCCAGCAAGCGATCGGGTCCGCCGTACCAAGTCGCATCCGACGAAACCAGCAGCTCGCAGGTTTCGGCGGCATGCCAGTTGGACTCGAGGACGACGGGCGCGCAGAGCATCGGCGCGATGACCAATGCCTGCAGCACTCCGGTCACCGAGGCGAGCGGACTGATAAGAAAGATCCGGTCTGCCGACCCGAGTCCGGCCGCCCCGATGTAATTCGACGACGCCTTCATCAGCGTGCTCTGCGAGTGGACGACACCCTTGGGTGCCGAGGTGGTTCCCGACGTGTAGAGCACGACGCAGGGCTCGTCGGCCGCACGCTGGGGCCGGTACGAAGTCTGCGGTGGGTAATTGGTGTCCAACGCGATCCATGCGAATGGTTCGGACATCACTTTCCGCTGGGCCGCAGGCCAATTCGGCGCAACACCGAGCTCAGCTCCCGTGCGCGCAATGATGTCGGCCACCTGCGCCTCGCCGGCACTGCGAGGGACCAGCAGGACCACGGCATCGAGGCGCAACGCCGCATGGACGGCAACCACTGAATCCACGTCGTTACCCACGACCACAACGGTTGGTGTCGAGGCCCCGACGCCCGAAGCCGCCAAAGCGCCACAGGCCGCATCGATGCGCGCGTCGAGTTCGGCATAGCTGAACTCCGCCCCCCGGGTGCGTAGAGCCAGCTTCTCCGGATGTCGTGCCGCGGCGGCACGAACGACGTCGACGGGCTGACCCGACCACCAGCCTGCCTCGCGGTATTGCTCCCGCAATACCGCGACTCGCCGCTGCGCACACTGCAACAGCGCGGGCACGCCGCTCATCGATGTCCTCAGATGCCCTCCTATGCAAACGATGGTTCTCACTGAGAGTAAATGTAACCTCTCACCATGCCGTCAATGAATTTCGATAATGAAGTAGCCATTGTCACCGGTGCAGGCGGCGGCCTCGGCCGCTGTCACGCCCTCGAACTCGCCCGCCGGGGCGCGCGCGTGGTGGTCAACGACCTGGGCAGTGCAGTGGACGGCACCGGTGCGTCAATATCGGCCGCGCAGGCAGTAGTCGACGAGATCGCGTCGGCGGGCGGCACGGCGATCGCCAACGGCGACTCGGTCGCCACCGAGGAGGGCGGCGCGGCCATCGTGGCGGCCGCCCTGGACACCTTCGGACAGGTCGACATTCTCATCAACAACGCGGGAATCCTGCGTGATGCGGCATTCAAGAACATGACCGCCGAGCAGGTGGAAGCGGTCATTTCAGTTCACCTGTCCGGGGCGTTCCACGTCACCCGCGCGGTTTGGCCGGTCATGCGCGAGCAGAACTATGGACGGATAGTCCAAACGACCTCGGGTACCGGCTTGTTCGGGAACTTCGGGCAGGCCAATTACGGGGCTGCCAAGATGGGGCTCGTCGGCATGATGCACGTGCTCGCCATCGAAGGAGCGCGCAACGGCATCGCGATCAACGCGGTCGCGCCCATCGCACGGACGCGCATGACCGAGACGATCATGGGCGAAGCCGGTAAGGCTATGGATCCTGAGTTGGTGACGCCGGTCGTGGTTTACCTGTCGCATCGCGACTGCGACCGCACCGCTCACATCTATTCGGTGGGAGCGGGCAAGGTCAGACGGGTATTCATCGGCGTGACCAAAGGGGTCGAGAACACCTCGCTCACTGCAGAATCCGTCGCTGAGGCGATCGAGGAGATCGAGGATGCCACGACGTTCACGATCCGCGGTGGGCCGGCCAAGGAATGAAATTCAGCGGCCCCGGAATCGCGGTTCGCGGCGCTCCGCGAACGACTGCAGACCTTCCTGAAGGTCGGCGGTGCGCGATACGGCCTCCTGCGCCCATGCCTCCTGTTCGAAAGCTCGGTCGCGGCCGGACTCCGAGGACACCAACAACAGTCGCTTGGTGTGCCCGAGCATCAACGTAGGGCCGGCCGCAAGCCGGCCGGCCAACTCCCCGGCGACAGCATCGGTAACCTCCGGTGTGACCACGCGATTCACCAGCCCCAACCGCTCACAGCTGGCTGCGTCGACGGGCTCACCGAGCATCAACAACTCCGTGGCTTTGCGCAGGCCCACGATCCTCGTCAGCAGATGGATAGCCCCGGAGTCGGGAAGCACACCGCGGTGCACGAAGGCCGCAACAAGCTTTGCCTCCGTTGACATCACGACGAGATCGCAGGCGAGAACCAGACTGAGTCCTGCCCCAGCTGCGGTGCCCTTCACCGCAGCGATCACCGGCTTATCGCAGTCGAGGATCGATGAGACCAAGCGCTGCCAGCCGTTCTGCAGCATCCGAGCGACGTCCCCTGACCGCTTGTCGGCGACCGGCGGCCCGGGCGCAGATTCAACGGGCAACCCCGCCCCCGCGCAGAAGTGCCGCTGCCCAGTCGCGCCCAGTAACACCGCACGCACCGCTCGGTCGTCGCCAGCACGTTGGAAAGCCTCGGTCAGGGTGTCACGAGCCAACGGTGACAACGAATTTCCCACATTGGGGCGGTCGATGGTGATGCGGCAGACACCGTCTGAACCTACCGACTCCAGGATCCCTGGCTGCTCCTTGCTCAACTCACTCACCCCTGCCGTTAACGGCGTTTCCGCTTTTCGGGTATCTTAATTTCCACACTTGTCCAGGCCACGATATTCGCCGGAACTGAGGAGGCGCGCCGTGACTCGCTCCTCTGAACCGGGCCGAATCACCGATGAGGGGCTGGCCAGGTTGCGCGCCACCATAGGCATCGCCGTTCCGCACACCCAGCCACCGCACTACATCCGCCCCAACGAAGACACTTTCCGCCACGTCGCCGAAGCTTACGGTGACGCCAATCCCATGTGGACCGATCCTGACTACGCCGCAAAGTCGGTGTGGAGTGCATCGATCGCGCCGCCGGCGCTGGTTGGTGGTGACACGTTGATCGGCGAAGACGAAGTCACCGAGCTCTCCGAGCAGGATGGGGCGCTGACCAAAGGCGATCCGCTGCGCGGCGTGCATGCGTTTTACGCGTCGTCCGCACGGGAGTGGTGGGCTCCGCTCCGGGCCAACCACAGAGTATTCAGGCGCAACGGGCTGGTCGCTGCGCTCGACAAGAGTAGTGAGTTCGCCGATCGGGCGATTCACGAGTGGTCGGCGCAAGTCTTCCGCGACGACGAGGGCACCATTCTCGGCGGCCAGTACCGCAACATGATCCGCACCGAGCGCAGCAAAGCCCGCGACCGCAAAAAATACGAGTCAATCGAACTGAAGACCTGGACCGCCGAGGAGATTGCCGAGATCGACGAAAGCTACGCGCGGGAATGCCCGCGTGGTGCCGAACCGCAGTGGTGGGAGGACGTCAACGAGGGTGACCGAATCGGCACACTGACCAAGGGACCGCTCACCGTCACCGACATGGTCTGCTGGCATGTCGGCATGGGCACCGGTATGTACGGGGTGCGCCCCCTGCGGTTGGCGTGGCGCAATCGGCAACGCATTCCCCGCTTCTACACCCCGAACGACCATGGCGTACCCGATGCGCAGCAGCGCGTGCATTGGGAACCGGATGCGGCCCGAAATGCCGGAAACCCCACCACTTTCGATTACGGGCGGATGCGTGAGACGTGGTTGATCCACCTCTGTACGGACTGGATGGGGGACGACGCTTGGTTGTGGAAGCTGGACTGTGAGTTCCGCTTGTTCAACTACGTGGGCGATCTGCACACCATCACCGGCACCGTGACCCGAAAGTACCTTGCCGAAGGCGAACGCCCCGCGGTCGACGTCGAACTCACGGCGACCAACCACCGCAACGAGATCACCGCACCGGGACACGCGACCATCCTGTTACCCAGCCGGGACCGCGGCCCGGTCCGGCTGCCCGATCCGCCCGGCGGAGCGACAAACCTGACGGATCTGCTCACCGCCGTATCAGCTGGATTCGCAGAACGGTGACAGCTGCGATGACATATGCGAGCGTTCCCGGACTTCGAACCGAGCAGCAAGGCCCGGTTCTTCGCCTCACCCTGGACCGGGTCGAGCGGCGTAATGCCGTCAATGACACCATGCTTGACGCATTGATCGAACACCTCGCCGCTGCGGGCGTCGACGAGGCGGTGCGCGTCGTCCGCATCGACGCCGATGGTCCGGACTTCTGCGCAGGTTCGGACCTCATTGCGAACAACGCGAAATCCGAGCGCAAACCGCGAGTGGGCAGTACGCAGCGCCGACTACCGAACAAGGCCAACCGGCTCATCCCGCTGATGCTGGAGACCCAGGTGCCGATCGTCGCCGTGGTCCGCGGCTGGGCGGCCGGCCTGGGATTTCACATCGCTTTGGCTTCCGACTTCTGCGTGGCCGCCGAGGACGCCCGGTTCTGGGAACCGTTCATGGCCCGCGGCTTCACACCCGATAGCGGCGCCGCCTGGCTGCTGCCGCGCCTAATCGGGATGGTGCGCACCCGACAGTTGCTGATGCTCGGTGAGGAAATCTCCGGCGCCACCGCGGCCGACTGGGGCATCATCCACCGCACTTGCGCACCCGTTGAATTGGCCTCTACCGCAGAGGAACTCGTCACCAACCTGGGTGAGGCGCCCACGGTTGCCCTGGGGCTCACCAAGTGGCTGCTACACAGCGGCAACGGACTGGACCTCGACCGCCATCTCCAGAACGAAGCCATGGCGCTGGAGTTATCAAGCCGCAGCGACGATTTCAAGGAGGGCCTGGCGGCCTTCCGTGACAAACGGGACGCAAAGTTCCAGGGCCGCTGAAAACAATGACGCGCTCATGACTCGCTTGCCGATCACCCCTGACACCTCCGCGGCCGATGCCGTCGACGCGGTGCGGCAATGGATTGTCGAGGAGGTCCCGGCGGCGTGGCGCTCGGCCGCCGCCGAAGGACCCGCGGCCCTGCGGGCCGTCCGAAGCGCGGCCGATTACCGTGATTGGTATCCGACATTCGCCGATTCGGGACTGGTCGCACCGACTTGGCTTCCGGAGCACGGTGGCCTCGGCGTTGGCAACGACATTGCACGTGCGATGGAGAGGGTCCTCGCTTCGCTCCGCCTCACCCGGTTGAATCCGTTGGGTCTCAATAACGCGGCGGCGGCATTGTTCAGTCACGGCACCGATGAACAACGGCTGCGCTTCCTTCCGCCCATAGTCCGCAACGAAGAGAAGTGGTGCCAGCTTTTCAGCGAACCCGGCGCGGGCTCCGATCTTGCGTCGTTGGCGACCCGCGCCGTACGCGACGGTGATCAATGGCTGATCTCCGGGCAGAAGGTGTGGACCACATGGGCCGACGAGGCGGACTTCGCGATCCTGCTGGCGCGCACCGATCCGAACCAGCCCAAACACCAGGGCATCACGTACTTCCTGCTCGACATGCACCAACCGGGTGTCGACGTGCGACCGTTGCGCCAGGTCACCGGCGACGCGGAGTTCAACGAAGTCTTCCTCGACAGCGCACGGGTGCCCGACGAGCATCGGGTCGGGGAGATCAACGACGGCTGGCGGGTCAGCACGTCGACCCTGTCCAGTGAGCGGCAGATGGTTTCCGGATCGGGATCGGGCGGTATGGGCCGTCTCGGCGGTTCCGGAGCTCAGCGCTTGATCACCTTGGCCCACGAAACCGGGCGTTGGGACGACCCCGTGGTGCGAAGCAAAATCATGCGGCTGTGGGCACAGGAGCAGATCCGCGGCTGGACCAATGCGCGAGTGCGCGCGGCACTTTCAGCCGATGAGTCGCCCGGTGCGGCGTCCTCCATCGGAAAGGTGCATCAAGCCACGCTCAATCAACAGATCCAAGATTTGATGGTCGATTTGCTGGGCACTGCTGCGGTCGCCTGGCCGGCGGTCGGCGATCCTGACGCGTTGCCCCGAGAGGTGCACGGCATGTTGCGCAGCCTGGCCAACGCCACCGAGGGCGGCACGACCGACATCAACAAAAACATCCTCGGCGAACGCGTGCTCGGTCTGGCAAAGGAGCCAGATCCGTGGAAGGGTAAGCCCTGGAAGGAAATTCCACGCTCGTGACCAGCTACGAGCGGTTGACCGTCGAGAAATCCGACGGCGTCGGCTGGCTGATCCTGAACCGGCCGGACGCCGGGAACGCGTTCGATGCGCTGATGCTCGACGAACTCGAGGCCGCGTGGGCTGAGTTGGATGCCGACCGCGACGTGCATGTGATCGTCAATGCCGCTAACGGCAAAGCGTTCTGCTCCGGTATGGACGTCGTGCAGGTGGCTCGCGACAAGGAGGCCATGCGGCGACACTCGCGCCGCACTAGGGACGCCGAACTGAAGATTTCGTCGTGGCACTGCGAGGTATGGAAACCGGTGATCGCAGCGGTCAATGGGGTGTGTGCGGGCGGGGGTCTGCACTTGGTTGCCGATGCCGACATCGTCATCGCCGCCGAGGAGGCTTCGTTCGTCGACCCGCATGTCTCGGTGGGGCAAGCGGTCGCATACGAGGCAATCACCCTGCTGCGTAAGTCGCCGATGGAGGCGATCACCCGAATGACGTTGAGCGGTAAGGGCGAGCGTATTTTGGCGCAACGGGCATACGAATTGGGCATCGTCTCCGATGTCGTGCCAACCGATCAGCTTCGAGCGACGGCCGGCAGGCTGGCTGCCGCTGTCGCAACCAACTCCCCCACCGCTATGCGCGCCACCAAGAAGGCGTTATGGCACTCCCTGGAAGTTGGGTTGTCCGCAGCCAAACACGCTGCCGGCGAGGAAATCTGGCGGCTTCGCAGTCACCCCGACCATGCCGAGGGCGTACGTGCCTGGCGCGACAAGAGACCCGCGCGGTGGCAGCCGCTCGACCCCGCGGAGGTGCCATGAGCTATCGAAGGTTGATCGTCGAGCGGCACGGCCCGGTCGGGTGGATCATCAACAACCGGCCCGACCGACTGAACGCGTACGACGCGACGATGCGCGCGGAGTTCCCAAGAGCGTGGGCGGAATTGGACGCCGACCCCGGTGTGCGGGTCATCGTGCACACCGGCAATGGACGGGCGTTTCAGGTCGGCGCCGACGTCGAGGACCTCGACGGCGAGGCGGTGCAGCAGTTCCAGGAGTCGATGCGCACGCTGGACCTCAAGTTGACGGGCTGGCATTGCAATGTGGGAAAGCCCATCATTACGGCCGTCAACGGCGTGTGCGCGGGTGGCGGACTGCACTGGGTCGCCGACGCCGATATCGTCATAGCGTCGTGCGACGCTACCTTCGTCGACCCGCACGTCTCCATCGGGCAGGTCAGCGCTTTGGAGACAATTGCACTGATGCGCAAGATGCCCGCCGAGGCGGTGTTGAGGATGGCGCTCGTCGGCAGCCACGAACGTCTGACTGCCCAACGCGCGTACGAACTCGGGATGATCAGCCAAATCGTCGATCCACCCGACAAGTTGCGCCGTGTCGCGCAGGAACTCGCGGAGAAGATCGCGCTGAACTCACCCGCCGCAATGCGGGCGACCAAGCGCGCGTTGTGGGGTGCGCTCGAATACGGCTTGACGGATGCGTGCCGGGCGGGCGCCAAGCACTTGACGTCGATGTGGGGCCATCCAGACCAGGACGAGGGACCGCGAGCGTTCGCCGACAAACGCCCGCCCGTCTGGCAATCGCTGGAGCCGGACGCATGAGTCTCGGCGAGCTGCTGGCCGACCTGCCCGACACGGCCGTGCACACGTTGACCGTCGATGTCTCGCGCGACAGCCTGATCGCGAGCGCTGACCGCCTGGCCGCGATACTCGCCGAAGCCGGTTTGGTGTCCGGACAAGTCGTCGCGGCGATGCTGCCCAACAATCCCGGGACGGTGGCAGCGTTGTTCGGGACGTGGCGTGCAGGCGGGGTTTACACTCCGCTCAACCCCCGGGCCGCCGACGGGGAGTTGGCCACCCAGCTCGCCACCTTGCGGCCAGTCGCCGTAATCACCACACGTGATCTGGCCCAACGATTCTCGGATTTGAAGTTGCCCGTGGTTGCCGGCTCCCAGTTGGTCTGGTCACTCTCGCCATCGTCCGTACGGCCGTCCGATCCGCGGCAATACGACCCGGATGTGGCTCTGCTGCAATTCACGTCGGGAACTACCGGCCCGCCGAAGCCGGTGCCGCTCCGTCATGCAACCGTGCTCGACCTGATCGACCGGCTGTTGGTCAAGCTCCGCGGCACGAAACCGGCGGCGGTCCGAGCTAACCGGACACCAATGCCGAACCTCGTTCCGCTCTCACTGTCCTTGTGGGCCGGTATCTACCAGGTGCTGTTCGCCTTTCGGGCCGGGTCGGGGGTCGTGCTGATGGAAAAATTCTCGACTGCCGAGTTCGCCGCACTGGTCAAACGGCACCGGTTGCGCTCTACCGTTTTGCCCCCCGCTGCGTTGACAATGGTCCTGCATGACGAGGCGGTCACCGACCTGTCGCCACTGAAGATCGTGCGATCGATCACCGCTCCCCTCTCCCCCGTGCAGGCCGGTCGGTTCCGGGACAAGTTCGGCGTGATCGTGCTCAATTCCTACGGCCAAACCGAACTCGGCGGCGAAGTCGTCGGATGGTCGGCCGCTGACGCGAGGGAATTCGGCGAGACCAAGCTCGGCTCGGTTGGACGTCCGCTGCCCGGCATCGATGTCACGATCGCCGACGACGAGGTGCTGGTGCGCACGCCGACGACCGCGGCCCGCAAGATCGATCCGGCATTTCTCGACAGACTCACTGATGACGGCTGGTTCCACACCGGTGACCTCGGGTGGTTCGACGAGGACGGATTCCTCTGGCTGGACGGGCGGGTGTCGGACATGATCAACCGTGGTGGGCTGAAGGTCTTTCCGGGCACCGTGGAGGACGTGCTACTGGCCGCCGAGGGGGTACGTGAAGCGGCGGTGGTGGGGATTGCCGATGAGCGCCTGGGCGAGGTGCCCTGGGCGTTCGTCGCGTGTCACGGCCACGAACTTTCCGAAGACGACTTGATCGCCTGGTGCCGTGAGCGCCTGACGCCGTACCGCGTACCCGTACGTGTCGTGTTCGTCGAGCATTTACCACGCAACGATGTCGGAAAGGTCGTCAGACGCGAACTCGCCGCTTTGGCCGACGCGTGACCGCGGTCGTCCTTGGCCCCGCCGAGATCCTCTCGAGGGCGTTGGTCGACGGGGTTGGTGACGTGATCGTCGTTGACACCAACACGACTGCTGACGAGACGATGTGGCAAACCCTTATCGCGCTCCAAGGGGCGCACACGAGCATGGTTGCGGATGGCGGGCGAATCGTCGTGATACTGCCGACCATCGGAATGTCGGGCGCACCGAGGCTGGTGAACTACACCGCCGCGATCGAAGGCGTCCGGTCGATGGCGAAATCAGCTGCGCGGCAATGGGGATCGGAGGGCATCGCGGTCAACATCGTCGCCGCGCCCGTGACCCTCTTCCGCTCGGACGTCGACGAGTCGCACCTGCCTTCTTCCGCCGTGCCTGGTGGCGGCATGCTGATTCACTCCGTTGTGGAGACGGCCAAGTTTCTGCTGCGCCGTGACATCGACCATCTCACTGGGCAGACAATCATTGTTGACGGCGGATCAGTGATGTTGCCGTGAAGCTCGAAGGACGCACGGTTTTGGTGACTGGTTCGGGCGGCGGTGTCGGGCGCGGCATAGCGGTGGCCCTGGCCGCTCAGGGGGCGCACACGATCGTCGCAACCCGCTCCGACACTGGACAGTCGGTCGCCGACGAGATCACGTCGCGTGGGCATCGCGCCGCGTGGACCCGTTGTGACGTCACTGATCAAGCGGCGGTCGCGGACACGGTGGCCCTCGCGCTCAGGCTCACCGGCCGTCTCGATGCCGTCGTGCACAACGCGACGAGCAACTCCTCGAGCAAGCCGCACCAACTGGCCGATGTGGATCGCGCACTCTGGCAGGACCACTTCTCCGTCTCCCTGGGCGGCGCCCAACACTGTGCCACCGCCGCGTTTCAGGCGCTCAAGCAACGCGGTGGCACGTTCGTGGTGATGACGTCGCCGGCTGGTATGGAGGGCAGCGCGACACTGCCCTTGTACGCGACGATGAAGGGCGCGCTTCGCGGCTTCGCCAAGAGCTTGGCCCGCGAATGGGCTCCGCACGGCATAACGGTGAACGTCGTTTCACCACTCGCGTATTCGCCTGCCATGACCACCGCAATCGAAGCGGATCCCGCGATGGAGGAGAGATTGGCTCGCAGGGTTCCGCTGGGACGCATCGGCGACCCGGAGCATGACATCGGGCCGGCCGTAGCATTTCTGATCGGTCCCGATGCCCGCTACATCACCGGGCAGACCCTGGGAGTCGATGGTGGCCATTTCATGAATCTCTAAGGTCGGCGGGAAGCCGGATACAGCCGTTTGCTATCTTGAGAATCAACATTCTCGAAGCAGGTGGAGGCGCTGGTGACCGGTGAAAAAGCATTCGAGGTATGGGATGCCGACAACCACATGTACGAGACCATCGATGCCTACACCCGGTACCTGCCGGAGAAATACTCCGAGGCGCTCAAATACGTCGACGTGAACGGCCGCACGAAGCTGCAGATCCTGGGCACTGTTACCGAGTGCATCCCCAACCCGACCTACGAGGTGATCCCGACGCCGGGTGCATGGGCCGACTACTACCGCGGTATCAATCCCGAGGGCAAGTCCCTGCGTGAACTTGCCAATCCGATCCGCTGCCCCGACGCATTCCGGCAGCCGGACTTGCGGCTGGAGCTGATGGACTCCCAAGGCGTCGACGGCGCGGTGATGTTCCCTACCACGGCAGGCATGCTCGAAGAACGGACCAAGTCCGACACCGAGCTGACCCATGCGGTGACGCATGCTTTCAACCGCTGGCTGCTCGACGACTGGACCTTCAACTATCAGAACCGCATCTTCGCGGTACCCGCGATCTCGCTCAATGATCCGGCCGCAGGGGTCAGGGAACTCGAGTGGTGCCTGGCAAACGGCGCCAGAACCGTGCTGATCCGGCCAGCCCCGGTACCGCGGGAAGACGGCACTTCTCGCTCACCCGCGCTGCCCGAGTTCGACGACTTCTGGCGACTCGTCGAGTCGTCGGGTATTTCGGTGCAGATGCACAATTCGGACTCCGGCTACGACCGTTACGTCGACGACTGGGAAGGCGGCGACGAGTTCCAGGGGTTCCAGCTCACCAAGCTTCGCGGGTTCATCTACGAAGAAAGTCGCCATATCTTCGACACGCTGGCGGCATTCATCGCTCATGGCGTGTTCGAACGCTTCCCGGGCCTACGCATCGGTGTGGTCGAGAACGGCGGCTCATGGGCTGAGCGACTGATGGAGGTGTTCGATCGGGTCTATCGCAAGAAACCGAAGGACTTCGACGAGCACCCCTGTGACGTATTCCGCAGGCACGTGTGGGTCAACCCGTTCCATGAGGAGGACATGTCGCACCTCATCGACATCCTGGGTGCCGACCGGGTGATGTTCGGTTCGGACTTTCCGCATCCGGAGGGACTCGCCGAGCCGGCGAAATTCGTCATGGAACTCCAGAACCTCCCCGCGGAGACCACCGCACAGGTCATGGGCGGCAACTTGAAGCAGCTCATCGGCATCTAGCCGATAGCAGCGCCTGCCGGCGGCGCGCCCCTGCTCGGCACGCTGCTGCGCACCCGCACCGGCGGGCCGTCGCTCCGTGAGATCGCTTCGGCCCAGCGACGACAGCCGGGTATAGCGGATCAGCCGCCGAACCGGGCACGCAATTCGTTCTTCAGTACCTTTCCAGTGAGATTGCGCGGTAGCGCCTCCACCAATTCGAGTCGCTCCGGCGATTTGTGCCGACTCAAGCCTCGAGCCTGACAGTGGCCCGCCAGCCCGGCGAGCGTGACATCAGCTCCGGGTTGAGAAACCACGACAGCGCAAACCCGTTCGCCCGTAAGCGGATCCGGAACCCCGATGACCGCGACGTCAGCGACTGCGGGATGCGTGGCCAGCACGTCCTCGATTTCCAGTGCCGAGATGTTCTCGGCGTTGCGAATGATTGCATCCTTGATGCGTCCGGTGATTGTGACGTTGCCCTCGCCGTCGATGCGCCCCCGGTCTCCAGTGCGGAACCAACGATCGGCGTCGAATGCATCGGCGTCGAGCGAACCGTCGACATATCCCAGGAAGCACTGCGGTCCCTTGAGTCGGAGTTCACCCTCTTCGCCGACACCGACCTCACGCCCGCCGTCGTCGACTACCCGCACCGACACTCCCGCGACCGGGCGTCCCACAGTGCGGTCGAGGAGATCCGGCGCGGCCTCCGGTCGCTGCGACGTCGCAACCGGAAACTCGGTCAGCCCCCAGGAATTGGCGACGCCGTTCACCGAAAAGGTCTCCCGTACCTGCCGTCCCAGCTCAGCGGTGATCGGGGCCCCGCCACCCACGCAACCACGCAGATCGGGATAGAGCGGTTGAGTTCCGTGTGCGCGCTGCGCGGCCATGAACGCAACAAGGAACGGCGTCGCGGTGCCCAGCAACGTCGGCCGGTGCAAGGCGATCGCTTGCGGTGAGGTGGCGGGATCGAATGAGTCGAACAGCACCAAACGCATACCGGTGCGCAAGCTAGCCGCCAGCATGGCCGCACCGCCGATATGCGATACCGGAAAGGCGATCGGGTTGACATCCCTGCTTGATGCCCCCACGATGCCGACCACCCCCGCGGAGCCCGCGATCACCGAACGGTCGCAATGCCGAGCACCTTTCGGCGCCGCAGTGGTACCCGACGAGTAGTAGATCCAGCGCGGGTCCTCCGCGGAAGCCGGCGGCTCCGCCAGCACGTCCGGATCGCCGACGGGCAGGCGGAGCGCGCCGGTGATCGGCGCGTCGTGATCGATCACCAGGACGGACATGGACCGTTGCGCCGCCAGTTCGCGGGCAAGCCCGGTGTGGTCGAAACCTCGCCAATGGCCGGGTACCACTAGTACCTCGGTCGCCAGTTGCTCGGTAGCGAAGCGAAGTTCGCGTTCGCGCCAAATCGGCAGAATCGGATTCTGCACGGCGCCCAATCGCGTGAGCGCCACCATCACCACCATCGTTTCCAAGGTGGTCGGCAATTGCCACGACACGACGGTGCCCTCGCCCACCCCGGCACTGGACAGCGCCGCTGCCGTCCGCAATGCCTCGTCGCGAAGCTGTGCGCAGGTGAGGCTACGGCCGAAGTCGTCGGCGAGTACCACGCGGTGCGGATGTTCCTGCGCCACCGCGTCGACGAGACCCCAGTACGTCTGGTCGGCCACTGGTGTCCTCACCCGTCCTCACCGGCTCGGCAACAGAAGCCGACGTTTGGCGAGAATGTTACGCATGATCTCTGAGCTTCCGCCGGAGACCGTGTAGGCGCGCGACCACAGCCAGCATTCTCGCAGACGTTGTTTGGCCTGCTCGACACTCGGATCGGCGGTCACCGTGCACACCGTCGCAGCGAGTTCGGCGCCGTATGCCGAAACCCGGTGGTATGTCTCGCCGAAACTCAGTTTGGCGATCGAGCCGTCGCCCGGTCGCTCGTCCCCAGCGACGAGGCGTTCGACATGATCGTCGATGAAGGACTTCGCCACCTCGACTTCGACGCCCAACTCCGCGACTGCCTGCCGGATGTCATCATGTTCGAGCGCTCCGGTGCCGTCGAGGATGCCGTTGCGCGCCACCAACACCAGATCGTCGATCAGCAGCTCAAGCAAGACGACGTTGCCGCCGATCCCGAAACGTTCGAAATCCAGGCCCGCCATGATGATCGACCATCCCTGGCCGGCTTCGCCGATCAGGTTTCTTGCGGGCACCGTTACGCCGTCGAGAAAAATTTCGTTCACCTCGATCGCCTCGTTGATCGTCCGGATCGGACGAACCTCGACGCCGGCCGTCGACAACGGCACCGCGAAAACCGAAAGTCCGTGGTGGCGCGAGGAAGTCGGGTCGGTGCGGATGAGCGCCAGCCCCATGTCGGCCCAGTGCCCGTCGGTGATCCAGGTCTTCTGACCGTCGATCACCCATGATCCGTCGCGTTGCTGTGCAGCCCTGCTCCGGACGGCGGCGATGTCGCTGCCGGCGTCAGGCTCGCTGAATAACTGACACCACACGTGCTCGCTGCGACGCATCGGCGGCAGCAGTGCGGCCTTCTGGTCGGCCGATCCGAAGTGCAGCAGCACGTGGGCCGCTAGGTTGACCTGATCGACGGGCCGCGGGGCGCGGGCGCGCAGGATCTCCTCGCTGAGTATGCGGTCGTGCAGAGGATGATGATCGGCGCGTCCGCCGTGCTCGACGGGCCAGTCTGCACCGACGAAACCCGCATCGAACAACGTGGCGAACCATTTGCGCAAATGCGCTTCCTGCTCGGCGTTTTCCGGCGCCCGCCGTCCTTCCCGCGCGGCGAAGGGAGGTGCGTGTTCGGCGATGTGCGCTCGGACGCGATGCCTGAACTCGGTCAACTGCGCGTCGCTTGGTCGGGTTGCTACCGCGCTCACCAGCCCGACCTCTCCGCAACGAGACTACGGCTGGAGCGAGCCGTGCCGAGTAGATAGCCGTTCGTGAACACTCGGCGCAGTTCGTGATGCAACGGGTACTCCCAGGTGAATCCGATGCCGCCCGACAACTGCATGCACTCGTCCACGGCAGCCGTTGCCTTCGCGGCGACAAACGCGTGCGCCGCGGCGGACAAGGCGATCACGTGGTCCGAGATATCACCCGCCGCCAGTGCGCGGGCAGCTTTCACAATGACCGCGCGCGCCTTTGCCTCGAAGACCAGCAAGTCCACCAGCCGATGTTGCACCGCTTGAAAACTCGCGATCGGCACACCGAAGGCGATCCGCTCCTTCAGGTAACCGACCAGCCGCTCGAACGTGCTCGAAAAGGCGCCCAGCGAATCCGCGCTGAGCAAGACTCTCGCCACGGCCAGCAGCTGATCCGCTCGTTGCGGGCTACCGATCAACAAGCTGTCCGCCCCACCGACCTCGATGCGCCATGCGGCGCGGTCGACATCCAACAGCTCGCCATCACGGCTTCGCGGGATTGCTTCGGCCAATTCGAACAGATGAATTCCGTTGTGCCCCAGTGTGACCAGAATGTCAATCGCCTCTCCACGCGCAACCCGGACGGTGTCGCCGGACTGTGCGCAGCCCGCCATCGCGGTTCCGTCGAGCATCGCGGGCAACCATCGGTCGCGCACCTCGCCAGGTGCCGAAGCCAACGCGGCAGCGGATAGCACACACCCAAACCAGGTCGACGAGTTCTGCGCGCGGCCGAGTTCCTCGGCGATGACCGTCGTCTCCACAGGACGCCACCCGCTGCCACCGAGATTCTCCTCGACGAGCAGCCCCGTCCAGTCCATGGTCGCTAGTTCTTTGACCGAGTCTTGAGCGCCGCGGCCGGTCAGGAAATCGCGCGCCGCTGCGCGCAGCAGATCGAGATCGAGGTCATCATCCGCCATACAGCGTCTAGCTCCGCCCGATAAGATGCTCAGCGTTGTCACGCATGATCCGCTTCTTGGTGGCATCGTCGAGCGGGTCGAGCAACTTGACAAAATCAGCAGGCTCGGCGAGTCCTTCCGCATGCGGGTAGTCGGAGCCCATCACCAGACAGTCGTCATAGCCCAGGCTGGCGACGATGGCGGGCGTATCGTCCTCGGGATACGGCACCACCCGGACGTGCTGTCGGAAGATGGCAGACGGCTTTTCGGTCAGTTTCCCGCCGATCCATGGACCATTTCGACCCATGCCCCGGCTCTTGTCCATGTGTTTGGTGAAGAAGGGCACCCACTCTGCACCGTGTTCGGCGACAAGCACGTTCAACCCGGGAAAGCGGCCGAATAGGTTGTCGAATATCAGCGCTGAGAGGGTGTCCTCGATCGGGCGTTGGCCGTAGATGTTCATCCACTGCCAGGCCGACATGTGCCACGAGGCAGGATCTGCGCAGTGCCCCCAGGCAGGTGAGATCGCATCGAAGTACCAGAACGGCATGATGTGGAACACCAGGACGCAGCCCGCTTCCTGCAGCCGGGCGTAGATCGGGTCAAAGTGGGGGTCGCCGGGAGATCTGCCGTATGCCGGGCCCGTCGGCAGCATGACAAACTTCGCACCCTGCGCGATCAACGCATCGGTTTCGCTGACGGCCGAGTCGAGGTCGCGAAGCGAAAGCAGCCCGGTCGCGTATATGCGGTCCTGGTAGTTGAACCCCCATTCCTCGTCGAACCATCGATTGAAGGACCGGAGATTTGCGTATAGCGCTGCGGTGTCATCGACGTAGTGCTCGGCCGCCAGGGCCATGCCGCTCGGATAGATGACCATCCGCTCGACGTTCTGCTTTTCCATCACCGCGAGCCGTGCTGAACGCTCGATGTACTCGGGTTGCATGGGCTGCGGCTCGTAGGACTCCTCTGGGTTGCCGGATCCCATCTGTCTGAGCATCTCTTTCAGCGATCCGGGACGGTATGCGACGTCCAGACCCAGTCCCCCTTCACTGTTGAAGGTTGCGACACGATGGCCGGCGAGGATTACCTCGACCCCGTCCGCTCCGCGAACGGTGGTGATCGCGCGATTCTGGAACTCTCTGGGCAGGTATCGAGTAAACGCGTCACGCGTCTCATAGCAATGCGTGTCGCAGTCGATGATCCCGTAGTCGAGTTTCGTCACCGCGCGGCTCCTCCATGCGAGAATGGTGATTCTCCTATTTCAGAAAAGATACTATCCTTTCCCGGCAATGCCTATCCCGGGTCGGGGCCGGCCAGACAAACACCGAAGGAATCAGGATGAGTGAAGCCGACGAACTCCGACACACGGTGCGGCAGTTCCTGGCGGCCGCTTCGCCGTCCGGACAGGTACGCGATCTCATGTCCACCGTGGAGGGATATGACGCATTGGTGTGGCATCAGATGGCCCACGACCTGGGGTTGCACGGCATTGCCGTTCCTGAGGAATTCGGCGGTGCGGGTGCCAGCTTCGCCGAACTCGCGATCGTGTTCGAGGAGATGGGCGCCGCCCTGTTATGTGCACCGTTCTTCTCCACCGTCGCACTCGCCACGCAAGCGATCCTCTGTAGCGGCGACACCGTCGCGATGGGCGACTACCTACCGCGTTTTGTCGACGGATCCATGACCGCGACGGTGATCCTCAACAGCAGTCTCGAGGCGTGGGACCCGCAAGCCGTCACACTGACGGCACGAGCCGACGGCAACGGTCATCGGATTCACGGCGATGCAAATCTCGTCCTCGACGGCCATACCGCCGATGTCGTTCTCGTCGCGGCGAATACGAGCGCAGGCACATCACTGTTCGCGGTCGCCGCGGACGCCGACGGGCTGACGCGTGAACCGCTGGCCACGCTCGACCGCACGCGGAAGGTCGCATGCCTGAGGTTCCACGACGCCCCCGCCCGGTTGATCGGAACCGATGGAGACGCTGACGCGGGCCTGGCCCGCACGTGCGACCTCGCAATCGCCGCGCTGGCCGCCGAGCAGGTTGGCGGCGCCCAACGTTGCCTCGATATGGCCGTGGGATACGCCAAGGAGCGAGTGCAGTTCGGGCGCACCATCGGCAGCTTTCAGGCTGTCAAGCACCGGTGCGCGGACATGCTGGTGCTCGTCGAGGGTGCCCGCTCTGCGGCCATCCACGCTGCGGAATCGGCTGACGGAAGCGACCTGCCGATCGCTGCGTCGGTAGCAAAGATGGCCTGCTCGGAAGCCTTTCTGCAAGTCGCTTTGGACAACATGAGAATCCACGGCGGAATCGGGTTCACCTGGGAACACGACGCACACCTCTACGTTCGGCGCGCCAAGGCGACCGAGCTGATCTTCGGCAGCCCCGACCACCATGCCCAACGCTTGGCAGCCTTGGCCGCACCATGAAAGGACGAATGTGACCATCTCTTACTCCCTCGAACTGCCCACCCAGCGGGTGGACGCCGTGACTGAATTCGTCACCGCCGACGCGATTTCCGAAGTCGCCCGCGTCGGTGAAACGAGCGGCTTCTCCGCCGTGCACGTCACCGATCACCCCGCCCCCGACGCGAAATGGCTCGACCACGGCGGTCACCACGCCCTGGACCCGTTCGTCGCGTTGTCGTTCGCGGCAGCCGCCACCACGGAGGTAAAGCTGCTCACCAACGTTTACATCGCCGCCTACCGCAATCCTTTCCTGGGCGCGAAGTCGATCCAGAGTCTTGACGTCCTTTCCGGCGGCCGGCTGATACTCGGCACCGCCGCGGGTTATCTCAAACCCGAATTCAGAGCGCTAGGAATAGATTTCGACAATCGTGGGGCGTTGCTCGACGAGGCGCTGGACGTCCTGGGCAAGGTGCTCACCGGCGCTGATGTCGCGTACGAGGGCACCTCGTTCGCAGCTCGAGGGGTGCGACTGTATCCGGTACCTCAAACCCCGCCACCGATTTGGGTCGGTGGCAACAGCAAGCCTGCCGCCCGCCGTGCGGTTGCACGAGCGCAGGGGTGGGCGCCGTTCAACACATTCGGCTACGCAACCGCGTCACGTACCGCAGAAATCTCGACGCTTGAGGAATTAGCGTCGGCCATCGCCTGGACAAAGAAATACGCGGCCGAGATCGGGCGTACCGAACCGCTGGATATCTGTTTCTCGGCCGGCAACCTACTCGACGACACCAGGTCGACCGACGAACGGCATGCCACGATCGCCCAGTTGGAAGCGATGGGCGTGACTTGGCTGACCATCGCCCCCCAGGGAGCCAACCGGGCCGAGTTCATCGACAACGCGCGCGCATTCGCCGAGAAGTTCATCTCATGAGGCTCTCGGCTGCAAAGGCGTCCACGCTGATACGCCGATGCGCGAACAGCCACCGCCCATCCAGCGGGACAAGGACGTCGCGATAGCGTCCCCAATGGTCCAGGCCGATGTCGGTGTGGACGGCGAAATAACTACTGACCTCAACACGGTCCCTGGCAAGGCAACCAAACCGAACGCTTGAAACATGATGGCGCACACGAGTTGGCAGCGGTCGCGCCGGGTCATGATTCTCAGATATAGCAGCACCGAGCCCCGCCTCGATCGCCGCGGGACCGGTGAGCGGTTGCGCTGCGCCGGTGAACTCGAGGACGCCGTCCGGTGTGAAGCAGACGGCGACACCGCGCAGATCGAACCGGTCGGTCGCGGCGGTGTAGTCGGCGAGCGTCTGGCGTACCGACTCACGGATCCCGAGCTCCCACACCTCCATCTACCCTCCCTATCTCCCCTCCCAAGAAATCTGACTGGAAGTCGCATTCTCGCACACGATAACGTGTGTTCTCATGCCACAACCCACGCTGTTGGATTTGTTGACCCCCGCCACCACCGCCCTGGTCACCCAGGAATGCCAGGGAGGTGTGATCGGGCCTCAGGCCGGTCTGCCCCTATTGGCAGAGGAAGCCAGGCGGGAAGCGATCCCGAACATCGCCAAGCTGCTCCTCGCGGCTCGCGCGGCCGGCGTTTCGGTCGTGCACTGCGTCATGCAAAAGCGCCCAGACAACCGCGGGTCCAATACGAATGCCAGGCTGTTCATGGCGGGGAAGTCGTTCGCAGCCGAACTGACTCCGGGCAGCCCGGGCGCTTCGGTACTGCCTGAGTTCGGCCCGGATCCAAGCGATCTGGTCCTTACCCGTACGCACGGTGTCGGGCCCATGACGGGTACCGACCTCGACCCGGTGCTACGCAACCTCGGAATCAAGACCATTGTGGGAGTGGGTGTCTCGGTCAACATCGCGATTCAGAACTTTGTGATGGACGCGGTCAATCGCAGCTATCAGTTCGTACTTCCGCGCGATGCGGTATGCGGTTACCCACGCGAATACGCGGAATCGATCATCGACAACACGTTGGCCCTGCTGAGCACGGTGACCACTACCGAGGCGGTCGTGACAGCGTGGAACGAGCTCTCCGGACCTGGCCCCGGATAGATGTTGCCGGACGTTGGTGATAACGTCATTTTCACTCAGCGTAAACGTTCATATCCGCTGCTTTGGAGGGGATCAGTCACATGTCTATCCGGTCCTTGCCCTATCCGGTCTTCGACATCGACAACCACATGTACGAGACGACGGACGCGCTCACCAAGTACCTGCCCAGAGAGCACCGCGGTAAGGTCGGCTACGTCGAGGTCAACGGACGGCCAAAGCTGGTCGTCAAGGACCACATCAGCCACATGATTCCCAACCCGACATTCGCGCGGGTGGCCAGGCCGGGCAGCGCCGAGGACTACTTTTTGGGCAACAATCCAGAGGGCCTGAATTTCCGTGAGTTCATCGGCGACGCAATGGATGTCATCCCGGCCTACCAGTCTCCGGCTCCCAGGTTGGAGCTGATGGATGAACTCGGCATCGATCAGTGCGTCATGTACCCGACCCTCGCCAGCCTCATCGAGGAGCGCACCACCGACGACGTCATTCTGACCCACGCAATCATCCATGCACTCAACGAGTGGATGCACGAACACTGGACGTTCAACTACCACGACCGCATCTTCGCGACGCCCGTCGTTTGCCTCCCACTTGTCGACGAGGCCATCAAGGAGCTGCACTGGTGCCTCGAACGAGGAATGAAAACGTTCTTGGTTCGCCCAGCCCCGGTGCCCAGCCGCTTCGGCGGCTCGCGCTCGATGGGGCTGCCCGAGTTCGACCCGTTCTGGGAAGAAGTTGTCAAGGCCGACATTCCGGTGACGATGCACGCGTCGGACAGCGGGTACCAGAAGCACCTCATGGAATGGGAGGGCGGCGACGAGTACCTCTCGTTCAAACCCAGCGCACTGCGCGAGGTGGTCATGGGGCACCGCGCGATCGAGGACACCTTAGCCGCAATGATCTGTCATGGCGCGCTGTCTCGATTCCCCGACCTGAGAATCTTTTGCGTCGAGAATGGCAGCGGTTGGGTGCGCAATCTTCTCGAACAGCTCAACACCGCGTACAAGATCATGCCCAAGGAGTTCGACGAGCATCCTGTCGAGGTGTTCAAACGCAACATCTACATCCACCCGTTCCTCGAGGACGACGTCAAGGGGATCGTCGACATCATGGGTGAGGATCACGTGATGTTCGGCTCCGACTTTCCCCACCCTGAAGGCATCGGCGACCCGTTGAGCTTTGTCGACCGGCTTGACGGCATCTCCGATGCCGCGAAGGCGAAGATTATGGGCGGCAACGCCATTGAGCAGTTGAGGCTCAAGGTCTCGGTATGACCCAGGCCTCCCCCACGGTCTACGAGGGCATCTCCGGTTTCGAATCGCACGTCGGGCAACACCTCGGCTACAGCGGGTGGCACGAGGTCACACAGAAGGAAATCGATTTGTTCGCCGAGGCGACCGGTGACCATCAATGGATTCATGTCGACGCGCAGCGTGCGGCCAACGGCCCGTACGGTAGGACGATCGCGCACGGATATTTAACGCTGTCACTGGTTCCCATTCTCGTACAACAGATTTACCGGGTAACGGGACTGTCGATGCAAGTCAATTATGGTTCTGACAAGCTTCGCTTCCCTGCCCCGGTACCGGTCGACTCGCGCATCCGCGCCGGCGCCGAGCTCATCAAGGTGGACCGCAACGACACGGGCGGCCGGGCCACCGTGCGAGTCACCGTCGAAGTTGAGGGGTCCGACCGGCCGGCATGCGTAGTCGACACCATCGCGGCCATGGTCGATGCCTGAACCTAAGCGTTCAGCAGCCGTTCGCCGATAACCTCATCGCTACGCAGCTTCGTCAGCTCGTCATCGGAAAGACCGAGAGCGCCCAGCACCTCGTCATTGTGTTGACCGAGCGTCGGCGATGGTGCACGGTGATGCCGCCGGGGTCCCGGCGTGATCCGAAATGGCCAGCCCGGGAACCGATGTCGACCAGAGAGTGGATGCTCGAGTTCCTGGTAAAAGCCGCGCACCCGGAGCTGGTCGACGTCGTACATGCGGTCCGGAGTGAGTATCCGCTCCGCCGGTACTCCGCCCCGGCGCAGACAGTCGGCGGCCTCGTCTGATGTCCGGGCCGCAGTCCACCGGCTGAGCACTTCGTCGAACGCGTCGTGGTTGTGCAGCCGCGCCTCCGGTGAGGCCAACCGCGGATCTTCGTTCAGTTCAGGACGACCGACCACGTCGACGACGGCGGCCCAGTCGGCATCATCACGCACCGAAACGGCGACCCACTCGTCATCGCCACTGGCCGGATAGACACCCTGTGCGTAACAGCGGTGTCGATTCCCTTCTCGTTGGCGCAACTGGTGGGTCAGTGAGTATTCGATGACGGGCTCGGCCGTCACCGCCGCGCCGACCTCGATCTGCGCGACCTCGATCAGTTGACCTTCACCGGTTCTGCGTTTGTGTTCGAGCGCGGCCAGCAGTGCGACCGTGGCGTGTACACCCACGATCGGATCGGCGGGCCCTTGCAGGTTGCACGGTGGACCGTCGGGGTACCCGGTGGCCGCTGACATTCCGGATATCTGCTCAAAGTTCAGTGCCCACCCGACGTAATCGCGCCATGGGCCTTCGAGGCCGAGGCCCGGCATGCGGACCATGATGACGTCCGGATTCACCTTCACCAGCGCGGCATAGTCGAGGCCGAACTGCTCGACCACGCGCGGCGAGAAGTTCTCCACCACGACGTCTGCCTCGGCGGCAAGCTTCAGGGCCAGTTCCCGGCCGGCTTTGGTGCTGAGATTCAAGGTGATATCGCGCTTGTTGAGGTTGGTTCCCTGCCACATCGGCCCTATTTCGTACCAGTCATCGGTGCTGCGCAGCAGCGAGCCCGAATATCGATGGGCGTCCGGACGTTGGATCGACTCGACCTTCACCACATCGGCGCCGAATGCGCCCAGATAGCAGGTGAGGTAGGCCCCTGACCAGAATGTGCTCAGGTCGAAAACCTTGAGATCGGCGAATGGCATTGTCACATCGTCGACTTTGGATGCCGCTGGTTTCGTCCGGCGATCGTGCGATGAGGCGGCCGCTCTATCGCCCAGCCGCGGCGCCGGTTTCGGTGGTTGAGCCGGCGTGCGGTCCAACCGGAACGGTGCGCCCGGTCGGAGGAAGCGTTGGCCTTCCGATCCGCTTTCGACGAAGAATCCGCGCTCGCGGTACTGGGGACAGTCCAGAATGGATGCTCCGTCGTTGACCGGCGCCGCCGGGATTCGCATTGCCTGGCTCAACTCGACCAGATCGGCCACGGTCATCGAATCAAGCCACGGCTGCGCCTTCGCGAAGAACTCGTCGCGTTCGGGACCGCCCAGCATGATGGCTATTTGGTGATCGCCGAATTCCGGCAGTCCTATCATCGCGCAGACGTCCAGCCAGTGCTGTCCCGTCAAACAGTTGATCCCGATCCAGCCGTCGGCGGCGCGCACTATGCCGAGCATCGGACCCGCCTTCGAATTGGACGGAAGACCAAGACTTTTCAAGCGTTCAGCCATCAACATCGGATACGCCAGAGTGGACAGGAGCGACTCGAACGCCGAGACATCGACCTCGATCACCCGCTCCAGACCCGCATCCGCGACCCGCAGGGCCGTCAGCGCCGCAAGCGTGGCGTAGCTACCCGCGATGTACTCAGGGATGCGTACACCGGCCTGTACCGGCGTTCGGCCGAGTTCGCGAGTGTTGATCCAGCCCGACGCGGCCTGCAGGGTCAGCGATGTCGACTGGCGAGTCCGCCGCGGCCCCTCCTGACCGTAGTCGGAGATCCGGACGACCACGAGATTCGGATTGAGGCGTTGGAGAGCGTCACGGTCGAGTCCCCAGTTGAACCTATCGGCGGATCCGGCCGGCAGATCCTCGACGACCACGTCTGCTTGAGCAATCAACTCGGTGAGGGCATCGGGATGCGCTTCGAGATCGATTGTCACGCCGTGCTTTCCAGCGTTCAAATACTCGAACAGTCCGCTCGACGGGCCCCACCTTCGCAGCGGATCCCCCGCCGGCGACTCGACCTTGTATACGTCGGCGCCCAGATCGACGAGCAATTTCGTGCAATACGGCGCCGAGATTTCGGTTCCCACCTCGAGCACCCGCAGTCCCGACAGGGACCCGGTCACGCGGGCACTCCGATCGCCTTGGGTTCCATGTATGCGCGCAGCCCGATCACGCCGCCTTCGCGCCCAATCCCGCTCTGCTTGAACCCGCCGAAGGGTGCGTCGCCAGGTATCGTTCCGTTGATCGAGACCTGACCGGTCCTGATCCGTCGCGCAAGTCCGATCGCGCGCTCGATGTCGGTGCCCCAGACCGCACCACCGAGCCCGTAAGCCGAATCGTTTGCGATGCCGACCGCTTCGTCGTCGCCGCGGTATCGCAGCACCGTCAATACCGGTCCGAACACCTCCTCCTGCGCGATAAACGACTCCGCGGTGGCATCCGTCAACACCGTGGGCTCGAAATAGAAACCGCGGTCGAGCCCGGCCGGCCGCCTGCCGCCGGCGACAATCTTGGCCCCGTCGCTTTCCGCGCGCCTGACGAAACCCTCGACCCTGTCCAGATGTTGGCGACTGATCAGCGGACCCATGCCGGTGGCATCGTCGGTCGGGTCTCCCACGGTGACGTTGCGAGCCAGCTCGGCCAGCCGATCGACGACATCGTCGTGCAACTTGTCTGGGACCACCAGACGACTGTTCAAGATGCACGCCTGACCTGCGTGCATCGTGCACCCTTCGAAGAGCAGCCGCTCGAACAATTCGTCGGTCAAGTTGACATCGTCAAGCAGGATGGTCGCCGATTTGCCGCCGCACTCAAGCAGGATCCGTTTCATTGAGGTTGCGGCCCCGGCCATTACATCGCGACCGACCGCCGAACTTCCGGTGAAGGTCACCATGTCGACGCGGGGATCGACGGTCAAGATCCTGCTGGCCTCCACACTGCTCGGAGTGACAACGTTGACCACGCCGGGTGGAATGTCCGTCTGTTCGTCGATCAGCCGCGCCAGTGCGAGGCCTGCCAGCGGTGTCAACGGCGAGGGCTTGAGGACAAGCGTGTTGCCCGCGGCCAGCGCGGCACCCAGCTTCATCACATTCAACGTGTGCGGGAAGTTCCACGGCGTCATCGCCGCGACCACCCCGAGCGGTTCGTAGCGCAACAGGGTGGTGCCCGCCGCGCCCCACGCGTCCATCGGCGCCTCAGCCGGCTCGAGCGCAAGTTCCGCGGCACGGCCGACCATGAATGCGGGGCCCTCCACATGTATCAGCCGCTCGTTTGCTGTGCAGCCCCACTCGGCCTGCGCCAGCGCATAGATCTCGTCGCCCCGGGCGAGCAGCGCGTCGCTGAGCTGTTGGAGGCAGCGAGACCGCTCGGCTGGATCCGCCACGGCCCAGGGCCCGGAATCGAAGGCGGCCCGCGCCCCACTGATGGCCTGCTTGACCTGCGCCACCCCGGCATCGGGCGCCGAGGCAAGCACTAATTCTGTCGCCGGGTTGACGACGTCATATCGCCCGGTGTCTGGTTCGACCCAATTTCCGTCGATATAGACGCCATACTCGCCGATCAGGCTCGATTCGGCCATCACATCACTGGACCTTCCGGTTGATCGCCGAACTGTGCGGTGTCGTCTGAGCTCGATGCGACAGGTCCGACAATTCCTAAAATATGTACACCCGACGGTGCGCCAACGTCAATGTTCTCGGCCTTCAACGGGGATAATAACGATTGACACCGGCAACGCTTGTGCTGTAGACACAGCACTATCGGACATATCTGAAATAACTGTCTGATACCCCGTCTGTCGAGGAAGGCCCGCAGTGCCCATTGACTCCACCTCCAGACCGACGTCCACATTGCCGCTGCACTCTCCGGACTACTACGCCGGCAATCCGTACCCGGGCTATCGGGAATTGCGCAACAGCACACCGGTGGTGTGGAACGACGTCACGAACTTCTGGGCCCTGACGAAGTACGAAGACATCCGCTACGTTTCCGGCCATCCTCTGAAGTTCTCGTCGACCAAGGGCATCACGATCCCGGATCCGGCTACCCCCAGTCCGGTACAAGAGGGCAACCTGATCTTCACCGATCCGCCCCGGCACCGGCAGCTGCGCAAGCTGATCAACTCTGGCTTTACCCGGCGACGGGTCAGTTTGCTAGAACCCAAGGTGCGGGAGATCGTCAAGGGCATTCTCGACGACGTCGACCCCTCACAGGAGTATGAGTTCGCGGAGCAGATCGCCGCGCCGCTGCCGACCCGGATGATTGCGGAGATGCTCGGCGCACCACCCGAGGACTGGGAGCGGTTCCGCACCTGGTCGGACGCGGCGGTGGGTACCGCCGACCCCGATATCGAGATGGACAACATGGTGGCACTCGGCGAGTTGTACGAGTACTTCACCAAACTGATTGATGCGCGACGCTCTGGCGAGGTCACCGGGCAGGACGACCTGCTGTCCATTTTGGCCGCGGCCGAGGTGGACGGCGAACGCCTCACCGATGCGGACCTACTCAACTTCGCCTTCCTGCTGCTGGTTGCGGGCAACGAGACAACTCGCAACCTCATCGCGCTGGGCACACTGGCGCTGGTCGACCATCCCGATCAGTTCGCTCTACTTCGATCGAAGCCCGAGCTTCTGCCGCTGGCGGTCGAAGAGATGCTGCGGTTCACCAGCCCGGTGACCCACATGGCACGCGAAGCCACCGAGGACGTCGAGATCCGCGGCCAACAGATCAAGGCGGGTGAAACGGTGGTCATGCTCTACGGCGCTGCCAACCGCGACGAGGAAATCTTCGGCCCAACCAGCGAAGAGTTCGATATCACCCGGAACCCCAACCCCCACATAGCATTCGGCGCTGGCGAACACGCGTGCCTCGGCGCGCAACTGGCACGGCTGGAGGCAAGGGTGATGTTCGAGGTACTGCTGGGCGCCTATCCGAGCATCGAACTGACCGGCGATGTGACGCGGCTGCGCGCCACGATGGTGCCGGGCGTCAAGCGCATGCCGGTACGGATGGGAGTCGGCGTCTGATGGATTTCGACTTCACCCCCGAACAGGAACAGCTCCGAAAGGACTTTCGTCAGCGGCTGGAAGCCGTGATGACCCCCGAACGGCGCAAGGCGGTAGCAGGGCTGATGGAGGGCGGCGCGGCGGTGGCCGACTGCCGGCGTGCGCTCGGCGAGGCCGGCCTGCTCGGTGTCGCGTGGCCGGTCGAGTATGGCGGCAGCGGCCTCACTCCCCTCGAGCAGTACATCTTTGGCGAGGAAGCACGCCGAGTCCATGCACCACTACCGATGATCACGCTGAACACGGTCGGCCCCACGCTCATTCAGTACGGGACCGAGGAGCAGAAGCAAAAGTTCCTTCCCGCGATCCTGCAAGGCAAGGTCGACTTCGCGATCGGCTACTCCGAGCCCGGCGCCGGTAGTGATCTCGCATCACTACGGACCAGTGCGGTGCGCGACGGCGACGAGTTCGTGATCAACGGCGCCAAGATGTTCACCAGCGGTGCGGAATTCGCCGACTACATCTGGCTGGCCGCCCGGACTGATCCGGAAGTCAAGAAGCACAAGGGCATCACGGTATTCATCGTGCCCACCGACGCACCGGGCTTCTCTTGGAAACCACTGCGCACGATGCCCGGTGTCTCGACCTACTACACCTTCTACGACGATGTGCGGGTCCCCGAGAGCGCCATCGTCCTCGGCGAGAACCAGGGCTGGAAGTTGGTCACCAATCAGCTGAATCTCGAGCGCGCAGCACTGGGCAATCTCGGTGCGCTCGAGCCACTATTCGACAAGACGCTGACGTGGGCCAAGACCACTGAGCTCGATGACGGATTCGTCATCGACCAACCGTGGGTGCAACAGGCCTTGGCACGCGTAGAGGCGCAGGTCGCGGCCTACCGTCTGCTCAACCTGCGGGTAAACACCAACATGAGTTCCGGTGCGCTGGGCATGGGTGAGGCATCGGCCGCAAAGGTTTTCGGCACCGAACTCACCCAACAGGTCGCCCGCGAGCTGCTCGACGTGGTCGGCCAGGCGGGCCTACGAAAGGATCAGTCAGGCCCGCTCAAGGGCGAACTGGAGAGCGCCTACCGGCTAGCCGTCATCAACACATTCGGCGGCGGAGCCAACGAACTGCAACGCGACATCATCGCCATGGCGGGTCTGGGAATGCCGCGCGCACCCCGCGACATGCGAGCCTCCTGAAAGGAGTGTCGACACCTATGACCGAATCGACCAAAGACGAACTGCGCCAGCACCTGGACGCGCTGGTCGGCACGCCCACCGACGGGGTCGGCAGACCGTCCCACGCACCGGATCCGGTGAACGCCGCGATGATCCGACATTGGGCTTACGCATTGGACGACATGAACCCGGCCTACCTCGACGAGGACTTCGCCCGGAGCTCTCGGCACGGGGGGCTGGTCTCGCCGCCGGTGATGCTGCAGACCTGGACCATGCCCCCACCGAAGCTGGCGGGCATTCACGAGCGCGGCGGTGTGCCAATCGAAATCAAGAGCAACCCGCTGCAGTTCCTGTCCGACGCCGGTTATACCGGCATCATCGCGACGAACTCCGAGTTCGAGATCGAACGCTATCCCCGGGTAGGGGACCAGATCACCGCCGAGACGGTCTTCGACTCGATCTCCGACGAGAAGAAAACGGCGATGGGCGACGGCTACTTCGTCACCTGGGTGACCACTTACCGCGATCAGAATGACGAGGTGATCGGCCGCCAATGGTTCCGCACACTGCGATTCAAGACGGGCGGGGCCCCCGCCGGAACGGCTGGGGACTGATGGCCAGCAGACTCGCTCCCTCGATCAGTCCCGACACCGAGTTCTTCTGGTCGGGCTTGAAAGACAACGAACTTCGCATTCAGCGCTGCGCAAACTGCCAAACGTTACGTGTCCCGCCGCGGCCGATGTGCGGCAGGTGCCAGTCGCTCAAATGGGACTACGTCCTGGCCTCAGGGCGCGGCACGGTGTACAGCTTCGTGATGCCGCAGTACCCCCCGCTGCCGTTTCTTCAGTACCCATACGTCGTTGCGCTGATCGAGCTCGAAGAGGGTGTGCGCATCGTGTCGAACCTCTGTGACATTGAACCCGCAGCCGTCGAGGTCGGCATGCCCGTCGAGGTCTTCTACGAGACATTTGAAGCCCTTCCGAGTGGCGACGAGTTGGTGCTGCATCAATTCCGGCCGGCCGGCTGACCGAAGGCGATTGAACTCATGGATTTCACTTTCACCGAGGAACAAGAGACCGTCGGTAAAGTGGCGCGCCAGTTGTTCGAGCACCGCGCCACACCCGAGCATCTGACCGAACTGGAGTCCGGCGACGTGCGCTACGACGCCGAGTTGTGGAACGAACTCGCGTCCGCCGACCTGCTCGGCGTCGCACTACCCGAATCCGTGGGCGGCAGCGACGGCGGATTTCTCGAATTGGGCGTGCTGCTAAGCGAGGTCGGCTTCAGTGTCGCACCGGTCCCCGTCTACGCCACGCTCGTTCTGGGCGCGGACACCATTGCGCGGCACGGTGATTACGTCTTGCAACAACGGTATCTGCCCGGCGTGGTCGACGGCAGCACAATCCTCACCGCCGGGCTCGTCGAACCGGGCAACTCCTCCCCGACCGCTCCGCGTACCACCGCACGACTCGACGGCGACACATGGCGACTAGAAGGCAAGAAGGAGTTGGTGCCCGCGGCGCAACTTGCATCGGCCGTAATCGTGTCGGCGCAGACCGAGGACGGTCCCGGCCTGTTCATCGTCGACACCGACACCGACGGCGTGGCCATCACACCGGTGCCCACCACCAACGGTGAACCGCATGCCGACGTGGACTTGACCGACGCGATCGGCCAGCCACTCACCGAACATGGCGGCGGGGCCAGCGTCGACTTGCTCTATACCCGGGCCCTGGTCGGCCTGTGTGCGATCCAAATCGGGGTTGTGGAAAGGGCTTTGAAACTGGCCGCCTCATACACCAGCGAGCGTGAACAGTTCGGCCGTCCCATCGGGTCATTCCAGGCCGTCCAGCAACGCCTCGCCGACGCATTCATTGACGTCGAAGCTATCCGGTGGACCACGTGGCACGCGGCATGGTTGATTGCCCAAGAACGACCGGCTGATCGCGAGGCCGCCATCGCCAAGTTCTGGGCGGCCGAGGCAGGTGCCCGCGTAGCGGCCTCGGCCCAACAGGTGCACGGTGGCATGGGAATCGACATCACCTACCCCCTGTCCCGTTATTTCTTGTGGGCTAAGCAGAACGAACTTGCGCTCGGCTCGACGTCGCAGCAACTGGCCCGCCTGGGCAACGCATATGCGGAAGGAAGCGGCAAATGACCTCCACCCTCAAGCGCACCACAACCCTGGCGTGGAACACCATCAATGTGGGTGACGAGATCACACCGATGGACGTGCCCGTGACCACCACGCTGATCGTCGCGGGCGCCATCGCCTCGCGCGACTACATGCCAGTGCACCACGACCGTGACTTCGCCAATTCCCAAGGCTCCAAAGATATTTTCCTCAATATCCTGACCAGCAACGGGCTCTGTGTGAAATTTCTGCACGACTGGGCCGGACCCGAGGCGATAATCAAGAAGCTTTCCGTCCGCCTCGGTGTTCCCGCCTACCCAAACGATCCCCTGCGCTTCGAAGGCAGCGTCACCGACAAGTCGTCAGCCGACGGCGAAGGCTTGGTCGAGGTCAACTTCAAAGGCACCAACAGCCTCGGTGCCCACGTCTCCGGCACCGCGGTGCTCAGCCTGCTCGACGGGGTCGATGCGTGAGCGCCGGCATCGGCGGGAAAGCGGCCCTCGCCGGCATCGGTCAGACTGAATTCTCCAAGGAGTCGGGGCGCACCGAAATGCAGCTGGCCTGCGAGGCAGTCAAGGCGGCCATCCACGATGCCGGCATGCGTCCCAGCGATATCGACGGCATGGTGACGTTCACCGTGGACGAGAACGAGGAGATCGAGGTTGCTCGAAACGTCGGCATCCGAAACCTATCGTTTTTCACCAGGGTTCCGCACGGCGGCGGAGCGGCCGCAGGAACCGTGATGCAAGCCGCGATGGCTGTCGCGACCGGTGCCGCCGAGGCGGTGGTGTGCTACCGAGCATTCAACGAGCGCTCCGGCTTTCGGTTCGGCGGCGCTGGACGCCAACCCGGCGTGACGCCGTTGTGGATGGCTCCCTACGCGCCATTCGCGTTGATGACCCCGGCCGCGTGGGTCGCCTTGCACGCTCAGCGGTACATGTCGACCTATGGGGTCACCAACGCCGATTTCGGCAAGATCTCGGTCATCGACCGCAAACATGCCGCCAATAACCCGGACGCCTGGTTCTACGGCAAGCCCATATCCCTTGAGCAGCATCAGGAGTCGCGCTGGATCGTCGAACCGGTGCTGCGCCTGCTGGATTGCTGCCAGGAAAGTGACGGCGGCGTCGCGATGGTGGTGACCAGTGTCGAGCGGGCGCGGGATCTGCCCAAGCCGCCCGCCGTCATCACCGCGGCCGCCCAAGGAGCGGCCTACGACGGCGAAGTGATGACGAGTTACTACCGCCAAGAGATCACCGGGCTACCCGAAATGGGCGTGGTCGGCAACAAGCTGTGGCACGACTCCGGACTGAAACCGAATGACATATCGACGGCTTTCCTTTACGACCACTTCACTCCGTTCGTATTCACCCAACTCGAGGAACTCGGATTTTGCGGGCGGGGCGAGGCCAAGGATTTCGTATCGATCGACGAGCTGTCATTGGGCGGGCGGATGCCGATCAACACCAACGGTGGCCTGCTCGGTGAGGCTTACATCCACGGGATGAACGGCATCACGGAGGGAGTGCGGCAGGTGCGCGGTACGTCTCACAACCAGGTCGACCACGTCGAACACGTGCTGGTCACCTCGGGCACCGGCGTCCCGACCAGTGGACTGATCCTCGCGCCCGATAGGTGAGGCGCAGCACCGCTAGTCTCATCGGCAGCTAGAAAGGGGTTCTCCATGACGCAGGCAACCGCGACCGACACCCGCGCTGCCATCATCGCGGCGGCCTTCGCCTGCTTTCGGACCCAGAGCTTGGCCAAGACGACTATCGTCGACATCGCGCGGACCGCCGACGTGTCCCGCAGCACGTTCTACGAATACTTCCGGGACAAAGAGACAATCGTCGAAGCCTGCGCCGAGGCGGCCTCGCAGCGGTTCTACCGCAACATGGCCAAGGCGATCGACCGCCGCGGCGGTAGCACCCTCGAGGGCCGGCTCGTCGAGGCCGCTGTCTTCGTCACCCAGGCACGCAGGGTCGTCGAACCGGAGGCCTACTTCGACGAGGCGGAAGTCAGCCTGATGATGACGAAGAACGCGGCCATGCTGCTGAAGGACTGCACCGAATTCCTGGCGCCCTACGTATCTGCCGCCAGGCTCACCGGGGAGGTCCGAAGTGATCTCGACATCCCCACTGCGACCGAATGGTTTGCGCGAATCTTGTTCTCGCTGTTCACGACTCCGTCGCCAACGGTCGATATGCGTGACGACGAGGCGGTCACCGAATTCGTAAGGGCCTATGTCGTCAACGGGTTCGTCGACGGCCACGGGCGGCGCCGCTAAAACGTCTGGCCTCAGCCAACCACGCCAACCCTGCGCACCGGAACGTTTGACCAGCCGCACACATTCGCCATTGCTACCCTTTGCAACCCGTCGCGGTCGACTTCGTACTCGGGAAGTAGATCCAAAAGCGCGCCGAGCGCGATGCGACTCTCCATGCGGGCCAGTGCCGCACCGAGGCAACTGTGTATGCCGTATCCGAACGCGAGGTTGAAGCCCATCCTGCGCTCTCGATCGATGTCCAACCGGTCGGGATCATCGAACATTCGCTCGTCACGTGTCGCCGAACCGGTGACCAGTATCACCGCACCGCCGGCCGGGATGGTTATCCCGTGATAGGTCACGTCGCGTGTGGCGGTCCGAACCTGGTACTGCGATGGAGCCTCGTAGCGCAGCAGTTCCTCCACCGCGGCGGGTATTTTGCTTCGGTCGTCACGTAGCTTGCTCCACTGGTCGGGAAAGTCGGCGAATGCGACCATCGCGTTGCCGACTAGCTTGGTGACCGTTTCGGCGCCCGCCCCGCCGAGCATTGTTGCGAACCCAGTGATGTCGACGTCGGTCAGCTTCTCCACCACACCGTCACGTTCGATCTCCGTCTCGATCAAACGGCTGATCATGTCGTCTTCGGGGTGGGTCCGCCGCTGCCGCACCAGGTCGTAGTAATAGAGGCCCGTGTTCACCGACGCCTCGTATCCCCGCTTGGTGGTGGCGATCTCGCCCGGATGGCGCTCTAGGAGCAAATCCAGCCAAACGCGGATTTGATCGCGGTCCTGCTTCGGCACACCGAGCATCGTCGTGATGACCTCGTTGGGGAACAGGGCCGAGAAGTCGGCGACGACGTCGAAGGATGCGGGATTCAGCGCTTCTATGCGCTCGTAAACCTTGTCGCGCACCATATCTTCCAGCGCGGCAATCGCCCGCGGGGTGAACACATTGCTGACTAGCCTGCGCATCTTCTGATGCTCGGGCGGATCCATCGAGATGATCACCTTGGGCACCGGGATGGCGTCGTCGTGGGCCTTGACCATGTCCAGGGTCGCGCCCTTGGCCGATGAGAAGGTTTCGTGGTCTTTTGTCGCGGGTGCTACATCCTCATACCGGGTGAGCGCCCAGAAATCCCACTTCTCGCTGTAGTAGACGGGCGCCTCATCGCGAAGCCGTCGATAGGTGCCATAGGCCCCATTGAAGAATTCGGTTGAGAACGGGTCGAATTCCACGGGGATCGTTGAGTTCACACGATCGCCCCGGATTCCTTGTACTTCGTGATCAGGTCCCAGTCGATGCCCGCATCCATCAGCACTTCCTCCGTGTGCTGGCCGTGCTCGGGTGCGCCGGGCGGGATGACCGCCTGCTCGTCGAACTGAACGGGGTTGACAGGCAGCGAGAATGGCACGCCGTTGACGGTTTGGGTGTGCGCGACGTAGCCATTCGCGACGACGGCGGGGTCCTGACACAGCTCGGCCGGCGTCTGCACAATTCCCCATGCGCCGGATAGCACCGCCAGCGTTTCGCGCCATTCGGCCAACGTGCGCTTGGCGAACGCCGCGTCGAGCAACGCGATGAGAACGACTCGATTCTCGAACCGCGATGCGGGTTCGGCGAACCGCGGATCGTCCACCAACTCGGGAAGACCGATCACCCGCATCGCCTCGGCGTAGAACTTGTCGAGTTGCAGCATCATCAGCTGCACGTAACGATCGTCTTTCGTGCGATAGGTGGCCACCAGCGGGTTAGGTGAATCGGCGTGCCCGTACTTGGGAATGGAGCTGCCACCGTGGATTTGGCTCACCGCGACGTCGGGGCTGAGGTTCCATGCGGCCAACCCGAGAAGGGAAACGTCGACCACCGAACCCTTCCCAGTCATTGCCTTCTTGTAAAGCGCGGCGGCGATCCCTCCCGCGATCGCCATCCCTCCGAGCAGGTCACCGAACGCGGGCCGTGAGCGCACCAACTCATCGGCGTCCTCAGTGAGGACAGTGGCGATTCCCCCCCGCGCCCAGTAGGACACACCGTCGTAGCCAGGCTTGTCGGCATCTGGCCCCTTGGGCCCGTGCCCCGAGCCGCGCACGTAAACGATGCTCGGGTTGGCTGCTCGGATGTCCTCGACGTCGATACCGAGCTTCGCGCGGCGCTCCGGCAGGTAACTGGTCAGGAACACATCGCTGGTTTTGGCCAGTTCGCGCACCACTTCCTGGCCGCCGGGCGTGCTCAGATCCACTCCGATGGATTTCTTTCCCCGGTTCGGGATTTCGATCATGTAGTTGACCGACCCGCCACCCGAGTCGACGATCCCCATTGTGACCAGGCCGCGTTGCGGATCACCGCCGTTACGCGGCTCGACCTTGATGACTTCTGCGCCCCACTCGGCAAGTACCGCACCGGCCGAGGGCACGAACGTCCACGCGGCGACCTCTAATACACGAACTCCGCTGAGTACCTTATCGTCGGAAATGACGCCCTCCCGGCTCCCGGTAACGCTAATTATCGCAAATGAGAATTTTGTTTTCGCTTGGCATTGTAAACGGATTACGGCCGCCGCGAGAGACGCCCGGGTTGCTCGGGATCCCCGTTCCGCCAGAACGCTTGCCAACTCGGCATCCGCTGCGGCATGGGCTTGCGAAGCGGTACGTCCGCCGGCCACCGGATGAACTCTGGCCCAGGCCGTTCGGTCACGTCCACGGAGTACCACGGATGCTCACGCCGCGTGACAAAGTACCACCGACCGTCACGTCGTTCGTACACGTCTTCGTAGCGCATCGTGATCACGTACCACCCGTCGCCTTCTTCGTGCTCGGCGCGGCAGTAGACCGAACCCGTCGCATGATCAGCGTCGATGAAGTCGAACTCGTGCCCGCAGATCAGGTGGATACTGCGGTAAAACCGTCGTAAGGCGCGGTCATACCACCGCTGCAACGCATTCCGGCCGCGACCATGCGCGCCCGCGTCGACATCGTCGACGAATAGCGCCACCAATGCGTCCACGTCGCGGGCGTCCAGCGCCATGGCATAGCGGCTCGGCAGCTGACTGATCGCCAAACTGGACTCGATCAGATCCAGACGGTCCGGCACCATGGTTCGCAGTGTAGTTCGATAATGGCAATCCCGAGAACCAGTATTCTCGTTTGATGAAAAGGGAACTATCCTGTTGAGGCCCAATGAACGTCCTACGAGGATCCCAACCGCATGCCCTTCCCGACGATCATCCCCACGATCCCACGACTGTTGAGATCGTGCGCGGCGAGTTTCGGCGAAAAGCCGTTCCTCATCGCCAACGGGCAGACGCTGACGTACGCCGAGCTCGATGTGCGCTCGTCGCGGTTGGCGCTGACGCTGCTCGGAGAGGGCATCGCAAAGGGCGACCATGTCGGGATTCTTATGCCCAACAGCGTGGAATGGGCGCTCGCCTGGTTCGCGGTCACCCGCATCGGCGCCGTCGCTGTTCCACTCAACACGTTCTACAAGGCGTCCGAATTAGCCTGGACTGCCCGTCACGCCGACCTGAAAGCGGTCTTAGCGTGGTCCGCGTTCCGCAACCACGATTTCGTCGAGCGTCTCGAGGAGGCGTTACCGGGTCTCGCCCAACAGGGTGAACCCGGCCGACTCGTTCTGCGCAACACGCCGTTTCTGCGCACGATCGGGGTGTGGGGACCGTGTGATCGGTCCTGGGCGACGGCATTCGAGGCTAAGGAAGCACCGGCGGGCATCGATGCTGATTTGCTTCTCGATGTCGAGTCCTGCGTGACCCCGGCCGACGAGGCGATGATCATATACACCTCGGGTAGCACCGGTGACCCGAAAGCCCCTGTGCACACACAGGGAACCTTGGTCCGCCACACCTACAACCTTTCCTTTCAGTACGGCCTCAGACCCGACAGTGTGTTGTTCACCGCCATGCCGTTCTTTTGGGTGGGGGGGCTGATCACCGGATTGCACGCCGTGATTCACCACGGCGCCACGCTCGTCACCCAGCCCGCGTTCGATGCGGCGGACGCATTGGCATTGATGGAGCGCCACCAGGTGACGATCGCGCTCGGTTGGCCACAGCAGGGCAAGTCTTTGTCGGAGCACCCCGATTTCGCTGGGCGGAAGCTCACTTCGGTGCAGCGCTCCAGCATGCCGGCGATGGTGCCGCCGGACCGGCGACCCAAGGGGCCGAGTGCCCTTGGAATGACCGAACTGTGCGGCAACCACATCGGCGTGGACCCTTATCCGCCACAGCCGCCGGATCGAGCTGAGACCGGCGGGTTTCCGGTCGAGGGTCTCAGCCACATCCTCGTCGAACCCGCGACCGGCGTACCGGTCCCGGTCGGGACCAGCGGTGAAATCTGGGTTCGCGGCTACTCGTTGATGCAGCGCCTCTATAAGCGTGAGCGCGAGGACGTGTTCACCGCCGACGGGTACTACCGGACCGGTGATTGCGGAGTCGAGTATGACGACGGCTGGATCAAATTCACCGGCCGGTTGGGCGATCTGATCAAGACTGCTGGTGGAACCAACGTCACACCGAGCGAAGTGGAACTGGCCCTGGCCGATTGCGACGGCGTGCTCGAAGCGTACGTGGTCGGCGTCGAGAGCCCCGAAGACGGAACGGTGGTCGCGGCGGCGGTGGTGCCGCGGGGTGATTCGACACTCGACGGCTCGTCGTTGCAAGTGCAACTGCGGAGCCGGCTTTCGGCGTACAAGGTGCCGAAGTTCATCTGGGTCACCTCAAAGCAAGAACTTCCTTTCACCGCGACCGGAAAGATCAAGAGGACGGAGCTGGCGCAGCAGCTCAGCGGGCTGCTGGTGCGCCGCTGAACGTCGATTGGCTGCAACCACCCCACAGAGAATATTCATTCTCACACGCGAGAATTGCCTCGACCACGTACAGAGGGAGCGATCATGAGCAACCGGCACGCCAGCATTGCAGGGGCACGGATGCTGATCATCGGTGCATCCTCGGGCATCGGACAGGCTTTGGCCGTTGCCGCCAATTCCCGGGGCGCCAACGTGGCGCTCGCGGCCCGGCGACTGGACCGCCTTGAGGAACTGGCCGATCAACTGCACGGATCGGCACACGAACTCGACGTGTCCGACCCCCGCGCCATCGAATCCGTCGTCGATGACGTCGTGGCCAATTTCGGCAAGCTCGATGCGGTGGTGTTTACCAGCGCCGTGGTGCCGTTCGCCCTGATCGAAGAGACCGATGTGGAGACATGGCTGCATGCGTACGCCGTCAACGCCGTCGGCGCCTCCCACGTACTGCGTGCGGCGCTGCCGCATTTGGCCGACGACGCCGTAGTCATCGTGGCGTCGAGCCACGACGTCGGTCGGGCTCGCGCGGGTGTGGCTGCCTACCAAGCGAGTAAGGCGGCGCTGGACGAGATCCTGCGAGCGTGGCGCGCCGAGCATCCCGATCTCGCCGTCATCCGGGTCAGCGTCGGCCCCACTTGTGACACCGAGATCCTGCGCGGAGCCGATCGCGAATTGCTGGCTCACCTATACCGGGCCTGGGCGCACGAAGGTCAGATTCCCGACGAGATGTCCACGGTCGAAGACGTGGCCAATGCCATGCTTTCCCTCATCGCCATTTCACGCGCCTACCCCACGGTGATCAGCGAGATAGTGCACCTCGCCCCCCGAATCATCAAGCGCCAGCCGGCTCGGACCGACAGCTGATCGGGATTGGAGCACGAATGTACATCTGTGATCGAGCGCGATTAGGAGCAATTGCCATGACCACCAAGCCGTTACGCGTTGCCGTCATCTCCACCGGCTGGATCAGCAGCCTGGCGATACGCGCGATCGTGCGGCGTCGGCACCTCGAACTGGTCGGGGTGTGGGTACACACCGCGGAAAAGACCGGTCGCGACGTCGGGGAGATCGTCGCATTGGGTCAGATCGGTATTACCACCACCAACAGTCTCGACGACATCATCGCGTTGAGGCCCGACTGCGTCGTCTACGGGGCAGCCAGCGCCGAGATGGATGCGGCCGCGGTTCGCGACTATGTGCGTCTGCTCGGCGCGGGGCTCAACGTGGTCACGACCAATACGCCCGGAATGATGTTTCCCAACAGATGGATTCCCGAGCTCGCCGGCCAGGTGCGCGAGGCGGCCTTATCGGGCGGGGTGACCATCTACACGTCGGGTATCGAGCCTGGCTTTGCCGGTGACCAGTTCGCGGTGCTGCTGACAACGTTGTCCGACACGATCCGGTCTATTCGCGCACAGGAGATCTTCGACTACTCGGCCTATCCGAATAAGGATCTGATGGTCACCGCAATGGGATTCGGCAAGCCGATCGAATTCACGCCGCTGCTTGAACTCGAGGGTGCCCAGCAGTTCGCCTGGGGGCCGCCCATCGGATTGGTCGCCAAGGCGCTCGGGGTCGAGCTAGACAAGGTCACCGAATCCTACGAGCGCGTGATCACCCCGCGTGATCTCCACGTAGCGTGCGGGATCATTCCGGCCGGGACGGTTGGCGCCGTCCGCGCTGAAACCACCGGCGTGGTCAACGGTCAGCCGGTGATCACCATCGAACACATCAACCGCATGGCCCCCGACCTGGCGCCACAGTGGGCGACAGCACCCAACGGCACATACCGCCTCATCATCGAGGGCCAACCTCATATGCAGTGCGAACTTAGGCTCGGCACCGAGGACACGCCTGAGTCGGCCAACGACAACGCAATGCAGGCGACCGCCATGCGCGTCGTCAACGCCATTCCCTACGTCGTCGATGCCGCGCCCGGAATCGCGACGTCGCTGGATCTGCCGATCACCGCACCGCTCAACGCCATCGACGTCGGGTAGACGGTGATCATGGGCCCAACCCGCGGACTGGACGCTACCACCGATCGCAACGTTGATTCTCGAGGAGTGTCAACGCTGATTCTCGTCTGCTGTAGCGTGTCAGTGTGGCCGAGTTGACCGACCGGGTCGCCCTCATCACGGGCGCGGCGCGCGGCCAGGGGCGCGCCCACGCGCAACGGCTCAGCGCGGATGGCGCCGATGTGATCCTCACCGACGTAGCGGGTCCCCTTCCGCCATGCGTCCCCTACGATTCGGCAACCCCAGCGGACCTGGCGGCGACTGCGGAGTTGGTCAAAGCCAACGGCCGACGCGCCATCACCGCAGTCGTTGATACCCGCGACCACGAAGGTATGTGCACGGCTGTTGCGGAAGCTGTGGCAGAGCTAGGACGACTCGACGTCATCGTCGCCAACGCAGGCATCTGCGTGCCCGCACCATGGGATCAGGTGAAGGCACGCGACTTTCAAGATGTCGTTGACGTGAATCTGGTCGGGACGTGGAACACAGTCATGGCGGGTGCAAGGCACATTGTCAACGGCGGCCGGGGCGGGTCGATCATTCTCATCGGTTCTGCTGCAGGCTTGACGATGGAGCCATTCATGATCGCCTACACCGCCAGCAAGCACGCAATCGTCGGGCTTGCGCGCGCATTCGCAGCAGAACTCGGTAAGCACAATATCCGGGTAAACAGTCTTCACCCAGGATCGGTCGCCACCCCGATGGGCACCGGTCGAATGCTGGAGGCGATGGCCGACGCGGCGAGCTCGAACCCCGCTCTGCACAACGGCTTTTCCCGACAGCTACTCCCCAACGCGGTCACCATGCCGGAAGATGTTGCCGGCGCAGTGGCCTGGCTGGCATCCGACGAATCGCGGTATGTCACGGCCGCCGCCATTCCCGTCGACGTCGGTGTGACCGGGACCTAGGTGCGCGACTGCCGACTCACGATCGAAGGTCCCGACAGCGGTTGGGCGATCACGCCGGGCAGGGCGTCCACGACGTCCGGAATTGCGTTGACAGCCGCCATCGCCGTGACCGCGACACCTGGGTTCACCCGGGTAATTGCCGACTGCTCGAAGTGCAACTCCAGGCTCATACTCGGACTGCCCTGGATGCGGAACACCATCCCGCCTTCGCCCTCACGTGCGGGCTTCGGCCAGCGGTCCGGCCACGGTGTGCTGCTGACGGTCGCGAAGTACTGCACGGCGACAACCGGTCGCGCGCCGATCATGCCGGCAAGTTGCCAGCGGTGGGCACATATCGTCCCCTCGGGGATGACACCTAGCGCGGTGTCGAGATCCGTAGGCGCAAGCAACCTCTCCCAGTCCAGATCGATCCGGTCGAGCACGAATCCGAGGATGTCAGCGATATAGCGCACCACGGTTTCCCAGTCCTTGTTCACCTTTCCCGAGGCAATGCGAACCGGCACGTGACCGTCGGGTTTCCCGAAGCCCATCGACTCGTGCAATACGTCCCAGATCGGATACGCCTTGTCCAGATCGAGTGCGTACTCGTCCATCCGATACGAGTCGACCCGCCCTGCCCCGGCGAGTAGAGCGGTCGGAATGTTCAGGCTGATGAATCCCGGCTCACTGCCGGTTGCGTAGAAGGTTGAATTCCCCTTCCGGGCAGCATCTTCCAAAGCATCGCGCCACCCGGCGGGCGCCGCGGCCGGGTAGACCAGCGGGATGGTCGAGAAGGTCACCACGTTGATGCCTTCCTCGAGGTAGGTGACGATGTCTGCGATGGCTTCCTCTTCGCGCCGGACCGCCGTCGCGCAGTATGCGACACAGTCCGGAGCCAGCGCCAATACCTTTGAGATGTCGCCGGTCGCACTTACCCCGACATCCGCCGTCCCGCAGAGTTGGCCCGCATCCACCCCGACTTTCTCCGGTGCCGACACCTTGACGCCGACCAGTTCCAGCACAGGATCGTCGATGATTGCCCGCAACGCCTCGCGACCGGTCAATCCGGTACCGACGTGGACCACGCGGTAATGTCTCTTAGCATCATTCGCCAATGTTTCACTGCCCCTTCTTAGTTCGGTGCTAGGCCGGGCCCGGATCACCTGTAGAACGGCCCTGGCTTGCCCGCATTCTGCAGGTGCCCGCACGGGTCGTAGACCTTCACATTCGGATAAGGGTTCCGGTCGTAGGCGGGTTCGGACAAGCCCGCCGCCCGCAGGCCCGCGAGCACGGCCAGGGGCACTGCGAAAGTGACGAGGCCCGCCGCCACCGATATCAGCAACTGTCGGGTCAACGTCAGCTTCGGACGTCCTCGGCGTCCAGGCAGCCAACGCGCGATGCTGCTGATCAGTACCAATTCGTCATCCTCATCGCGAACGCACATCACCGCGACCATCGCGAAGATGAACGAGTCGTACACCGCCATGATCAGCGGGAAATAGACATGCCCAACGCGCAGCACGGGGCCGACGGCTTCCGTGTAGAAGAAGATGCCGCACCTCATCCAGGTGAACTGAACCACCCTGTCTCCACCCGGGAGGCGGGTCGTCGTCGATCTCGAAGTCGAGTGGGTCGCAGTACGGGTCAACCTTCACCCTGCATGTCACAGGATGAGAATAGGCGTAATCGGCTGTTGGAACGAGATATTGCGGTAGAACATCAGAACTGCCGATACATTGGAGATCCGCGATGGGACGGGAAGGGAGTCGATACTTGGACCACCAGCAATCGTCCGCTACGTGTCATCCAGTGGGCCGAACGGGAGATGCTGGTCGAGTTCGAGACACTGTGGACGGTCGGCGGCAAGTACCCCGAACAGTGGCCCAAACCTCTCGACGGGTGGACGCTGACCATCGAGGGTGATCCGTCCATGCGCACGCACTTCTTTCCCCTGGCCAGCTTTTCGCGCGATGCTTCGATCCAGGAGCATGTCAGGGCTGGACTGATCACCGTCGCCATGCAGGTCGTCAACGCCATTCCGGCCGTCTGCGCGGCGCCGGCCGGGTTCGCGACGATGGCCGATCTCCCACTGATCCGCAGCTACACCGGTTTCGGCAATCGACGTCCAAGTGCGCTCTAGCGGTTGGTCCAGTGCGCGACAAATGGGGCGATCGTGGAGATGTCGTAGAGGCCCGGGTCGGCCGCCATCACCGTCGGTATCGCGTTGATCGCATGCATGGCGGTGGCCAAGCAGCCTTGTTTGGCGTGATCCTGGTCGTGTGAGCCGATCACGAGGTGGCACTTCAGGTTCGGCTCGCCATCGAAGCTCAGCTCGTATCCGATCTCCGTCGGCCAGTCCGGCGCAAGGTCGTCGGCCATGCGTGTGAGGTGCTCGACGGCCAATATGGCGGCGCCGCAGTCGACCTCGACGCCGAAGCGCATGGCGGCGACCGTGCCTGCAGGGATCTCGCCGGCGGCCACCGTCAAAGCCCGCGGCGTGGTCTGAACCTCGCGGAAACCCTGCACGGACCTGATCTCCAACCCCAGCGACTGGGCGAGCACGGTGGCACTGCCGATCCAGGCGCTCGCCGCGTAGTCAGGGTTGGTCAGCAGCGGCGTCGTATCGTCGGGCGCATGTCCGAAACCCATGGCATTGAAGATCAGGTCATGGCTGGCGTAGCTCGAGTAGTTCAGGACTTCACGCACACTGATCCGCCTGGTACGAGCGGTGAGCCGCGACAGGACAGGCGCAAGGGATTCGCCGAAGAATCCCGGGTATAGGCCGACGCCGAGGAACGAGGATTGTCCGGTGCGGCAGGCGTTTTCGATACCATCTGCCAACGAGGCATGCAGCGAACGAGGATGGATGAAACGGCTCCCGGTGGCTACGACGTTCTTGCCCGAAGCGAGAAGATCGCAGACATCGGCAAAACAACCCGGCGTGTCGGTCTCGACTTTGCCCATGTAGAGCACAACGTCGGCCTCGGTGCTGATGATCTCGTCGCGGTTGGCGGTGGTGTGAAGTCCGACTTCGCCGCCACCACACAGGGTGCCAGCGTCCACTCCCGCCTTCGCCGGGTCGTAGACGCGCACCCCGACCAGGTCCAGATCCGCTCGTTCAATGACGTGGCGAAGCGACGTCATCCCGGTCACGCCAGTGGCCCACTGGATCGCCCGTGTCATCGCATACCTCTCTCAATCCCACACGACGTCGAGGCGGGGCGGGGAACGGAACATCGTGCCGGTGATGTACGGCGGGGGTGCGTCGGGATCAAGCCGTAGGTTGGTGAGTTCGTCGAAGAGCGCGTTGAAAATCTTGGTGGTCTCAAGCCGGGCCAAGTGCATACCAAGGCATACATGTGCGCCGTGGGCAAAGCCGATGTGCGGCTTCCGTTCCCGGAAGATGTCAAATTTTTCTGGTTCTTCCCAACGTGTCTCGTCGTGATTCGCACTTCCTAAACTGAGCATCATGGTTGCGCCCTTGGGAAGTTGCACTCCACCGATTTCGGTATTGCAGGTGACCTCACGCATGAAGTTGAGCAACGGGGTTTCCCAGCGGATCCCTTCCTCTATGGCCTGAGGCAACAAGCTGCGATCGTCGCGGACGGCGTCGAGTTGGTCAGGATGCGTCAATAGCGCCAGGGCAAGACTTGCCGTTGACCGCGAAGTCGTCTCCGCGCCGGCCGGCAGCAGGTTGCGCATGAAACCGTAGATCTGTTCGTCTGACATCTTCACGCCATTGACTTCGGCACCGGCCAGGATCGAAACCATGTCGTCCTTAGGGGCTTTGCGCTTGTCGGCAAGTATCCCGACGAAGTACTCCTTCATCTCGGCCGATGCGCGCAAAGCGGTTTCCATGTCGCCGCGGAAACCGAGCAGGTCGATGGCGAGTCGGTGGAACTGCAGCACATCGGCATCCGGAAGTCCCAACAGAGCCGCGATCACCCGCACCGGGATCGGCATGAACACCGCATCGACGAGGTCGGCACGCTTGGCGTCCTTGAATTTCGCGATGGTTCTCTCCACCAAGGGACCAACGAGTTCGGCGTCCCAGCGCTTCATCGAAGAGCGGGCGAAGGCGACTCATGCAGTTTGCGGTAGACCGCGTGTTCAGGTTCCTGCATCTCCAGGATCGTCGGGCCCTGGAGCGGCCGGACCACATCTTCATAGCACCGCGTACTGAAGGTGATGTTGTCCGTGAAGATGGCCTTGACAATGTCAAACGTGTAGGCGGTGAAGGTTGGTGGGCCGTCACCCGAATTGCCGACCATCCCCATCTCCGGCCATCCGGCGTGCACCGGGCTCTGCGCGCGGAGCTTCTGAAGTAACGGGTATGGCGATGCGTCGCCGTCGGCACCCATGCCTTGGTTGAATCTGTCCTGTGCGTCTCGAATGCTCTGTTCGAGCTCCGCCACAGTCGCCGGCTCAGCCATCTGACGACTCCTCACTCGTGCATCGGCTCGCACAACATACACCTTGCTGGTTGAGAACCTACATGATGTAGGTTGAGTGGAGCCAGTTACCGCGTAGATACCGAAACAGCAACCAGGAGCGTTCGATTGGCAACTCGAGTCGCGCAATGGGCTACCGGCGCCGTGGGCCGTGCCGCGCTGCAGGAACTGATTGAGAATCCTGATTACCAGTTGGTCGGTGTGCTGGTGTACGACCCCGCCAAGGTCGGGCAGGACGCCGGAACCTTGTGTGGGCTGCCACCCATCACCGGAGTGCTCGCCACCTCGGACAAGGAGGAGATCTTCGCGCTGGGCGCCGACGTCGTCATCCACGCCGCCAGCAAGGCGCATGCCGTCGAAACCAACGCCGAAGATATTTGCCGGCTGCTCGCCTCGGGAACCAATGTCATCACGACCACCTCATACAACCATCTGCCCACATACGGGGCCGAGACCGAACGCGCCTTTGTCGCAGCCTGTCGCACAGGCGGGTCCCGCTTCCATGCGGCGGGCGAGAATCCGGGCTTCATGTTCGAGCGTTTGGTCGCCACGATCACGGCGTTGTCCAAGACCATCGACCGGATCGACCTCTACGAGGCCACCGACGTATCGGCGGTCGACAGCAAGCCGATGCTCGTTGACCTGATGGGCATGGGCAGACCGCCCGAAGATGTGAGCGTCAGTTCCCCGATCGTGAAAAAGCTCGACCTGGCCTATCGGCAGGCGCTCAACGCCACCGCCGACGTCCTTGGGATTAGGCTGTCACATGTCGACGTGTCGGTCGACGCCACGACACTCCCCCGCGACCTCGAAATCCGCGCCGGCACCATCGAAGCAGGAACTGTTGTCGGACAACGGTTCTCGTGGGTTGGCCACTGGTCTGGCCGCCCGCTGCTCGCCATCCACGAGGAGTGGGTCCTTACCCGCGACCTCCCGCAGTGGGGCCTAAAGCCCCTTACTCCCGGCGAAAAGGCACCGCTGATCCGGGCCGTCATCAAGGGAAACCCGAGTTTTGAGCTGCAGCTGGATGTCGGATGGGACGACGAGCCGCCCACCGGAACGCACGCCGAGCCGGGCCATCTCATGATCGCGATGGGGGCGGTGCGCGCGATTCCCGACGTGCTGGCTGCGCCACCGGGCGTCGTAACCGCCCCGGTGTTCGGTGCGATTCAGCTAGCGGGGACCAGTGCAGGCCGGACCGACCGCGCGTGAGATGTGATCACTGGGCGCAGCGTGGAAGACGTGCGCCGAACCGTCCGGCAGCACCCGGCGAGCGATCAGATAGTCCGTGCCCATCCAGCCCTGCCGGATGCAGCGGCCGAATCGCAAGAAAGTCCCCGGTGCCCCACTGGCCGATGGGACGAGCTTGACCTGCTCGATGCCCTGCTTGACGCCGTCCCCGGTCAAAGGGCGCGCCGCGGCGAGCCCCCGCGCGATCACTGTCGCCACATCGTGCGTCAGACCGGGCATCGAATGCGCCGGCCGGCGGCCAAACCGGGCCTCGAAACGATCCAGGAAAGCCTGCCCAACGGTATTGCGCTCGTCGTAGCTATCCAGCCCGACCCATCCCGACAGCTGTCGCATCCACTCAGCGTTGATGTGAGCCATCTCAAATGCGGTGGTGGTGTACCGCGGCGGATCCCATCCCGCCGCCAGCAGCGCATCGGTGAAGCCCCACAGCCCGTGGCCGAACCCGACATGCACCACGGCATCCGGCTCGGCATCCCGCAACTCGCTGACGACCTTGGCTTTGTCGGCTTCCACTTGCGGTATTGCGACCGTGGTCACGACTTTCAATCCGGCAGCGGCGTAAGCTTTTTCGGCGAACGCCAGGTACTCCTTGCCGATCAAAGATGCTTCGTAGGCGATGGCTATCCGCGATCGGCCGTCCCCGAGCATCACGGCGGCCAGCATCACCGGCTCTTCGGGCATTGATCCGTTGTTGAGCGCAAACGTCCACTCGCCGAGAGCCCCTTCGGAGCCCGACAAGATGATGTTGGGAACCTTGGCCACGCGATCGGCGTGCGCGGCCAATGGCACCGCGTTGTCGGAGACATACGGACCGTAGATCGCAAGACACCCCTGGGCAACCAGCTCGTCGTAGGCGGTCTCCACGGCGTGGTACGTGCCGTTGGGCAGGCCGACCACTTGACGTTCTATCAGTTCTATCGGCCGGTCGAGCAGGCCTGAGGCGACCGCCTCGTCGAAGACCAACCGCAGTGTGTCGACAGTGTCGTTATCGGTGCTGGTTTGGGTCGGATAATCGTTGAGCAAACCGACTTTCAACGGCGCAACCGATCCGTACCCGCGAACCGCTTCGTCTGCCATTAAGGCAACATACAATACGAAGGTTGTCCGGCACCCCGCGGAAATGGCCGTTTTCGAAGTCGGATAAGGGATTACTTCCCAACCCCACTGCAGGATCGTGATCGAGGGCGCCCGGCCACCGAATCGGTCCTGGGCGGTGATGAGAAGCCCGTGCAACCCTCGGCCTGATGCCCGTGATCGGTCTCGTTCGCAAAGGCAGCACAACATACATGATGAATGTTGCTACGATGCTGGAATGGCCAAGCGCGGTGGCACCGACGTCGAGCGCAGGACGCGGGGGGATCGCACTCGGAGCGAGTTAGTCGACGCCGGTCGCGCGCTGTTTGTCGAGAAAGGATATTTCGAGACGAGTATTTCGGACCTGGTCACGAGGTCTGGGGCAGGCACTCGCGGTGCTTTCTACCATCACTTCAAGGACAAGGCCGAACTCTTTCGCGCGGTCTTCGAAGAGGTCGAACGCGACCTGACGCTGCGATCACTCGCCTCACCGCCACAAGGCGCCGACGCATGGGAGAAGTTGTCTGTCGGGATGCGCGGATTCCTCGAGTCCGCTCTCGAACCCGAAGTGCAGCGCATCATGCTCATCGATGGACCGGTGGTGCTGGGTTGGCAGACGCTTCGGTCCATCCAGGAGAGCAACAGCATTGCCCTGATCAACGAGATGGTGGACGAAGCGATCGCCGAGGGCATCATCGACGACCACCCGGTCGGCGAACTGACCCATCTGCTCGTCGCGGCAGTCGAGGAGGCGGCCCTCCTGGTAGCGCACGCCGACCGCCCAGCCAAAGCCCGGGTTAGGGCGGCCAAGGTTCTCGATCGGCTCCTGCTGAGCTTTGCTGTCGAGCCTCGAAAAGTACTGCGCCGATAGTTTTCTGCCCGGACGGCGGAGCGTTCGCGAGTAGATGCGGAAATGAGTGTTTTCGATGAACGAATATGATTCCTCTACCGAAATGATAATGTTCCTCTCGACTTCTTCTAGGAGAGCCGATGCCTGAGACACCGCCGCTGCGAGTCGCCGTGGTCGGAGCGTCTGCGGGCCTGGGCCGGTGCATCGGTATGGGCCTGGCCGACAAGGGCAGCCGAGTCGCATTCCTCGCACGGCGTCGTGACCGCCTGGAGAACGCTGCCAGAGAGGCAGGCAATGGCGCGGTCGCGGTCACCTGTGATGTCACCGATGGTGCGGCGTGCGGGCAGGCGATCGGCGAAGTCGTCGATACTTTCGGCGGCCTGGACGCGCTGGTGTACACCACAGGCGTCGGCGTGCTCGCACCGCTCACTGATGTCAGCACCGAGCAGTGGGGAAAGTTGTTCGCCACCAACGTGACCGGCGCTTCTCTCGTCACCGCGGCCGCGGCGCCGCACCTGGCCGTCTCGGCCGGATCCGCGGTCTACCTCTCGTCCTTGAGTGCGTCCTATTCCGCGCCGTGGCCGCTGCTTGGCGCGTACGCGGTGTCCAAAGCCGCGCTCGACAAATTGGTCGAGGCGTGGCGCATCGAACACCCGAACATCGGTTTCACCCGGCTTGCGGTAGGAGACTGCTTCGGCGGTCAGGGCGACTCACAGACCGAGTTCAATAAGGCCTGGGACCCCCAAGCGCTGGAGACTGCCATCCACTACTGGATGGACCACGGCTATATGCAGGGCGGCCTTGTGGAAGCCGAACACCTTGTCGACGTAGTCCACTCCGTACTCCGTTGCGGTAACAGCAGTTTCATCCCCTATCTGACCCTGGCGCCTCGGCCATCCGGCGCCGTGGCCGAACTTCGACAGTGGTGACGGACATCTGAAGGAAATCGCGATGAAATCAAGAGCGGCCGTGTTGCGGGGTATAGGTGTGGACTGGGAAGTCACCGAGGTCGAACTTGATCCGCCACACGCCGGCGAGGTCCTGGTCAAGATGGCCTACGCCGGCATCTGTCATTCCGACGAGCACTTCTACACCGGCGACAGCGTGCCCACTACGGAGATGGAGGAGTTGATGCGGGCGTCGGGACTCCCGGTGCCCGAGTGGTTTCCCATGCTCGGTGGACACGAGGGTTCCGGTGTCGTGGAAGCGGTTGGGCCCGGGGTGACGACCTTGAAACCTGGTGACCACGTGGCCATCTCGTTTCTCCCGGCCTGCGGCAGCTGCCGATGGTGTGTGACCGGCTACACATACCTGTGTGACGTGGGCGCCAATATCTACGACAAGGCGATGACCACCGACGGCACCCGACGTCGCCACCTGGGGGGCGAGGACCTCATGGCGATGATGCAGGTCGGCACCTTCTCGGAGTACGTGGTGGCATCCGAGCGCTCGCTGGTGAAAGTACATGATTGGATTCCGCTCGAGGCCGCATCCCTGGTCTCCTGCGGTGTGACAACCGGATTCGGGTCAGGCTCGGTGGCGGCGGGTACTCAACCAGGTGACACGGTCGTCGTAGTCGGTGTCGGCGGAATAGGCATGAACGCCGTGCAAGGCGCGAAAGTCGCGGGAGCCAAGCACATCGTCGCCGTGGACCCAAACGAGTTCAAACGCCAGATTGCGCCGACGTTCGGCGCCACCCACACTGCTGTCGACACCGGCGTCGCGCTAGAAGTGGTCAAAGAGATCACCTGGGGCGTGATGGCCGACCGAGTCATTCTCACGCCCGGGGTGGTGCCTACGGACATGGTGATGATGGGAATGATGTTGTTACGCAAGGGCGGAACGTGCGTGCTGACGGCGATGCCCAAGATAACCGACCTCATGGTGCCGATGGTCCTTACTGACATGATCAGCTCGTGCAAGACATTCAAGGGAGTGCTTTACGGCGAGATGAACCCGCGGGAAGCGATGCCGAAACTACTGTCGATGTACGAGGCGGGTCTGATCAAGCTCGACGAGCTGGTCACCCAGACATACAAGCTCGATGACATCAACGAGGCGATGAAAGACCTTCGCGCCGGCGAGAATATCCGCGGAGTCATCGCCTTCTGACCTCCGGTAAGCCGACTTGCCTGAAATTTTGCGGGCGAGAGACCAACGCCGGCTATGCAGCACACCTGCTCGTTCTGGCCAAACCCCGCATCGTTGCCGAAACGACCACGTCCAGATGTGCGATGCGGTGAAGCTCCAATAACGAAAACTTCTTTTCTTGGCCCGGAACAAGGCAGGTGCCCACGCATTGGAATTGAAGTTGCGCGCCAGAACTCCACCAACGGTCGTCATGGGCCGGTGATTGACGACAGCAGGATGGCGAAGTCCTCGTGGCTGAGTGGCTCTGAGTGGCTGAGGATTTAGCCGCGATGTCGTTGGCGATATAGCGGCGGCAGCCAGTTCGTGTTGCGTCATTGACCCCGGTCGAGGGCTCGACATGATGGGTGCACCAAGTGGCCACCGTGCGATTGGCACCAGGCGTCTGGGCTGCCCATACTTCGAGGCCTGGCGTAGCCGAAATTGTTCGCCAGCTCCTCGAACCTGACGGCGCCGGTGTGGTCATTAAGAGACGTAGTGAGGCGCCGCTCGGCGCTCATCAGCAGCCGCCGAGCGCTCAGCGGAGATGTTGACTGTCTCACCGTTTTCGCAACTGTACGGCCTGGCGTTCTTACTCGGGCTGACCTATCGTCAGCTCGAAAACCCGTGGTCATCGGCGAAGGTCGAATGCATGCCCGCCGCCCAAGCAAGCCGTAACGGAATGCACGGTCGAAATTTGAAGTACCTACTGCGGCGGTGGTTTCCCGAGCCCGTTGAGTGCAGTAGCAACACGGCTTAGGCCGGTCGCGTTGTCGTCGTCGATGTCCATGCCGTGGGTGTTGTCGGCGTTGTACATGGCTTGAGCCGAAGAGACTATGGCGCTGCCAGTTCCGGCCAACCTGGTGATCGTGGACTCCATCTCGCGCTTCAGCGAGTCCGCCAAAGCCACCAACTTCGGCCCGGTGACGAAGCCAGGATTCCCGCTGGCCGCAGGCTGCGCCGAGTCGAATAGCGGGACAAGCGCGGCGTGCGCGGCGGCTGCCTCGATCTCGATGGTGCTCCCAGCGTTCTTGACTTCGGTGGGCGCAATTTGAACGAAGTCACCACCGCTCATTTCCGAATCCTCTCGCCAATCAACCGACCAGCCACTGGCACGGCAACCGCTCCCCGGTCGAGTCCGGTGAATCCTTTACGAAGATAAGCAGCACTACAAGCCATAGTGCTAATACGAAGACGACTGCCAAAATCACTGCGGCACTGGCTTTGGTCCACCATCGGTGACGACCGACCACTACGAGTACTAGGCCGATGAGTAGGAAAAGCATCGCGACGACAATAAGGCTGAAGCCTGCCTGGCCAAGGAAGTCCGTGTCGGGGTGCGGCGGCAGCGGCGGCGTGCAGTCTCGTCGCAGAACCTCGCGTTCCCACACGTGGTTGCGCCACGAACCGATACCCAAGGGCACTGCAGCGACGGTGAACAAGATCGCCGATACGACAAACCACCACCGAGAATTTCGGACCCATAGCGCGCCGACGGTATTCACCGAGGCCCCTGGGGGCGAACTATTGTCACACTCTGGTCTCCCTGGTCCTGCAGCCGCATCGGCATTCGGTCCTGAAGACTGTAGTCAACAGCGCCGGGTGTGTGCTGGCTATAAAGCACGTCACCATTAGGCAATACAGCGGACACTCGGGTCTGCTGCACGAATAGGTGACACCTGAGATCGCTTGCCCAGGGTGGGCGGGCTGGAAGGATGTCACTGTGGCAAGACCCTATCCCCGTGAGTTCCGCGATGACGTCGTGCGGTTGCGCGCAACCGTGAGGACGGTGTGACGATCGAGCAGATCGCCGCTGACTTCGGGGTGCACCCGATAACGCTGTCGAAGTGGATGCGCCAGGCGGCCGTCGATGACGGCGCTAAGCCAGGCAGAACTACCAGCGAATCGGCGGAGCTGCGTGAAGCGCGGAAGCGAATCCGGTTGTTGGAGCAGGAAAACGAAGTCTTGCGCCGCGCGGCGGCCTACCTGTCGCAGTCCAACCTGCCGGGAAAAGGCTCTACCCGCCCGTGACAGAGCTCGCCGCCGACGGGATTCCCGTCGCGGTGACGTGCCGGGTACTCAAGCTCGCCCGCCAGCCCTACTACCGCTGGCTAGCCAGTCCGGTCACCGATGCCGAATACGCCGAGGCGTATCGGGCCAACGCCCTCTTCGATGCTCACCGCGATGATCCGGAGTTCGGCTACCGCTTCCTGGTCGCCGAGGCCGGCGATGCCGGCCACCCGATGGCCGAGCGCACCGCCTGGCGGATCTGTGCGAGCAACGGTTGGTGGAGTGTGTTCGGCAAGCGTAAACGCGGCAAGAACGGCAAAGTCGGTCCACCCGTTCACGACGATCTGGTGGGCCGCGATTTCACCGCGGATGCGCCAAACCAATTGTGGCTGGCCGACATTACCGAACACCACACCGGCGAAGGCAAGCTCTACCTGTGCGCGATCAAGGACGTGTTCTCCACCCGGATCGTCGGCTACTGCATCGACTCCCGGATGAAATCCCGACTGGCCACCCAGGCCCTCCACAGTGCGGTGGCACGGCGCGGTGATGTCGCCGGCTGCGTGCTGCACAGCGACCGCGGGTCGCAATTTCGCAGCCGAAAATTCGTGCGGGCACTCGGCCGTCACGGCATGGTCGGGTCCATGGGCCGTGTCGGGGCGGCCGGTGACAACGCGGCCATGGAGTCCTTCTTCAGCCTGCTGCAAAAGAACGTCTTGGACCGCCGCCGCTGGGACACCCGCGAGCAGTTACGGCTCGCGATCGTCACTGGATTGAACGCACCTACCACCGCCGCCGACGACAGGCCGGTCTGTGCCGGTTGACCCCCGTCGAATTCGAAGCAATCATGACCGCACCGGCCCACCAGGCCGCGTAACCGAAACTGTCACCTATCCCTGCAGCAGACCCGTCGAAATTTGAAGTACCTACTGCGGCGGTGGTTTCCCGAGCCCGTTGAGTGCAGTAGCAACACGGCTTAGGCCGGTCGCGTTGTCGGCATCGATGTCCATGCCGTGGGTGTTGTCGACGTTGTACATGGCTTGAGCCGAAGAGACTATGGCGCTGCCAGTTCCGGCCAACCTTGTGATTGTGGACTCCATCTCGCGCTTCAGCGAGTCCGCCAGAGCCACCAACTTCGGCCCGGTGACGAAGCCAGGATTCCCGCTGGCCGCAGGTTGAGCCGAGTCGAATAGCGGGACGAGCGCGGCGCGTGCCGTGGCTGCCTCGGTCTCGATGGTGCTCCCAGCGTTCTTGACTTCGGTGGGTGCAATTTGAACGAAGTCACCACCGCTCATTTGATCTCCCCTCAGCGGTTATCCTGAAGCCGGACACAACGGCCCCCCGTCGCTGCCACTCACCGTGTAGCGATCAACACCGGAGGTCGCGTCGCTGTACCCGACGAGCAGGACAAACAACGTCACCAGCAGAACACCCAATACACCAAGCGTCGCAAGAATTTTCAGCCACCAGCGGTGCTTTCCGATCAGGACTAGCACTGCAGCTGCCACCAGGCAGAGCATGGTCGGGATAACAAGTCCTACGGTCGCCCACCCAGGTGCGGTGAGGTTTGGCGCAGCCGGCCAGGGCGTCGCGCAGTGATTGCTCTCCAGCTGGTGTACCCACGCGTCAACTCGCCATGCACCCACGTACAGCGCCACCAACGAACCGGCAAGCAGTATCGCGGCAGCGACGAACCACCATCGAGCCTGTTTCACAACACTGAGACTGCTCATTGCACTCCCCCCGGGCGAATGACGACCACGGTTTGAGGGTCTTGTTCCTGAAGCCTTATTGGGAGCCGGTCTTGGAAGCTGTAATTGACCGCGCCCGGCGTGTGCTGGGTGTAGAGCACTTCGCCGTTAGGAAGGACGCTCGACACGATTGCTGCGTGGTGGCTGACTTCACCGTTGTGCGCGGCGGGATCGCTCCAGTTGAAATAGATGACATCGCCCGGACGGGCCTGCGAGACAGGAACCGGAGCGGCTCCGCTATTCACTAGGAAGCTCCGTTGCTCGTCGGCGTTGTACCAAGACTTGGTATATCGGTACTGGTCCGCATCGAAATTTCGATCCGTGAAGGGGATATGAACACTAGGCATGTTAGGTATTAAGTTTGCCCAATCCTCTTTGCTCCAACGGCCTTCCACCTCTGACAGACCACCTGCCCGCAGCGATTCGGACACGAATAGTGCGCAGTAGTTGGGGAATCGGTTGAGACCCTCGTTGGAGGCGTTCGCGTACGCCCACCTGACCGCCTCGATGGGGTTGTATCCGTTGCCGTTGTTGATCAGCTGAGCTTTGACGTCGGCGGGTATGCCGGGCAGGTCGTACAACTCCACGGGAGCAGCAAGACGAAGTTGCTGCTGTTGTTGCGGAGTCAAAGCCGCCCACCACTTACCGACTTCTTCGGGCGGCAGGCCATCTGGGAGCTGATCGCGGATCTCTTCAACAGCTTTGCGCACTGCCGCGCTCTGCGCGTTCTGCGCTTGCTCAACGGTGACGTCGTCGGGGTTGAGGCTCACCGCGCTCAAGGCATCGGCACACAGCCGGTCGGCCTGAGTGGCGGCCTGCACCGCATCGGCAATCCGTTGCTGATATCTCAACGCAGTCATCAAGTCGCCGACGGGGTCAACGCTGGCCGTCGGCAGACTCACCCTTCCGTCGTCACCGACCGAGAAGCCCTTAGCCGTCGCCTCGGATACACCAGCCGCCAGTTCCCGCTGGGCGATCTCCACCGCGTCCTGCAACGTATCCAAAGGTGTGGTGGCGCCGCGTGCCAGGACGCCTGTATTGACCATTCGGTTCGCAGTTTGAACCAGCACGTTGCGAGCTAGGGTGCCGGTGTGATCCGGCCAGTGCTCTTCCAGCTTCTTCGCCCCGTTGGCGTGAATATTGCCCGCCGTCCGCTCAGATTGTTTGGCCACCGCCAGGAGGTCATCGGCGGCCGTTTGCCATAGCGCGGGCTGAGCGTCGCGCAACTGCGCGAAGGTGACCACAACCCCTCCCCATGACAATCAATCCGGCGGCAACCCTCATACCGTATGTCGGGCGGCGGTCTGTCCGTGCTGCCTTGCGGGACTCGATGCGCGGTGAGTTTACCGACCGCCGACTATCGCAACCGGTCGACAGCGGCGTGCAGATGATCAAGCACACCGTTAGCAAGACCATGTGTGCGGTCGTAGTCAGAGATCACCTCGGCCAGGCGGTCAAGCCGGTCGTTGAACGCCGCACCGCATACCTCTGCAATTGCCTCGGCGAGTTGATCCGCGGGGACACGAGACACGCGGTCGTCGAGCCACACGTCGGTGACCCGGCCTCGGCTGTCGACCTTGACTTCCACCAGGCCGCCCTCTGACCGGGCCTCACCAGCGACTCTGTCGAGCAAATTAGCCAGGCCGACGAGGTCAGCAGAGTCGTCGTCAGTCATTCGCACGGGCGGCGACCTTACGGGCACTCGTGTCGACGTCGGTGCAGACGTTGGCAGTCAGTTTCCCACTCGCATGACTGAGGTGGTGACTCACCGTCATCAGCGGAAACCCGGCGGCGATCAACCAGGATGGGCAGGCGTGCAGCAAATGGCGCGCCGTGGGCGGAGGGTCCAGTTTGGCCTTGCCCACCGCTCGGTCCCAGATTGTGCGAAACGCCGGGTACCGCACCGGCCACCCACCGCGTTGCGGAACACCCGAGCGTCCTCTTCGGCGTAGTCCAACTGGTGGGCCGGTCATGTAGCCCGCCTCGGATTTTACGATGCTTGCAGGTCAGAGGGTGGAGCTAAGGGGACTCGGACCCCTGACCCCCACACTGCCAGTGTGAAACAGGGTGTGCTGGCTTGTGTACGGGCGTCTAGTGCGTGTCGAAACGTCCACGTCGGCATGGGGTTTCCGTACCGATACGTCTAATGCGTGTTAGCGGGTGATCGAGAGTCTTAGGACACTGCTAGGACACGGCGAACGGGTGTTCGGGCAGCGATTCCATCATTGCTTGTTGCCAGAAGCTCAAGAGCCGACTCACCCGGCAGCCCTATCCAGCGACTTCGCCCGCGCTTGGGCGTCGCGGCGCTCGACGGGGCTCGACGGCCTCGCCGCCAGCTTCGCCTTCGGATGGTGTCCGAACTTATAGGCTCGCACTGTGGACATTGTGAGGTCGAGGGAGCGTGTAGCCGAACACGGCGAGGTCTTCACGCCTTCTTGGATGGTCGAGTCGATGCTTGATCTAGTAAAGGGGGAATCGGAGCGGATCGATTCCCGGTTCCTCGAGCCAGCGTGCGGTTCGGGATTCTTCCTGGTCCCAGTTCTAAGGCGGAAATTAGCGACAGTCCACGCCCGGTACGGCAGGAGCGACTTCGAGAGGCGATACGAAGCTCTTCTGGCTCTCATGTCGATCTATGGCATCGAACTTTTGCAGGACAACGTCGCCGAATGTCGGCAGAACTTGCTGGATGTCATCGCCAAGTATCTCGCCGTCGGTCCGGCCAGCGAGTGGTACAGCGCTGCCGCGCAGGTGCTGGAAGCCAACATTGTGCACGGAGATGCACTGTCGATGACGACGCGAGAAATCCGCCCCCGGCCCATCACTTTTCCAGAGTGGTCGTATATCGGTAAGGGGAAGTACCACCGTCGCGACTTCCGCTTCGACACGCTGACAAGAGTGTCGTCCTTCGGCGCCGACGACACACTTTTCGCTGATCTTGGTAAGCATGAGATTTTCACCCCCGCCAGGGACCACGGCTTTCTATCTGTAAGGGACATCGCGGCGGGAAGGAGCCTCGATGAGTGAACAAGCAGCCCTCAAGTTGCGTAACCGCAACCCCGATGTACTGACGTGCATCGCGAACCTGTCGAATGACGAGGTATTTACCCCGCCGGAAATCGCCAACCAAATGCTCGACCTGCTCGCGGAGGCATGGGCAGCCGAGAACGATGGAGCAAACATCTGGGCGAACAAATCACTGACCTACTTAGATCCATTCACAAAATCCGGCGTTTTCCTCCGCGAGATCACGTCACGCCTGACCGACGGACTAAAGGACGAGATCAGTGACCTCAAGGAACGCGTCGATCACATCCTGACCAGACAAGTCTTCGGCATCGGTATTACGAACCTCACCAGCCTGATCGCCCGCCGGAGCGTCTACTGCTCGAAGTGGGCAAATGGAAAGCACTCCATCGCCGCGTCCTTCGACATCGAGGACGGCAACATCTGGTTTGAGCCAGGCCAACACGAGTGGGTCGGCGCCACCGAATTCATCGAGACAGCCGATGAGCAAGGCAACCCGGTCACCAAAGGAACCAACGGTAGGTGCAAATACTGCGGTGCCAGTCAGAAGGCACTCGACCGTGAGCAGGGCCTAGAGACGCACGCTTACACGTTCATACACACCGACGACATCAAAGCTCGGATCGCCGAGCTGTTCGGAGATGACATGCAATTTGACGTAATCGTGGGCAATCCACCGTTTCAGCTCGGCGACGGCGGCGGCGGCGGTGGTGCCTCCGCGACACCGATATACAACCTCTTCGTTGAGCGAGCGCTTTCGCTCGAACCACGGTATGCCGTGATGATTACGCCATCGCGCTGGTTCTCAGGCGGGAAGGGCCTCGACAGCTTCCGTGATCGCATGCTTGGCGACCGCCACTTCGTGAAGCTCGTCGATTACCCGCAGCTATACGACGTGTTTCCTGGTGTGAAGATTCGGGGAGGTGTCTCGTATTGGCTGTGGAGTCGCGACCACAATGGCGATTGCGAGGTGGTGACCAAGGTCGGAAGCGAGGTCATCGGAGAACCTGCACTGCGCAGCCTCGACGCGTACGACGTCCTGGTGCGGCGTAACGAGGCTGTGCGCATCCTCGACCGTGTCTCGAGTTTTCGCGTTGGCGAGCAGCCCGAGGCGAGTCTCGGCGACCAAGTTTCGGCTAGGAAACCTTTCGGTCTTACGAATCAGCGCGGAAAACCGACGGCGGCGGGCATTAAAGACCCTGTACTCGTCTACGGAAACCAAGTCACCTCCTATATGGAGCGATCTGCCATCACCAATAACCAGAGCTGGATCGACCAGTGGAAAGTTCTGTTAGTCAAGGCGCATGGGACTAGCGGGCGAGATGACGTGACAATTCTTGGGGAGCCCGTTGTGGCTGCGCCGGGGACGGCATGTACCGAGACATACCTCGTAATCGGTGTATGCAAGTCCGAGACCGAAGCGCGAAACCTCGCCGCCTATATGCGCACGCGCTTCGTACGTTTCCTGGTGTCTCTGCGCAAGATTACTCAGAACATCACGCGTGATTCATACCGATTCGTTCCGGTTCTCCCAATGGATCGTGTCTGGACAGATGAAGACCTCTACGAGCGCTACGGCATCAAGGCGGATGAGATCCAGTTCATAGAGTCGCTGATCGCAGAACGTCCGAGTGACGACGACGGTCCGACAGAGGTAGTCGAGGACGATGAGTAAGCGAATCGAGGACCTTCTTCCAGAGAAGCCTGACGCGCGCCTTCGCATCTACGCGTACTCAATCGAGGACGATGCCCATGCCGGCCTCCTAAAGATCGGCCAAACCACGCTCGATGTGAAAGCCCGCGTGGATCAACAACTCAAGACCGCAGCGATCAAGAACTACACCATTCATCTCGATGAGTCGGCTGAGCGCGAAGACGGATCAATCTTCACCGACCATCAGGTGCGAGCCCGCCTCAAGGCGAAGGGTTTCACCAACGCCGAGTTGGAGTGGATGGAGTGCACGCTCGCCGACGTTCAGACAGTAATCACCGAACTTCGCACCGGCCAAGTGCTCACAGGTACTCACCATGAGACATTCGCGATGCGCCCTGAGCAGGCAGCGGCTGTTGCGAAGGCACATGACTACTTCAACTCTATTTGGAATGAGGACTCGCACGCCGTACCGCGCTTCTTATGGAACGCGAAGATGCGGTTCGGCAAGACATTCGCTGCCTATCATCTGGCCAAGAAGCTGAGCGCCGCCAAGGTACTCGTAGTGACTTTCAAACCGGCTGTGGAAGACGCTTGGCAGAAAGATCTCGAGTCGCACGCCGACTTCGATGGATGGCAGTACCTCTCCAAGGCCACAGGCAAGGACCCCACCACAGCCGAGAAGGACAAGCCGCTCGTGTATTTCGGCTCCTTCCAAGATCTGCTAGGCAAGGACAAGTCCGGGAATATCAAAGCCAAGAACGCATGGCTGCACGAGACCAACTGGGATCTAGTGATCTTCGACGAGTACCACTTCGGTGCATGGCGTGATCGCGCCAAGGAACTGTTCGAAGGAGAGGACGAGTCGGAGGCCAAGAAAGAAGCAGCCGCCGAGTACAACCCGGAGTTGGATGTCTTCAACGAGGAGCTGGACGAGTTAGGCGACAACGAAACCGAGTTCTTACCCATCACCACTAAGGCCTACCTCTACCTGTCGGGAACACCGTTTAAGGCGCTGGCGACCGGCGAGTTTATCGAGGAACAGATCTTCAACTGGACCTACACGGACGAGCAGCGCGCGAAAGAGCGGTGGGCGGAGGAGCATCCGGACGAATGGAATCCTTATGGCGCCCTGCCCGAGATGCGGCTCCTCACCTACCAGATGCCCGACGAACTTCTGGCAGTCGCGAAGCAGGGAGAGTTCGACGAATTCGATCTCAGCGAGTTCTTCGCGGCTACAGGAACGGGGTCCGCAGCACAATTCGAGCACAAGAACGACGTTCAGAAGTGGCTAGACATCATCCGCGGCGCCTACGCCGCCACCCAGATCGACTCGCTCAAGCTCGGGGCGAAAAAGCCGCCGTTCCCTTACTCCGACGTGCGCCTGCTCCCCTACCTGAACCACTCCTTCTGGTTTCTGCCATCAGTGTCGGCATGTCATGCCATGGCTAATTTGTTGGCAGAGAAGCAAAACGTCTTCTTCCACGACTACCACGTTCTTACAGTGGCGGGCGCTGGCGCCGGAATCGGGTTGGCAGCTTTACCCCCCGTACGCAACGCAATCGGTCGAGGGCACGACTCCAAGACCATCACACTCTCCTGCGGCAAGCTCACCACCGGCGTCACGGTTCCGCAATGGTCGTCGATGCTGATGCTGCGAAACCTCAATTCACCCGAGACCTACTTCCAGGCTGCCTTCCGCGTTCAGTCACCCTGGTCAATTCGGAACCCCAATGGCGATGATCCGAACGAGGAAGAGAATCTCAAACCAGTCTGTTTTGTTTTCGACTTCGCGCCCACGCGCGCGCTTCGCCAGCTCGCTGAGTACGGCGCAGGGCTCTCACCCGAGGCACCTAACCCTGAGGACGCCGTGAAGGAACTGGTGAGCTTCCTCCCGGTGCTTGCCTACGACGGCTCTCACATGACGCAGGTGGACGCGGGCGCCATTCTCGACATCGCCATGGCCGGTACGTCCGCGACGCTGCTCGCCCGCAAATGGGAGTCGGCATTGCTGGTCAATGTCGATAACGACACCCTGCGCAAGATACTTGATAACCCAGATGCGCTTGAAGCGGTGATGAAAATCGAAGGATTCCGAGCGCTCGGAAGTGATGTCTTCGAAACCGTCATCAACAAGAGTGAAAAGGTCAAGCAAACCAAGAAGGACAAGGGCGAGGACATCACTTCCACCGAGAAGAAGGAACTGTCCGAGGAGGAGAAGGAGTACAAGTCGAAGCGCAAGCAGATCCAAGAAAAACTGATCAAGTTCGCTACCCGCATCCCGGCTTTCATGTACCTCACTGACTTCCGCGAGAACACGCTTAAGGACGTCATCACAAAGCTCGAACCCGACTTATTCCGCGCGGTTACTGGTCTAACGGTGGATGACTTCAACTTGCTTGTCTCGCTCAATGTCTTCAACAGCGTGCATATGAACCAGGCCGTGTTCGCCTTCCGGCGCTACGAAGATTCATCGCTGTCGTACACCGGTATCGAAAGCCACGAAGGACTAAGCCATTTCGGCCTGTACGACACGGTTGTTGCCCGCGAGGCGTAGACGTCTCAGATGTTCGACCACGGCTCGAATTCGTCGTCTACGTGGATTTCGGAACTGTTTGGCCCGCTTCCGCGATAGAGCCTGTGGCCGGGGCTATTAGGCTCGGGCACCGCCGTTCCACTGCGAGCGTCGATCACCGCCTGCCCGGCACCGTTCGGCAGCGACCGCAGCAGGTCATCGATTCCGCCGAGCGAGGCTATCGACTCGATCAGGCGCGCGGCCTCGTTGGCGAACTCGGTCTCGCTGATTGTCGGGCCGACCGCGACTCGGGTGGCCGCGTCGAGGCCGTAGAGCTTGGCGAGGCTGTCGAGGGTGCGCAGGACGATCCTGGCCGCGTCGGTGTCGCGGCCCTGTGCGGCAGGCCAGAACGCGAGCAGGACCGACTCAAGCCGAGCCGAGTGCACCGCCCGCAGTTCGTCAATCGACTCGGCCTCGCGCCGGTCGAGGTTGCGCTGCACGGCGTGCCGAGCGCCGGACTCGTCGGCGTAACCGAGCTGCGCGGCGATATGCGCGTAGGTGTGCCCCTGTACCCGCAGCTCTACCGCTGCGAGCGCACGCTTGCGCTCGTCGGGCTGGCGCACGGCGTTATTGGTCATCGGTGTTTCTCCGTTCGGTTCGGACGGCCATTGATCGGACAGCAGGGTTAGTCACAGCACGAGCGGCGCGCGGGCACGGTTGGCCGCAGCCAGGCGCATGTCGTCGGCGTCACCGAGGCCGACGTAGTTGCGACCGGCGATCTTGATCAGGTACACGCGGCCCGCGTGCCACAGCGCGATCAGCCGCTCGCCCTTGCGGTCGTGCGAGCCGGGCACCCGCCGCCTGATCGCAGCCCAGAGGTGCAGGTCGTCGCAGCCCGCGTCGGTGAGCGCAGTGAGGATCGCGGCGTCGATCCGGTCGTCGGTCGGTTCGGTGGTTTCGGTGTAGGTCGTCATCTCGGTCGCCTCGATTGGTTGGCCCGGCATGGGTCGCCGTCTGGTGAGCTGTGGGTCGGTGACGCTGTTCACCGCCGAGGCTCGGCGGCGGCGTCAGGGTCGTCTACGACATCGCCGCACCGCCTCGCTTAGAGGTTGGGCACCCTTGGCACCGGGGGTTGGCACCCAATAACGACAGGTGAGCCTGGGCTTGGCACCGTTGGCACCCTTGGCACCCTGTCGCACTCCCCCGCAGCCTCTCAACTGTCGTCAGACAGTTAGCTAGAGAAGTGAATCGGGCGACTTCGTACAGCACTCTCAGGTAGCGAGTTTTCGCGCCAGGGGTGCCAAGGGGTGCCAACGGTGCCAAGCCCCCTGCGAGCTGGGCAAACGTCAGCACCGGCGGTGTCAACCCTGGCGCCAAGGGTGCCAACCCCTCACCCACGGTCAGGCGCCTTTATCCGGTACTCGATAACGTTTTGAGCAGCGCGTTCGA
>NZ_LZLQ01000037.1 GCF_001673315.1 Mycobacterium asiaticum | reverse complement strand
CGAAATTGGCGCTGACAACGGCGTAACCGGCGTTTACAACGGTGGCAGCCGCTTCAACGGTGGGTCTGGGGGCGCCGGCGGTACCGGCGGCGCCGGTGGGGTTGGTGGCGGCGGCGGACTGCTCTGGGGTAACGGCGGTAACGCCGGGAGCGGCGGGTCCGGCGGCCAGGGAGGTGACACCGGCACCTTCACCGGCACCGGAGCCAACGCCGGTGCCGGTGACGTAACTGGCATTCTCAACTTCCGCCACTTCGATGGCGGGCCTGCTGGCGCCGGCGGAACGGGTGGTGCCGGTGGCGTCGGCGGGGTTGGTGGCGCCGGCGGGCTGCTAGGGGGTAACGGCGGCAACGCCGGGGGCGGCGGTGCCGGCGGCCACGGAGGTGACGCCGGCACCCTCACCGGCACCGCCTCCGTCGCCGACGCCACAGCAGGCCTTGCCAATTCAGGCGACATCGAAGGTGGAACCGGGGGCGTCGGTGGTGATGGCGGCTCCGGTGGTGCCGGAGGCCGCGGCGGGGATGCGCAGTTGATTGGTGACGGTGGGCGCGGTGGTGATGCGGGTGCTGCCGGTCTGCCGGGCCAAGGCGGTGCGGTTAGCCCTGCCGGGTTCGGAACCCCGGGTGGCCCGGGCCTGCCTGGGAGTCCAGGAGCCTCCGGTCCTGGTGGCAATGCCGGACAGCTTTACGGCACACCGGGGGCATCCGGAGCTTCGGGATGAGGGGCTAACGGCAGCGCCCCGATCGAACGACCATCGCCAACTCATCGTGGGCACCGGTGCTGACTGCACTTAATCCTGATCTTGTTGTGCGATAAGAGATTTAATCACCCGCTACGCGTTGGTCAACGGATCTGACTTGGCGTCGACTGTGACGCTCACCGGTCCAGGTGGCAAGCGGTGTTGCCGACCCGGTGGTGTTGGGCGTCGTGGATTGTTTGGGTTTGTTTTGAGGGTGTGTGATTGGCCACGGTGTGGTGGGGGTGGTCGTAGTGTGGCGCTGCTCGGCGATGGGTTTCGGGGCCAGGATGTCGTGAAGGGAGCGGGTTTTGTCTGGTGTGGTGTGGGTGGTGCCGGAGGCGGTTGCGGTGGCGGCGGCCGATGTGGAGCGGATTGGGGTAGTGGTTCGGGCGGTGAATGCGGCGGCGGTGGTGTCGACGTCGCGGGTGGCGGTGGCTGCGGGTGATGAGGTGTCGGCGGCGGTGGCGGCGTTGTTTTCTGGTCATGGGCAGGCCTATCAGCAGTGCAGTGCTGTAGCGGAGGCATTTGAGGCGCGGTGGGCGCAGGCGGTGCAGGGCGCGGGGCAGGCGTATGCGGGTGCCGAGGCGGCCAATGTTGGGTGGTTGCAAAGCTTTGAACAGCGGGTGCTTGGTGTATTGAATGCCCACACCGAGGCGCGGTTGGGGCGTCCGCTGGTTGGTGATGGTGCTGCGGGCAGCGCGGGCAGTCCTAATGGTGGGGCGGGCGGGATTTTGTACGGCAATGGCGGTGCCGGCTACAGCCAGACCGCGGCTGGGGTCGCGGGCAGCGGCAGCTCTGTGGGTGCCAACGCCGGAGCTAGCGGCAATGCGAGCTTGGCCAGCGGCAGTGGCGACA
>NZ_LZLQ01000036.1 GCF_001673315.1 Mycobacterium asiaticum | reverse complement strand
AACGCCGGAGACGGCGGGGTTGATCGACAAGGAAGCGCTGGCCAAGACCAAGCCCGGCGTCATCATCGTCAACGCCGGTCGGCGGCAGTCGCGGGGGATGGGTCGGGTGACGGCTCTGCGGGAGCCGCGGGCACCGGCGGCGGCGGTGGCGCTGGCGACGAAGACGGCGGTGGCACTGGTGACGAAGACGGCGGTGCCGCTGGTGGCGAAGACGGCGGTGGCGCTGGTGGCGGAGCCGGGGGGGCGGGCGGAGCCGGTCGGCGCGCCGGTGGCGGAGCCGCTGCATTCGACTGCTCAGGCCGCATCCGGTTGCGTAGGAATTCTTGGGGCGGGTTCATGGGCTCCTCGGGGACAAATGCGATGCAACCGTCGCGCCGGCGGCCGTCCGAGCGAAGTTCCCGAAGTGAGAAGCCCCACGGTCGGTCGGTCGGCGCCGGGCGCTGCAATCCAGTATCTGTGACCGACTCGTCCATTCGAATCGGATTCTTCCCAGTATTGTGCAAACCCGCCGCGGGTGTCGCCGCGAAGCGATCTGCTCGGCGCACGCGCGTTCTCCGTGCTGACCGTCAACTTAGCTGCCACCACTTATTGCTGTCGGTGTTGCCGGTGGGACGGGTAGCCGCGCGCCGCCACCCGCCGCCGCAACCGGCCGCAGCAAACTTGCGCAAAATGCGCCGTCCGCATTGCGATCCTCGCCACAGCGGCCGGGAACCGCCTCTGACCGGGCGTCATGCCGGATGGCTGGCGATGGCTGTGGACGGCGAATTTACGGCCCTGACAGTGGGCAAGCTACTATTAGAAGTTGGCATGTCAGGCGGTTTTTGTCATATCGTTTTACGACTTGTCGGAACTCGGGTCCAGGGCCGCCGTTCACCGCTGCACGGACGAACCCCTGACCGGACTATCTCCGCTTGGCGGACAGCCTATCGACGAGACCGAACGGGTCCAGCCCGCAACCTCCGGGGTGCGGTTCGTCGATCCGCAAAGCGGCAGTGCAGAAAAGTCTGCTGAAGGGTTAGGTGGGAATGACGCCCAAGCGCGTCGGGCTGTATAACCCCGCGTACGAACACGATTCGTGCGGTGTAGCCATGGTTGTCGATATGCACGGGCGCCGTAGCCGTGACATCGTGGACAAGGCGATTACCGCGTTGCTCAACCTGGAGCATCGCGGTGCCGCCGGCGCTGAACCGCGAAGCGGCGACGGCGCGGGCATCCTCATCCAGGTCCCGGACGCCTTCCTGCGCGAGGTCGTGGACTTCGAGTTGCCCGAACCAGGCAGCTACGCCACCGGCATCGCGTTCCTGCCGCAGTCGTCGAAGGACGCCGCGGCGGCCTGCGCTGCGGTGGAGAAAATTGCCGAGTCCGAAGGCTTGGAGGTTCTCGGCTGGCGCAACGTGCCCACCGACGACTCGTCGCTGGGCGCGTTGTCTCGCGATGCGATGCCCACCTTCCGTCAGGTGTTCATGACGGGTGCCTCCGGCATGGCGCTGGAGCGTCGCGCGTATGTCGTGCGCAAGCGGGCCGAGCACGAACTCGGCACCAAGGGCCCGGGACAGGATGGTCCTGGCCGCGAGACGGTCTATTTCCCGAGCCTTTCCGGTCAGACATTCGTCTACAAAGGCATGTTGACCACCCCACAGCTCAAGGCGTTCTACCTCGACCTGCAGGACAACCGGCTGACCAGTGCCCTGGGCATTGTGCATTCTCGGTTCTCCACCAACACGTTCCCGTCCTGGCCGCTGGCACACCCATTCCGTCGAGTGGCGCACAACGGTGAGATCAACACGGTCACCGGCAACGAGAACTGGATGCGCGCCCGCGAGGCGCTGATCAAAACCGACGTCTTCGGATCTGAAGACGACGTCGAGAAACTCTTTCCCATCTGCACCCCGGGCGCCTCCGACACCGCACGCTTCGACGAGGTGGTCGAACTCTTGCACTTGGGTGGACGCACCCTGGCGCACGCGGTGCTGATGATGATTCCCGAAGCGTGGGAGCGGCACGAGTCGATGGACCCGGCCCGACGGGCGTTTTACCAGTACCACGCGTCGCTGATGGAGCCGTGGGACGGCCCGGCGTCGATCACCTTTACCGACGGCACCATCGTCGGCGCGGTGCTGGACCGTAACGGCCTGCGCCCCTCGCGGATCTGGGTGACCGACGACGGCTTGGTGGTGATGGCGTCCGAGGCGGGTGTGCTGGACCTCGATCCCGCCAAGGTGGTCAAGCGCATGCGTCTGCAGCCCGGCCGGATGTTCCTCGTGGACACCACGCAGGGCCGCATCGTCGCGGACGAGGAAATCAAAGCCGAGTTGGCGGCCGCCCACCCTTACCAGGAGTGGCTGGACAACGGCTTGGTCCCCATCGACGACCTGCCGGCCAACAAGTACGTGCGGATGCCGCACCACCGATTGGTCATGCGACAGCTGGTTTTCGGTTACACCTACGAAGAACTCAGTCTGCTGGTGGCGCCGATGGTCCGCACCGGTGCCGAGGCCCTGGGATCGATGGGTACCGATACGCCGATCGCGGTGCTCTCCAAGCGTCCGAAGATGCTGTACGACTACTTCCACCAATTGTTCGCCCAGGTAACCAACCCTCCGTTGGATGCGATCCGCGAAGAGGTGGTAACCAGCCTGCAGGGCACCACCGGCGGTGAGCGCGACCTGCTCAGCCCGGACGAGTACTCGTGTCACCAGATCTCGCTGCCGCAGCCGATCCTGCGCAACTTCGAACTGGCCAAGTTGATCAGCCTCAACCCCGACGACAAGGTCAATGGCCGGCCGCACGGCATGCGGTCGAAGGTCATTCGCTGTCTGTATCCGGTCGCCGAGGGCGGTGCCGGGTTGGCTGCGGCTTTGGATGAGGTACGTGCGCAGGCGTCGGCGGCGATCGCCGACGGCGCGCGAGTCATCATCCTTTCCGACCGCAACTCCGACGAGGTGATGGCGCCGATACCGTCGCTGCTCGCCGTCGGCGCCGTGCACCACCACCTGGTGCGTGATCGCACCCGCACCCATGTGGGGCTGGTCGTCGAGTCCGGTGATGCCCGCGAGGTGCACCACATGGCGTTGCTGATCGGTTGTGGCGCCGCCGCGGTCAACCCGTACCTGGCGTTCGAGTCGATCGAGGACATGCTCGACCGTGGCGTGATCGACGGCCCGCCAACCGGGATAGACCGCCAGACCGCACTGAGCAACTACATCAAGGCCGCGGGCAAGGGCGTGCTGAAAGTGATGTCCAAAATGGGCATCTCGACGCTCGCGTCCTACACCGGTGCGCAGCTGTTCCAGGCCGTCGGCGTCTCCGAAGAGGTGCTCGACGAGTTCTTCACCGGATTGTCCTGCCCGACCGGCGGTATCACGTTGGACGACATCGCCGCGGACGTGGCGCGCCGGCACGCGCTGGCCTATCTGGACCGCCCGGACGAGCGCGCGCACCGCGAACTCGAAGTCGGTGGCGACTACCAGTGGCGCCGCGAGGGTGAGTATCACCTGTTCAACCCGGAGACAGTCTTCAAACTGCAGCACTCCACCCGCACCGGTCAGTACAACATATTCAAGGAGTACACCCGGCTGGTCGATGACCAGAGCGAGCGGATGGCATCACTGCGCGGTCTGCTGAAATTCCGTGCGGGAGTTCGCCCGCCGGTGCCGATCGAAGAGGTGGAGCCGGCCAGCGAGATCGTCAAGCGCTTCTCGACCGGCGCGATGAGCTACGGCTCGATCTCCGCTGAGGCGCACGAGACCCTCGCCATCGCGATGAACCGGCTGGGTGGCCGGTCCAACAGCGGCGAAGGCGGAGAGGACGTCAAGCGGTTCGAACAGGATCCCAACGGGGACTGGCGCCGCAGCGCGATCAAGCAGGTGGCGTCGGCCCGGTTCGGGGTGACCTCGCACTATCTGACCAACTGCACCGACATTCAGATCAAGATGGCCCAAGGCGCCAAACCCGGTGAGGGCGGCCAACTTCCGGGGCACAAGGTGTACCCGTGGGTGGCCGAGGTGCGGCACTCCACCCCTGGCGTCGGTTTGATTTCGCCGCCGCCGCACCACGACATCTACTCGATCGAAGACCTTGCACAGCTCATTCACGACCTGAAGAACGCCAACCCGTCCGCGCGGGTACACGTGAAGCTGGTGTCGGAGAACGGTGTTGGCACCGTCGCGGCGGGGGTGTCCAAAGCGCACGCCGATGTCGTGTTGATCTCCGGGCACGACGGCGGCACCGGTGCCACGCCGATGACATCGATGAAGCACGCGGGCGCGCCATGGGAGTTGGGTCTGGCCGAGACTCAGCAAACCCTGTTGCTCAACGGTTTACGTGACCGCATCGTGGTCCAGGTGGACGGCCAGCTCAAGACCGGCCGTGACGTGATGATCGCGACGTTGTTGGGCGCCGAAGAGTACGGCTTTGCCACTGCGCCTCTGGTGGTGGCCGGCTGCATCATGATGCGCGTCTGCCACCTGGATACCTGCCCGGTCGGCGTGGCCACCCAGAACCCTCTGCTGCGCCAGCGATTCACCGGCAAGCCCGAGTTCGTCGAGAACTTCTTCCTGTTCATTGCCGAGGAAGTTCGGGAGTACATGGCGCAGTTGGGCTTCCGTACCATCAACGAGGCGGTCGGTCAGGCGGGCGCACTGGACACCACCCTGGCGCGGGCGCACTGGAAGGCGCACCGTCTGGACCTGACACCGGTGCTGCATGAGCCGGACTCGGCATTCATGAATCAGGACCTGTACTGCAGTTCGCGTCAGGATCACGGGCTGGACAAGGCTCTTGACCAACAATTGATCGTGATGAGCCGGGAGGCGCTGGATTCCCAGAAGCCGGTCCGGTTCTCCACGACGATCAGCAACGTCAACCGCACGGTGGGCACCATGCTCGGCCATGAGGTGACGAAAGCCTATGGCGGACAAGGACTGCCGGACGGAACCATAGACATCACGTTCGAGGGGTCCGCGGGCAACAGCTTCGGGGCCTTCGTGCCCAAGGGGATCACCCTGCGGATCTACGGTGACGCCAACGACTACGTCGGCAAGGGTCTGTCCGGCGGGCGGATTGTGGTGCGGCCCTCCGACAACGCGCCGGAAGGCTATGTCGCCGAAGACAACATCATCGGCGGCAACGTGATTCTCTTCGGTGCCACCAGCGGTGAGGTCTACCTGCGCGGGGTGGTCGGCGAGAGGTTCGCGGTCCGCAACTCCGGGGCGCACGCCGTGGTCGAGGGCGTGGGTGACCACGGTTGTGAATACATGACGGGCGGCCGGGTGGTCATTTTGGGTTCCACCGGCCGCAACTTCGCCGCAGGCATGTCGGGTGGCGTGGCCTACGTCTACGACCCCGACGAGAAGCTGACCGACCACCTCAACACCGAGATGGTGGATGTGGAAACCCTAGACGAGGAAGACACAGAGTTCTTGCACGGCATTATTCAGGCACACATCGACGCCACCGATTCCGCTGTCGGCCAACGTATTCTGGCCGATTGGGGGAACCAGCAGCGACACTTCGTCAAGGTGATGCCCCGGGATTACAAGAAGGTGCTCGAGGCAATCGCCCAAGCGGAGCGCGACGGCGCCGATGTCGACAAGGCGATCATGGCGGCGGCTCATGGCTGACCCGACAGGCTTCCTGAAGTACACCCACCGCGAGTTGCCCAAGCGGCGTCCCGTTCCGTTGCGGTTGAAGGACTGGAAAGAGGTTTACGAGGAGTTCGACGTCGGGACCTTGCGCGAGCAGGCAACTCGCTGCATGGACTGCGGAATCCCCTTCTGTCACCACGGTTGTCCGCTGGGCAACCTGATCCCGGAATGGAACGACCTGGTGCGCCGGGGCCATTTCCGCGACGCGATCGAGCGACTGCACGCCACGAACAATTTCCCCGACTTCACCGGCCGGTTGTGCCCCGCGCCGTGCGAGCCGGCGTGCGTGCTGGGCATCAACCAGGAACCGGTGACGATCAAGCAGATCGAGCTGGAGATCATCGACCGGGCCTTCGACGAGGGCTGGGTGGAACCGGTACGGCCGCATTGTGAAACCGGCAAGTCGGTGGCGGTCGTGGGTTCCGGTCCGGCCGGATTGGCCGCGGCCCAACAACTGACGCGGGCCGGGCACAACGTCACCGTATTCGAGCGTGACGACCGCATCGGTGGGCTGCTGCGCTACGGCATCCCGGAATTCAAGATGGAAAAGCGGGTCCTGGATCGCCGCCTCGACCAGATGGTGGCCGAAGGCACCGAATTCCGGGCCGGTGTCAACGTCGGGGAAGACCTCACCGCCGAGCAACTGCTGAATGACTTCGATTCGGTGGTGCTGGCCGGCGGGGCGACCGCGTGGCGCGAGTTGCCGATCCCGGGTAGGGACCTGGACGGCATTCACCAGGCGATGGAATACCTCCCGTGGGGCAACCGGGTCCAGCAAGGTGACGACGTCCTGGGACCCGATGGTGAGCCGCCGATCACCGCCAAAGGCAAGAAGGTCGTGATCATCGGTGGCGGTGACACGGGAGCCGACTGCCTGGGCACCGCGCATCGCCAGGGCGCGGCCAGCATTCATCAGTTCGAGATCATGCCTCGCCCGCCGGAAACCCGGGCGTCGTCGACGCCGTGGCCGACCTACCCGTTGATGTACCGGATTGCTTCGGCGCACGAGGAGGGTGGCGAGCGGGTGTTCTCGGTGAACACCGAGGAGTTCGTCGGCGAGGACGGGCACGTGACTGGGCTCAAGGTCCACGAAGTGACCATGAAAGACGGCAAGTTTGTCAAGGTCGAAGGGACCGATTTCCAACTGGACGCCGACTTGGTGTTGCTGGCGATGGGTTTCGTCGGTCCGGAGAAGTCGGGTCTGCTCACCGATCTCGGAGTGAAGTTCACCGATCGCGGAAACGTTGCCCGCGGCGACGACTTCGACACCTCGGTGCCCGGTGTTTTCGTCGCGGGGGACATGGGACGCGGTCAGTCCTTGATTGTCTGGGCGATCGCCGAGGGCCGGGCCGCGGCCTCGGCCGTTGATCGGTTCTTGATGGGCGCCACCGCGTTGCCCGCGCCGATCAAGCCCACAGCGGCCCCGCTGCGTTAATCACACCAGTCACACCGGAAACATTTGATATTTCCGCGGCGCGTCGTTCGGCGTTTGCCAAAGAGGGGGTGTCTAATAGCTGTTTGTGGGCTTCGTCACACACGGGTCGTGGCAATAGCCCAATTGCGTTGAACGATCGCAGGAGTGATGATTGTGCACATGAACCCAGTTCCCCGGTCAAAGATGGGCCGAATCGCCTGGTCATTGCTCCGGCATCCGGTCAAGAGTCGCGAGTTTCCCGCCCGCAACGAGCGCTTGGTGACGGCTGAAGACCTGCTGCGGTTCGCCTTTTAGCACCACTACCGGGGGCATGCGGCGCGCGGGCCCGCGCCCCAATGGTTTGCTAGGTGGTTTGTAGTCCCGAGCTCCGGATGGCGTCAGCCAACGGCTCGAGCACGGCGGACTCGTGTGGCGGAGCGAGGTAGACGATGCCCAGGTCCAGTCCCTCAGCTTGAAGCGCTGCCGCGTTCTCGATCAGCTGTCCGTAGTTGCGATCTTCACCGAGCCCGAGATGCGCCGAAAGGGTGATCTCCTTGGGGTCGCGTCCGATGTCCGCACAGCGCGCGGCCAGGACATCGCGCTTGCGGGCGAACTCCTCGGGTGTGCCGCCCGCGAAATTCCAATGCTGCGCGTACCGCGCGACGAGCGGCAGGGTTCGCTTCTCGCCGCTGCCGCCGATGCAGATCGGCGGATGGGGGCGCTGCGGGCCCTTCGGTTCGTTGCGCGCGTCTTTGAGCTGGTAGAACTTCCCGTCGAAGGTTGTCGTCTCCTCGCTGAGCAATCCGATCAGCACCTGGCAGGCTTCTTCGAACCGGTCGAAGCGTTCCTTGAGGCTGCCCAATTCGATGCCGTAGGCGCCGGATTCCTCTTCGTTCCAACCGGCGCCGATGCCCAATTCGAGGCGCCCGTCGGAGATGATGTCCAGGGCGGCGACCATGTTGGCCAGCACGGCCGGGTGGCGGTAGTGGATACCGGTCACCAGGGTGCCTAGTCGCAGCCGCCGGGTGGCTTGGGCCAGCGCGGTCAGTGTGGTCCAACCCTCCAGGCAAGGGCCGGTCGAGTCGCTGAAAATCGGATAGAAGTGATCGAATGTCCAGCCGGACTCGAAGATGTCGATGTCGTCGGCTTGCCGCCAGACCTCGAGCATGTGCTGCCAGGTGGTGTTCTGCGGTGATGTCTTGAATGCGAATCGCATACCGTCGAGACTAGGCCGCTCTTCCTGCGGGAAAGTGTGGTCCCAGTAAACTCGGGCTGGCAATGACCATTGGCATCGATACCAAACTCACTCTGCTCGCAGCCGGCCTCATCTTCCTGTTGGCGCTGGGTCTGGGGGTGTGGAAATACCGGCAGATCATGGTCTCCGAGGACCACCGGGCCCACATCTACGTCGACATCGCGCACCGCGCGGCGTTGCTCTATTCCTTCGCCACGCTGCTGTTCGCGCCGTTCGTCGAACTCAGCGCCTGGCCCTCCTGGGTGAACCTGGTCGCCACCATGGTGGCGGTGTTCTTCTTCGTAGCCGCCATCGGGAGTTACATCCTGCACGGCGCGCGGCGGGATACCGAGAACCAGTTCGATCCGCCCGTGCCGGGGACGCGGCTGGCCATGGCTGCGCTCATCGTCGGTGAGATGGGCGGTTTTGCGGTGGTGTTGGCCGGCTTCGTAGTGAAGCAGCTGCTGTGATGGATCCGGTCGCCGCACTGCGCCAAATCGCCTATTACAAAGACCGCAGCCGGCAGGACTCGCGGCGGGTAATGGCCTACCGCAATGCCGCCGACATCCTCGAGCGTCTCGACGAAGCCACCCTGGAGCGCCACGGCCAGGCCGGGAGCTGGCAGACCATCCCCGGCATCGGGCCCAAGACGGCCAAGGTGATTGCGCAGGCGTGGGCGGGTCAGGAACCCGACCAGCTGGCCGAATTGCGGGGCGCCGCAGAAGACCTGGGCGGGGGAGAGATCCGCGCCGCGCTGCGCGGCGACCTGCATCTGCATTCCAACTGGTCGGACGGGTCCGCCCCGATCGAGGAGATGATGGCCACCGCGGTCTCGCTCGGCCACGAGTACTGTGCGCTGACCGACCATTCGCCACGGCTCACCATCGCCAACGGATTGTCCCCAGACCGGTTGCGTAAGCAGCTCGACGTGATCGACAGCCTGCGGGAGGACTTCGCTCCGATGCGCATCCTCACCGGGATCGAGGTGGACATCCTCGACGACGGCAGCCTGGACCAAGATCCGGACCTGCTCGATCGGCTGGACATCGTGGTGGCCAGCGTGCACTCCAAGTTGTCGATGGACGAAGCGGCGATGACCCGGCGAATGGTGCGGGCGGTCTCCGAGGGTCAGGCCGACGTGCTGGGTCACTGCACCGGCCGGCTGGTCTCGGGCAACCGCGGGATCCGGCCAGAATCGAAGTTCGACGCGGAGAAGGTATTCACCGCGTGTCGCGATCACGGCACCGCGGTCGAGATCAATTCCCGTCCCGAGCGCCGGGACCCGCCGACGCGGCTGCTCAACCTCGCCCGCGACATCGGCTGCGTATTCAGTATCGACACCGACGCGCACGCCCCGGGCCAGCTGGACTTTCTCGGTTACGGCGCGCAGCGGGCACTGGACGCCGGCATACCGGCTGAGCGCATCGTGAACACCTGGCCCGCCGAGCGGCTCTTGGAGTGGGCCCAGTCAGTCGGGTAGGCGGGGCACCTCCAACCCTGGGTCGCGGCCGACCAGCACTGCTCGGGTGAGCGCGGCTTTGCCGTAGCGCCGGTGTACCGCGTCGATGGCGTGATCCACTTCCGGAGCGTCGCCTTCCAGGGGCAGCATCAGTTGCTGAGCGCCACTGCGGTCGATCCCGGTGACCGCGAAACCGACCAGGGTCAAACCGCGTTCGGCGATGAGCGGAGCCGCCGACGCCACCAGCCGGCGCGCCGTCGCAAGGATGGGTTGGGTGGACGACGTGGCCCACGGCATGGTCTGCGATCTGGTCACCCGGGTGAAGTCCTCGAAGCGAAGCCGCAGTACCACCGTGCGTCCGGTACGTCCCGCGGCGCGCATCCGGCCGGTGATGCGGTCGACCAGGTTGACAACGACCGCGTCGATCTCGCCCGGAGACAGGGTGCTCCCGTTGCGACCCAGCGTCCGTTGTGCCCCCACCGACCGGCGCCGCACCCCCGTGGTCACGCGGCGACGGTCGATATTGCGTGACAACGCATAAAGCTGACGCCCCATCGCTCGGCCCACCATCGACGCGAGCATCGAGTCGCTCAGCTCGGCGACCTGCGCGACCGTCGTGATGCCGTGGCTGTACAGCTTGTCAGCAGTTTTGGCACCGACACCCCATAACCGCCGCACCGGCAGTGGGTGCAGGAACGCCAACTCCTGCTCGGGCGGCACCAGCAACAACCCGTCGGGTTTGGCCTCCTGGCTGGCCACCTTGGCGAGGAACTTGGTCCGGGCGATCCCGACGGTGATGGGCAGGCCGACGCGCTCCCGAACGTCGATGCGCAGTTGCGCCGCGATGTCGACTGGCGACCCGCAGACCCGCCGAAGGCCGCCGACGTCGAGAAACGCCTCGTCCACCGACAGGGGTTCGACGAGCGGTGTGCAGTCGCGGAAGACCTCGAAAACGGCATCGCTGGCCTTCGAGTAGGCGTGCATCCGCGGCGGCACCACCACGGCGTGCGGGCACAACCGGCGTGCTTGTGACCCACCCATCGCGGTTCGTACCCCGTAGGCCTTCGCCTCGTAGCTGGCGGCCAGCACCACGCCGCCGCCGACGATAACCGGACGGCCGCGCAAACCCGGATCGTCACGCTGCTCAACGGATGCGTAGAACGAATCCAGATCCGCGTGCAGGATGGACGCCTCACACCGCACGAACGTATGTTCGCATGATGGTCCGACAGTCAGCGCGCCTCGCCGTAGATACTGCTGACCCAGACATGGATGAGCGTGTCCAACACGCGTGCTTCCGGCACTGACGGCTGTTCGGCGGTGAACGACGCGAACAGCGCCCGCTCGTTCATCAGGTTGAGCGCTGTGGCCAACTCCTGGCTCGGTAGCGTCCGCGGCGCGGCCCCGCGCTCGCGTTCGGCTTCGATCCCGGCAGCGGAGAAGGCAATCCACTTGTGCATGAAGGTCGACCAGAGCTCTCGGATCTCCGGGCTGGTGTCCCGGGCCGCCATGCTGGCCCGGGTGACGCCCTTATGGGAGCCGAAAGCCTGGAAGAACACATTGATACCGAGACGCCAGCGGTTGTCGCCGTTCTCGGCCAATTGCTCGCCGAGAGCTTCCAGTGCCGAGTCGGCCGCGGTGACAACCCGGTCCAGCAGCGTCAGCAGCACAGCTTCCTTGGACGGGAAGTAGAAATAGAACGTGGGCCGGGAAATGCCGGCACCCTTGGCCAGGTCGTCGACGGAGATGTCGGTCAACGAGCGGTCCTCGAGGAGTTGCTCGGCGGTAGCCAGAATTGCGAGTTCGCGATCGTCACCCGACGGTCGTGCGCTGCGCCGGCCGCGAGGAAGCGCAACCTTGCTGGCAGGTGTGGTGGCCACTTAGGCAGCTTACATCGCGTCGAGTTTCTCGACACATTGTCGAGGCATGGTCGACGGTGCGTTGGCGGTCTCGACGCACTGTTGATAGCGTGGTTGCATGACTGAGCACCTGGACGTTGTGATAGTCGGCGCCGGCATTTCCGGGGTGAGCGCGGCCTGGCATCTACAGGACCGCTGTCCGAACAAGAGTTACGCCATCCTGGAGAAGCGGGCCGCGATGGGCGGCACGTGGGACCTTTTTCGCTACCCAGGCATTCGCTCCGACTCGGACATGTACACGCTGGGCTTCCGGTTCCGTCCCTGGACCGAGCGTCAAGCGATTGCCGACGGCAAGCCGATCCTTGATTACGTCAATGAGACGGCATCGATGTACGGGATCGACAAGCACATCCGCCTCAACCACAAAGTCACCGGCGCCGACTGGTCGACCGCGGACAATCGCTGGACGGTACAGGTCGAAAGTGACGGCGCAGCAAGCACCATCACCTGCGACTTCCTCTTCCTGTGCAGCGGCTACTACAACTACGAGCAGGGCTATGCGCCGAAATTCCCCGGCGAGCAGGACTTCACCGGCCCGATCATCCACCCCCAGCACTGGCCGGAGGACCTCGACTACCAGGACAAGAACGTCGTCGTCATCGGCAGCGGCGCGACATCAGTCACTCTCGTTCCCGCACTGGCCAATTCGGGTGCCAAGCATGTGACGATGCTGCAGCGCTCGCCCACCTACATCGTGTCGCAGCCGGAAGAGGACGGCATAGCCGAAAAGCTCAACCGTTTCCTGCCGGAACGGGCCGCCTACACCGCCATCCGATGGAAGAACGTATTGCGCCAGCAGGCGGTGTACGGGGCCTGCCAGAAATGGCCGCGCCGCATGCGCAAGATGTTCATGGGCATGGTCAAGGCACAGTTGCCCGACGATTACGACGTGCGTAAGCATTTCGGTCCGCACTACAACCCGTGGGAGCAACGGCTGTGTCTGGTGCCCAACGGCGATCTGTTCCGCGCGATCCGGCATGGAAAGGCCGAGGTAGTCACCGACACCATCGACCGATTCACCCCGACCGGTATCCGGCTCAACTCGGGACATGAGCTGCCGGCCGACATCATCATCACCGCAACGGGTTTGAACCTGCAGCTGTTCGGCGGGGCGACCACCAGCATCGACGGTGAACCGGTCGACCTCACCAAGACGATGGCCTACAAGGGCATGATGCTGTCCGGTGTCCCCAACATGGCCTACACCGTCGGCTACACCAACGCGTCGTGGACATTGAAAGCCGATCTCGTCTCGGAATTCGTCTGCCGGATGCTGAACTACATGGACGACAACGGCTTTGACACCGTGGTGGTCGACGATCCGCCAACCGATGTCGACGAGCGGCCGTTCATGGAGTTCACTCCGGGATACGTGCTGCGCGCGCTGGACGAACTACCCAAGCAGGGTTCGCGTAAGCCGTGGCGACTGAACCAGAATTACCTGCGCGACATCCACCTGATCCGGCGCGGCAAGATCGACGACGAGGGTCTGCGGTTCGCCAAAAAGCCTGCCCCCGTAGCTGTTTAGGGCCAGTTATTCGCCCGCGGCGACCACGACGATGCCGTCGTCGTCGCTGTAGGCCAGGTGGCCCGGGACGAATGTCACGCCGCCCAATGTGATTTCGATGTCGCGCTCGCCGGCGCCGGTCTTGGTGCTCTTGCGTGGATTGGTGCCCAGCGCCTTGATACCGATGTCGATGCCGCGCAGCGCCGCTGCGTCCCGTACCGCACCGTTGACGATCAGGCCCGCCCAGCCATTGGAGCGGGCCAACTCGGCGATCAGATCGCCGACCAAAGCGGTATGCAGGGAGCCGTCACCGTCGATCACCAGCACCCCGCCGTCGCCGGGCTCCGACAGCATGGATTTGAGCAGTGCGTTGTCCTGAAAGCAGCGCACCGTGGTGATCGGGCCGGCGAATTGCGTACGAGCGCCGAACTGCCGGAACTGCAGGTCGCAACTGCGCACCTCGGGCCCGATGTCGTCGACGAGGTCGGCCGTCGGCCGGAATGAGACGGGCATACCCGATCAGTGGCGACGCAGCTGGCGGACCAGCAGCAGGGCCAGCAGGCTCAGGGTGACCGCGACGACCCACGGGACGGGGGACTGTAGCGAAGACGCCGCCGAGTCGTTGGGCAATGGGTTCTTTGCCCGCTCCACCGTCGACTTCGCCTGTGCTGCCGCATCTTTGGCGGCCGCGAGCTGTCCGTTGGTCTCGGCATGTTGCTGCAGGTTCGCGGGATCCTCGACTGGCTGCGCGGCCAGTGCAGGGGCTTCAACCGGCTTGGCCGGTGCCTTCTTGGCGGGTGCCTTTTTCGCTGGTGCCTTTTTGGCGGGCGTCTTTTTGGCGGGCGCCTTCTTTGCAGGTGCCTTCGCGGCTTTCTTGGCAGGCGGCTTCTTCGCCGGCGGACCCTGGTTGGGTTCGCTATCGGGTCGATCCTGCGGATCTGCCATGCGGCCGCTCCTTTACAGCTTTGTCGTACAGCTCTGTCGTACAGCTTTGTCGTACAGCTCTGTCGTACAGCTTTGTCGTACAGCTTTGTCGTCGCTAAACGGGGTCGCTCAACACTGCGGTCCATCATGCCAGGGCAGCTCCTGGCGCTCCCGCTCCACCGCTACAGCTACGGCCTGCGGCGTACCGACCAGATTGCGACGGCGGCAACCGCAGCAATCGCTCCTACTGCGAACACCCAGGGCGGCACGTCGGGATCAGCATTTCTCGGGTCGGCGACCGGGACGGCACCGGCCAAACCTGCGGTCAGGATCGCGGCGGTCAACAGGGCTGACAAAAAGACCACCAACGCAACAAAACGATGCATGCGGTGGCGGCTTTCAGCCGAGCCCGAGTCGGGCCAGCAGGTCGGCTTCGATTCCGTCCAGCTGCGATGAGATTGCGGTGTGGGCCGCACGGCGCCGCTGGCTTGGCATGTTCTCAGCGGCAGTGATCGCCGTCGACAGATCCGACAACTTCTCGCTGATGGCAGCCACGAACTGCTTGGTTTCCGGGTCTTTCGGCTTCTTCTCCTGCACGGCATGCAGTGATTGCTCGGCGCCGGCGACCCGGGCCGACAACCGGGCGCCGTGCCCGGAGAACTGGCCGATCTGGGCCAGCGGTATGCCCAGTTCATCGGCCCGACGTTGGTCGAGGAAACCGCGTGCGGCGATAGCGGCCCGGTAGATCAGTGGCATCAGTACCGGGGCCAGCAGGCGGGACACAGTCAGCGTCCGGCGGATGCGAGTCGGCGACAGCAACTTGCCCTCCCGCACCGCCTTGAGCTCGGCTTCGGCGATCTTCAGGGCCGCCCGGTCACTGTCCTTGCGCGCCTTGAGCTGGGCCTTGAACGCTCTTTCAGCGGCTTTCTCGGCGGATTTGATGCGGCGCCGGTCGTTCTTGGCCAGCAACCGGGCTTCCAGCTTGGCGCGGGCCTTGATCGCGCGGGCTTCGGCGCGACGAGTCGCGCGGCTTTTTCGCTTGCCGAACAGGCCCATTCCTGGCCGCCTCCCGGTATCTCGTGAACTGACGCGGTGCATGTCGCAAGCGCTGGCCCAACCCTAATCCGAGCGGGCCGTCGCCGACCCGCCAGGTCAGACAACCGACCGGGGAGCGGTCTAGGCGTCGATCCCCTCGGTACGGCGCAACTCTTCGATCCGGTCCAGCACCTTCTGCTGGGCCTCTGCCGTCAATCCCTGGGCACGTGCCGCAATGCGGCGAATGCCGTCCTCCCGGACGGCCGCAAAATACTGCAGTTCCTTGTCCAGCTTTTCGTAGTAGTCGTCATCGGTGAAGAACGCCGGCTTGATCCGGAAGAAATTGGCGAGGGCCGCCATCGTCGCGGACGACGGGTTCGTGCGGTTGCCGGAACGTAGCTGCGACAGGTAGGGAGCCGACATTGTGATGCCCTCCGCCTTGAGCGCCGCGATGACCTCCGCGGAGGTGTGCGGGCCCCTTCCCGGTGGATACACCGTATCGAATAGGCGGTTCAGACGGGCAGCGAACGTCGTGCTCATCGATATGACCTCCAGCGCGCTCTAAGGGTAAACGGTAATCACTAAGGTATTTGCTGACTATGGTAGCGATACTTGTGTCCAACAACAAAGTGCAAACGTGGTTGGATTCGGTACGGGCGTCCAGGGTGACCTGGCAAGACACCCCCGAAGAGCATCCAAATGAAAGCCGCGGGTGTCTACAAAATGTCCGAATCTCACAGCTTATCCGCAGAATAGCGGGGCGCGGTTCGCTCGGCGGTTTCCCGCTCAACTGGTCAGCGCGTGGTTCCGCGGGGCTGGACAGAACGCTTTCAGTTGGCTCCGGGCAACCCGGGAGGAGCCGAAAAGCGGCAACCGCGTACTTTGCTGTCCAGCCTCGGTGCGGCCACCTCACCGCGCATGCGCGGTGGCCTGAGGACGACCGGATCGGCGCGGTAGAGGATTCTCGGCGTTTCCAATAGCGGGGCGCAGCGGGGGGACACGACGGGGCGATAACGGGCGACTGTCAAGGCTTGGGCGGCCCGCTCAGCGGAGCTTTCCGGCGCCGCTGCAAAGTTTGCGCCGACACCGCAGTCACGGCCGTCAATCCGACCGCTGCAGTGACGCCGACAGCCACCCAACGCCATCCCAGCGCAGCATCGAACAGCATCCACAAACCGAACAGCAGGAACAGCAGACTGGCCAGGAAGTGCAGCAGTTGCTCGGGTAGCCGCTGATGCAGCAGCAGGCCGACAATGATCGCCAGGCCGTCCGCGAGGATCATGCCGAGGGTGGTTCCGATCCACACGCCAACCCAGTTGTGGTCGCTGGCCAATGTGATCGTGGCCAGGGTGGTCTTGTCGCTCATCTCGGCCAGCACGAACGAGGACACGACGGTGAGGAGAGCGAATCGGGGCTCGCGCGGCGCCGAAACATCCTCGCTGCCGCTCTCAGTGCCTTCCCGCCAAGCCCACGCGGCGAAAATCAAGAATGCGATCGCCGAGACGAATGCCATCGGCCGCGCTGGAAGGGTCGCGCCCAGGAAATGGCCGATCGCCACCGAGGCGCCGTGCACCGTGAAGGAGGCGATAGCGACCCCGCTCAGCACCACCCACCAGCGGTAGCGCAGGGCATAGGTGATGGTCAGAAGTTGCGACCTGTCGCCTAGTTCGGCCAGGAATACTACGCCGAGGCTGAGCAGTGTGGCGGCGAGCATCTGAGACGACCTTTCGACGCGTCGTCGACGGCGTCACAGCCGTCGACTTCGGTCGAAGGTCTCACCCACCGTCCTAAACGGATCGGTTCGCCGGCCGGGCTCACGCCAGTATGTCGACACGACGATTGGGGGCTACTCCCCTTCGCTGACAAATCCAGGCTAGCGGCCATATTTCGAGTGCGCTAGCGCAGCGGCGATGTTCGGGTGGCCGTATTCCTCGGTTTGAATTTCCTTATGCGGCAAGCAGCATTGCCAGAATCGCGGTATCGGGATGGCTGATCGGGTCAACCCCGACGCGGCTCACCATCGACGTGATGGTGCCGTCCGCCTCTGCTTCCACCCAGGCCGCCCGATGCTCCAAGCCCAGATACGGCAAGCCGGGCAATAGCACACACCCCGATGCGGCGCCGGTGCATTCCGGTAGGGACGGAGTGGTCTCCGAGGGCGGATGCAGCATCAGCAGTGCCGGCGGCTGGTGATCCGCGAAATACCCTGGCTGAATCGCCTTTTCGCCCGTCACGGTGCCCTCAGCTAACACCAGGCCCACGGTCCCGGGTTCGGGTTCGTCCGGCAGTTCCTCTCGGGCACCGAACACCGTTGTGGTGGAAAGCAATCCGGGAAGCGACGCAACTCGAACCGCGACCATGAGCAACTGAGCCCATTCTTTGGTGGAGTCGGGCCACCGGCCGGAGATGACGAATCCCTTGAGGGCGCCGCGCGCATGAAAAGGAGAAATCCCTATAGGTCGTCCCGACCCAGCGTCCATGTCGCCTCCGTGACGCCTTCATTTGAAGTAACCACGCTGCCAGCTCGAACAAATGGTGCCCGAATAATCAAGCATGCGTCGGGGCTTTGGTGCCGTGCAACTCGACACGGCTAACAATTCAGTAAAAAGACAAGGGCGCCGCGCGATGCCACGCGGCGCCCTTGCCATGAGGCGAAATCAGGGGAATATCAATCCCGAGGTCTTCGATGTAGCGGCTTCGTAGCGCGACTGGACGTCAGCCCAGTTGACGACATTCCAGAATGCCTTCACGTAATCGGCTTTGACATTCTTGTACTGCAGGTAGAAGGCGTGCTCCCACATGTCGACCTGCAGCAGCGGAACGATGCCCAGCGGCACGTTGGCCTGTTGGTCATACAGCTGGAAGGTGAGCAGCCGGCCACCCAGCGTGTCGTAGCCCAGAACGGCCCAACCCGATCCCTGCAGGCCGTTGGCGGCCGCGCTGAACTGAGCCTGGAACTTGTCAAAAGAACCGAATTGATCGTCAATGGCAGCAGCCAGGTCGCCGGTCGGCTTGTCGCCACCGTCCGGCGACAGGTTCTTCCACCAGATCGAGTGATTGACGTGCCCACCCAAGTGGAAAGCCAGATTCTTCTCGTTCAAGAAGATCGCGGAATGGTCGCCCTTGGCCCGCGCTTCTTCCAATTTCGCGACCGCGTCGTTCACACCCTTGACGTAGGTGGCGTGGTGCTTGGTGTGGTGAATCTCGTTGATCTGACCGGAGATGTGCGGTTCGAGTGCTGCGTAATCCCAGTCCAAGTCGGGCAGGGTGTATTCAGCCACGGCTTTCCTTCCTTCGATGTGCGGATCGTCTGACGTGTTACTCGCGGGGTCCCGCCACGGACGAAACCTGGCATCCTCAACCCTGCTCCATGGTTGCCGATGCCGCAAGGACGAGGCCCACCGAACAGCCTCGCGGGGCCACTCGGCCGGAGTCAGGAGAGGGCGATGAGCGCCAAAACGCCCAGGAGCGCGAGGGCGATCAGGCCGGCCCGCAGCGCGGCCGCCATGTACGCCTGGTTCCAGGCGGGAGATCCCGAGTACGACCTGGACGGAGTCGATCCCGGACCGAACGAATGTGTGGCCATCACACGCCTTCCACCTGCAAGTTCACCTCGGCGAGCTTCATAGATCGGACGTGAGGTGAATCACAATCGAGTATAGCGTTCGCGATCATAGCGCTAACGGCGCCGCTTGGAAAACCGTGCGCCCGAGGGTGGTCCGCGACCTTCTGAACTGGGGCTTTGACGAGCTGGGCCAATACAGGCGGTGGCAGAAACTTGCCACGTTTGGTCCTCGGCGCGATCGGGTACCTGAGCTAGTTAGCGCGACAATTTATTTCGCTCAGAGCACCGCAGGGCTGTCTATCGACATCGTTTCGTTACCGCGGTGTTATCCACAGTTGGTTTTAAACGGGCCGATAGAGGCTGTCGCCCGCACCCATGCCCATTGTGGATAAACCTGTGGAAATTGTGGATAGCCGTATTTAGCTGTGGCCTACGTCACGCCCCCGCATCCGACGCGTCCCGGTGCGTGTGCTATCCGAATCGGCCCAGAAGAAGTCCGGTTAGGCTAGTCCGGTGATCCAGGTGTGCTCCCAGTGCGGCACGCGATGGAACGTGCGCGAACGACAACGCACATGGTGCCCGCGGTGTCGGGGTGCGCTGATGGCGCCGCTGACCGGGCCCTCGGATGTACCCGCGGGCGACCCCAGGTGGCGGGCTCCCGCCGGTCCTTCGTTGTCCGCGGGGCCCGCCCAGCAACGACCGGCGCCGCGGTTGCCACCGGGCTTCCGCTGGATTGCGGTGCGGCCGGGGGCGGCACCACCGCCGCGACGCGGCCGGCGCCCGTTGGGTCCGACGCCGCGCTACGTGGCGATACCCCGTTGGAGCTTGGCGGACCCGGCGGCGCAAATATCGCCCGCGTCGACGACTGCGCCGGTCAAGCCCGGACCCCGCGCCGAAACCGTCCGGATGCTGCTGTTCGCTACCCAGTTGGTGCTCGGCGGAGCGGCACTGGTCTACGCCGTGCGATACGCGCTGCTGATCTTCAACCGCAACTCGCTGTTGAACTCCGTGGTGGCGGCGATCGCCGATTGGCTGGGGATAGCGGCCAGCACGGCCGCAATGGCGTCGATGCTGGCCTGCTTCGTGGTGCTGATCAAGTGGTTGATCGCCAGACGGGCCGCCGCATTCGACTATCACGGCCTGCCCGAGCACCGTTCCTCCCGCCACTTGTGGGCGGGGTGCCTTTTGCCCTTCGCCAACCTGGTGATGGCGCCCGTGTATGTCATCGAGTTAGCGCTGGTCGAGGACCATTACGAGCGGCTGCGCAAGCCCATCACCCTCTGGTGGGTGGCGTGGGTCTGCAGTTATGCCGTATCGCTGTTCGCCATCGCGACCAGCTTTTCCAGCGACGCCCAAGGCATCGCCAACAACACCGTGATGGTCGTGTTCGCCTACCTGGTCGCGGCGGCCACTCTGGCGACGGTCGCACGCGTTTTCGAGGGATTCGAGCGCAAGCCGGTCGAGCGCCCAGTGCATCGCTGGGTCGTCGTAGAGCCTGGTCAACCTGACCGGCGCGGTGCTACCCCGCCGGTTGAGCCCGAGGGGCAGGAACCGGCAGCATAGGCGTATGACGCGGGCGGATGAAGTCCTCACCGGGCACCCCTTCGTGGTTGCCCATCGCGGCGCGTCGTCTGCCCGCCCCGAACACACGCTGGCCGCATACGACATGGCCCTCAAGGAAGGCGCCGATGCGGTTGAGTGTGACGTGCGGCTGACCCGCGACGGCCACCTCGTCTGCGTTCACGACCGGCGGTTGGATCGCACCTCGACAGGCGCCGGCACGGTCAGCACCACGACCCTGGCCGAGATGCACCAGCTGGAGTACGGCGCCTGGCACGACAGTTGGCGCCCCGACGGCGCTCATGGTGACACCAGCCTGCTGACCCTGGACGCGCTGGTGGGGTTGGTGTTGGACTGGAATCGGCCGGTGAAGATCTTCATCGAAACCAAGCATCCGGTGCGCTACGGCTCGCTGGTGGAAACCAAGCTGCTGGCACTCCTGCACCGCTTCGGTATCGCCGCGCCGCCGTCCGCAGATCGTTCCCGCGCGGTAGTCATGTCGTTCTCCGCCGCCGCGGTCTGGCGGATTCGACGGGCGGCGCCCATGCTGCCCACGGTCTTGCTCGGCAAGACCGGTCGCTATCTCACCAGCAGTGCGGCCACCGCCGTCGGCGCCACCGCGGTTGGCCCCTCGCTGCCGGCGCTGCGGGATTACCCGCAGCTGGTGGACCGCTCCGCCGCGCAGGGCCGATCGGTGTACTGCTGGACGGTCGACAACTACGCCGACATCGACTTCTGCCGTGAGGTCGGGGTCGCGTGGATCGCCACGAACAACCCGGGCCGCACCAAGGCCTGGCTGGAAAACAAGAACCGCGGCTGAGGGCCGCCTACAGGTGTCCCCCCGCCGCGCGCGGCGCACCTGACCCGACGGGCACCTTCTCCACCTCGCGGGCGACGAACGTCTCCAACTCGAACAGGTTGGACCCGGCCCGGTCGGCAACACGCAACAGGGTGGACATCAGCGCCACCTCTTCGACCTGTTCTTTGAGGAACCACTGCATGAATTGCTCGCCCAGGTAGTCGCTCTCGTCGCGGGCCACCGCGGCCAGCCGGCTGACCTGGTCGGTGACCGCGCGCTCTTGGTCGAGCGCCAGCGCCAGCGCCTCGCGCGGCCGGTCGAACTGGTTGCGCACTCCGTCGGTCCCCGGGATCTCGACGCGCAGCTCGCGGTCCAGCAGGTGTTGCACCAGCATCATCGCGTGATTGCGTTCCTCCACGGCCTGGCCATAGAAATGCTTCGCCAGGCGAGGCAGGTCCTCGCCGTCGAAATAAACCGCGATTGCGACATATTGTTGCGCGGCGGTGAATTCATTGAATATCTGCTCTTGCATTAACGCATGGAATTTCGTCTTGGGTCCGTCGTACTCGGTCATATGGGCAGATTACCGCAGCTCAAAGCCGTCAGCAACGAAGGTTGTACTTAGTCAGGAGAGCATCTCCTAATAAAATCGCACGCGATTCGCATTCCTCGACAGGACAGCTTTACCTAACTTATCTAAGCCTACGTTCAATCCTCAAATGCCATTTATTCGTCGAATGGCACTGGGGGGTCAGGGTTGTCCTTGCAGCGCGGCCGCGGGCACCGGACGGTCCGCACCCAGTGCGTCGAATAGTTCGCGCGCGGCGTCGTGATCCCAGACCACCACCGCACCGGCCCCGTTGTCCGCGAACTCGCCAATCGGCACGGTGATGGGTGTGGTATGGCCGTGCAGCACCCAACCCAACCGGGCGAGGTCCCACGCGTGGTCGTCACGGCCGACGGTCAAGGCAGCGGCCGCTGCGCGTGGCACGGCATACCAGCGCCACGGGTTGAGCCACACCGCCGGGCTGCTGGCGCGGTGCAGCAACGCCGCGATGAATTCCCGCTGATTGTTCATCCGGTCCAGATCGGCGCGCGCGGTCGCCCTGGTCCTGACGTAGCCGAGCGCAGTGCGGCCGTTCAGCTTTTGACAACCGGCGGGCAGATCCAGGCCCGCCAGCGGATCGCGAAGCGGTTCGGTCGGGCAGACCCGTACCCCGCCGAGCGCGTCGACCAGGTCGGCGAATCCAGCGAACCCGACTTCGGCGTAGTGGTCGAGGCGCAAGCCGGTGGCCTGTTCGACGGTCTGCGCCAGCAATGGTGCGCCGCCGATTGCGAATGCCGCATTGATCTTGTCCCTGCCGTGACCGGGTATCGGCACATAGGAGTCGCGCGGTATCGACACCAGCGTGGCGGGCGTGCTGGATCCGAAGCCGGGCACGTGCACCAGGATGACGGTGTCGGTGCGGCTGGTGCCGACGTCTCCGCCGGTGGCCAGATTCTCCTGCTGGTCGGGGCTGAGGTCCTGGCGGCTGTCGGAGCCGACGAGCAACCAGTTGGTGCCGTTGCCGGCTGCCGGCCGGCCTGCGTAATTGGCGAGCACTGTCTGGCGGTGTACCGCGGAGTCGAACCACAGCATGCTGCCGAGCACGCCCGCCGTGCCCAGCAACAGCAGAATCAGCAGGCACAGGGCCGTTGTACGGAGCCAGCGACGCCTGCGTTTTTTGAGGCGAGGTTTCGCGGGGGCCGGTCTGGTCGGCGCCGCCACGCGCTGGTGTGGCGGAGCCATCGGTGGTCGCGGCATGGGGGGCGCAGACCGTCGAACAGGCCACCGGCTTGCGCGTCGACCACTACGCCGAAGTCGGGTTCGCTGGATTC
>NZ_LZLQ01000035.1 GCF_001673315.1 Mycobacterium asiaticum | reverse complement strand
GCGCCGATGCCCCCGGCACCTCCGGCGCCGCCGAGGCCGCCACTGCCTACCAGCCCCGGGGCACCGCCATCGCCGCCTGCGCCGCCATCCCCGCCGATACCGCCGCCGATGCCCGCGGCACCGCCACCGTCGCCGCCCGCGCCCGCCCGTCCGCCATTGCCCCACAGCGGGCCGGCCGAACCACCAGCGCCGCCGGCGCCGCCGGCACCGGCAATGCCGCTGACTCCGGCTGCTCCGCCCTGGCCGCCCGCACCGCCGAACCCGCCGCTACCAAACAGCCAGCCACCCTGGCCGCCCGCACCGCCGCGTCCGCCGGCCCCGCTGACACCACCGGCGCCACCGGCCCCGCCCGCGCCTCCAATTCCGATCAGTCCGGCGTCTCCGCCTGCGCCACCGGCCTGCCCCACCCCGCCGGCCGCGCCGTTGCCACCGTTGCCGATGAGCAAGCCGCCGGCGCCGCCCCGCGCACCGGGCGTTGTCGCATGGGCGCCGTCGCCGATCAGCGGGCGTCCCAACAGCGCCTGCGTCGGCGCGTTGATGGCATCCAGCACCGGTCGCAGCCCCACCGCATTGACCGCTTCTGCGGTCGCATACGAGCTGGCGCCGCCGGTCAGCGACTGTACGAATCCTTGGTAGAACGCCTCCGCCTGAGCACTGAGCTGCTGATACTGGCGCGCATGCCCGGCGAAGAGCGCGGCGACGGCCGCCGAGATCTCGTCCGCTCCCGCGGCCAGCATCGTGGAGGTGGGAAGCGCGGCCGCCGCGTTGGCCGCAGTCAGCGCGGACCCGACGCGGGACAGATCCGCTGCCGCCAATGCCATCAGCTCCGGGACCGCGATCACAGCCGTCACGCCTAACGTATCGGTGTCGCGGGCGGGGACGTTTCAGGCGCCAGAAAGCCCACCGGCCCCGAAGCGAGGCAGAGCGCGAGGGCGGTGGTGCCGGCCCGCGCGGTGATCGCGTCCCCGGCGCCCGGCAGCCGGGCGTAGACGCGGTTGAGCCCTGGATGCACGGGCACCTTGACCTCCGGACCTTCGGACAAAGCCAGCATCATCGAACCGTCAGAATTAGCCAGGTAATTGAGTTCGACCGTCCACTCGGCCGGCAACAGCGGACCGTCGAGGACCAGGCGCGCCGGTTGGTCGGGCTGGGCGAAGTACCCGCACTGGGGAACCGGGCCGGCGACGATCGTCCTGACCCACGTCA
>NZ_LZLQ01000034.1 GCF_001673315.1 Mycobacterium asiaticum | reverse complement strand
CCGCTGAACTTCGGCATGCCGGGCATCAACATTCCGGGCTTCCCCGGGCTGGTGCTGCCTGACTTCGGCGCCGCCCTCACCGGCGGGCTGAACACGTTGGTGAACCTGGCCGGCAACCTGGAACTGCCGCCGCTGCCCGGGTTCCCCGGTTTCCAGTTCCCGCCGCTGAACTTCGGCTTGCCGGGCATCAACATTCCGGGCTTCCCCGGGCTGGTGCTGCCTGACTTCGGCGCCGCCCTCACCGGCGGGCTGAACACGTTGGTGAACCTGGCCGGCAACCTGGAACTGCCGCCGCTGCCCGGGTTCCCGGGCTTCCAGTTCCCGCCGCTGAACTTCGGTTTGCCGGGCATCAACATTCCGGGCTTCCCCGGGCTGGTGCTGCCTGACTTCGGCGCCGCCCTCACCGGTGGCCTCAACACCCTGGTGAACCTCGCCGGCAACTTGGGCGCGCTGAACACCGCGATCAGCGGGGCCTTCAGCGGTGGCCTTAACGGCATCAGCGCGGCGCTCAGTGCCGGATTGGGCGACATCAACGCTGCAATATCAGCCAACCTGAGCGCCAACCTCGGTGCCGAGCTCGGTGCGGCGCTATCGGGATCGTTGAACGGCCTGGTGGACGCCGGGGAAGCTCTATCTGCCAGCTTCGCCGCGGGGTTGTCCGGACTTAGCCAGACCGGTGCCGCCGTCACTGCTAACCTGGCCGCTGCGCTCGCAGGAGGTGGACAAACCGGTATGGCCCTGGCGAACATCTGGGCCAACGCGGTCGCTCAGGTCACCGATGTCTTCAGTGATGCCTTCGGCGCCAGCCTGGGTGCCGGTCTCTCCGGATTGGGCCAGACTGGTGGACCGTTGGTGGCTGGGATTGAGGCCGCACTCACCGGGCTGTCCCAGACCGGCGGATCACTGCTTGTCGCGCTGAACATCACTGCGGCGAACGTTGCACTCAACTTCAGCAACACGCTGCTCAACCTTCAGCTGGCCCTGCAGGCCGCTCTGAATGTTTCGGTCAGCACCTAGGAGATAGCCCCGACGACGCGGCACCGGACGTTCGAAGGAACTCCGGTGCCGCGTCTGTTTGTGACCGTGGCTAGCTGGCCCATCGCGTCAGGAGTTCAGTAACGCTGCCGTCGTGCCACGACAGCGCACGGGACTGTTGTGGATGGTGACATCGGTTGAGTCGTAACAAGCGTGGCACGTTACCCTGCATGCGCACAGATGCTCGATTGCACGGGAAAAGCTTTGAAGGACAATCTATTTGAGCAATCAGAACGAGTTCTGCGATTTCCTCGCCTGTGACGACGTCCCGCGCTGGCCGGCCACAGTGGACCGGACTCTCAGGTATCCAGCGGCAACGTCGTTCAAAAGCTACAGGGTGTTGGTGTAGGACATCGACTGCGCGACTTGCTGCGGCAGGGTGTTCAGCAAGAACGGGAAGAGTCCCCCGAATTCAGTGCCGCCGAGCGGGACGGTGATATCCGGAAGGCCAAGAATAGGCACGATTTGATTCAGGGGCACTGAGGCCGAAATCCCGTGCGGCGGAACCAGCAGGCCAGCGAGAGGCAAGTGCGCAATAACCGGGATCGTTACAGGGATCCCGATAACTGGCAACTCCACAGTCACCGGCAGGGGCTGATCGATGATCACTTCGCCGTTGAGAAAACCATCCATCACATAGGCTGGCGTATTTCCAATGGCGTTTGCAGCTGCTAGGAGGTTGCCGGACGCCATGGCCGTCGAGAATGCCGTAGCCCCCTCCGCTAATCCGTCGAGACCGGCAAACGGCGAACCTAGTACTGCAAACCCGAGCTGTAATGGCAACCCGAAGATAGCCTCACCGGTGAGACTCGGGGGCAATGTCAGCCCCAGCACGAAATCTGCCGAAACGCCAGCATCGGTGAGCGTACCGATCCCGTTGGCAAAGTTCCGCGCCATCATTCCAGGTATGGTCCCGGCTGGAACCAGACTTGCTGCACCCTGCGCCTGCTGCCCGATGGCGGTGAGGATGGGTAGCAGCGCTCCCGCGGGACCTTCCACGCCTATGGGGCCTGATATGTCGACTCCAAGCGGATTTAGTGACACAGAGATCCCCAGCCCGCTTGTGTCGAATCCAGTGATAAAGAGGTCGATGAAGGCGTGCGCCGAGTACTGCACGGCTTGGTGGTAATTACCCTGCTGGATCGCATTGCCGGCCAGGTTCAAATCATGCTGGAACGTGGGGAATGTTTGCTGAATTCCCGCACTGAACTCCCCTAGTTGCGTCCCAAGCACTCCGTAGAAGCCGGTGGTGCCTTTGACGAAGTTCTCGACCTGGGTGCCCAAGTTGAAGGTCGAGGCATATTGGAGCCCGAGTTGAACGTTCGTCGGCACGTTGGCCGGGAAACCTTGGAGATTCAGCGCGAAATCGTGTGCGGCCAACTGCGCGTAGTGGGCCTGGTTGACCGCGATTTGGTTCAGGATCGGGAACAGCCGGTAATTCGCGCCCAGGTCGCCCAGGTTGCGGACCGTGTTTTCGAACAACGTCTGATACGGGCTGGGATAGGCGCTGAAGTTGGGCGCGACAAGAGCCTGCGGCGCCAACAGATTTTGTAGCGAAGTCCCGAGACCGCCGAGGACCGGACCCAGCGGCCCGGGCAACCCGCCCAAACCGCCGAGAAGTGGGGTGAGAGCAGGAGATAGAAGGTTCAGTGCTCCGGTACCACCGGTAAGCGGCCCTAACAGCCCGGTAAGTCCACCCGTCGGGAGGCCACCGCCACCACTGGTGGTGCCGCCGCCGAGCAGCCCACCCAGGAGGCCACCGAGCGGGTCGGTGGCAGCCGTCGGGTAGCCAAATGCGCCGCCCAGCAGGGTCCGCTCGGCATTAGCGATCTCGGCGGTTACATACGCTGATGCGCTGCCGTTCAGCAAACGCACGAACTCGGCGTTGAATGCTGCCGCCTGACTGTTGACCGCTTGGAAATCCTGTCCGAAGGTACCGAAAATCCGTGCGATGGCAGCCGAAATCTCGTCGCTGGCCGCCGCGGCAATGCCGGTCGTGGGAGCTGCGGCTGCGGCGGCCGCCTCACTGAGCGAAGAGCGAAGCCCTGCCAGTTGCCCTGCTGCTGCAGATACCAGATCCGCTTCGGCGACCACAAAAGACACGACGATCTCCCCTCGACCCGCACCCGACGTACGCGGGCAGTACCCATTCCGGGAATTACATAAACATCAGAACGGATATTAATTTGAGCGCTAAGTCACTGCGGGAGAATGCGCCTAATCTGAGCTCGCCGCTAGGTGAGCGGCCGCGCGCCGATAGCTTCCGCGAGTTGCTGAGGCAGGAAGTTCAGCAGACCCCGAACAATGCCTCAGAGCGGGGTTCCCGTGACGGCGGAGTGGAGGAGAACCGGAGTGCATGAAGGTTGAGGGCAGCCCTGGTGTCAATGAAAGTTGCTCTCAGCAGTAGACATTGGCGGGCCGCCAATATCCGCCAACATCAAAGTATCCAGCGGCGGTGACCAACACCGCAGAGCGGCTGCAGGATTCGCGTCGGTCGTTAGAGCCAGCCCGCGAAACTACCGACGATTACCCTCCGTTGCTTCCTGCGCTGCCAAAGATAGCTCCGCCGGTGCCGCCCGGGCCGTCGGGTCCGTCGGTCCCGGTGTGGTGCCGGTGCCGCCGGTGCCGCCACTGCCGCCGGTGCCGCCCGCGCCGATGAGTTGTGCGTTGCCACCGGTGCCGCCGCCGCCGCCGTCACCGCCAGTGCCCCCGATGCCCGGCGATTTCCCGTTTCCACCTGTGCCGCCGTAGCCGCCGGTTCCCGCGTTTCCGGCGTGGCCCCCGTTGCCGAGGAGTCCGCCTGCGGTACCGCCAATACCGCCCAGGCCGGACCATCAAAGTGGGAGCGGTAAGCAATGCATTCAACAAATCCGTGGCCAGGACACCTGTTACTCAGATGTCCTGGCCGACAGACGGACCTACATCAGAACGGACCTACATCAAAGGTGTAATTGCCGCCGCAAGTTCAGACCCGAAGCTCAATAGACCGGGAATGAGGCCACCGATCGGGGTGCCTGGAAGCACCCCGATGTTGCTGCTAATCGGACTGAGTGGAGTTAGCAGGCCACCCAAGGGAAGCTGCGCCACTGCTGTGAGGGATTGAGGAGGAAGGTCAGGTATCCCGAGATCCACGATCGTTGTCAGCGGCGGCAGACTTATCAATGTCTGGCCATTGAGGAAACCATCGGCAAAGACGGCCGGAGCATCGAGGATCGCGGCTGCCGTTCCCGCGACGTTTCCGGTCTGCACCGCGCTGGCAAGTGCCGTGGCGGTGGAGTTAAGCGCCGCCAGTCCGTTTACCGGGGCGCCGATGCCGTCGAAAAGCACCCGCAACGGCAACCCGAAGTTGATACCCAAAGTGGTTGGATCGAACGTCGCCCCGAAGTTCGTCAGCGCATTCAGCACGTTGGTGGCGTTCTGCGCCATCTGCGCCGGGATCGAGCCGGCCGGTATGAGGTTTGTGAGATTCTGCGCCATCTGTCCGGGGATGGAGAAGATGGGCAATAGGTCGCCCAGCGGGCCAAGGGGAACAATCGGAATCAAACCCATGTCACCGAGCGCGAACGTTATGTCCTGAAATCCGGGAAGGAAGAGATTTTCCACACCCTGCCCTAAAGTGCCCACCGCCCCGGCGACGTTGCCTGTCAAGAGGTTCTGAGCCGCCGCCTGGAAGGTGGTCGGCAGTGTCGCCAATCCGGTACCGAAGTCGTGCGCGGCACTGGCGAGCCCGGTGGCGATCGTCTGGGCGTAGCCGACCTGGGTGTTGATGACTTGCTGCAGAACGGCACCCGGGTTAACAGTCGACAGTGCCTGCAATGAGGCTTGGATATTGAGTGGCACATTGGCCAACTCGGCAGGCAAATTCTGGACGACACCCTGCAGACCCGTGGCGAATTGCTGGGCGTAGCTGCTCTGGTTGCTGACGATCTGACTCAGGAAGGGAAACGGATTCGCAGCGAAGGTGCTGTTGATGGCCTGCAGGTTCGCCATCGTGTTGGAGACGAGCGATTGGTAGGGCGCGGCGACCGTAGCACCGAAAGCGTTGAGCTCTTGGAGCACCGGGGATGCGGCGAACGCATTCGTGACCGCTTGCATCCCGCCCGGGACAGCCCCTGAAAGGCTGCTGAGCAGACTCTGCGCTCCGGATGCCTCGGCGCTGGCGTACACGCCGGCACCGGCATTCAACAAGCCGACGAACTCCTCGTGAAACGCCGCCGCCTGAGCACTGAGGGCCTGGAAATCCTGGCCGTGCGTGCCGAAGAGTTGCGCGATCGCCGCCGACACCTCATCGGCGCCCGCGGCCAATATGCCAGTGGTCGGGGCCGCCGCAGCCGCGGTGACCTGTCCCAGCGACGAACCGATACCAGCCAGGTTCTGCGCTGCGGCCTCCACCAACTCCGGCGCGGCGAACACGAAAGACATGAACCAACTCCTCATCACTTGCCCGATTAGTGACCGGTGGTCACCAGATGCATAATGAATTTATCTTGAGAAAACCTACTGGCAAGTAAGGTTCCCCAAGTCACAGGAAACTGGCAGGTTATGGGCAGTTAGCGTGCAACACCATGCGGAAGCGCCGCATCAGATGTATTTATTCCGTGAAGACCGCAGGAAAAACCGGCGGCGGGCGTGAGACGCGTCAGCTACGCAGCTCGGCGCCGACTCGCTCGGCGGCACATCGCACCGCGGCGTCACGGGCGTTGCTCGCGTCGTCCTCGGTCAACGTCCGATCAGCCGCCCGAAATCGCAGCGCAAAAGTCAGCGACTTGCGGTCCGCGCCAATCTGCGGGCCGACGAAGACGTCGAACAGTTGAATGTGCTCCAGCAGGGGGCCGGCCCCATCACGGACCGCATCCTCGACGGTCTGGGCCGCCACGTCGGCGGCCACCACCAGGCTGACGTCCTGGAACACCGCCGGGAATGGAGAAACCCGTGGAGCGGGCAGCACCGTGCTGATGGGTATGGCGTCCAAGTTCAGCTCGAATACGCAGGTGCCTTTCGGCAGGGCCGCGCGCTCGATCACGGCCGGATGCAGCTGTCCGGCGTGCCCGACGACAGCTCCTGCGATCACGATCTCGGCGCACCTGCCCGGGTGCCACGGCAAGTGTTGAGCGGGCCGCAGGGTGACGTCGACTCCGCTGGCGCGCGCGATGATTCGCACGCCCTCAAACGCGTCGGCGGCCTCGACTGCGCGGCCAGGACCCCAGGGGCCACGCGGCTCTCGCAAACCGGCCAGCACTGCGGCGACATGCTGAGGTTGCCGCGGTAACGAGGCATCCAGCGTGGCGATCTCGGCATCGGTGGGCTTGCGGTCGACGGGGACCGGTTCGACACGGCGGGTGAGTTCCGTCGGATGGACCACCTGAGCGATGGCGAACAACGCCGTGTCACCGAGTCCGCGGGACACGTTGCGGCTCAACGCTTCGAGCAAAGCGGGCAGCAAGGTGGTGGCCAGCTGCGGACGATCGGCCTCCAACGGGTTGAGCACAGTGGTGGTGACCCGGCGCGGATCATCGGCGGTCAGCCCCCACAGGTCGAACACGCCCGCCGGCAGGAAGGGGGTCGGCAGGACCTCGATGTAGCCGGACAACGCCAACGACTTGCCGATCGCGAGCCGGCGCTGCTGCGTCGCGGTGAGCCCGCGACCCGCGGGCGCCGGCGGCAACACCGAGGGAATGACCTCGAGCCCCTCCAACCGCAGCACTTCCTCGACGAGGTCCGCGGGCTGGCGTAGGTCGGGCCGCCAGCTCGGCGGTGTGACGGTCAGGGTGTCACCGTCCTGCTCCACCCGGGCGCCGATCTGGGATAGCCGTCGCGCCGTCGTCCCCGCGCGGTACGCCACTCCGGCAAAGCGATCCGGCAGGTCGGCGGGGATCTGGATCGCAGGCCCCGCCCATTCGGTAACCGAGTCGGCGACTGGTGGGTCGCCGCGCCAGTCGGTCAGGGCGGGTTCGGCTACTCCCCCGGCGATGTCGACAAGCAGCCTGGCGCAGCGGTCCAGGACTGCCACAGATATGGCTGGGTCCACCGCGCGCTCGTAACGGCGCGCCGCTTCGCTGGGCAGGTGCAATCGCCGCTGGGTGCGCGAGACCGCGGCAGGATCCCAGACAGCGGCTTCCAGTAGTACCTCGGTGGAATCGGCGCGTACTTCGGTGCTGGCCGCGCCCATGACGCCGCCGATCGCGGCGGTCGCGACCTCGTCGACGATCAATACGTCGGTGGGTGCGAGCTTGCGTTCGATGTCGTCGAGGGTGACGACGGTCTCGCCTGTATGGGCGAATCGCACCTCGAAGGCCCCGGTGATGCGGGTGCGGTCGTGGGCGTGCATCGGGTGTCCCAGTTCCAGCATCACGTAGTTGGTGACGTCGACTGCCGGCGACGTGGCACGGATGCCGGATAGCAGAAGGCGGCGTTGCAGCCACCAGGGTGTGATGGCAGCGGGGTCGATCCCGGCGACCGGTCGCAGCGCGAACCGACGCACCTCGGTCTCCGGATGCACCCGCAGCGGCCACGCCTCACCCTCGACGGGCAGCGGAGCGACGGCCGCCGGATCGATGAACTCCAAGTCATAGGCGCAGGCGATCTCGCGGGCCAGCCCCCGTACCGACATGCCGTACCCGCGGTCGGGGGTGATCGCAAGGTGGAAAACCACGTCGTCCAGGCCCAGCACGGCCGCGGCGTCGGCTCCCGGTTCCGCAGTCCCCGGCGGCAGCACCAGGATCCCGGAATGATCGGCGCCCAATCCCAATTCGGCAGCCGAACAGATCATCCCGTTGGAGGTGCGGCCGTAGGTCTTTCGCGCGGTGATGGTGAATCCGCCCGGCAGGGTGGTGCCGGGCAACGCCGTCACTACCAGATCACCGACTTTGAAATTGGTTGCACCGCAGATGATTTCCTGCGGATCACCAGCACCGACAGCCACCCGGCACGCCCGGATCGGCTTCTTGAATTCGGTGAGTTCCTCGACCTCGGTCACCAGGCCCACCGTCAGCGGGCCGTCGACCGGGCCCAGCGGCACCACCTCTTCGACCTCGTGGCCGATGCGGATGAGGGCCTGCGCGAGTTCATCGGCGGGCACGTCCCAACCGGGCGCACCTGCCGAGACGACCTCGCGCAGCCAGCTGTACGGGACTCGCATCAGGCCCCCACCCCGAACGGCAGCGAGAACCGGACGTCGCCTTCGACCATGTCGCGCATGTCGGGGATGCCGTTGCGGAACTGCAAGGTTCGTTCCAGGCCCATACCGAAAGCGAACCCGGAATACACCTCGGGGTCGATGCCCGCGGCCCGCAACACGTTGGGATGCACCATGCCGCAGCCGCCCCACTCCACCCAGCCCGCGCCATCCTTCTTGTTGGCGAACCACACGTCGACCTCGGCGGAGGGCTCGGTGAAGGGGAAGAAATGCGGGCGCATCCGGGTTCGCGCCAGCGGCCCGAACTCCGCGCGGGCGAACGCGTCCAGCGTGCCGCGCAGATGGGCCATCGTCAGCCCGCGATCCACCGCCAATCCCTCGACCTGATGGAACACCGGCGTATGGGTGGCGTCGAGTTCGTCGGTGCGGAAGGTGCGACCGATCGAGATGATATAAACCGGCAGGTCGCGCTCGAGCAGCGTGCGGACCTGCACCGGCGAGGTGTGGGTACGCAACAGCTGCCGGGAATTCTCCGGCGCGATGTAGAACGTGTCTTGCTCGCTGCGCGCCGGATGGTCGGGCGGGAAATTGAGCGCGTCGAAGTTGAATTGCTCCGTCTCGACTTCCGGCCCCTCAGCCAGTTCCCATCCCATCGCGATGAAAGTGTCGGCGATGTGCTCAGCCAAGATGGTGATCGGGTGCCGCGCCCCGGTGGGCTGGCGCGTCGAAGGCAACGTGACATCGATCCGTTCGGCGACGAGCACTGCCGCATCCCGCTCGGCACGCAACGCAGCCAGGCGCTCGTCATAGCTGCGCTGCGCTTCGCTGCGCGCGACGTTGACCCGCTTTCCCGCATCGGCGCGCTGGTCTTTGGGCAGGCCGCCAAGCGCTTGACGCGCCAGTGCCAACGGTGAACGCTCACCGAGATACTCGGTCTTGATGTGGGCCAGCGCATCCAGACTGTCGGCGCTGGAGATGGCGCGCTGGGCGGCCTCGACCGCCTTCGCCAACGCGTCCGGCGACAGGTCGACGGGTTGATCACCCACGCGGCGGCACTCTCCTTGCTGACGAGGCTGGTTGGGCTGCCTGGCCACACCCCGCGCGATGGACTGGAGCGCAGCGGATGACGCAGGTGCCGATCATAAGTCATGACCTCGTGTGTCACGGATCACCAAGCGCGGGCTGCCGCTGCGAAGCCCCGCGATCAGGCAGTCGGGCTCAACGCCGGCTCCGGCTGGCCGGCACATGTGTGCATCGACTCGTCGGGGGTAGCAGAACCGAACCGTCGCGCGGCGAAGTGGGCGACCGCAGCGCCCAACACGCCGAAGACCGTGCCGACGAACATTCCGTACATGCTGTGCGCCAGGATCAGAAACCCGAAGCCCGCGGCATTGAGCAGCATCAGGCAGCGCACCGGAGTCCAGTGCGCGGCTCCGTGGAATCGGGTGCCGACCAGCATCCCCAGGGTCAGAGCGACGGCATGGCCCGCGTTGGTGAATTCACCGCCGATGACCGCCGCCGACACGCTCACCGCGAGCCACCAGACGATCCACGCCGGCCGCCACTGCCGTGGGATCGTCGCCGTGAGGGCACCGAGTACAGCGAGCGCGCCGTAACTCATCCCGACATCACTGGCGCGGGTGATCGACCACGGCATCCAGCCCAGCTTGACGGCCGTCGCCAGGACTGCGGCCACCACGAGCGTGGCTCCGATGTGACCGATCAAGAACGCCGCCACCAACCGCAAGGTGCGCATCTGCAGCTCGGCCAGCACAAGCAGACATGTCAGGAACGGCATCCAGAAGTACAGCGGACAGGCCTCGACGACGAAAGCGCTGCCCAGCAGAGTTCCGAGCCTGCCGTGGGCCAGGTTGTGCACGTTGGTGCTGGCGTTTCGGATCACTCGGTCGTGGGTCTGCGGGTCGATCAGCAGCATGGCGGTGCTGACAAACGCCAGAGCCGCCACGTAGGCCACGGTGAAGCGGACACGCGCCAGCCCCGCCAACAAATTGGAGATCTTGAATATCTTGGAGACCATTTGCCTTCCACTATGCATGGACGTTGGTCTCATCCGTGTTATCGCGAGCTGAAAACTCCCTACTAGTTTTGAGGCGATAGATCGCAAGGTCCGGCGGGATACCGGTGAGTTTGCTGGAGAACATGGGCCGACGGGCGCGCTTGACGGTGACGCCCAACGCGTCCAGATCGCTCTGGGGGATCAAATCCAAAGTGGGACTGGAGATCATGATGCCGCCCTTGGTAGCGCGTTCCATCACCCGCGCCGCGATGTTCACATCGACGCCGAGCCAGTCCGAACCGAGCCGTTGCGGACGTCCGGTGTGGATGCCGACCCGCATCCGCGGTGTATAACCGTCCACCTCAACAGATGTGATCGCCTGCTCGGCCGCAAGTACCGCCTTGACCGCGACATCCGGACGGCGGAATACGGCCATGATCCCGTCGCCCATCCGCTTGACGATGTGCCCGCCGGCATCCAGCAGCGGCGACTCCACGGCCCGGGCCACCTGGCGGAGCAGGTTGAGGGCCGCTTCGTCCCCGGCCTCCAGCGACCACGTCGAATAACCGACCAGGTCCGTGAAGACGAGCGTCACCTCCGGATTTGCCGGGCGCCGGGAGACGGCCTCGGTCGCGGCCTGCCACACCTGCAACACACCCAAACTGACCTCGCGGGATGCCGCGTTGCGATCCCCGAGGAGGCGGTCAGCAGCCCGTGCAGCCGCCCGCGGACCACCTTCTCCCGCGGTGGACAAGGGGTCGCCGAAATCGGGATCGCCCGGCAGTAACCGCCGCGCGCGTTTGACGAACCCCACCACACCGGGACTGTGATTGGTGCTGCTCAGCCACTTCGCCGGCGATCGCCGCCGCGGGGCCTTCTCAGCCACCGCAGTTGCCGTTTGGTCGGGTTCGCCGGATTCCGATTCTTCACGCCCGACCTCCACTTGTTCGAGGGTAGGCGGTTCGGCCAGACCCCGGCAATGACGATCACGCCACGTGTGTCACAGATCGCATCAAACACGCTGATCACGCCGGTGCGGCGGGTGGGTGGCGACTGCGTAACACGCGCACGCCACATATGCGGAAATTGTAGACAACGCGTGTTGTCACCGTTTATCGTGAGCGCAGATTTAGGTGCTTTGGAGGCCGCGTGACTGCCATATCTGCGACACCGACTGACCCGCTGGGGCCCGATTCTTTGACCTGGAAATATTTCGGGGATCTACGCACCGGAATGATGGGCATCTGGATCGGGGCGATTCAGAACATGTATCCGGAATTGGGCGCCGGAGTTGAAGAACACTCCATCCTGCTGCGTGAGCCTTTGCAGCGAGTGGCTCGGTCTGTGTACCCCATCATGGGCGTCGTTTACGACGGCGACCGCGCGGCCCAGACCGGCCAGCAGATCAAGAGCTATCACCGCACCATCAAAGGTGTCGACGGTGAAGGCCGCCGCTACCACGCCCTGAATCCGGAGACGTTCTACTGGGCGCACGCCACATTTTTCATGCTTGTCATCAAGGTTGCCGAGTACTTCTGCGGCGGTCTGACCGAGGCCGAGAAGCGGCAGCTGTTCGACGAGCACGTGCAGTGGTACCGGATGTACGGCATGAGCATGCGACCGGTACCCGAGTCCTGGGAAGACTTCCAGGCATATTGGGAGCGGGTCGGCCGCGAGCAGCTGGAGATCAACCAGGCAGTGCTGGACATCTTCGAGATCAAGATCCCCAAGCCGAAGTTCGTTCTGATGCCCAGACCGATCTGGGATCAGCTCTTGAAGCCCATGGTGGCCGGCCAACGCTGGATCGCTGCTGGCCTCTTCGAGCCGGCCGTCCGGGAAAAAGCGGGCATGCGTTGGACCCCGGGCGACGAGATCCTGCTGCGGCTGTTCGGCAAACTCGTCGAGCTGGCCTTCCTTGCGGTGCCCGACGAAATACGGCTGCACCCACGGGCATTGGCCGCGTACCGCCGCGCGGAGGGACGAATTCGCGATGACGCGCCGCTGGTCGAGGCACCGGCATTCATGGGGCCGCCACGGGACCGTCGTGGGATGCCCATGCACTACTTCCCGCCCCGATCCCGCTCCCCACTGGGCCGTCCACTGCAACCAGCGCGTGCCATCATGGAGCGCGCCGGATCACTGGTGCACAGCACGCTCTCCATCGCCGGCCTGCGCCCGGCCCGGGGGCGCACGACCGCCGCCTGATGCGACCTACAGGTCCAACAGCTTGAGGACTTCGGTACCCAACCCCCCAAATCGCGCGCCGGCGAACGCGAATTCCGCGCCGGCGAAGGTCTGAGTGAAACCCATGTTGGTCACGGTGTAGCCCCGCGCGGCGTATCAACGAAGAGAATCCACCAGTGACCCATTGAGTCGGTTGCACCGATGAGTAGCCGCAGCTGAGGGGGAACGAGACCTGATCCCCCAGCGAGGGCTTATTCAATTTGCGGGGCCGATGAGTTCAGGCACGCCTTCAGGCCAACGCGCGGGAGCTCTGATAAAGGCAAATTGCTGCGGCCGTCGCGACATTCAAGCTCTCCGCTCCCCCAGCCATCGGGATTACCACCCGATGATCTGCCGTGTCGGCGAGTTCGGCGGACAGGCCCTGTGATTCGGGGCCGAACAGCCACGCGGTCGGCCGGTCCAGCGATAGCTCCGTGGCGTCAAGCGGCATCTCCCCGTCGACCGTCGTCGCCAGCACCTGCAGGCCGGCGGCCCGCAGCTGGGTAACCGCGCCGTGTGCGTCCGGTTCGACGACCAGCGGGATGGCGAAGATGCTGCCGGCCGACGCGCGCAGGCACTTGCCGTTGTAGGGGTCGACGCTGTGCCCGGCCAGCACCACCGCCGCGGCACCCATGGCGTCGGCGAGACGAATGAGCGTGCCGGCGTTGCCGGGTTCGCTGATGTCCACGGCGACCGCGATCAGCCGGGCTGACCCGGTGAGCACTTCCGCCAGCTGCGTTGCCGGAACCTCACATACCGCGATGAGTCCGGTGGGAGTCACCGTGTCCGACAGCGCTTTGGCTGCCCGCTCTGTCACCAGGTGGACCGGTGGAGTCAGCAACGCTGCGTAGCGTTGCGCGGCGTCCTCGGTGACGAAGACCTCCCGAACCAAGCCGCGCGCGGACGCGGCCGAGACCAGGTTGGGCCCCTCGGCGAGAAAACGCCCGGCGCGACGTCGGCCTACGTGGCGATGCAGTTTGACCGCAGCGACCACGCGGGCCGAACGTTCCGTCAGCACTGGTGACGCGAAGTCAGGCAGCCTCTCCGGAGGGAGCGTTGACGTCCTCGGGCAGTGCGCCGCGGGCGACCTCAACCAACGCGGCGAACGCCGCCGGATCGGTGATGGCGATGTCCGACAGATTCTTGCGGTCTACCTCGACGCCCGCGGCCTTGAGGCCCTGGATCAGGCGGTTGTAGGTGATGCCGTTGGCACGCGCCGCCGCGTTGATCCGGGAGATCCACAACTTGCGGAACTCACCCTTGCGGGCACGGCGGTCCCGGTAGGCGTAATTCAGCGAGTGCAACTGCTGCTCTTTGGCCTTGCGATAGAGCCGGGACCGCTGACCGCGATAGCCTTTCGAGGCTTTCAGGATGCTGCGCCGCTTCTTGTGGGCGTTGACCGCCCGCTTTACGCGTGCCATGGGTTGTTCCTACTTCCGTTCAAAACGTGATGGTCGGGGGCTGCCGCCGGCCCGCTGTCGGTGGTTGGGCTGAGTCGGCGCGGTTCAGCCGTTCAGCATCTTGTTGACCCGCTTAGCGTCGTTGGCCGAGACCACCGTGCGGCCATCGAGCCGTCGGGTGCGCCTGGTCGACTTGTGCTCGAGCAAGTGCCGGCGGTTGGCTTTCTGCCGGACAATCTTGCCGGTTCCGGTGCGGCGGAACCGCTTTGAAGCGCCGCTATGGGTCTTGGCCTTAGGCATGTTTCCTCGGTCCTCTGATTCGGGTCGTCCTACAAATTCGATTTATGACGGTGCGCGATCACCAGCCGCATCGGCCGGCCCCACTCCTGGGTCCTCCGGGTGCCGCGCTCTAGCGCGAGTCTTCGCTCCGCGATGCGGTGCCAGCACCATCGTCATGTTGCGCCCGTCCTGCTTGGCTGACGTCTCGACGAAGCCGTACTCGGCGACGTCCGCGCCAAGTCGCTGCAGCAATCGATACCCGAGCTCGGGCCGCGACTGCTCACGTCCGCGGAACATGATGGTGACCTTGACCTTCGACCCGGCTTCCAGGAAGCGGACCACGTGACCCTTCTTGGTCTCGTAATCGTGATCGTCGATCTTGGGTCGCAGCTTCTGTTCCTTGACGACGGTCTGCTGCTGGTTCTTGCGAGATTCGCGCGCCTTCTGCGCCGCCTCGTACTTGTATTTCCCGTAATCCATGATTTTGCAGACCGGCGGTCTGGCATTGGGAGCAACTTCGACGAGATCGAGATCGGCGTCGGCGGCAACGCGGAGTGCGTCTTCGATACGCACGATGCCTACCTGCTCCCCTCCCGGGCCGATCAATCGAACTTCAGGTACGCGAATGCGCTCGTTGACGCGGGTCTCAGTGCTGATGGGGCCTCCCTTTTCGGCATTCATTCCATTGCGGCCCATGCCTGGACCTGCCGGAAACAGCGCGGGAGAACACCAACCAACAGCAAAAAAGCCCTGCACCAGCAGGGCCCAATGCCGACCGATCGCGGCTTGAACGGGTCAAACCGCCTGCGCAACGCGCAGTTCAGGCGAATCGCTACGCCTGTGACCGGACCGAATTACCTTGAGGAACTTCGTCGCTTCTCGTGGCAATCGGTGGGAGTGGGACTCCACTTAACTGTCCCTGGCCGTGGCCGGGATGGTCGCAAGCAGACAGTCTAGCAGGCATGACACCTCTTCTAGGCCCGGCATCACGCGGGCGCCGACTCTCCGGGGTCGCTCTGTTCGGTGGGACTGGGCGACCACGTCTCGGCACTTAGGCGGATCCCCAGGAATTTCCGGGCCACAGCGAATATCCTCGCGGTCTGTGACTCTCACTAAGACTCACCCGCCGCGCCGGGCGAAATCCCGGTACCACTGGCTGCCCGCGGTAGCCGGCTGGACGGTCGGCGTCATCGCGACCGTGTCCCTCTTGGCCAGTGTGTCGCCGCTGATCCGGTGGCTGATCCACACCCCGCGCGTATTCATCAACAGCTACCTGTTCAACTTTCCGGACACCAGCTTCGCGTGGTCATTCGTGCTGGGCCTGCTGGCCGCCGCGCTGGCCGCACGCAAGCGCATTGCCTGGCTGGTGTTGCTGGCCAACATGGTGGTGCACGCCGTCATCAATGTCGCCGACATCGCCGCCGGCGACAACACACCCGGCGCGGCTTTCGGTGAGAACTTCGGCTTCGCCTTCCACGTCGTGACGATCGTCCTACTGGTCCTGGGCTACCGCGAGTTCTGGGCGAAAGTCCGCAGAGGGGCATTGTTGCGCGCCGCTGCGGTGCTGGGGATCGGTGGTGCCATCGGGATCCTGGTGTCCTGGGGTCTGGTGGAACTGTTCCCGGGGACGCTGGCCGCACCCGACCGGTTGCCTTACGTCGCGAACCGAGTTGTGGGGTTCGGCTTCGCCGACCCCGAGTTGTTCACCGGCCGACCCCATGTCTTCCTCAACGCGATCTTCGGCCTGTTCGGCGCGTTTGCCCTGATCGCCGCGACGATCGTGCTGTTCCTTTCGCAACGGGCCGACAACGCGCTGACCGGCGAGGACGAATCCGCTCTCCGCGGGCTCGTCGAATTGTGGGGAAAGAACGACTCGTTGGCCTACTTCGCCACCCGGCGCGACAAGTCGGTGATCTTCGCCCCCAGCGGTCGCGCCGCCCTCACCTACCGCGTCGAGGTCGGCGTGTGTCTGGCCAGCGGCGACCCCATCGGCGACCCGAAGGCGTGGCGCCAAGCCGTGGACGCCTGGTTGCAGCTGTGCCAGACCTACGGGTGGGCCCCCGGCGTGATGGGGGCCAGCTCGCAGGGCGCCCAGGTCTACCGGGAAGCCGGACTCAACGCGCTGGAACTCGGCGACGAGGCCATCCTGCGGCCCACCGATTTCAAACTGTCCGGTCCGGAAATGCGCGGTGTGCGCCAAGCCGTGACACGGGCTCGCCGCGCCGGGCTGACCGTGCGCATCCGGCGACACCGCGACATCCCCGCGGAAGAGATGGCGCAGACCGTGCAGCGGGCGGACGCCTGGCGCGACACCGAATCTGAACGCGGCTTTTCCATGGCGCTGGGCCGACTGGGTGACCCGGCCGACGGCGACTGTCTGTTGGTGGAGGCGATCGATCCAGCCGGCCAGGTGGTGGCGATGCTGTCGTTGGTGCCCTGGGGCACCACCGGTGTTTCGCTGGACTTGATGCGTCGTTCCCGGGAGTCGCCCAACGGCACCATCGAGCTGATGGTCAGCGAACTCACCCTGCATGCCGAGAATCTCGGGCTGAGCCGAATCTCGTTGAACTTTGCGGTCTTTCGGTCGGCATTCGAACAGGGCGAGCAGCTCGGCGCGGGTCCGGTGGCCAGGCTGTGGCGCGGTTTGCTGGTGTTCTTCTCGCGGTGGTGGCAGCTCGAAACGCTGTACCGCTCCAACGACAAGTATCAGCCGGAATGGGTTCCGCGCTACGCCTGCTACGAAGACGCCCGCATGATGCCGCGAGTGGGTGTCGCATCGGTGATCGCCGAGGGGTTTTTGGTGCTGCCGTTCAGTCGGCGCGACAAGGTGCACACCGGACACCACCCCGCGGTGCCCCAGCGGCTGGTGGACACCGGGCTGCTCCATCTCGACGGCACCGCCCCCGATGTGAGTGGCCTGCGAATAGACGATCTCCCCGAAGACAACGAGGCGCGGCGCCGGCTGCCGGAGCAGGTACGGGTACGCCTGACCAAGCTGCAGCAACTCCGGAAGAGCGGAATCGATGCTTATCCGGTAGGCGAGCCGCCCACCCACACGGTTGCCCAGGCTTTGGCGGCCGACGGCGAGTCCAGCCTCTCGGTGTCCGGACGCATTCTGCGGATCCGCAACTACGGTGGCGTCCTGTTCGCCCACCTGCGTGACTGGTCTGGCGAACTGCAAGTGCTGCTTGACAATTCACAACTGGAGCAGGGCCGCGCCGCCGACTTCAATGCGGCGATCGACCTCGGTGACCTGGTCGAGATGACCGGGCACATGGGCTTCAGCAAGAAGGGCACCCGGTCATTGATCGTCAGTCGCTGGCGGCTGACCGGAAAATGCCTGCGGCCGTTGCCGAACAAGTGGAAGGGTTTGACCGATCCCGAGGCCCGGGTGCGGACGCGCTATGTGGACCTGGCCGTCAACGTGGAGTCCCGCGACCTGATCACGGCGCGCGGCAGCGTGTTGCGCTCGATCAGGGAGACGCTCTTCGACAAGGGCTTCATCGAGGTGGAGACCCCGATATTGCAGCAGGTGCACGGCGGTGCCACCGCCCGTCCGTTCGTCACGCACATCAACGCGTACTCCATGGACCTGTTCCTGCGGATCGCCCCGGAGCTGTACCTCAAGCGGCTGTGCGTCGGGGGTGTGGAGCGGGTGTTCGAGCTGGGGCGGGCGTTCCGCAACGAGGGTGTCGACTTCAGCCACAACCCAGAGTTCACCCTGCTGGAGGCATACCAAGCACACGCCGACTACCGGATGTGGATCGACGGCTGCCGCGAACTCATCCAGAACGCCGCACAGGCCGCCAATGGTGCGCAAACGGCGATGCGGCCGCGGGCTCAGGATGAATCGAACAGCTATGGCGCGCGTCTCGAGCCGGTCGACATCTCCGGTGTTTGGCCGGTCAAGACCGTCCACGACGCGGTGTCGGAAGCCCTGGGCGAGCACATCGACGCCGGCACCGACCTCAGGACGCTGCGCAAGCTCTCTGACGCGGCCCGAATCCCATATCGCAACTATTGGGATTCCGGCGCGGTGGTCCTCGAACTCTATGAGCACCTGGTCGAGGACCGCACCGAGCAACCAACGTTTTATATCGACTTCCCTACCTCGGTATCGCCGTTGACCAGGCCTCATCGCAGCAAGCGCGGTGTCGCCGAGCGCTGGGACCTGGTGGCGTGGGGGGTCGAACTGGGAACGGCCTACAGCGAGCTGACCGACCCGGTGGAACAACGGCGCCGCTTGGAGGAGCAGTCCCTGCTCGCCGCCGGTGGCGATCCCGAAGCGATGGAGCTCGACGAGGATTTCCTGCAGGCGATGGAGTACGCGATGCCACCGACCGGTGGCCTGGGGATGGGCGTCGACCGGGTGGTCATGCTGATCACCGGACGCAGCATTCGGGAAACGCTGCCGTTCCCCCTGGCCAAGCCGCACTAGCCCACAGCGGTGGCGCGCCGGGTCCGGAAAGTGGGGGCGATGCTGTCGGTCTCTGATGTCCGCCGCGGGGTATTCGCGCGGCACTGCAACCCGTGGAGCGCGTGGACCCGCTGGGCGAGCACACCGCTGACGCTGGTACCGATCTGGACCCGCCGGCCCAGCCATGCGGTGTTGGTCGCGACATGGCTGGCCATCAATCCGGTGATGTTCGGCAAACCTGATCAGCACGATGCCTGGGCGACGCGGGCAATGCTCGGCGAGGAGCTTTGGATCACCGAGCGACCCCGCGACGCCGCCGCCCTCCTCAGCGCGTTCACCTCGGCAATCGCACTGGCCGCGGCCGTCGCGGCCCGCCGTCGGCGATTCACACCGGCCGCAATCGCCGTCGCCGCGCAGATGGCGCTGACCATGTGGTACTGGCAATTGATGGTGCGATTTCTCGATCGGCAGCGACCCGCCTCTGACACGCACCAGTAACCTGGCGGGCATGCCCGACCAACCACCTGATCCCCGCGCGACACCGACGCCTGCGCCCGACCCGGGCTATGACCGCGGCGGTGTGCCGACGTTCGATTCGGTGCGCGAGAAAATCGAATCGCGCTACGGCACCGCCCTGGGCGCCGAGGAGCTTGCCGCCGACACCGAAGACGGCCGGGCGGTCGAGGAGCAATTCGAAGCGCGTCAGCGCGCGGCAGCCGAGCGTCTCAAGGAGATCCGGGAGTCGATGCGCACCGATGACTGACACCGTGCCGGATTCGCGGGCGGGCATGCAGTTCGGGCCGTACCAGCTGCGACGGCTGCTGGGCCGCGGTGGGATGGGTGAAGTCTACGAAGCCCACGACACCGTCAAGGACCGCACTGTAGCGCTCAAACTCCTTTCGCAGCAATACAACTCGGATGTGGTCTTTCGGCGTCGCATGCAGCGCGAAGCCCACACTGCCGGGCGGTTGCAGGAACCCCACATCGTGCCGATCCACGATTTCGGCGAGATCGATGACCAGTTGTTCATCGATATGCGTTTCATCGAAGGTGAAGACCTCGGCGCGATGCTCAAGGGCGGTGGGGCGTTGGCCCCGGCCCGCGCAGTCGCGATCATCACTCAGGTAGCAGCAGCACTCGACGCCGCGCACCGCGCCGAAGTCATCCACCGCGACATCAAGCCGGAGAACATCCTGATCACCGGCGACGACTTCGCCTATCTGGTCGACTTCGGAATCGCCGCCGCGGCCACCGACCAACAACTCACCAAAACCGGCACCGCGGTCGGCAGTTGGCGGTACATGGCGCCGGAACGCTTCTCCGACGCCGAGACGACCTACCGTTCCGACATCTATTCCCTGGCGTGCGTGCTGTTCGAATGTCTCACCGGCGCAGCGCCTTTCCAGACCCAGACCCTCAGCGCA
>NZ_LZLQ01000033.1 GCF_001673315.1 Mycobacterium asiaticum | reverse complement strand
GCCTTCAGCCGCCGGTCCGTCAGATTCGGATCCGTCGGACGTGCTGCCCGGCGGCACCGAGGTCACGCTGCGGTTCTCCGACGGTGAAGTGGTCACCATGCACGTGATCTCGATCGTGGAGGAGACGCCTATAGGCCACGAAGCCGAGACGTTGACCGCGCGCAGCCCCCTCGGACAGGCCCTGGCCGGCCACCAGGCGGGCGACATGGTGACGTACTCCACCCCGCAGGGACCGAGCCAAGTCGAGCTGATCTCGGTGAAGTTGCCGTCATAAGCCGGGAATCGGCACCGTTAGACTCCCCCGATGGCCGATCCCACGCCAGGAGCGATGCCGCCCTACGAGCCAGCACAACTGAGCCTGAAAACCCAGGTGCTGCGTTTCGTGGTCACCGGCGGCATGGCCGGCATCGTCGACTTCGGCCTTTACGTCGTTCTCTACAAGCTGGTCGGAGTACAAGTCGACCTGTCCAAAGCCATCAGCTTCATCATCGGCACCATCACCGCTTATTTGATCAACCGGCGCTGGACCTTCCAGGCGCTGCCCAGCACGGCCCGATTCGTCGCTGTCATGGTCCTGTACGCGATCACCTTCACCGCGCAGGTGGGGCTCAATCATCTCTGTCTGGCGCTGCTGAACTATCAGAGTTGGGCGATACCCGTCGCCTTCGTGATCGCGCAGGGCACGGCAACGGTCATCAATTTCATCGTGCAGCGAGCCGTGATCTTCCGCATCCGTTGAGCCCACCCGCCAAGCGGTACCCTCTTTGACGATGTCAAGCACCGTTGAGCCCATTGCGGGCAGCACCACTGCCACCCGGCTGACCGGGTGGGGACGAACGGCACCGTCGGTTGCTCAGTTGCTGCGCACCCCGGACGTCGAGGTGATCGCGAAGGCCGTGGCAAGAGTCGCGGACTCGGACGGACGGGGCGTCATCGCGCGCGGGCTGGGCCGGTCGTACGGCGACAACGCTCAGAACGGCGGCGGCCTGGTGATCGACATGGGCGCGCTGAACAAGATCCACTCGCTCAGCGCCGACAGCCGGCTGGCCGACCTCGACGGCGGCGTCAACCTCGACCAGCTGATGCGGGCGGCATTACCGCTGGGGTTATGGGTCCCGGTGCTGCCCGGCACCCGTCAGGTCACCATCGGCGGTGCTATCGCCTGCGACATCCACGGCAAGAACCATCACAGCGCGGGCAGCTTCGGCAACCACGTGCGCAGCATGGACCTGTTGCTGGCCAGCGGTGAAGTCCGCCACATCACGCCCGACGGCCAGGACGCGGAACTGTTCTGGGCCACCGTCGGGGGCAACGGCCTGACCGGAATCATCCTGCGCGCCACCGTCGAAATGACGCCCACCGAAACGGCGTACTTCATCGCCGACGGCGATGTCACCCGCAGCCTCGACGAAACCATCGCCTTCCACAGCGACGGCAGTGAAGCCAACTACACGTATTCCAGCGCCTGGTTCGACGCGATCAGCGCGCCGCCGAAGCTCGGCCGGGCGGCGATCTCTCGCGGTTCGCTGGCCAGGCTGGACCAATTGCCTGCGAAGCTGCAGCGCGACCCGCTGAAATTCGATGCGCCGCAACTACTTACCTTCCCGGACGTGTTCCCCAACGGGTTGGCCAACAAATACACCTTCATGCCGATCGGGGAACTCTGGTACCGCAAATCGGGAACGTATCGCGCCAAGACACAGAATTTGACGCAGTTCTATCACCCGCTGGACATGTTCGGCGAGTGGAACCGAGCGTTCGGGTCCGCGGGCTTCGGCCAGTACCAGTTCGTGGTGCCCACCGACGCGGTCGAAGAGTTCAAAAACATCATCCGCGACATCCAAAAGTCCGGGCACTACTCGTTTCTCAACGTGTTCAAGTTGTTCGGGCCGGGCAATCAGGCACCGCTGAGCTTCCCGATCCCCGGCTGGAACGTATGCGTCGACTTCCCGATCAAACCCGGCCTCAACGAGTTCCTCAACGAACTCGACCGCCGGGTATTGCAATTCGGCGGTCGCCTCTACACCGCCAAGGACTCCCGGACAACCGCCGAGACCTTCCACGCCATGTACCCGCGCATCGACGAATGGATCGCCGTGCGACGCAGAGTCGACCCTTCCGGGGTGTTCGCCTCCGACATGGCCCGACGTTTGGAGCTGCTGTAGATGGTGCTTGATGCCGTGGGAAACCCCCAGTCCATCCTGTTGCTCGGTGGTACCTCCGAGATCGGGCTGGCGATCTGCGAGCGCTACCTGCGCAACGCCACCGCACGAATCGTGTTGGCCGTCATGCCCAATGACCCCGGTCGTGACAATGCGGTCGCGCAGATGAAGGCGGCCGGCGCGCGTTCGGTGGAAGTCGTCGACTTCGACGCTTTGGAGCCGGACACCCATCCCAAGGTGATCGACGAGTGCTTCTCCGGCGGTGACATCGACGTGGCCATCGTCGCCTTCGGCTTGCTCGGTGACGCCGAGGAACTCTGGCAGAATCAGCGCAAAGCCGTGCAGATCGCCGAAATCAATTACACGGCAGCAGTTTCGGTGGGTGTGCTGCTCGCCGAGAAGATGCGCGGTCAGGGTTTCGGGCAGATCATCGCGATGAGCACGGTGGCCGGTGAGCGGGTGCGCCGGTCCAACTTCGTCTACGGCTCCACCAAAGCCGGGTTGGACGGCTTCTACCTGGGGTTGTCAGAGGCGCTGCGCGAGTATGGCGTTCGGGTGCTGGTGATCCGGCCCGGCCAGGTGCGCACCCGGATGAGCGCCCACGTCAAGGAAGCTCCGCTGACCGTCGATAAGGAGTACGTCGCCGAACTCGCGGTGACGGCGTCCGCGAAGGGTAAGGAATTGGTTTGGGCGCCAGGAACGTTTCGCTACGTGATGATGGTGTTGCGGCACATTCCGCGGAGCATCTTCCGCAGGCTGCCCATCTGACCATGCGTAACGCGCTGGCCACCCTGGGCCAGATGGCCGTGGCGGTCCTGGTGGCCGTCGTGGTGTCGGTGGTTTCCCTCCTTGCTATTTCGCGCGTGCAGTGGCCGGCGTTTCCGTCGTCCAATCAGCTGCACGCGCTGACCACCGTCGGGCAGGTGGGTTGCTTGGCCGGGTTGCTCGCGGTGGGTTTCGTCTGGCGCCGCGGCCGCTTTCGCCGGTTGGCTCAACTGGGCGCGCTGGTGTTCGTGTCCGCTTTCACCGTCGTGACTCTGGGCATGCCACTGGGCGCCACCAAGCTGTACCTGTTCGGCATCTCCGTCGATCAGCAATTCCGCACCGAATACCTGACCCGGCTGACCGACAGCCCCGCCCTGCGCGACATGACCTACCTGAATCTGCCGCCGTTCTACCCGCCGGGGTGGTTCTGGTTCGGTGGACGGGCTGCCGCGTTGACCGGGACCCCGGCTTGGGAGTTCTTCAAACCGTGGGCCATCACCTCGATCACCATTGCGGCCGCCGTCGCGCTGGTGCTGTGGTCACGGATGGTCCGCTTCGAGTACGCGCTGCTGGTCACCATCGCGACCACCGCGGTGACGCTGGCCTACAGCTCGCCGGAGCCCTACGCCGCGATGATCACAGTGCTGCTGCCGCCGGTGTTCGTGCTGACGTGGTCCGGTCTGCGGGCCGGTGCCCGGGTGCCCGCTCGCGCCGAGCGTGAAGCTGGCCGCACAGTCGACGACGAACGTGAAGCTGGCCGCACGCTCGACGCGAGCGGGGGGTGGGCGGCAATCGTCGGCGCCGGGTTGTTCCTGGGCTTCGCTGCCACCTGGTACACGCTGCTGGTTGCCTACAGCGCGTTCACGATGACGGTGATGGCCGTCGGCCTGGCCGCCTTCCGCTGGCGCGCATCCGGGTTCAAAGCGGCGCTCGACCCGCTGCGCCGCCTGCTGGTCATCGGTGTCATCGCGGCCGTCATCGGCTCCGTCACCTGGTTGCCGTATCTGTTGGCGACGATGCGTTCACCGGTGAGCGGGTCCGGCAGCGCGTTGCACTACCTGCCCGCTGACGGCGCCCAGCTGACCTTCCCGATGCTGCAGTTCTCCCTGCTGGGCGCGACCTGCCTGCTCGGCACGCTTTGGCTGGTCGTCAAGGCGGGATCGTCGGTCCGGGCCGGTGGGCTGGGGATCGCCGTGCTCGCCGTTTACCTGTGGTCGCTGCTGTCGATGTTGACCACCCTGGCACGCACCACGCTGCTGTCGTTCCGGCTGCAGCCGACGCTGTCGGTGCTGCTGGTGACGGCCGGGGTGTTCGGCTTCGTCGAAGTGACCCGCGCACTGCGCCGAGACTGGATCGGCAGCCGCGCGGTGTTCCCGATTGCCGCGGCGATCGGCCTGACCGGCGCGATCGCGTTCAGTCAGGACATTCCCGACGTGCTCCGGCCCGACCTCACCATCGCCTACACCGACACCGACGGTGACGGGCAACGCGGCGATCGGCGCCCGCCCAGCTCGGAGAAGTACTACCCGGCAGTGGACGCCGCGATTGCGCGGATCACCGGCAAAGCACCCGACCAGACGGTGGTGATGACGGCCGACTACAGCTTCCTGTCGTTCTACCCGTACTGGGGATTCCAGGGGTTGACGTCCCACTACGCGAACCCCCTGGCCCAATTCGACAAGCGTGCCGCGCACATCGAGTCGTGGTCCAAGCTCAAGACGGCCGACGAGTTGATCCACGCACTGGACAGCCTGCCCTGGCCACCGCCGACCGTGTTCCTGATGCGCCGCGGCGCGAGCAGCACCTACACCCTGCGACTTGCTGAGGACGTCTACCCCAACCAGCCCAACGTCCGTCGCTACACCGTGGACCTCAAAGCCGCCCTGTTCAACGACCCGCGCTTCACCGTGGAAACGATCGGCCCCTTCGTGCTAGCCGTCCGCAAGCCGGTGCCGAGCCGCTGATGGCTACCAACACCGCAGGGCGCGGGACCGAAGAACTAGACCCGATTGCCGGGCTACCATCTACCTCCGTGAGCGACGCGGGAGCAAACCACCGGATCGCTCGGCTCGTCGCGGTCGTCGCCGGTCTGCTCGGAACCGTCCTCGCATTGGCGACCCCACTGCTGCCTGTGCAGCAGACCACCGCTGCGCTGAACTGGCCGCAGAACGGCGTCTTCAAGAGCGTCGAGGCGCCGCTGATCAGTTATGTGGCCACCGATCTGAACATCGCCGTGCCGTGCCAAGCGGCCGCCGGGTTGGCCGGCCCGCAGAACGCCGCCAAGACGGTGCTGCTGTCCACCGTGCCCAAGCAGGCACCCAAGGCCGTCGACCGCGGATTGCTGCTGCAGCGCGTCAACGACGATCTCGTGCTGATCGTCCGCAACGTCCCGGTCGTCACCGCGCCGATGAGTCAGGTGCTGGGCCCGGATTGCCAGCGGTTGACGTTCACCGCCCACGCGGACCGGGTGATCGGTGAATTCGTCGGGCTCAAGCAGGGACCCACCAGCGAGCACCCCGGCGATCCCCTACGCGGTGAGAAGAGCGGCTACGACTTCCGGCCGCAGATCGTCGGCGTGTTCACCGACCTGTCCGGACCGGCCCCGCCCGGTCTGACCTTCTCGGCGGCCGTCGATACCCGCTACAGCAGCAGTCCGACGCCGCTGAAGATGGCCGCGATGATCCTCGGGTTGATGCTCACCGCGGCCGCTCTCGCCGCCCTGCACGTCCTGGACACCGCCGACGGCACCCGGCACCGGCGGTTCCTGCCGTCGCGCTGGTGGTCCCTCGGTGGGCTGGACGCACTGGTCCTCGTCGTCCTGGTGTGGTGGCACTTCGTCGGCGCCAACACTTCCGACGACGGCTACATCCTGACCATGGCCAGGGTCTCGGAACACGCCGGCTACATGGCGAATTACTACCGCTGGTTCGGCACGCCGGAGGCGCCGTTCGGCTGGTATTACGACCTGTTGGCACTGTGGGCGCACGTCAGCACCGCCAGCATCTGGATGCGGTTGCCCACCCTGCTCATGGCGATCACCTGCTGGTGGGTGATCAGCCGCGAGGTGATTCCCCGACTGGGCCACGCGGTCAAGCGAAGCCGGGGCGCGGCGTGGACGGCTGCCGGCATGTTCCTGGTGTTCTGGCTGACGCTGGACAACGGGCTGCGTCCGGAGCCGATCATTGCTCTGGGCATCCTGCTGACCTGGTGCTCGGTGGAGCGCGCGGTGGCAACCAGTCGGCTGCTTCCCGTCGCCATAGCCTGCATCATCGGCGCGCTGACCTTGTTCTCCGGTCCTACCGGCATCGCCTCCATCGGTGCGCTGCTGGTCGCGATCGGCCCGCTGCGGACCATCCTGCACCGACGCTCGAAACGGTTTGGCGTGCTGCCGCTCCTGGCGCCGATTCTGGCCGCGGCCACCGTCACCGCAATCCTGATCTTCCGGGACCAGACCCTGGCCGGTGAAGTCCAGGCGAGCCGGTTCAAGCAGGCCGTCGGGCCGAGCCTGAAGTGGTTCGACGAGCACATCCGGTACGAGCGGTTGTTCATGCCGAGCCCGGACGGGTCGGTGGCGCGACGCTTCGCCGTTCTTGCGCTGATTGTCGCGTTGGCGGTGGCGGTGGCGATGTCGTTGCGCAAGGGCCGGATTCCGGGGACGGCGGCCGGGCCGAGTCGCCGCATCGTCGGCATCACGGTCATCTCCCTGTTCGCGATGATGTTCACCCCGACCAAATGGACCCACCACTTCGGCGTGTTCGCCGGCTTGGCCGGCTCGCTGGGCGCGCTGGCCGCGGTGGCGGTGACCGCCGCGGCGATGAAGTCGCGGCGCAACCGGACCATGTTCGCCGCGGCCGTGCTCTTCGTCATGGCCATGTCGTTCGCCAGCGTCAACGGCTGGTGGTATGTGTCGAACTTCGGTGTGCCATGGTCGAATTCGTTCCCCAAGATGCGGTGGTCGCTGACCACGGCCCTGCTCGAACTCACTGTGATCGTGCTGCTGGTAGCGGCCTGGTTCCATTTCGTGGCTACCGAGGACCGCCCGCCGAAGACGCGCGTGGGCGCCCGGTTGGCCGGGCTCGTGCAATCCCCGCTGGCGATCGCGACGTGGCTGCTGGTGCTGTTCGAGGTCGTCTCGCTGACCCAGGCGATGGTGGTCCAGTACCCGGCGTGGTCGGTCGGTCGGTCGAACCTGCAAGCGCTGACCGGCCGGACCTGCGGGCTGGCCGAGGACGTGTTGGTGGAGTTGGATCCCGACGCCGGCATGCTGGCGCCGGTTGGCGCCCCGGTGGGCGATGCCCTGGGGGCCGGTCTCTCGGAAGCGTTCACGCCCAACGGGATTCCCGCGGACGTCACGGCGGATCCGGTGATGGAGCGTCCCGGCGACCGCAATTTCGCGAGCGACGACGGAGTGGTCACGGGCAGCGATCCGGGCACCGAGGGTGGCACGACAGCCGCGCCGGGAATCAACGGTTCACGGGCCCGACTGCCGTTCAACCTCGACCCGACGAAGGTGCCGGTGCTGGGCAGCTGGCGATCCGGCATCCAGGTGCCGGCCATGCTGCGATCGGGCTGGTACCGGTTGCCACCCAAGGAGCAGCGGGGCAAGTCGGCGTTGCTGGTGTTGACCGCGGCCGGTCGTTTCGATCCCCGCGAGGTCCAGGTGCAGTGGGCCACCGATGAGGAGGCGGCCGCCGGAAAGCACGGCGGCTCAATGGGATTCGCGGATGTCGGTGCGGTGCCGGCCTGGCGCAACCTACGCGCGCCGCTGTCCGCCATTCCCGACTCCGCCACCCAGGTGCGGCTGGTCGCCGAGGACGACGACTTGGCGCCCCAACACTGGATCGGGCTCACCCCGCCCCGGGTTCCACGGCTACGCACGCTGCAGGACGTGGTGGGTTCCAAGGATCCGGTATTCCTGGACTGGCTGGTGGGGCTGGCGTTCCCGTGCCAACGGCCGTTCGGCCACCAGAACGGCGTCGACGAGACGCCCAAATGGCGCATCCTGCCCGACCGGTTCGGCGCCGAGGCGAATTCGCCCGTGATGGACAATCTCGGCGGCGGCCCGCTGGGCATCACCGAACTGTTGACGCACCCCACCACGGTGGCCAGCTACCTCAAGGACGACTGGTTCCGGGACTGGGGCGGATTGCAGCGATTGACTCCCTACTATCCCGATGCCGTGCCTGCCCGTCTCGAGTTGGGCACCGTCACACGCAGCGGGTTGTGGGGCCCGGCGCCGCTACGGAAGAGCTAACCGAACGAGGATCAGCTGACCGTCCACCCGCCATATCTACGAACCTGTTCTGACCGGTACCGCGGCCCCGCATCCAATACGCACTTATCCGCGTCGCCTACGATCGACCCTCGTGTCCCCCGACGGTAATGAGCGATCCCACCGGATCGCCCGGTTACTGGCCGTCGCCTTCGGGATCGTCGGTCTGATCCTGTGTGTATTGGTGCCGCTGCTCCCGGTGCGGCAGACCACCGCCACCATCTTCTGGCCGCAGGGCACCGCCTCGGACGGCAACATCACCCAGATCACCGCTCCGCTGGTGTCCGGCGCGCCCCGGGCGCTGGACATTTCCATCCCGTGCTCGGCGATCGCCACCCTGCCCGCCAAGGGCGGTCTGGTGGTGTCGACCCTGCCCACTGACGGCTTCGAGACAGGCAAGCACGGCTTGTTCGTGCGGGCCAACAAGGACACTGTCGTCGTCGCGTTCCGCGACACAGTGGCCGCGGTCGCACCGCGCCCGGCGATCGCGTCGGGCGGCTGCCAGGTGCTGCACATCTGGGCCGACCGCGGCGGCGCGGGCGCCGATTTCGTCGGGATTCCCGGTGCGATGGGCAAACTGGCGCCGGAGAAGAAGCCTCAGGTGGGCGGCATCTTCACCGACCTCAAAGTGCCGGCCCAGCCGGGTCTGTCGGCTCGCGTCGACGTCGACACCCGCTTCATCCTCGCGCCCACCGCCCTGAAGTCGCTGGCCATGGGTCTCGGCGCGGTGACCGTGCTTGCCGCCATCCTCGCCCTGGGGGCACTGGATCGCCTGAGTCGAGGCGATTCACTGCGCAACTGGCGCTCCCCGATGGCATGGTTGGCGCGCTACCGCCCCCGGTTGCCTCGCGGCCCGCACGCGGGTCTGGCCGTGTGGCTCGCCGATGCCGCGGTGATCGCCACGCTGCTGCTCTGGCACCTCATCGGCGCGACCACCTCCGACGACGGCTACAACCTGACCATCGCCAGAGTCGCACCCAAAGCCGGGTACGTCGTCGATTATTACCGTTACTTCGGCACCACGAACGCCCCGTTCGACTGGTACTTCGGCGTCCTGTCCAAGCTGGCGGCGGTGAGCACCGCTGGGGTGTGGATGCGACTGCCGGCGTTGCTGGCCGGCATCGGGTGCTGGCTGCTGATCAGCCACTACGTGCTACGCCGGCTCGGGCCGGGCCGGGGTGGTCTGGCCGGCAACCGGGTCGCCCTGTACACCGCCGGCGCGGTGTTCGTGGCCGCGTGGCTGCCGTTCAACAACGGACTGCGGCCCGAACCGCTGATCGCTTTCGGTGTGCTGCTCACCTGGGTCCTGGTGGAGCGTTCCATCGCGCGGGGCCGACTCGCCCCGGCCACGTTCGCGATAATCGTGGCCGCGCTGACCGCAACGCTGGCGCCGCAGGGACTGATCGCCGTCGCGGCGCTGCTGACCGGTGCCCGCGCCATCGCGCAGACCATTCGGCGACGACGCGCCACCGACGGCCTGCTGGCACCGTTGGTGGTGCTGGCCGCGTCGCTGTCGCTGATCACCGTGGTGGTGTTCCGTGCCCAGACACTGGCCACCGTCGCCGAGTCGGCCCGCATCAAATACAAAGTGGGGCCGACCATCGCGTGGTACCAGGACTTCCTGCGGTACTACTTCCTTACCGTGGAAAACAACGCGGACGGCTCGATGGCGCGGCGGTTCGCGGTGCTCGTGCTGCTGCTGTGCATGTTCGGGATGCTGTTCGTGCTGCTGCGCCGCGGCCGGGTGTCCGGGCTGGCGACCGGCCCGGCCTGGCGGTTGCTCGGCACCGTCGCGATAGGCCTGCTGCTGCTGACGTTCACCCCGACGAAGTGGGCCATCCAGTTCGGTGCGTTCGCCAGCCTGGCCGGTGCGCTGGCCGGCCTGACGGCGTTCACCGTCGCCCGGATCGGGCTGCACAGTCGACGCAACCTGGCGCTCTACGTCACCGCGCTGCTGTTTGTGCTGGCGTGGGCGACGTCCGGCATCAACGGCTGGTTCTACGTCGGCAATTACGGCGTCCCGTGGTACGACATCCAACCGGTAGTCGCCAGCCGACCGGTGACGTCGATGTTCCTGACGCTCTCGATCATCACCGGTCTGCTGGCCGCTTGGTACCACTTCCGGATGGACTACGCCGGGCATACCGAAGTCAAGAACAACCGGCGCAATCGGGTGCTGGCGTCGGCGCCGCTGCTGGTGGTGGCGGTGATCATGGTGCTGGGTGAGGTCGGCTCGCTGGCCAAGGGGGTGGTCTTCCGCTACCCGCTCTACACCACGGGAAAAGCGAACCTGTCGGCCCTGACGTCGGGTCTGTCGCCGACCAGCTGCGCGATGGCAAACGACGTATTAGCTGAACGCGATCCCAACGCCGGCATGCTGCAGCCGGTCCCGGGTCAGCAATTCGGGCCGGGCGGCCCACTCGGCGGAGTCAACCCGCTCGGTTTCAAGCCCGAAGGCGTCGGTGAGGACCTCAAGTCCGACCCGGTGGTGGGCAAGCCCGGTGTCGTCAACTCCGACGCGTCGCCCAACAAGCCCACCGCCGCCATCACCGACTCCGCCGGAACTGCCGGGGGCAAGGGCCCCGTCGGCGTCAACGGCTCGCATGCGTTACTGCCGTTCGGGCTGGACCCAGCCCGCACTCCTGTGATGGGCAGCTACGGCGAGAACAACCTGGCCGCCCGGGCCACCTCGGCCTGGTACCAGCTGCCGCCGCGGCGGCCGGACCGGCCGCTGGTCGTGGTGTCGGCGGCCGGCGCCATCTGGTCCTATAAAGAGGACGGCGACTTCATGTACGGGCAGTCGCTCAAACTGCAGTGGGGTATCGGTCGCCCGGACGGCAACTTCACGCCGCTGGGCGAGGTTTTCCCTATCGACCTCGGACCGCAACCCGCGTGGCGCAACCTGCGCTTCCCGATCGCCTGGGCTCCGCCGGAAGCCAACGTGGCCCGGATCGTCGGCTACGACCCGAACCTGAGCTCCGAGCAGTGGTTCGCGTTCACGCCGCCGCGGGTGCCTGAGCTGGAACCGCTGCAGCAGCTGATCGGCTCGCAGGCCCCGGTGCTGATGGACATCGCGACAGCGGCAAACTTCCCGTGCCAGCGCCCGTTCTCCGAGCACCTTGGCATCGCCGAGCTGCCCGACTACCGGATCTTGCCGGACCACAAGCAGACCGCGGTGTCGTCCAACCTGTGGCAGGCGGCGTCGACCGGCGGACCGTTCATGTTCACCCAGGGTCTGCTGTGGACGTCGACGATCTCGACGTATCTGAATGGGGACTGGTACCGCGACTGGGGTTCGGTCGAGCAGTATCACCGCCTGGTCCCCACCGATCGCGCGCCCGACGCCGCCGTGCAGCAGGGCGTGACCACAGTGCCCGGCTGGAGCCGGCAAGGACCGATTAGGGCCCTCCCATGACCGTGACGAACGGCCGGCCCAGCACCCTCGCCGGCACCGAACCCGACCGCAGCTTGCGGATCACCCGCTGGGTGGCCACCGTCGCGGGTCTGGTGGGCTTTGTGTTGTCGGTCGCCACGCCACTGCTGCCGGTGGTCCAGACCACCGCGATGCTGAACTGGCCGCAGAACGGCCAACTCAACAGCGTCACCTCACCGCTGATCTCGCTGACGCCGGTGGACTTCATGGCGACCGTGCCGTGCAGCATCGTCCGCGAGATGCCCCCGACCGGCGGAGTGGTGCTCGGCACCGCGCCCAAGCAGGGTAAGGACGCCAATCTCAACGCACTGTTCGTCGTGGTCAGCGCCCAACGGGTGGACGTCACCGACCGCAACGTGGTGATCCTGTCCGTGCCGCGGGACCAGGTGGCCTCCGCACAGTGCGAGCGCATCGAAATCACCTCCACGCACGCAGGCACGTTCGCAAACTTCATCGGTCTGAAGGATCCCGGCGGCGGACCCCTGCGCAGCGGATTCCCCGACCCGAACCTGCGTCCGCAGATCGTCGGCGTCTTCACCGACCTGACGGGTCCCGCTCCACCCGGACTGAGCATGTCGGCGACGGTCGACACCCGGTTCTCCACCACGCCGACGACGCTGAAGCTGCTGGCGATGGTCGGTGCGCTCGTGTCCACCATCGTCGCGCTCATCGCGCTCTGGCGCCTTGATCAACTGGACGGGCACCGAATGCGCCGGTGGATTCCGGCCAATTGGCGCACCTTCACCCTGCTCGACGCCGTGGTGATCTTCGTGTTCCTGCTCTGGCACGTGATCGGCGCCAACTCGTCCGACGACGGCTACATCCTGGGCATGGCGCGCGTCGCCGACCACGCGGGCTACATGTCCAATTACTTCCGCTGGTTCGGCAGCCCGGAAGACCCCTTCGGTTGGTACTACAACCTGCTGGCGCTGATGACCCACGTCAGCGACTCCAGCATCTGGATGCGCCTGCCCGACCTGTTCGCCGGCTTGTTGTGCTGGCTGCTGCTGTCGCGCGAGGTGCTGCCCCGGTTGGGTCCGGCGGTCGCCGCCAGCAAACCCGCCAATTGGGCCGCGGCCATGGTGCTGCTGACCGCGTGGATGCCGTTCGACAACGGGCTTCGGCCCGAAGGGATCATCGCGGTCGGTTCGCTGGTCACCTATGTGCTGATCGAGCGGTCGATGCGGTACAGCCGCCTGACGCCGGCGGCGCTGGCCATCATCACCGCGGCCTTCACCCTGGGAGTCCAGCCCACCGGCCTGATCGCGGTAGCGGCATTGGTGGCCGGTGGTCGTCCGATGCTGCGGATCCTGGCCAAACGCCGCCGCATGGTCGGCGGCACGTTGCCGTTGCTGTCGCCGATGCTCGCCGCCGGCACCATCATCCTGACCGTGGTCTTCGCCGACCAGACGTTGTCGACGGTGTTCGAAGCCACCAGGGTGCGCGGCAAGATCGGACCCAGCCAGGCCTGGTACACCGAGAACCTGCGCTACTACTACCTGATCCTGCCCACCGTCGACGGTTCGCTGTCACGCCGGTTCGGGTTCCTGATCACCGCGTTGTGTCTGTTCACAGCGGTCTTCATCATGTTGCGGCGCAAGCGTGTGCCCGGGGTGGCGCGGGGCCCAGCGTGGCGGCTGATGGGCGTCATCTTCGGCACCATGTTCTTTTTGATGTTCACCCCCACCAAGTGGGTGCACCACTTCGGACTGTTCGCCGCAGTGGGCGCCGCCATGGCCGCGCTGACGACAGTGCTGGTGTCCCCTGCGGTATTGCGCTGGTCACGTAACCGGATGGCATTCCTGGCCGCGGTGTTTTTCATGCTGGCATTGTGTTTTGCCACCACCAACGGTTGGTGGTACGTCTCCAGCTACGGCGTTCCGTTCAACAACACCATGCCGAAAGTCGCCGGGATCCCGGTCAGCGCAATGTTCTTCGCGCTTTTCGCCCTCTCAGCCGCGTATGCAGCCTGGCTGCACTTCGCGCCCCGCAGCAGCGGTGAGAACCGGGCGACCCGGGCGCTGACGACGGCACCGGTCGCGCTGGCCGCCGGGTTCATGGCCCTGGTGTTCATCGCGTCCATGGGCATTGGGATCGTGCGCCAGTACCCCACCTACTCCAACGGCTGGTCGAACCTGCGCGCCTTCGCCGGCGGCTGCGGCCTTGCCGACGACGTGCTCGTCGAACCGGACGCCAACGCGGGCTTCATGACACCGCTGCCCGCTGGCCCCGATCCTTGGGGCCCATTGGGCCCGTTGGGCGGCACCGACCCGGTGGGCTTCTCCCCCAATGGCGTGCCCGAACAAACCGTCGCCGAGGCCATCGTGATGAAGCCCAACCAGCCCGGCACCGACTACGACTGGGACGCCCCGACCAAAACGAAACAAACAGGGATCAACGGCTCCAGGGTGCCGTTGCCCTACCAGCTCGATCCGGCGCGGGTGCCGCTGGCGGGCACCTACACCACGGGGGCTCAGCAGCAGAGCAAGCTCGCGTCGGCGTGGTACCTGTTACCCAAGCCGGACGACGGGCACCCGCTGGTCGTCGTGACCGCGGCGGGCAAGATCGCCGGCAACAGTGTCCTGCACCATTACACAGCCGGCCAGACCGTGGTGCTGGAATATGCTCGCCCTGCCCCCGGTGCCCTGGTGCCGGCCGGACGACTGGTGCCAGATGACCTCTACGGCGAACAGCCGAAGGCGTGGCGCAACCTGCGTTTCGCCCGGGAGAAGATGCCGGCCGATGCCGTCGCTGTGCGGGTGGTGGCCGAGGACCTGTCGCTGACCCCGGACGACTGGATCGCGATCACCCCGCCGCGGGTGCCGGAGTTGCGATCGTTGCAGGAGTACGTCGGGTCGACGCAGCCGGTGTTGTTGGACTGGGCGGTCGGATTGGCCTTCCCCTGTCAGCGGCCGATGCTGCACACCAACGGGGTCACCGAAATTCCGCGGTTCCGCATCACACCGGACTATTCGGCCAAGAAGCTGGACACCGATACCTGGGAAGACGGCAAGAACGGTGGCCTGCTTGGCATCACCGACCTGTTGCTGCGTGCCCATGTGATGGCGACCTACCTGTCCCGCGACTGGGCCCGCGACTGGGGGTCGCTGCGCGAATTCGAGACGCTGGTGGACGCGCCGCCCGCCCGGCTGGACCTCGGTGAGGCGACCCGTAGTGGACTGTGGTCGCCGGGCAAGATCCGCATCGCGCCGTAACTGCCGGATGAAACACTGGCTGGCATGTCCTTGAGCCGCCTGGGCATTGCCGTGTCGGTCGGTCTGGTGTCGGTCGGTCTGGTGTGCGCGGGATGCGCTGCTGCGCCGCCCGCCGGCCCGGGCTCGGTCGCGCGGCCGAACTACGTCGCCATGGGTGATTCTTTCGCGGCCGCGCCCGGTGTCGCGGAACCTGCGCTGCCGCGCGGCTGCCACCGCTCGACCAATAACTACCCGTCCGTGCTGGCCCGGCGCCTCGACGCGTCGGCGTTCCACGACGTCAGCTGCAGCGGCGCCACCACCGATGACGTCGTCGACCGCGACCAGCAGACGGACCACGGTCTGATCCCCCGTCAGCTGAATATGATCGGCCCGCCGACCGACCTGATCACCATCACCATCGGCGCCAACGATGTCGGGCTGGCCGGGGACGCCGAGTCGTGTGAGGTCAGGACGGCCGACCCGAAGCCCTGCAGCACCAAATTCGTCGTCGCCAACGAAGATCGGCTGTCGAGCACCATCGCCGCACAGGTACCGGTGTGGGCCAACATGATCGACCAGCTTCGCACCGCAGCGCCCAGGGCACGGATCATCATGGTCGGTTACGGCATGTTCGTTCGGCCCGGCGGTTGTTTCCCCGACCAGCCGCTGTTGCCCCCCGACGCGAACTATCTGCAAGCCAAGGTCGACGAACTCGCCGATCGGCAGGCACATCTCGCCGCCGAAAAGAGGATCGAGTTCTTCGACACCAGAGCGATGTCGCAGGGACACGACATGTGCGCCCCAGCCGGCGAAAGATATGTGGAGGGCTACGTCACCACCGACGACGACAGCGTGCCACTGCACCCGACAGCTTTGGGTGCGATCGCGGTGGGTAACGCGTTAACCGATTATCTCGTTCTCTCCGAAAACCGATAGTCGCTCTTCGGTTTCCAATTAAATTACTTATTCAAAGCAATAATATCCCGCCGCCGGCTGCAAGTATCGCGTGAAATATGTTGCCGCTGAAGAAATTCCAATAGAGATCGACCAAACCGGGATTAGGCCTCATTTCGCCCGGGCTTTCGCTCCCCTGATCTGGTTTATTCGAGTAGATTCTGTCAATATCTCGATTTAGGGACTCATTTCAAAGGAATGGTGAGCAGATGCGCGCACTAGCCCGCTCGAGGATCTTTATCGCGGCAATGACGGTCTCGGCCGGCGCGACAGTGGTACTGGGGGCCGGTGCGGCCACCGCGACTTCACCGGTGCCTCTCAATCCGGACTTGCGGAATTGCGATTTCAGTCTCGTCCCAACCGCGATCCAACGACCACGCGCGTTAGTGGGCCGCGGCACCGCTCAAATTAGCTCCTCAGGCTCGTCGGTGGTCGCAGACGTGCACATGGTCATCGCAAACAGCCCCGGCGCCCATTACGACGTCGGTCTGATACAGCTTCCCCGGCCGTCGTCGGCAACCTGCGGTCCCGGGGATCCAGGCACCACTTTCACCGGTATGGACACCGACGCGACCGGCCAGGCGACCGTCACGATCACGGCACCGATTCAGTCCGGCACGACCGGTGTGTGGGTGATCGTCGAGTCACCGAATCCCAACAATCAGGCGCCCGCGGAGTTTTTCACGTCCGAGTTTGTGGCCCCGGTCTAACGCGGGATCGGGTGAAACTGTAATACCGTCGCGGCATGACCGAGTACGACTTGGAGGCCGTCGACCGGCTGCCGTTCTCCACCCAGGAGAAGTCTCAGCGCTACCGCACCGAAAGCTATTCCGGGGCAACAGGACTCAATTGGTATCGGACGGATCCCACCCTGCAGTTCACCATGGCGTACTACCTCACGCCCGACGAGCTCGCGGTGGTCGAACCGCATTTGAACCGCATCGGTGAATTGATGGGCGGGCCGGTGGCGCGCTGGGCCGAGGAGACCGACCGCAACCCGCCGCGGCTGGAACGCTACGACCGGTGGGGCCACGACATCAGCCGGGTCGTCATGCCCCCGTCGTTCACGCAGTCCAAACGCGCCGTGCTGGATGCGCAACAGGAGTTGCGCGACGCGGTACGCGGCGCGGGGTTTCGCTCGTCACTGTCGGTGTTCGCGTCGAACTATCTGCTCAATCAGGCCGACATCGGGATGGGGTGCGCGCTGGGAACCGGCGGCGGCATGGTCCAGTCGTTGGTCGCCGCATATGCGCCGGCTGACGTGCGCGACTACGTGCTGGGGAAGTTCGACTCCGGTGAGTGGGCCGGCGAGACAGCGCAACTGCTGACCGAACGGACCGGCGGGTCGGACCTGGGCGCATTGGAGACGACGGCTCGCCGGGCCGGGGACGCTTGGCTGTTGAACGGTTTCAAGTGGTTCGCATCGAACTGCGCCGGGGAGGCGTTCGTTGTCCTGGCCAAGCCCGAGGGTGCACCCGATTCGAGCCGCGGCGTCGCCAACTTCCTGGTGCTCCGCACCCGCCGCGACGGCACCCGCAACGGCGTGCGCGTGCGCCGACTGAAGGACAAACTGGGCACTCGTTCGGTCGCGTCCGGTGAGGTCGAGTTCGTTGACGCCGAGGCTTTTCTACTGTCCGGGGAACCGTCCACCGACGCGGGCCCGTCTGACGGCAAGGGCCTGGGACGGATGATGGAGTTGACCAACGCGGCGCGTCTCGGGATTGCGCTGTTCGGGCTGGCCAACGCGCGCCGCGCGCTCGTGGAGGCGTTGTGCTACGCGCGGCAACGACGTGCTTTCGACGGTCCGCTGATCGACAAGCCACTGATGCGACGCAAGCTGGCGGAAATGGTCGTCGACGTCGAGGCCGCGCAGGCAATGGTGTTCGACTGCACCGGCGCGACCAACCACCGCCAGCCTCGCGGCATCCGACAGCGCATCGCGGTTCCGGTGACAAAGCTGAAGGTCGCGCGACTGGGCATCACCGCGGCATCGGATGCGATCGAGATCCACGGTGGCAACGGCTACATCGAAACCTGGCCGGTGGCAAGGCTTTTGCGCGACGGGCAAGTCAACACCATCTGGGAGGGCCCGGACAATATCCTGTGCCTGGACGTGCGGCGCGGCATTGTGCAGTCCCGTGCCCACGAGGCGTTACTGGGCCGGATGCGCGACGCGGTCTCGGTGTCCGACGACGACGAGACCACCCAGTTGGTCGTCGAGAGAATCGAGGATTTGGACGCCGCGATCACGGCATGGGAGAAATTGGACGGCGCGGTGGCCGAGGCGCGGCTCTTCCCGTTGGCGCAGTTCATGGGCGAGGTGTATGCCGGTGCGCTGCTCACCGAGCAGGCGGCATGGGAGCGCGAGACGCGTGGCGGTGAGCGCAAAGCGCTCCTGGCGCGCTTGTACGCGCGGCGGTACCTCGCCGATCACGGGCCACTGCGCGGGATCGACACGGATTCCGACGAGGGGCTGGAGCGCTTCGACGAACTGGTCGACGGGGCGCTAACTATCGGCGAGGAGTGGTAGCCGCACCCGAATCATGCTCAAACGGGGCCACAAGTCGCCTTCGCGAGTCACTTGACGTCGAGTGTGCGTCAGCCGACGGTGCACCGGCGTGTCGCGTCGCCAGTTGCACACTCGGCGAGCCTCGCGGGCCGGGAGCCTGCGAGCACGCGCGCCGGCCGCGAGCACCCCGAGCTACTAGATCGGGATCAGGCCGTGCTTGCGCGCCAACCGGGCCCAATTCTGCTTGTCCCGCAACAAGTGCAGCGACCTACGCAGCAGCAAACGGGTTTCGTGCGGGTCGACCACCGCGTCGATGAACCCGCGCTCAGCGGCTGTCCACGGAATCGCCATGTTGAGGTTGTAACCCTCGATGAAGTCCTTCTTGATCTGCTGCGCCTCGGGCGTGGTGGGATCCGGGAAGCGCTTCATCAGCAACTGCGCGGCCCCCTCGGCGCCGATCACCGCAATGCGCGCCGTCGGCCAGGCGAAGTTGAAGTCGGCAGTCAGCTGCCGGGACCCCATCACCGCGTAGGCACCGCCATAGGACTTGCGGATTGTGATCGTCACCTTCGGCACGTCGGCCTCGACCACCGAGTAAAGGAACCGGCCGCCGCGCTTGATGATGCCCCGCTTCTCCTCCTCGGCGCCTGGCAGAAACCCGGGCGTGTCCACTACGAACACCAGCGGAATCTGGAACGAGTCACAGAACCTGATGAATCGCGCCGCCTTGTCGGACGCCTCGTTGTCGATCGCGCCGGACATGTGCATCGGCTGATTGGCGATGACGCCCACCGGGCGTCCGTCGACCCGGGCATAGCCGGTGATGATCGCGGGCCCGTGCTGGGCAGCGACGTCCAGAAAGTCTCCGTCGTCGAAGATGCGCAGCAGGATCTCATGCATGTCGTAGGCCGCGTTGTCGGAGTCCGGCACGATCGCGTCCAGTTCCAGGTCGGTCGGGGTGACCTCCGGTTCCAGTCCGGGATTGACGATCGGCGGCTTGCCGAAGCAGTTGGACGGCAGGAAGGACAGGAATTCCCGCACGTACTGGAATGCCTCGGCTTCGGAGTTCACGACCTGGTGGATATTGCCGTAGCGGGCCTGCGCGTCCGAACCGCCGAGCTCATCCAGGGTGACGTCCTCACCGGTGACTTCCCGGATCACGTCGGGGCCGGTGACGAAGAAGTAACCCTGGTCGCGCACCGACACAAGCAGGTCATCCTGAATCGGCGAATAAACCGCTCCCCCGGCGCACTTGCCGAAAATAAGGGAGATCTGCGGTACCACTCCGGACAGCGCCTCGTGGCGTTGGCCCAGTTCGGCGTACCAAGCCAGCGAGGTGACAGCATCCTGGATGCGAGCCCCGCCGGAGTCCTGGATACCGATGATCGGGCAGCCGACCATCGCGCACCACTCCATCAGCCGGGCGACCTTGCGGCCGAACATCTCGCCGACGGTGCCTTGGAACACCGTCTGGTCGTGCGAGAACACCCCGACCGGACGGCCGTCGATCAACGCATGCCCCGTGACCACACCGTCGCCATACAGTGCGTTGGGATCACCCGGGGTTTTGCACAACGCCCCGATCTCGAAGAAGGTGCCCGGGTCGACCAGCGCGTGCACGCGGGCGCGGGCGCTCGGAATGCCCTTCTTCTCGCGCTTGGCGGCAGCCTTCTCGCCGCCGGGCTCTTTGGCCAGCTCCAGACGAGCGCGTAGCTCGGCCAGCTTCTCGGCTGTCGAATGCACGACGGGAGCTGGGTCCGGAGCTAAATCCGTCACTGGTCGCCTACCTCACCTGGTCCACTTTGTCCGACTCGTCCGCGATCTCGTCCAGCGCACGGCTCATGTGTTCGCCCACCTTGGCGATGATCGGCTCGTCGATGGCCTGGATGTGCTCGCCACCGATAGGCACCACCTCAAGGTCGGACACGTACTCACCCCAGCCGCCGTCGGGTTTGCGGACGGCATACCGCGGCTCGAACATGATCGCGTCGTCATGGTATCGATCGGCCATATAGAGCGTGACATGCCCATCGAACGGCTGGATCACTGCGGTGTCGATCGCCCGGTTGTCCAGGTACGACGTGCGCTGGTGCTCGATGATTCCGGCCGGAATCTGCACGCCGCTCTGGCTGACGGCGTTCAGCACGAACCGGACCTGACCCTCGTCGTCCAGCTGCTCGAGCTCGTCGTACGGGATCGCCGGGATGGTGACGTTGAACGTCTTCTCGGCGAACTTCGCGTAGCGGTCCCAGCGTTTGCGGACCTCTTCCTTGGTCTGCGGGATCTCCTCGCCGGCGCGCACGGCGTCGATCAGGCCGACCCACCGCACATCCTTGCCCAGCCGCTTCAGCCCGATCGCACACGCATAGGCCAGCACCCCACCCAGCGACCAACCGGCCAGAATGTAGGGCCCGTCGCCCTGCATCTCGATCAGCTTCGGGACGTACTGGGCGGCTCGCTCTTCGATCGATCCCTCGACCCGCTCGAAGCCGTACATCGGCACGTCGGCGGGCAACCGGTTGAGCAACGGTTCGTAGACCACCGTCGAACCCCCGGCGGGGTGGAAGACGAAGACGGGGGCCCGGGAGCTGCCTTCCGGACGGGGGCGCAAGGTACGCACGAACCCGTCGATCACGCCGGCTTCCAGGTACTGGCGCACCTTGTCGGCCAGTGCCTCGATGTTCTGCGCGCTCAGCACGTCCTCGGTGCTGATCGGACCGTCGGCACGCTCGGAAAGCCGCTGCGCCATCTTGGCCGCTGTGGCTTCGTCCAGCTTGGGCAGCATGTTGAAGATGCCGCCCGCGGACTTGCCCGTGACGATCGCCCAGGTGGCGAACGTGACCCGCTCGGCGGCGTCGCGCGGTGGCACGTCGGAGTTGAGCGCTTGCGCGACCGCCTCCTGGTTGAGCGCCTCCGCAGCCCCTTTCAGATCCGGGGCCTGCGCGCCGCCGCCGTTTGCGGCCGACGGACCCAGCGGGTTGGTCGGCGGCGGCGGGATCGGCACATCGGAGGGCGGCGGGGGCGGAGCCGGCTGCGTCTCCGGTTCGGCCTGCGGGTCCGGCGCCGGGGCCGCCAGGCTGGCCGGCGATGCACCGCTGAGCAGCTCGGCCTGGGCCCGCGCGATCTCCTCGGCGGTCTGGGTCTTCTGATACTCGTGCAGCTGCTCGACCTCGTCGCGGTGCTCGATCGCGTACTCGATCAGCTTCTCGACGGCGTACAGGTTGGCGTCGCGCACCGCCGTCAGCTGGATCGGCGGCAGGTCGAAGTCGTACTCGACGCGGTTCTTGATCCGCACCGCCATCAGCGAGTCCAGTCCGAGCTCGATCAGCGGGACCTCCCACGGCAGGTCCTCGGGCTCGTATCCCATAGCTGCCGCCACGATGGTGCCCAACCGATCGGCGATTGTCTCGCCCGAGTCCGGCGACCATCTGCCCACGCTCGAGGGCAGGTAGCGGTTGGTCAGGCTGTCGGTCAACGTGTCGGCGTCATCGTCGTCGACGACGGGAGCGCCGGTGGTCTCACCGTTGGTCAGCGGGGCGGCTGCCGAAACGGCCGTGCCGACACCCACTGCGGCCGGCAGCACCGACTCGGTCCCGCCCCGCGTCACCAGCGCGTCGTACACGAGCGTGAACGACTCGTCGATGCGGGCGTGCACCTGCACCGAGGCGCCGCCTGGGTGCCGCGTCATCGTCGTCACCAACCGGGCGCCCTCGCCGGGCACCGCGCGCTGCTCGGCTGCTGTCAGCGTCGCGTCCGGCAGCACCTGCGTCGCCGCCGCCTTCACCAACGCGACCAAGTCGACCTGACCATCCCGCGGCGCGTACTCCCAGGCGTGGCGGCCGTCCGGCAGCGCGACGTGGTTGCCGGGAATCAGCACCGAGGCGTCGCCGGAGAAGTGCGCGGGCAGCCAGTGCTCCTTGCGCTTGAACCGGGTCGGCGGGATGTTCGCATAATCCTCGGGACCGGAGGCCCGGGTGAACAAAGTCCGCACGTCCAAGTCGTGACCGTGCACGTACAGCTGAGCCATCGCCGAGATCATCGACTCGACCTCGTCCTGCTTGCGGGCCAGCGTCGGGATCAGTTGGGCATCGTGCAGGCCGGCCGACGCGGTGGTCAGACCCACCTGCATCAGTGCCACCGGGTTGGGCGCGAGCTCCAGGAAGGTGGTGTGACCGCTGTCCACGGCGTTGCGGATGCCGTGGGTGAAGTAGACGCTGTGCCGCAGACCCTTCTTCCAGTAGTCGACGTCGTGAATCGGGTCGCTGCCGGGCTTGATGTAGCTGCCCTCGTGCACGGTCGAGAAGATGCCGCACGTCGGACTCGTCGGCTTGATGCCCTGCAGTTCGGCTGCGAGCTCACCGAGCAACGGGTCCATCTGCTGGGTGTGGCTGGCGCCCTTGGTCTGGAACTTGCGGGCGAACTTGCCCTCGGATTCCGCCCGCGCGATGATCGCGTCCACCTGCTCGGGCGGTCCGCCGATGACGGTCTGGGTGGGTGCGGCGTAGACGCACACTTCCAGGTCGGGGAAGTCGGAGAACACCGTCTTGATCTCGTCGGCGGAATACTCCACCAACGCCATCAACCGGATGTACTCGCCGAACAGCATCGCCTCGCCCTCGCCCATCAGGTGCGAGCGTGAGCAGATGGTGCGGGTGGCGTCGCGCAGCGACAGGCCGCCGGCGAAGTACGCCGACGCCGCCTCACCCAACGACTGACCCACGACCGCGGCGGGCTTGGCACCGTGATGCTTGAGCAGCTCACCCAGCGCGATCTGAATCGCGAAGATGGTGACCTGTGTGGTCTCGATGCCGTAGTCCTGCGAGTCATCCAGGATCAACTCGAGCACCGAGTAGCCCAGCTCGTCCTGAATCAGCGCATCGACCTTCTCGATCCACTCGGCGAACACCTCGTTGCGCAGGTAAAGGCTCTTGCCCATCTTGCGGTGCTGCGCACCGAAGCCGGCCAGCACCCAGACCGGGCCGTTGGTCACCGGTCCGTCGGCGCTGAACACATTGGGCCGCTGCTTGCCCTCGGCGATCGCGCGCAGGCCCTTGACGGCCTCTTCATGGTCGCGAGCCAGCACCACCGCTCGGGAGCGACCGTGATTGCGCCGCGACAGCGACCGGCCGATCGACTCCAGCGACGCCGCCTGGCCTTCGGGGCTTTCTATCCAGTCGGCCAGTTCGGCGGCGGCGGCCTTTTTGCGCGAGGTGAGGAACGCTGACACTGCCAGCGGAATGACCGGGGCCGGAAGCTCCTGCGTCGCAAGCTCTTCCATCGCCGCCGCCTTGAGCGCCAACGCCTCTTCGGTGACGCCGGGCAGTTCCGGCTCCTCCTCGGCGACGGCCGCCGGGTCGTCGTCGGTGATGATCTCGCCGTATTCGTCGAAGCGCAGCGAGTGGCCCTGCGCTTCGGTCAGTTCGCCACCCGCGGACACCACCGCGGCCTGCGGCGTCGTCTCAGGTTCGGGCTCGGGCGCCTCTTTTTCCACCACGTCTCGGGGAAGCACCTCGCGCACCACCAGGTGCGCGTTGGCGCCACCGAAACCGAAGCTCGACACACCGGCCAGCGCATAGCCGCCGTACCGGGGCCACTCAGTGGCCTGGTCGACCACCTTCAGGCGCATCGCGTCGAAGTCGATGTAGGGGCTGGGGCCGGCGAAATTGATCGACGGCGGCAGCTTGTCGTGCTGTAACGCCAGCACAACCTTGGCCACGCTGGCCACACCGGCCGCTGACTCCAAGTGTCCGATGTTGGTTTTGATCGCACCCAGCAGCGCCGGCCGATCGGCCGGACGGCCCTTGCCGACGACGCGTCCCAGCGCCTCCGCCTCGATTGGGTCACCCAGGATGGTGCCGGTGCCGTGCGCCTCGATGTAGTCGACGGTGCGCGGGTCGATCCCCGCGTCCTTGTAGGCCCGGCGCAGCACCTCGGCCTGCGCATCCTGGTTGGGGGCGATCAGGCCGTTGGAGCGGCCGTCGTGGTTGATCGCGCTGCCCGCGATGACGGCCAGGATCTGGTCGCCGTCGCGGCGGGCGTCGTCCACCCGCTTGAGCACCAGCATCCCGGCACCCTCGGAACGGGTGTAACCGTCGGCGTCGGCGGAGAACGACTTGATCCGGCCGTCCGGAGCCAGCACCGCACCGATCTCGTCGAAACCGAGCGTTACCGCCGGCGTGACCAGCGCGTTGACACCGCCGGCGATCGCGACGTCGGCCTCGCCGTTGCGCAGTGCCTGCACGGCCTGATGCATTGCCACCAGCGAACTCGAACACGCCGTGTCGACCATCACCGATGGGCCGCGGAAGTCGTAGAAGTACGAAACCCGGTTGGCGATGACCGCACCCGAGTTGCCGGTGATTGCATACGGGTGCGCGACAGTCGGGTCCGAGATAGCCAGGAAACCGTAGTCGTTGTTGGTGACCCCGACGTACACGCCGACGGCCTCGCCGCGCAGGCTGGACGCCGGAATGCGGGCGTGCTCGAGCGCCTCCCAGGTCAGCTCCAGCGCCATCCGTTGCTGCGGGTCGATGTTGTCGGCTTCGGTCTTGGCCACCGCGAAGAACTCGGAGTCGAAGCCCTTGATGTCCTTGAGGTAGCCACCGCGGGTGCGGGCTTTGGCCACCCGCTCGGCCAAGCGCGGCTCCTCGAGAAACTCCGACCAACGGCCGTCCGGCAGGTCGGTGATCGCGTCGCGACCCTCCATCAGCGCCTGCCAGGTCTCCTCCGGCGAGTTCATGTCGCCCGGGAAGCGGGTGGACAGACCCACGATCGCGATGTCGACGCGCTCGGCAGGCCCGTTGCGGGTCCAGTCGGCGTCAGCGCCGCCGTCGTCCGGCCGTTCCGGCTCGCCCTCGATGATGCGGGTGGCCAGCGACTCGATGGTCGGGTGCTGGAACGCGACAGCTACCGACAGGGTCACCCCGGTCAGGTCTTCGATGTCGGCTGCCATCGCCACCGCGTCGCGCGACGCCAGGCCCAGTTCGACCATCGGCACCGACTCGTCGATGTCGTCGGGCGACTTCCCAACCGCCTTGCCGACCCAGTTGCGCAGCCACTGGCGCATCTCGGGGACCGTAGTGATGCTTCGCTCTGCAGCATCCCCGGCTGGCGATATGCGCCGCTCCTCAGCATCGGTCTCGTTGGCGGGCAGGTTCTCCTGGAAATCGCTCATGTCAGACATTGATTACCTTTTGGTTTTGCGCTCAGTCGTTCGTCGCGAAGCTCGCCGGCGAGCCAACGCCACTGCGCAAGCTGCCGTCGATGTAGGCCGCACGGCACGCGCGACGGCCGATCTTGCCGCTGGAGGTTCGCGGGATCGTGCCGGCTGACACCAGCAGCACGTCACGGACGGTCACCCCGTGCCCGACCGCTATCGCCGCGCGGATGGCGTCGGCGATCGGCTGGTATTCGAGCTTGTGCGCACCCGCGGCCCGCTCACCGACAATGACCAGCTGTTCGGAGCTGTCTTCCGGGTCCTTCGTCAGACCGGAGTGCGGGTCGTCGAAAACCTTGGCCGGCAATTGGTTGGCCGGCACCGAGAAGGCGGCGACGTAGCCCACCCGCAACGCCTTGCTGGACTCCTGCGCGGTGAACTCCAGATCCTGCGGGTAGTGGTTGCGGCCGTCGATGATGACCAGGTCCTTGATGCGGCCCGCTATATAGAGGTGTCCGTCGTGGTAGGTCCCGTAGTCGCCGGTACGCACCCACATGCCGTCGTCAGGCGCTCCTTCGGCATGTGACTCGGTGACGCGCGACTTCAGGATGTTCTTGAACGTGTAGACGGACTCTTCTTCCTTGCCCCAGTAGCCACCACCGAGGTTGTTGCCGTGCAACCAGATTTCGCCGATCTGCCCGTCCGGCAGCTCGCTGGCCGAGTCGGGATCGACGATGACGGCCCACTCGTCCACCCCGATCTTGCCCGCGGACACCTGCGCCACGGCGTTCGGAGCGTCGGCGGCCACCTCGACGAAGCGCTGCTTGTTCAGCTCTTCCCGGTCGACGTGGATGACCCTGGGCGCCTCGTCCATCGGTGTGGTCGAGACGAACAGCGTCGCTTCAGCCAGTCCGTACGAGGGCTTTACCGCTGTCTTCGGCAGACCGTACGGTTCGAACGCCTCGAAGAACTTGCGCATCGAGGAAGGCGACACCGGCTCGCTGCCGTTGAGGATCCCCTTGACGTTGCTCAGGTCCAGTGGCGGCTCACCCTCCTTGGGCACGCCGCGCACCGCGGCGTGCTCGAACGCGAAGTTCGGCGCCGCGGAAAACACTCCCCCGGTTTCACCGGGCTTGCGGGCGAGTTCGCGAATCCAGCGTCCTGGCCGGCGCACGAACGCCGCGGGCGTCATGAAGGTGAAACTCTGCCCCAGCACCGGGGCGCACAGCGCAGTGATCAAACCCATGTCGTGGAAGAACGGCAGCCAGCTGAGGCCGCGGTCACCTTCAGCGCCCTCCAGCGCGACCAGCGTCTGCAACACGTTGGTGGGCAGATTCAGATGGCTGATCTGCACGCCGGTCGGCGTGCGGGTGGAACCGGAGGTGTACTGCAGGTAGGCGATGGTGTTCTCGTCAGCCTCGGTCTCTTGCCAGGTCGAGTTGACTTCCGTCGGCACCGCGTCGACCGCGATGACGCGAGGACGTTCCTTGACCGAACGCGAACGGATGAACTTCCGCACGCCCTCGGCCGACTCCGTGGTGGTCAGGATTGTCGACGGTGTGCAGTCGTCGAGCACCGCGTGCAGACGGCCGACGTGACCCGGCTCCGCCGGGTCGAACAGCGGCACCGCGATCCGCCCGGAGTACAGCGCGCCGAAGAAGGCGATCAGGTAATCCAGGTTCTGCGGGCAAAGGATGGCGATGCGATCACCCGGTTGGGTGACCTGCTGCAGCCGGGCACCTACCGCGCGGTTCCGCGCGCTGAATTCCGACCAGAGAATGTCCCGCTCGATGCCGTCCCGCTCGGTGGAGTAGTCCAGGAAGCGGTACGCCAACTTGTCGCCGCGAACCCTCGCCCATTTCTCGACGTGACGGACCAGGTTGGTGTTGGACGGGAACCTGATCTTTCCGTTCACGACGAACGGATTGTGGTACGCCATATGGCCCTCTCCTGTTACAAGCTCTCTAGGTGTCAGCGTCCGCCGACGGGTAGTCCGTTTGCTGCCGGCATAGCCGACTAAAGATCTGCGCGCGGTTTGGCTCCGACCTGCGCCCGTTACACACCGGCGCGTGTCGCAGCCAACTTCGACCCAACCGGGTCAACCACATGCTCTTAATTTTCTCTTAATGTTAAGGGGCAGTGAGCGGCAGACCAAATCACAAGGTACGCCTGATCGCGGTTCTTACCGTCGCACGAGCGGTGTGTCTAATAGCTCACCTACATAATTCGGCCGCGAAGGTCACCCGTGTTTGGGATGAGGCGCTTTGTCCAGCACTCCTTGCGCCCAGTTCAGCGTCCACTGGGTCGCGGACTGGCCGTCCGCGTTCCAGAAATCCGTGGTGGCGTACATCGCGTGGATCGGTTGACCCGCGCCTCCCGCAAGCGTGTTCAGCGTGGTCGGAAGGTTGGCGGGACTGAAGGCCTCCTTCGGGGCGGCACAGATCAGATCGCCTTCGGCGCAGATCTCATTGGTGCGGGCGTTGAGGTCACCGAAGCCACCGGGCCGCGCGCCGGTCATGGTCAGACCCAGCCCGGCAAGCACCGGGACCTCGTGCAGCGTGATCTCGGCACCCACGCCCGGCGGGCTGGGCGGGATGTTGTTGCCCACGCCCTCCTGACGGCGGCCGTCAGCGATCAACGTCACACCCAGGACCAGGTCCTCGTCGACCGGACCGCGGCCGTTGCCGATGTCACTGGCCACGTCGCCGCCGATTACCGCACCCTGCGAGAAGCCGACGATGACGTAACTGGTCAAGGGGCACTTGTTGTTCATGTCGGTGATGGCCTTGACGGTCGCGCGGGTGCCCTCGGCGCGGCTCTCGTTGTAGCTCATCTGGCCGTCTGCGGACAGCGGATTACGGAACTGGGCCGTGTAGGGGACGGTGTAGGTCTGCACGCGGCCCGCGCCGAACTGCTGACTGACCGGTCCCGTCACATTGAGCAGCAATGCCCGGGGGAACTGCGTCGGGTTCAGCGGATCATCCGTCGGCCACGATTCCCAGGTTCCCGGGATCGAGACCAACTGCACGTCGGGGCAGGAAGCGTCCTGGGACTCGGGGCGCGGTTTCTTCGGGTGGGAGCCAGTCGGCCCGGTCGGCAACACACCCGGGGGCACCGCGCTGGGCGGCACGTCCTCGTGGCGCAGCAGCATCACCCCGCCGATGATGACCAGCGCCACCACCAGGGCCATCGACGCGGCCGCTACCCAGGCTAGGCGTCGGTGACGTTTACGACGGGCGTTGTTGGCCATGTTCTCCCGCTAACAGAGTCCGGATGGGGCAGGTGGTTGCACATCGATGCGGGAGCGCCACGTCGCGCCCTGACTCACCTCTGTGTACACGGTACCGGCCCATTCGAGCAGGTCCGCCGATTCTCAGCCGGCCCTCAGGGTGCCGGACTGTGGGGCGGAGCAGGAGGTTAGCGCAGCAGGTTAGCGAATCGCGCCGACGATGTCGCCCGACATGGCACCGAGCTGTCCGGCCCACGAGCCCCAGCCGTTGTCGCCGCCGCCGGGAAACTCGAAGTGACCGTTGTGCCCACCGACCTCGCGGTAGTGCTGATAGAACGACCGGCTGGTGCCCATCGCGGCATCCGCTGCGCCGAGCATGGCGGCGGGATTACTGCTGCCGCCGGCAGTCGGGCTCCACACCCAGACCCGGGTGTTGTTCTGGGCCAGCAGGGCCTCGTGCACCCAGGGGTCGTGCCACTTCCAGCGACCCAACTGTGGGGCGCCCCACATGCCGTTGCCGTCCACCCCGCCGAATTCCTGCAACCCGGCAAGGATCGCGCCATTGGTGAACGTTTCCGACGGGTACAGGAAACCGGACAGTGAACCGGCGAAGCCGAAGCGGTCGGGGTGGAACGCCGCCAGGGCCATCGCGCCGTAACCGCCCTGCGAGGCGCCTACCGCGCCGTGCCCGCCGGGTGCCAGACCCTTGTTGGCCGCCAGCCAGTCAGGCAACTCACTGGACAGGAAGGTGTCCCACTGCTTGCTGCCGTCCTGCTCCCAGTTGGTGTACATGCTGAAGGCACCACCGGCCGGAGCCACCACCGAAATCCCCTTGCCGGCAAGCGTGTTCATCGCATTGCCCGCAGTGACCCAGTTGCTCACATCCGGGGCGGCATCGGCGGCATCCAGCAGGTACACGGCGTGTGGCCCGCCGGCCAGGAACGCCACCGGGATGTCGCGGCCCATAGCCGCCGAGGGCACCATCAGGGTCTCGTAAGGGGCCGCCTTGGCGGTGCCCATCGGACCGATTGACCCCCCAGCCGCCAGCCCACCGAACGCGACTGCCAGCACCGCAATGCCGAACAGCCGTAGCAGCACCGACAGACCCCTCATGTGCACCTCCATGGTGTTTCGCTGCGCGCACAGCATCCTGCCCGCAAGGTAGCTAACCACACTGCTATCGATCGGATAAAGGGGCGCTCACAAGCCAATAACCAACGGCGGCGACCCAATAACTAACAGCGGCGACCCAATAGCCGACGGCGGCGACCCAATAACTAACGGCGGCGACCCGGGAAGGGTCGCCGCCGTCAGTAGTGATTTGTGTTTAGGTGCCTTGACCCTGGGCGGGTGCGGCCGTGGCCGGACCAGCGCCGGGCGTTGCGCCCAACGTGCTCTGCAGGTCACCCTTCATGGCGTTGAGCTGCGCACCCCAGTAGGGCCAGTCGTGCGTGCCGTTCGCGTCGAAGTTGAACACCGCGTTGTGGCCACCGGCCCCGTTGTAGGCCTCCTGGAACTTCAGGTTGCTGGTCCGCACGAAGCCCTCGAGGAACTTGGCGGGCAGGTTGTTGCCACCGAGGTCGGACGGCTTGCCGTCACCGCAGTAGATCCACAGACGGGTGTTGTTCGCGACCAGCTTGCCGACCTGAAGCGAGGGGTCGTTGCGCTGCCACGCCGGGTCTTCCTTGGGACCCCACATGTCCGACGCCTTGTAACCACCGGCGTCACCCATTGCCAGGCCGATCAGCGAGGGGCCCATCGCCTGCGACGGGTCCAGCAGCGCCGACAGCGAGCCGGCGTAGATGAACTGGTCGGGGTGGTAGGCCGCCAGGATCAGGGCGGACGAGCCGGCCATCGACAGACCGACGGCAGCGCTGCCGGTCGGCTTGACCTGCTTGTTGCTCGCCAGGTAGGCGGGGAGCTCGCTGGTCAGGAAGGTCTCCCACTTGTAGGTGGTGCAGCCAGCCTTACCGCAGGCCGGGTTGTACCAGTCGCTGTAGAAGCTGGACTGGCCACCGACCGGCATCACGACTGCCAGGCCCGACTGCAGGTACCACTCGAACGCGGGGGTGTTGATGTCCCAGCCGTTGAAGTCCTCCTGAGCGCGCATGCCGTCGAGCAGGTACAGCGCCGGCGCGTTGGCTCCGCCGCTCTGGAACTGGACCTTGATGTTGCGGCCCATCGCCGCCGACGGCACCTGCAGGTACTCGACCGGAAGGCCCGGACGCGAGAACGCACTCGCGGTCGCCGAGCCCCCGACGAAACCGACCAGACTCGCCAGCAGGGCCGCACCGACGGCTCCCACAGCGAGGCGGCGCGGCGTACCCGTCAGGGCGCCACGAAACCTGTCAACAAGCTTCATCCTTGCTTCCTCATCCTCATCCTTTTGGGCGCATCCTTGCGCATCGCTGTGCTTGGGGGGCGCGTCCCGATTTGGGTCAGACTGCACGCACGCGGCGCTGCAGTGCTTTAGTAGTCAACCACACCATGCCTCGACCCCTCTCCTCCAGGAGGTCGCTGCCGGCGTTATCCGGCGTTGATCCTGTGTCTTGGGCGGCGGTGAAAACGAGTCGCACGTCGGCGTTTCCGCATGTGCCGATCGTCCGGTGCGCGCTGGTAAAGGGCGGATGTGATGTTGCTGTCAATCTCATCGGAGCAGCAGAATCCGGCGCTTGCGACAGCGCACGGTTGGTAGGAAAAAAATATTCGAGGTGCCTCGCGCGAATGCCCCGATCGCCCTCACTCCCGCGGTGGGGACGGCGGGACTTGCGGGACCGGGAGGCCGCATCGGGCGAGTTCGTAGCGCGGCACCCGATCGATGCGGTACTGGGTGAACTCGTAGGAGTGCACCAGGTTGGAAATGAAGCGGCGGATCGTCATCGGAGCCCGCACCGAGTTGAGCACCGCCCGGGTATCCGGGCACTGCAACGCCGCCTCCGCTTCGGCCACCCACTGCCGGTCGAGGTAGGGCGGAATGCCCGGCGGCCACTTCACCCACGGCCCGTCGGCCACCACCCAGTCCGGGAACAGGTTCTTGTCATGGCCGATTCGGCCGTGCTTCAGGCGTTCGGTGTGCGCGGCCAGGGGGTTGGCCAGACCGATCTGATCGAGGACCCGGACGTCGAGGCCGACGTTCATGCCCACCATGCCCAGGTTGGTGAAAAAGACGGTGTGTTGCGGCTTTTGGGTGGCGGGGACGGCCGGCGAACTACCGGGCGGAATCATGGGCACCAGGTCCCACTGGGTGTAGTTGCCCGACGGCAGCAGCAACGCACCCTGGGGGGTGTTGTCCAGCGCGACCATCACGGCGGCCATGCGCGGGTAGTCGAGGTAGTCGGAGGCGGTCAGCGGATGCGCGTGGCCGGTGGCCTGCGCGTAGAAGCGACGTTCGTCGACGATTCCGGAGTAGGTGACGTGCGTGGCGTCGTCGTCGAGGCCCGGCGAGTTCGCCGCCCACAGTGACCAGCCCGCGATACCCAGCCAGAGCACGCTTACCGCCCCGGCCAGCCAGTAGCCGGTCTCGTGCGAGAAGTCTTTCCCGTCGGGAATCGCCAGCGGAACCACCGCCACCGGTGCCAGCAAGCAAAACAGGGGTGTCAGCAAGACGCGGCCGTGCATGAAGTCGCCGCCTTGGCGGATCCAGTAGAGCGCCTGCAGCAAGCCGCTGACGAGCATGAATGTCACCACTGCGGCGGGGCTCTGCACCGCGCGGGCCACCCGCCCGTAGTCGGGCGCCAGGGCCGGACGCATGAAGGAGGGCCTGCGTCGCGCGAACATCAGCATCACGCCCAGCACCACCAGCAGGACGACGGGTACCCACAGCGCGTAAGGCTGGTTGAAGTTGGCGAGGTAGATCAGGCCCTGTGACCACTTGTCGCCGGCGGCGTCCTTGGCCAGGGCGGTGCCCGGCACCAACAGTCCGTAGTAGCCCATCCGGAAGATCTGGTAGGCCACCGGCAGGAGACCGCCGGCCAGCACGATCAAACCGCGGCGGCGCCAGCTCCGGGCCGCGATCATCATCATGATCAGCGCCGCCCCGCCGATCAACGCCAGCTCTGGGCGCACCAGCACGCTGCAGCCGGCGACGAACGCCAGCGCAACGATGAACCACCGGTTCTCCGGACGTACCCGCAGCGGCTGACCCCAGCAAACCATCATCCACCACAGCAGGCCCAAATAGGCCATCACCAGCCCGCTTTCGAGGCCGGACGTCGCGAAGTCGCGAGCCGGTGGTACCGCGATGTAGACCAATGCACCGGCCGGCAACATGATCGCCCGGCGGCCGCGCAGACTCGGCGCGTACAACCGCGCCGCGCCCAGCATCAGCAGCACCACACCGAGCAGTGACAGCGTCAGCGCCACGGCCAGGGCCACGTACTCCAGCCGCATCGGCTCGCCCACCCAGCTCGCCGCGTACAGCAGGTAGGTCCAGACCGTGGAGGTGTTGGCCTCGACCCGCTCGCCGGCATTGAACACGGGTCCGTTGCCGGCCAACAGGTTTCGCACCGTGCGCAGCACGATCAGGCCGTCGTCGGCGATCCAGCGGCGTTGCCAGGCACCCCAACCGAACAACACGGTCACCAGGGCCACACTGAGCCACAGGCTCACCCGGACGCTGCGATCGAAGGGAAACACCGGCCACTTGACCCGGCGGACCGCCGAAGGGCGGGCGGCCTTCTGCAGAGCACCGATCTGCAGCGCCTTCAGCCGTTGACTAGCCGAAAGCAACAGCAGCACCAACGGTTGCGATCCACGCCAGCGCCAGCAGCTGCAGCACCCGGTCGCGCAGCGCTATGTCTTCTGGCTCTCCGGCCAGGCCGCCGTCGACGTCGACGGCGTAACGCAGGATCGCGATGGTGAACGGAACCATCGACACGGCAAACCAGGATCCGCTGCGGCCGTCACGCTCGAAGGCCCACAGCCCGTAGCAGAGCACCACCGCGGTGGCCGACAGCGTCCAAACGAAGCGAAGATAGGTGCTGGTGTAGCTTTCCAGCGACTTGCGAATGGCCGCACCGGTGCGTTCGGCCAATTGCAGTTCGGCGTAACGCTTGCCGGCCACCATGAACAGCGACCCGAACGCCGCCGTCAACAGGAACCACTTGGACAGGTAGATACCGGTGGCCGCACCCCCGGCGATGGCGCGGATCAGATACGCCGACGACACGATGCAGATGTCCATCACCGCTTGGTGTTTCAGGCCGAAGCAGTAGCCCAGCTGCATGACCAGATAGACGGCCATGACCACCGCCAGATTCGGTGTCAGCCAGTAGGAAACACCCAGCGAGACCACACCGAGCACCACCGCAAGCGTGTAAGCCAGCCATTCCGGCACTACGCCGGCCGCGATCGGCCGGAACCTCTTGGTGGGATGTTCGCGGTCGGCTTCGACGTCGCGGACGTCGTTGACCAGGTACACCGCCGATGCAGCCAGGCTGAACACCACGAACGCCACCGAGACCTGAAACGCCAACTTCTTGTAGTCGTAGGGGTCGGGGCCACCCAACGCGGCCAGCGGCGCGGCCAGCACCAGCACGTTCTTCACCCACTGCCGCGGGCGGATCGCCTTGATCACCCCGGTCACCAAGTTTCCCGGCGGTCCGGCCACTTTCGTCACGTTGTCGCTCATCGCACCCATCTCTGTCCAGCAGCGCTGTCCACCCGAACGGCCAGTGCGGCGACCCCGGCCCCGAGGGCCACACCGGCGGCCACGTCGCTGGGGTAGTGCACGCCCAGCAGTATTCGCGACAGCGCCATGGGCGGGACCAACACGGCGGGCAGTGGCAGGCCGGTCGCCCTGCCCAGCAGGATGGCCGCGGCGGTGGTCGACGTGGCATGCGCCGACGGGAAGCTGAGCCGACTCGGCGTGCCGACGTTCACGGTGATGGCCGGATGATGCGGCCGCTGCCGGCGCACCACCCGCTTCACCAGCACGGCGGCGGCATGCGCAGCAAAACTACCGACGCCGGCCACCACCCAGTCCCGGCGCCGCGTCGGCGACAAGATCGCTCCGAGCAACGCCAGCACCAGCCACCCGAGGCTGTGCTCACCGAAATGCGACATCGCCCGGGTGGCCGGCAGCACCCCGGGGCGACCGCCCAGCGCCGACTGAACAGCCACCATGGCGGCAACTTCACCGCGCGGTGACTCCGGGTTTTCAGCCATGTCGTGACTCTTGGTTGGCTGCCGCGCCGGCCGGGAACAGCACCGTCTCCCACTTCTGTTTGCTCGACAACACAGGCAACGCGTCGCGGTAGACCCGGCGCATCTCGTCGAATCGACGCGCCAGCTTGCGCTGCCGGCGGATCGATTCGAGCAGCAGCGACATCATCTTGGCCCGGTCGCGCTGCCGGTAAACCACACCGCACCCATCGGCAGTGGTGACGGTGACGCCGTCGACCGTGCACAGCCGGAACCAGCGCGCGTCCTGCGTCGGCACGTTGTACTCGGGCCGTTCGTGGTGCGCCGGGTCGGCCGCCTTCAGGTTGTGCAGGATCCCACGGACTAGCCGGTAGCTGATGGTCACCGGGTTCACCGGCGGCTTCATCGCGCTGGTCATGTTCTGCGGCGCCGGCAGCTCGCTGGCGGCCGGGAGTACCACCGCGTCGGGGTAGGCCTTGCGCATCCGGTGCACTTCCGGCAGAGCCGATTCCAAGATGGAGAAGATATGCTCCGGCCCGGCCAGGAAGTCGTCGATCGCCCGGTTCTGGATCTCAACGGTCGAATACTCAAGGCAGGCAAGGTGTTTGAGCGTTGCTTTGAGATGACTGCGCACCAGGCCGGAAATGTCGCCGTCCCAGTGCATCGCCGCCACCACCAAGCGGTTGCGCAGGTGGAAGTAGGCCTGCCAGTCGATGGCGTCGTCCTTGTCGCTCCAGGCCATATGCCAGATCGCAGCACCCGGCAGCGTTACCGTGGGGTAGCCGTGCTCGGCGGCCCGCAGGCCGTAGTCGGCGTCGTCCCATTTGATGAAGAGTGGCAGCGGCTGACCCAGCTCCTCGGCGACCTGCCGCGGGATCATGCATGTCCACCAGCCGTTGTAGTCGACATCGATGCGCCGGTGCAGCAGCTTGCTCTTGTCCTCTTTGTCGCTCAGCGGGTACTCGGAGAAATCGTGGTCGTACTCGGCGTGCGGCGCGGCGGTCCACATGAAGTTCGACCGGTTCACCACCTCGCCCATGATGTGCAGGTGCGACGGCTCCTGCAGGTTGAGCATCTGGCCGCCCACCAACATCGGAGTCTTGGCGAAACGGCTCATGGCCAGCACCCGCAGAATCGAATCCGGTTCGATGCGAATGTCGTCATCCATGAACAGGATCTGTTGGCAGTCAGTGTTTTTCAGCGCCTCGTACATCACCCGGCTGTAGCCGCCGGAACCCCCGAGGTTGGGCTGATCATGAATCGAGAGCCGGGCACCCAATCTGGCCGCCGCCGCCGGGAAGTCCGGATGGTCGCGCACCTTGCGGGTGCCCTGATCTGGCACGATCACCGCGCCGATCACCTCGTCCACCAGCGGATCGGCGGTGAGTTCCCCGAGCGCGTTGGCGCAGTCCGACGGGCGGTTGAAGGTCGGGATGCCGACCGCGATGTTGGCGGTCCCGGGCGCCGGCATGGGCGCATACCAGCCGCCGCTGACCAGGGTGACCTTGGTGTCGGTGGTGATGTCGAACCAGATCCAGCCCCCGTCTTCGAACGGCCGCAATCCCACTTCGATTTCGAGCACGTGAGGTTGATCCTCCGTGCCGGCGAATTCGCGCCCTTCGATGAAGATCCGCGCCCCGGTTGCCTTGGTGCGGTACAGGTCGACGCGTCCGGTCCCGGCGAGTTCGACGCGCAGCACCACCGCGGTGCAGATCGACCAGCGCCGCCAGTAGCTGGCGGGGAAGGCGTTGAAGTAGGTCGCGAACGAGACCTCGGACTCGGCGCCGATCTGCAGCGAGGTGCGGCTGGTTGCGTGCGCCCGGTGCGCGTTGGTGGTGGATTCCTCGAGATACAGCTTTCGCACGTCAAGCGGTTCACCCGGGCGCGGCAGGATGATGCGCGACAGCAGGCTCACGGCGGTCATTTGGCGTCGTCTTCCTGCGTCAGTGGGGCGCCGTCGCGCAGATGCGGCGCGAGGACGTTGTCATACATGTTCAAAGCGCTGGCAATGGCCATATGCATATCCAGATATTGATAGGTGCCCAAGCGTCCGCCGAACAGAACCTTCGACGACGCGGTCTCGGACTTCGCCCTGGCCCGATAGGCAGCCAACAGGGCGCGGTCGGCCTCGGTATTGATCGGATAGTAGGGCTCGTCGTCGTCGGCGGCGAACCGCGAATATTCGCGCATGATGACCGTCTTGTCCGACGGGTAGCTCCGCTCCGGGTGGAAATGGCGAAATTCGTGAATGCGGGTGTAGGGGACGTCGGGGTCGTTGTAGTTCATCACCGGGGTGCCTTGGAAGTCTCCACAATCGCCGAGCACTTCCACCTCGAAATCCAGTGTGCGCCAACCGAGTCGGCCTTCGGCGTAGTCGAAGTAGCGGTCCAGCGGTCCGGTATAGACGACGGGAGCCGACGGGTTCTGGTTGCGCAATGAGTCGCGGACATCGAACCAGTCGGTGTTCAGCCTGACCTCGATGCGATCGTCGGCAGCCATGTTCTGCAACCACGCCGTGTAACCGTCGACCGGCAGACCCTCGTAGGTGTCGCTGAAGTACCGGTTGTCGAAGGTGTAGCGCACCGGCAATCGACTGATGACGGCAGCCGGTAAGTCGACGGGATCGGTCTGCCACTGCTTTGCGGTGTAACCCTTGACGAACGCCTCGTACAACGGCCGGCCGATCAGGGAGATGGCTTTCTCTTCAAGGTTTTGCGCGTTCGCGGTGTCGATTTCAGCCGCCTGCTCGGCAATGAGCGCTCGTGCCTCATCCGGCGAGAAGTACCGTCCGAAAAACTGTGAGACCAGGCCCAGCCCCATCGGGAACTGGTAGGCCTGCCCGTTGTGCATCGCGAAGACCCGGTGCCGGTAATCGGTGAACTCGGTGAACTGCCGCACGTAATCCCACACCTTCTTATTGGAGGTGTGGAATAGGTGGGCCCCGTATTTGTGGACCTCGATCCCGGTCTGGGGTTCGGCTTCGGAATACGCGTTACCACCGATGTGCGGGCGGCGGTCGACGACGAGGACCCGCTTGTCGAGTTGGGTAGCCACGCGCTCGGCGATCGTCAGGCCGAAAAATCCAGAGCCGACGACGTAGAGGTCGTAACCAGCGGGAGGGTCGGAACGCGAGATCATCGGTTGCCTAGGGTATCGGACCTCGCAGCCAAAACCTGATTTGGCGGGTCGGGGGGGTCCGGGTTTTCCCAGGTATCAGAGGATACGAGGCCGGACGTCGGTCGAACGTCACACCTGTGAACCGCTCCCCTCACGATTCGGTATCGCCACACTAGTCACAACAATCTCACTCGTACCATCGGTCCTGTGGGTCTACGACCCGACTCCACATAATCCAGATTGAGGAGACTTCCGTGCCGAACCGACGCCGTCGCAAGCTCTCGAAGACCATGAGCGCGGTCGCCGCCCTGGCCGTCGCAAGTCCTTGCGCTTATTTCCTTGTTTACGAGTCGACTGCCGACACCAAACCGGTGGAACACCACGAGTTCAAGCGGGCGGCGAGCGTGGCCGACCTGCCCAACGAGTTGATCGGCGCCCTGTCGCAGGGGCTGTCGCAGTTCGGCGTCAACCTGCCACCGGTCCCGGCATTGGGCGGCGGTGGCGCCAGTACCGGCCTGGGAACGAGTCCCGGTTTGGCCAGCCCCGGACTCGGCGGCGCCGGCCTGACCAGCCCCGGCCTCACCAGCCCTGGCCTGACCAGCCCAAGCCTCGCCAGCCCGGGCCTTACCAGTCCCGGCCTGGCCAGTCCCGGCCTGGCGCCCAGCACACCCGGCTCGCTGGCCCTGCCGGGCACCACGCTGACGCCGCCGACCGCGGCGACAGGCACGGGTGTCAACCCGGCATTGACCAGCCCCACCGGGGTGGCGCCGGGCCTGACCAGCCCTTCGGCGTTGAGTCCCGCGACCGGCACCGGCGAGGTGCCGATCTCCGCGCCCGTCGGCCTGGACCCGGGCGTGGACGGTACCTACCCCATCCTGGGCGACACCTCGGGCCTGGGCGGTGGCGGCGGCGGCCTGGCACCGCTCAGCCCGGTCGCCACCGGCGGCGGCGGCGGCGGTGGCGGAGGCGGCGGCCTGGTCAACGACCTCATGCAGGCGGCCAACCAGTTGGGTGCCAGCCAGGCGATCGACCTGCTCAAGGGTCTGGTGATGCCGGCGATCATGCAGGGCGTCCAGGGTGGTGCAGCGGGAGCTCCGGCCGGTGCGACACCTGCGCTGCCCGGCGTCCCCGCGGTACCGGGTGCGCCCGCGCTGCCTGCTGCGCTGCCTGGTGCTGCCGCGGCGGCCGGCCTTCCGGCGGCCCCCGCGGTGCCTTCAGTGCCCGGGGTACCCGCGGCGGCCGCAATACCCGCCGCAGCCGCGGCTCCGGCCGCCCCGGTGGCCGTGCCGGCGGCGATCACACCAGAAGCACCGCCCGTCTAGACAGGTCAACCAACCTGTCCTGAACCCCAACAAACCTGTCGCTGGACGGCACCGCGGAGATGCTCTGCGGTGCCGTCGACAGGTTTTCCGGCGCTCGGACCGTGTCGCCCCATATGAAACACTAGTCACATGCGTAACATCGCCTGGTGCCCCGCGGACGCGCCCCGACGATGCTGCTCACCGCAGCTCTGGCGACGGTCGTCATCGTCACCTGGGTCTTGATACGACCCCCGATCGGCACTCATCCGCCGGCACCCACCCGCGACACGCAACTCACCGAACGGCCGCTGATCGGACTCGGCGCTGGCGTGACGGTGCGTGAGCTGACTCAGGACACACCGTTTTCCCTGGTCGCCCTTACCGGTGACCTGGCCGGCACCGCTAGCCGAGTTCGCGCCAAACGGCCCGACGGGTCGTGGGGCCCCTGGTACCAGGCCGAATTCCAGACGTCAGCACCCGACGGGGCGGCGTCCACGGCAGATCCGCGTAGCACCGATCCGGTGTTCGTCGGCACCACCACGGCGGTGCAGATTGCGGTCACCCGGCCAGCGGGCGCGCCGACGACCCAACCACCACCCGCCCCCGGAGAGCCGGCCGGCCTGGGCTATCGACCGGTCACCAAGGAACAACCCTTCGGGCAGAACATTTCCGCGATCCTCATTTCCCCGCCATTGGCACCCGCCGAGACGCACTGGACGCCGCCGACCGGGGTCACCATGCCGGGACAGGCGCCGCCCGTCATCAGTCGCGCGGAATGGGGCGCCGACGAATCGCTGCGATGCGGTAGCCCGCAATACGACCGCGCCGTGCGTGCCGCCGTGGTCCACCACACCGCGGGCAGCAACGACTATTCGCCGCTGGAATCGGCCGGCATCGTGAAGGCCATTTACACCTACCACAGCAAAACGCTGGGCTGGTGCGACATCGCCTACAACGCAATGGTCGACAAGTACGGTCAGATTTTCGAGGGCAGTGCCGGCGGACTCACCAAACCGGTGGAGGCCTTCCACACCGGCGGATTCAACCAGGACACCTGGGGTGTGGCCATGCTCGGCAACTTCGACGACGTGGCACCCACCCCCTCGCAGATCCGCGCTGTCGGACGGCTGCTGGGCTGGCGGCTGGGCATGGCCGACGTTGACCCGAAGGGCAGCGTCGAGTTGGTCTCAGCGGGCAGCTCCTACACCACCTATCCGGGCGGTGCGATCGCGAAGCTCCCGACCATCTTCACGCACCGCGACGTCGGGAACACCGATTGCCCGGGTAACGCCGCGTATGCCCTGATGGACGAAATCCGGGACATCGCAGCGCATTTCAATGACCCGCCGGAGGAGCTGATCAAGGCACTGGAGGGTGGGGCGATCTATCAGCACTGGCAGGCGATCGGCGGCATGACCAGCGCGCTGGGCGCTCCGACGTCACCGGAGGCCGACGGCGCCGGTGCGTCGCGGTTCGCCACGTTTGCCAAGGGCGCGATGTACTGGTCACCCGACACCGGTGCCCAGCCTGTCACCGGCGCCATCTATGACGCCTGGGCGGCGCAGAGTTACGAGCGCGGCCCGCTCGGGCTGCCCACCAGCGCGGAGATCCACGAGCCGTTGCGGATCACGCAGAACTTCCAGCACGGGACGCTGAATTTCGAGCGGCTCACCGGCAACATGACCGAAGTCATGGACGGGATCACCACACCGCTTTCCACCCAACCACCGAGCGGGCCGGAGGTGCCGCCTGAGCACTTCTCGCTGCCGGCCCATCCGCCCAACTGAGCCGGCGCTAATCTGCCACGTGTGCCGGAGACGCCCTATCTGACGATCGACCTCGATCGCGTCCGCGGCAATTTCGGTACCCTGCAAGCTGCCCTGCCTGGCGCGCGGATCCGGTACGCCGTCAAGGCGAATCCAGCTGCACCCATCCTGCGGCTGCTTGCCGACGAGGGAGCGGAGTTCGACGTCGCGTCGGTGGGTGAGGTCAACACCTGCGTAGCGGTCGGAATCGAGGGCCGCCGGTTGACCTTTGGCAACACCATCAAGAAACCGACGGCGGTGCTGCACTCCTATGGAGCGGGAGTTCGGCGCTTCGCCTTCGACACCGCGCATGATCTTGCGGTGCTGGCCGAGCACGCGCCCGGCGCTGCGGTGGAATGTCGTGTTGCGCCGCTGTTTCCGCCGTCGATTACGCCATTCGGGCATAAGTTCGGTTGCACGCCGGAGGAAGCCGCGACGCTGTTGAGCCGTGCGCGGGAGCTCGGCCTGGCGCCGGAGGGTGTGAGCTTTCACGTGGGATCACAGCAACTCGATCCGGACGCGTGGAATATCGGGATTCGCTGCGCTGCTACGGTAGCCGAGATATTCGGGGAATTGCCGACTATCAATGTCGGTGGCGGGTTTCCGCTGCCGTACGCGGGGGACGCGCCCGCGATCGAGGTGATTGCGGACACCATTACCTCGGCGCTGGACCGTTACTTCGGTTCCCGCGCACCGCAATTGGTGTTGGAACCGGGCCGCGCTATCGTGGGTTCAGCCGGGCGTATCGAGTGTGAAGTGGTCTCGGTGCGCACCGGCACCGACGGTCGCCGCTGGGTGTATCTCGACATTGGTCGCTATGGGGGGCTTGCGGAAACCGAGAACGAGTACATCCGGTATCGGCTGCGGACCCGACGCGATGGGGATTCGGCCGGCGATGCCGTGGTCGCGGGGCCGACTTGTGACGGGGATGACGTGCTATACCGCGACTACCCGCTACCGGTGACGCTACGGCCTGGTGATTCCGTCCAGATCGAAGATGCGGGCGCTTACACCGCGAGCTACGGGTCGGTGGATTTCAATGGATTTCCGCCACTGCCAACATATTTCGGTGCCGCTGCCAGTACCGGCCGGACAATCGCCGAGCCGCTCGCACCGGGAATGACCAGGAACTGGTGGCTCTCGGAGGTGATCTGCGAAGTCCGGACCGAATACCAGCACCTGGTCATCGGCCGAACCCCGCAAGGTGTCGCGTTGTTCAGCGACGACGAACGGCAGAGCACCGAGTTCAGCCAACTCGTCTATCACGAGGCGCTGCTGGTGCCCGCGCTACTGCTGGCCGATCGGATCGGACGGGTGCTCGTCATCGGTTCCGGGGAAGGTGTGGTGAGCCAACTCGCGATCGCGGCCGGGGCGACGCACGTCGACCACGTCGATATCGATCGCGAAGCGGTCCGGCTATGCGCCGAACACCTGCCGTACGGTTACTCGGTCGACCAATTGCGCAGCGCCGAACAGGGACTGGGCTCGGTCCACATGCACTACCGCGACGGCTGGGACTTCGTGGAGCACTGCTCGGACCCCTACGACATCGTGATCGTCGACCTACCCGACGAGCGCATCGAGCCGGCCCAGCACAACCGTCTGTACGACACCGGCTTCCTGGCCAGGTGCCGTGAGATCGGCCGGGTGGTGGTCGACCAGGCCGGCTGCCCGACGCTGTGGCGAAACGAGACATTGCGGTCGTCCTGGCGTCGCTTCCACGAAACATTCTCTACTGTCGTGTATTTCGGTAGTAACGAACACGAGTGGGCCTTTCTCTCCGGCCTTTCCGGTCAGCTGCATGGCGACCCGGCTGCGGTGATGTCGAAGCGGCTGGCGACATTGCCTTACCGCCCGCGCACCATCGACGCTGCCTCGTTGGCTGCGTGCACGGTGCCGCCGAAGTCGTTGCGCAGCTAGGGATCTTCGTCGTCGTCGTCTTTCTCGTCGTCTTCGTCGGTGAAGAGTTTCTCGGGGTGGTGGAAGCTGTTGGTGCGGGGTTGGCCGTGGTCGAGGTGGGGTGGTGGTAGCCATTCGGTTTGGTGGTGGGTGTTGGTGCGGGTGGTCCATCCGGTTTCGGCGAGTCTGTTGTGGGGGCCGCAGGCCAGGGTGAGGTCGGTGATGTCGGTGCGGGCGGTGGTTGTCCAGCCGGTGACGTGGTGGACTTCGCTGTGGTAGGCCGGGGCATCGCAGCCCGGTTTGGTGCAGCCACCGTGTATGGCGGCCAGCATGATCCGTTGGGCGGGGGAGGCCAGGCGTTTGGTGTGGTAGAGCGCGAGGGGTTTGGCGCCGTCGAAGATCGCGAGGTAGTGGTGGGCGTGGCTGGCCATGCGGATCAGGTCGGTCATGGGGAGCAGGGTGTCGCCGCTGGTGCGGGCTTTACCGGTGCCGGCTTCCAGATCCTTCAACTAGTGGTGACGATGACCGACACGGGCAGCCCACGGTGCTGACCCAGATCGCCGGAGGCGAACAGCGCGCGGATCCCGGCGACCAGGGCGTCGTGGTGGCGTTGGCTGGTGCTGCGGGTGTCGCGGCGGGCGGTTTCCTCGTCGGGTTCGCCGTCCACGCGTGGAGCCTCATCGTCGGGGTTGCACATGCCCGGGGCGGCGAGTTTGGCCCAGACAGCCTCCAGCAGTGCGCGTAACTCGGGGGTGATCACGCCGGTCAACCGGGACATGCCATCGGCGTCCTGGGCGCCCAGGGTCAGGCCGCGTTTGCGGGCGCGTTCCCCGTCGGAGAAGTCGCCGTCGGGGTGCAGCAGGTCCATCAGGTGGCGGGCGTATGTGGCGACCTGATCGGGCCGGTATTCACAAGCTTTGGCGGCCAGGTCGGCTTCGGCGGCTTCGCGGGTGAACACGTCCACGGTGGCGGGCAGGTGGTCGAAGAAGTCGCGGATGACTTTGATGTGCCCGTCGCCGATCAAGCCTTCGCGCTGGGCCTGAGCGGTCGCACTGAGCACCGGCGCCAAGGGTTGCCCGGTCAAGGCGCGGCGCGGCCCGAGGTCTTGGGCGTCGGCGATGCGGCGGCTGGCTTCGGCTTTGGTGATCCGCAACCTGTCCGCCAACGCACCCCGCAGCGTCCCGCCCAACTCTTCAGCGCTGGCCTGGGCGCCGACCTCGTTGATCAGGGTGTGCTGCGGGCTGCGTAGGCGGCGGCTCACCTGTTCTAACCGCTCCAACGCCCGCAACCGCTCCGGGGTGGTGATCGCGTCGAAAGTCAACGCACAGAACCGATCAGCGTCGGTATCGAGTGCGTCGAAGACCTCGTCAATCTCCTCACGAGAACTCGAAAGCATGTTCGAATAATACCGCTCGGTCCCGACAAGTTGAGACGCAAATCCCCATGCAGTGCAACAGCTTTGAGGATGGAACCTGGCAGCCCCTGTCCGCGTCTAATGCCGGACAAGGTGTGACTCCCCGCGCAAGTGGGTATCAAGTGCGGTTAATGCGGCGCCTCGGTAGCCTCAGGGACTTCGTACCGGCGCTTACCGAGGGAGGGCGTGTGCGGATCGAGTCCGAACAACTGCTCACGCTGGCGGCCCCCAGCGAGACAACTGCTCCGGAACCGGCACACCAGACACCGGCACCAGTTCGCCGAACCCGCGCACGTCTTTCCGACGCAGCGACCGCTCTGCTTCTTGCCGTGTCGTGGCAGGCGCTGCTGACACTCATCGGTGCGCTTCTGTCCAGTGATCGGTCGGGGATCTTCGATCACACCATGCAGTGGGACGCGCAATGGTATTTGAATATTCTCAACGAGCGCTACCAAATCAATCCCGCGTCGGCCGCGTTCTATCCGCTATTCCCGCTCATTGTCGGTACCGGCTCGGCGCTGACCCTCCACAGCATTCCCTATCCGCTGCTCGGCCTCTTGGTAAACACTGTCGCCCTTGCCCTAGCCATCGCCGCGCTCTTGACCATTTCGCGTGAATTCAAGCTTCGAGAATTTCGCTACGTCACCGTCGCGCTGTTCCTCGCGGCGCCTGCCGCAGTCTTCCTGCATCTGTTCTACACGGAAGCAGTCTTTGTCGCTGTCGGGTTCTGGGCCTATGCTTTCGCGCTGCAACGGCGCTGGGCGTTCATGGCCGTTGCCCTCGCCCTCCTCACCGCGACCCGACTCCCGGCATTCCTCTTTGTCGGGCTGTGCGGGCTGGAATACTTTCGCGCGTACGAATGGAACGTCAAGAAAGCCGTCAACCGCAACCTGGGTTATTTCTTGCTGGCGCCCGCTGGGTTCTTGCTTTACGGGTGCTACTTGTTGGCCGTCCGCGGTGACTTCTTCGGTATGTTCACTGCCTACAAATCCACCAAAGCGTGGGGTTATCTTTCGTTCGATCCGAACTTCGCCTATTCCATATTCCGTTCGGCACGTGAAACAGTCCTTGCTGTCGCGGGTAGGCGCCCGATCGACAACGACATCGTGGTCAACTACGCGATTCCGCTGCTTTGCCTCGCGTTGCTGTTGAGTTGCTCTGTTTACCTGCTTTGCGCGTATCGCGGCAAGGGTGTTCCGCTCGGCATCTTCGGTCTGTGCTCGCTCGTTTTCTTCACGCTCAACAGCAGTTTCGTAGCGGTACATCGGTATGCGCTGCCGTGTCTGTGTATCTACATAGCCCTGGCGCTCATTTATGCCGATCATCGCCGGGGCAAAGCGCTGATTCTGGGCACCGGGCTCGCAATGCTCTTCGCTCAAGTGGTGCTCGTCCACCTGCTGTTCGTGACCCGGGATTTCGCCGGGTAGCCGGATCAATAAGCCGATTCGCCGACGCTCGGAGGTGCGCGAGATTAAGCTCAAATCTGTCTGACGGGCACAGGCAACTGGGGGAAGTCAGTCGAGAGGACACGACCATGTCGTTCGTGGTCACAACGCCGGAATGGGTCACGACGGCGGCCGAGAAGCTAGCCAGTGTCGGCTCCACGCTGGAACAGGCGACTGCCGCAGCGGCGAGCCCCACAACTGGCCTGGCCGCCGCGGCGGCCGATGAGGTGTCGGTCGCTGTTTCGAATATGTTCGCGGATTTCGGTCAGCAGTTCCAGGTCGTCAGCGCTCGAAGCGCCGCATTCCACGCGGAGTTCGTCCGCCTCATGAGCGGCAGCGCGGCGGCCTATGTGGGCGCCGAAATCGCCAACGCCACAGGCACTCTGGTCAACGCGCCCGGTGCCGCCGCCACCCCGGGCGGGGCGTACGTCCAACTTTTCTCCAACACGGTCAACAACCTGCAGGCGCTCGGCGGTGCTTGGACCGCCAATCCGTTCCCGTTCCTGCGGCAATTCCTGGCCAACCAGTTGGGTTACGCACAGCAGACGGCAACCGCCTTCGCCAGTACGATCCAAAATTTCCCCACGATCTTGGCAAATCTGCCGACGACCGCTCAGGCAGCTTTCCAGCAACTGCAGTCTTTCAACGCGGCGTCCTTCGTCCAGCAGTTCGTCAACACCCAGGCCGGCTTTGCCCAAACGTTCTTCACGTCGGCCAGCAGCGGGCTCAGCGGCCTGGTGGCCGGACTGCCCGCATTTGCGTCGGGCGTTCAGGCGTCGTTCCAGACACTCGTCACGACAGGCAATTACAACGGCGCGATCGCGCAGCTAGCCGACGCGTATCGAAAGCTTCTGATCACCGGTTACGACGTGAGTAATTACTCGATCAACTTCGACGCCACCACACTCACGCTGACGGGCACGGCCTATCCCAAATTGCTTGGCCCACTTAATGATTTCTTCACCATCCTGAACATTCCCGGTCAGGAAGCGCAATATCTCACCGACCTGATGCCGCCATCCATCCCAAGACAGATATCGCAGAATTTCACCAATGTACTGAATGCGTTGACCGCCACCGATGTTGAAGCGCGAGTCGTAGCTCCGCTGCTCAGCCCGCAAACCGGATTCGTCAGCCTCACCTACAGTGTGCCGTTGATTACCACATATGCGCTGGCGGGCCCGCCGTTCGCGGCACTCGACGCCTTCACCGCCAGTCTGGTCTCTTTCAACCAGGCGATAACGACGGGCAACCCGGTGGCAGCGATCAGTACCCTCGTCGACGCTCCGGCCAACATTCTCAATGGTTTTCTCAACGGCCAGGTGATCGTGGACGAGACGATCCTGGTGCCGACCGGTCTTACTGACTTCGTATATCCCCTTCCGGACATCGTGATACCGCCGGGCATCGTCATACCGGTGCCTGACATCGCAATTCCACTCCCCCACACGATTGCGATCACGCCCCACGTTCCATTCGACGGGCTGCTTGTGCAACCGCATTATCTGACCGCGACGGTTGGAGTGCCGGGCTATGCCCCACCCCTGGGGTTCCCCCCGCCAACTGACATCGAGGCCACCGTCTTCGGCACGCCCTTCATGGGGCTCGCCCCACTACTGCTCAACTACGTCCCACAGCAGCTTGCGCTCTCGATCAGGCCCACCGGGTAGCAGGCTCAGAGGATCGCGACCGCCACGATAATGCCCAGCGCGAATTGCGCTGCCGCCACAATCCGCGATTCCCATCGGTACTCGTCCGATTCGAACAAAACGTCCATGTCGATGCCGATCACCACGGTGGCAATCCGCATCATCAACACCTGCGCCGCGATGCCCACCAACCCGAAGACCGCCGAAGCCAGCAACCCTTCAGCGAGCTTGCCCGACGACGAATAGATGGCCAGCACCACGATGAGCGCCATGCTGACCATCCCGGCGGCGGCCACGATGACCGCGTTGGGCTTTCCGGCGTTGACCATTTTGCGCAGCGGACCCGGCGTGGTCAGGTCGATCGCGTAAAACCCGACCACCATCAACACGAGCCCAAGAATCGAATAAAGGACGATGGCCGCGGCGCCACTGCCGAGCCGCGTCCAGTAGTCTCCCGAATGCAGCGCTACAACGCTTGTCGTCATCGAAGATCAACTCCCTTGTTTCGGTTACCTGAGCGGGATTCGGTGCGGAACGAAGGCGGCGCCGTCGTCGGTGATGAGTCCGGCAGTCTCACGGATGCCGAGACCCGCAGAGGTGTCGCCGACAACCCACGCACCCAGGGCAGGACGCATGTCGTCGAATTCCGGCAGCGGGTCCAGCAGTTGGTAGACAAAGCCCTCCTCGCCGTAGAAACCGCCGGTGGCGGTCTCCATGCCGGCGCCGACGACGGTGACGTTAGCGCCTTCACGCCCGAGTTTGGGCTTGCGCACGTACTCGGTGAGTTCGTGCGGGTCGTCGAGATATGCGGGCAGTAAGTTGGGGTGACCGGGATACATCTCCCACAGCACGGCCAGGATCGACTTGTTCGAAAGCAACGTCTTCCACAGCGGTTCGATCCACATCGTCTGCGGCAGTGTGGAAACCACGTACTTGCCGAACTGGTCGTCGAGTACCCACTCCCACGGGTGCAGCTTGAAGATCGCCTGAATGGGGTCTTCTTCCAAATCGACGAACCGCTCCAGCGCGGAGTCCCAACCGACGTCCTCGATCAGCAGGCCGACGGTCTGAAAGCCGGCCTCCGCGGCCGTCTCCTGCATGTAGGTGGTAGTGATCTGATCTTCGCCGGTGGCTTCGACGCCAGACCAGGAGAAGTGTAGTTCGTTGCTGGGCAACAGATCTCGCACTGCCCGCCAACGGTCGACAAGCTGTTCGTGCAACGAGTTCCACTGATCGTCCCCGGGGAACTTGTCCTTGAGCCAATACCATTGGCAGATGGCGGCTTCCAGCAGTGTGGTCGGAGTATCGGCGTTGTACTCCAGCAATACCGCCGGCCGGCGCCCGTCGTAGCGCAAGTCAAAGCGGCCGTACACATGTGGGTCGGACCGGCGCCAGGATTCGGCGATATGGGGCCAACTCCATTCCGGCAGGCCGAAATCGGCGTACCGCTCCATCAGGATCACCTGCTCGACGGCATTGAGGCACATCGAGTGCAGTAGCTCAACATCGGCTTCGAGGGCCAGGATCTCGTCCATCTCGAATTCGTAGTAAACCGACTCGTCCCAGTACGGCCGGTCCGCACCGCCGGCGTCGCGCGCAGGCGTCCCGTAGACCAGGCCCTGCGATTCGACGATCGACTGCCAGTTCGGCCGCGGCGGTGTCCTGCCCCGCTTCACGAGCCTCCGCCGCCCTTGCCGCCACTGCCGCCGATGCCCCCGCGCTGAATTGTGGTGCCCGACTTGGTAGTAACGGTGGCCCCCTTCGGGGCCGAAGTCGAGCCACCGATCGGCCGCTGGCCAACCGACCCGGAACTTCCGTAGTAGTACCGGTAAGAGTGCCCGCCCCAGAAGAAGAATCCATTGAGACCCGGAGTGTGCCCGGTGCAGTAGCTGTCGGGGACGATCACCGGCTGACCACTCGGGTCGTCCCGGACGCACTGGGCGGTGACATGACTGGGCGACAACAACCAGTACCCGACGCCCGCGACCAGGCCCACCACGCCCACCGCGGCAGCCGAACCCATCAGGATCCGCTTCTGCTTGCGCCGTTTGGCCTCGGCAGCGAGTCGCGCCTCTTCGATTTCGCGCTGCTTGTCTTCGTACTTCCGTCGAGCGCGCAACTCCGCCGGCGTGGGTGGGCGCGGCTTGGTGGTGGCGGCGTCCTGGAACTGGACACTGCCCAGGGGCTTGAGCTTGGGCGGAGAGTCGGGCACCTTACCCGGGTCCTTGGCGATGCGGTTCGCGCCCAGCGAACTCTTCCGCGGGCTGCGCTTCTCCGGCGGGTCGTTGCTTTTGTCAGATGAGCCTTCAGCAGCGGTCTTGCGTGTTCGGTCGATTTCTTCGAGATCGAACTGCTCGGTGACACCGTCCGCGCGGGCTTCTCTCTTGCGCTCGATCTCCTCGAGGTCGTCGTCGGACCCACCCTCCGCGGGCTGGTTACCTTCCCGCGGGTCTTCTTCTGACCCCACTAGCTACCCTCCGGTCCCTTCGCTACCCGCGGGCAGTCTCCCACATCCCGGCCGCATCCACGGCTAGGACCACCAACGCTCCAGCACCCGCGCGACACCGTCGTCGCTATTGCGGGCCGTCACCTCGTCGGCCGCGGCCACCGCGTCGGGATGTGCGTTGCCCATCGCCACGCCCCTGCCGGCCCGCAGCAACATCGGGACGTCGTTGGGCATGTCGCCGAAGGCAATCATCTCGTCTTCTCCGATCCCGAGTGGCCCGGCAACTTCACGAAGACCGCTGGCCTTGCTGACGCCCCGCGGCACGATCTCGAGCAGGCCGTTGTTGGTGGAATACGTCAGGTCTCCTTCGTCGCCGACGTGCGGGGCCAGCACCGCAGCCATCTCCGCGCTGGACGCCCCCGCCTTGCGGATCAGCAGCTTGATCGCCGGCGCGCTGAGCAGGTCCTGGACCGACACCTCGGTGTTGTCGGGATTGAGCCAGGCGTGCTCGTAGCCGGGTGAGCTGACGAACTGCGGGGTTGCCGTGTCATGCGCCCGCTCCCCGATCCGTTCCACCGCGAGCCCGGCGCCAGGGATGGCCCGCTGGATTATCTCGGCCAAGGCTGCCAACGTGTTGACGCCCAGCGTGCGGGCCGAGATCACCCGGTCTTGTCCGGGGTCGTAGATCACGGCACCGTTCGCGCACACCGCCACCGGCGCGAAGCCCAGCGCATCGACGACGGGCCGGATCCAGCGCGGTGGTCGGCCGGTAGCCAGCACGAAGTGCGCGCCACCGTCGACCGCGGCACGTACTGCCGCACGCGTGCGAGGGCTGAGGGTTTCGTCATCGGTGAACAGGGTGCCGTCGACGTCGCACCCAATGAGTGCAGGCTGATTCAGCAATAGGATCCGTTGGTCAGAGTCGGCCGGTGTCGTCAGCGGGGGTTGCCTTCTTTCCGCCTCTTCGACGCCACGCCGTCCTGCGCTCGTTTCTGTGCCCGCTCGGCCAATTCGGCGATGCGGAATTCTCGGGACTCGTCCGGGGTCGGCGCGCTGCCACCCAGCCGTCGCGGCACCCAGTACTCCCCTTCGGGATGCGGGTACTGCTCCTGCACCCAGTACAGCATCGCCTCCATCGCCTGGCGCAGTGTGCCATTGAGCGCATCGGGATCGCGCCCGGGCTGCAAGGGTGGCCCGATTGCCGCGGTGATCGGAATCTTGTTTCGCAACAGCTTCTTTGGATGATCTTTGGGCCAGATCCGATGCGCACCCCAGACGATCATCGGGACGATCGGCACTTGGGCCTCGACGGCCATCCGGGCCGCGCCAGTCCTGAATTCCCTCAGCTCAAAGCTTCGGCTGATGGTCGCCTCTGGATGCAATCCGATGAGCTCACCTTCCTTGAGGCGCTGAACCGCGACGGAGTATGCCTCGGCCCCTTGCGTGCGGTCCACCGGGATCAGCTGGATGTGCTTGATCACGTAGTTGACCGCTTTCACCTCCTGCATCTCGGCCTTGATCATGAACCGCAGCCGCCGCTTACGCTCCTTGGCGGCCAGCGACGCCGGGATCCAGTCCACATAGCTGGTGTGATTGAGGGCGACGATGGCGCCGCCGCTGGCGGGAATGTTCTCCAGGCCGTAGTACGTGATCTTGGTTCCGTTCAACGCGACGGCAGAAGGAACAAGGAATTCCAACATCCGGAAGACTGGCTCAGCCATCGGTTACGTCTCCTTCACCCCTACCGCGTCTCCCGCGGTCCCGGCCGACGGCCTTCGCCGCGGCCTCGTCAGCATCCATTTTCGCTGCTTCCGCCATTGTTGGGGCGTTACCGCCAAGACGGCTCGGCACCCAGTACTCGCCCGCCGGATGCGGATAGTTCTCCTGGACCCGATGCAGAACAGCGTTCATCGACTCACGCAGCACTTCGTTGGTGGCCGAGATGTCGTCGGTGGCATGTATCGACGGCCCAGCTGCCACGGTCACCGGGACCCGGTGGTAACCCAGGTGCTTCGGACGTCCCTTGGTCCAGATGCGCTGTGTGCCCCACACGATCAACGGAACAATCTCCACATCGGCTTCTATGGCCATCCGCGCCGCACCCGTCTTGAACTTTTTGAGCTCGAAGCTGCGGCTGATCGTGGCCTCCGGATAGACCGCCACCACCTCGCCCGCCCGCAACGCCTGCACCGCGCAGGCGTAGGCGTCGGCTCCAGAGCTGCGATCCACTGGGATGGCACCCGTCTGTTCGATCAAGAAGTTGACGATCTTCACTCGTTGCATCTCGGCTTTGATCATGAACCGCAATCGACGGCCCCGCCGGCGCATTGCCAACCCGGCGGGCAACCAGTCCACATAACTGGTGTGGTTGATGGCGATCACCGCCCCGCCGCGCTCGGGAATGTTCTCCTCGCCCAGGTAGGTGATCCGGGTTCCGGTAGCCAGGACCAGGAAGCGAGCCAGGATCTCGCAGGCGCGGTAGGTGGGTTCCGCCATCGCTCACTGCTCCGGGGCCCCAGATGGATGGGCGCGTTCGGCTCGAATGGCCGCCTTCTGTGCGGCCTCGTCCGCGTCCATGCGGGCCGCCTCCGCAAGCGACGGGGCGCCACCGCCCAGCCGGTGCGGCACCCAGAATTCACCCGCCGGGTGCGGCCCGTACTGCTCCTGCGCCTTGATCAAGATGTGCTGCATCCGGGAATGCAACAGTGCGGTCAACTCGGCGGTGGGGAGAGTGGGTTCGATCGGTTCGCCGACGATCACCTGGATCGGCACCTTCGGCCGGAACAATTTCTTCGGATGACCTTTGGTCCAGATCCGCTGGGCACCCCAGATGACATGGGGAACGATCGGCACGCCCGCCTCGAGCGCCATCCGGGCGGCACCCGTCTTGAATTCTTTGATCTCGAAACTCCGGCTGATCGTCGCCTCCGGGTAGACGCCGACCAGTTCACCTGCCTTCAGGTTCTCGACGGCCGCCGCAAACGATGCGGAACCGCTTTCCCGGTCCACCGGAATGTGGCGGAACGAGCGCATGAGCGGACCGGCGATCTTGTGGTCGAACACCTCCTGCTTGGCCATGAACCGCACCTTCCGGCCCAATCCCTGCCGGTAGGCGGGCAGGCCCGCCAGGGTGAAATCCAGGTAGCCGGTGTGGTTGATCGCGACCACGGCGCCACCACTGGTGGGCAGATTCTCCACCCCCGTCACCGAGATCTTGAGACCTTGTAGGCGAAATATCAGGCGGGCGAGAGTAATGGCGGTGCCATATGCCGGTTCCACAGCAATTCAGCCTAGTACGGGGCGAGTGTTGACATATCCAGCCGATCATCCGTCCGCAGCCGTTCCAGCGGTAGCGCAACGGTTGGCGGGCGACCGGCCGGTGCATGCGGCTGTGGCAAGACCCAGGCCTGTGACGCCGCTAAACTCGTGGTGACTCCGACCGTCCCCCGAAAGGTATTTGTGCAGGTCACAAGCGTCGGCCACGCCGGCTTTCTCATCCAGACCCGAGCGGGCAGCATATTGTGCGACCCCTGGGTCAACCCGGCGTACTTCGCCTCGTGGTTCCCATTCCCGGACAACAGCCGGCTGGACTGGGACGCCCTCGGTGACTGTGACTACCTATACGTCTCGCACCTGCACAAAGACCACTTCGACGCCCGCCTGCTCACCGCCCACGTGAACAAGGACGCGGTGGTGCTGTTGCCCGACTTCCCGGTCCCCGACCTGCGCGACGAGTTACAGAAGCTAGGCTTCCACCGGTTCTTCGAGACCACGGATTCGGTGCAGCATCAGCTCTCGGGCCCCAAGGGCGATCTCGACATCATGATCATCGCCTTGCGGGCACCCGCCGACGGACCGATCGGCGACTCGGCGCTGGTGGTTTCCGACGGTGACACCACGGTGTTCAACATGAACGACGCGCGCCCGGTCGACCTGGACATCCTGTCCGCGGACTTCGGCCACATCGATGTGCACCTGCTGCAGTATTCCGGCGCGATTTGGTACCCGATGGTCTACGACATGCCCGCTCGCGCCAAGGAGGCGTTCGGCACCCAGAAGCGGCAACGCCAGATGGACCGCGCCCGCCAGTACATCGCCCAGGTCGGGTCGACCTGGGTGGTGCCGTCGGCCGGCCCGCCGTGCTTTCTGGACCCGGCACTGCGCGACCTCAACGACGACAGCGGAGATCCGGCCAACATCTTTCCCGACCAGATGGTGTTCCTTGACCAGTTGCGCAGCCACGGGCATGACGGCGGCCTGCTGATGATGCCGGGCACGGTTGCCGATTTCACGGGTTCGGCGTTGAACTCGCTGAACCACCCGCTGCCGACCGATCAGGTCGAGCAGATCTTCACCACCGGCAAGGCTGCCTACATCGCCGACTACGCCGAGCGGATGGCGCCCGTGCTGGCCGCCGAGAAGGCCGGTTGGGCGGAAGCGGCCGGCCCGCCGCTGCTCGAGCCGCTGCGGGCGCTGTTCGAGCCGATCATGTTGCAGAGCAACGAGATCTGCGACGGCATCGGTTATCCGGTGGAGCTGGTGATCGGTCCCGAAACGGTGATCCTGGACTTCCCCAAAAGGGCGGTGCGCGAACGCATTCCCGACGAGAAGGTGCGGTACGGGTTCGCGATCGAGCCGGAGTTGGTGCGCACCGTGTTGCGGGACGACGAACCGGACTGGGTCAACACCATCTTCTTGTCCACGCGCTTCCGGGCCTGGCGGGTGGGCGGCTACAACGAGTACCTGTACACGTTCTTCAAGTGCCTGACCGACGAGCGGATCGCCTACGCCGACGGTTGGTTTGCCGAAACCCACGACGATTCCGCGTCGATCACAATGGACGGCTGGGAGATTCAGCGCCGGTGTCCGCATTTGAAGGCGGACCTGTCGAAATTCGGGGTGATCGAGGGCGACACGTTGACCTGCAACCTGCACGGCTGGCAGTGGCGTCTGACGGACGGCCGCTGCCTGACCACCCGAGGCCACGAGTTGCGGAGTGGCCGCGCATGACCCCGATGGCCGAGCATTGCTACGACGACGGTGTGGTCCAGTTGGACGAGATGGCGATCACGTTGCGGCGCTATCACTTTCCGTCCGGAACGGCGAAGGTGATCGGGCTGGACCAGATCCGGTCCTACCAGGCCGAGCCGCTGGGCCTGTTCACGTTCCGATTCAACGTGTGGGGCAGCCCCGACTTTCGGCGCTGGTTGCCGCTGGATCTGTACCGGCCGCTGAAGTCCACGCTGATTACCTTGGACATACCGGGTTCGAAGCCGGCTTTCACCCCGGCACGTCCCGACGAATTCCTCGCCTGCCTGGACACGCTGCTACAAGCGCGCTGCTAGAGATCGGCCAGCGCAGCCCGCCCGGCGTTGTACCCGGGCGTGAAGGTGATTCCCGGCCCGCCGTGGCACCCGGCACTGCCCAGGTAGAGGCCCTGGACCGGAATGGGTTGTCCGATATAACCTTTCGGACCGGGTCGGTTTTGCCCGACCTGGTCGGAGTGCAGCAGACCGTGACAGTAGTCCCCGCCTGGCGCGCCGAACATGACGCCCATGTGTTTGGGCGTGAAGGTGGTGTGCCGGATGATGCTTCGTTCGAAATTCGGTGCCAGCCGGGTGATCTTGTCGATCACGCGCTGCCCCATTTCCACTTTCGCCTGACCGTAGCGTCCCTCTTCTTGTAGGCCGCCCTCGATCGGGAACCACAGCGCGAATGCCGAGGCGGCGTGCTTACCCTCCGGGGCCAGATCGGGGTCGTGCACCGACGGTATCTGTAATACCAGCGTCGGATCCGCCGGCACGATGCCCCGACGGCAGTCCTCCCACTGCTGCTGCACTTCCTCCGGCGTGCAGAACATGCCGATGGATGCCTGCATGATCGGGTCGTTGAGCGATTCGTAGGGTGGCGCGAATCGGGGAGCTTCCTCGAGCGCGAAGTGCATCTGCAGGTAGCTGCCACGGTGGTCGATACGCGAGTAGCGGTCGCGGATCTCCGACGGCAACAGCGCGGGATCGATCAGGTCGTTGAGGGTCACATCAGGTGCGATGCAGGACACGACAATCGGTGCCGTCACGGTGTCTCCCGCTTCGGTGCGCACACCGCGCACCCGCCCCCCAGTACCGGCATTGTCGACGAGGATCTCAGTCACCTTGGCGCGCAAACGGACCTCGCCGCCGTGTTCTTCCAGCACTCCCGCCAGGTGCGTGGTCAGCGCGCCAATGCCACCCCGTAGCTTCTTCATCTGGACGAAGTCACCCTCCGGGATGCCGAGTCCGAATGCCAGCGCGGCAGCGCTGCCCGGGGTAGCGGGTCCGCGATAGAGCGTATTCACGGCCAGCATGGTCATGGAACCCCTTATGGCACCGTGCTTTTCGCGGTCGGGGAAGTAGCGGTCCAGCACTTCGGTGACCGACCCGAACAGCATGTCGTCGATTGCCGAGCGCTCGAATTCGTTTGTCGCACATGCATACATCTCGTCGAAAGTCTTGGGCAGGGTGCCCGCCTCGAACCGGCCCAGCGCCCGGGTCGGCGCTTGCGCCCACATCAACAGGCCACCCATCCCGGCCACGGCGTCGGCTCCGTGCACCTCGTTGAGGTGCGCGAACATCTTCATCGGGTCGCTGTATTGGACCAGCGGGTCGTCCCCGACGCCGCGCAACGCCACCGACATCACTTCGAGGTCCACCGTCGGCAACGTGTCCAGACCGAGTTCGCTGATGACCTCCAACGACGTGGGGAACTGCACCGAACCGGCGATCTCGAACTGATAGCCGTCGAACAGCTCGACGGTGGACGCCATTCCGCCGGCATAGAGCTTGCCGTCCAGACACAGGGTTCGCAGCCCCGCCCGTTGCAGCAGCACCGCCGCGGTCAACCCGTTGTGGCCAGCCCCGATGACGATCGCGTCGTAGTCGGTTTCCGATTCAGACATGCCGCTACCTCCCGGATCGAAGGCTGGCATGGTCGACAAGTTTTGTCAATCATGACAAAACTTCAGCGCCTGCCCAACTGTCGCCGATACCCTGGCTCAACGACTCCAGCGCCACGTGACTCATCTTGGCCAGTGCGCCAAGCGATCGGTCATCGCCGACCATCCAAGCCTCCATCGCACCGAAAACCGCGGCCGCGATGCAGCGGCCGATCACCGTGATACGCAGCTGAGCCTCGGCCGACTGCCCCGCCGAGCGCCTGCGCCGCCGCAGTTGGGCCTGGATGGCGTCGGCGAAGTCGGCTTGGACGTCCCGGATGTGCCGGGTGATGCGACCCTGGTCCAGATCACCACCGCGCAGCGCGGCGATCTTGGTGACGGCCTCGACGTCATAGGGGAACGCGAAGATGGCTGCCTGCACGGAATCGACCACCGACTCCTCCGCGGGCCGCGCCTCCAGCGCGGCACGGAACCAGTTCAGCCCGGTGTAGTCGGCGAACAGCAGGTCGTGCTTGGAACTGAAGTGGCGGTAGAAGGTTCGAAGCGATACGCCGGCGTCCGCGGCGATCTGTTCGATCGACGTCTCCTCCACACCCTGGGCCAGGAAACGCACCACGGCGGCCTGGCGCAGCGCCTCCCGGGTGCGTTCGCTGCGCACCGTCTGTGCCGGCCGGACCATCCCGACAAAGTACTACCAAGCCTCGATTTTTCCTATCCGTTGTTTTGGCAATATTGACAAAACTTTGTGGTGGGCGCGAGACTGCGCGCATGGTGTCATTGCTTGCTCACGCCGTACTCGGGATCGCCGTCATCTTCTGGATCGTCAAATCGAACCCAGCGGTCTACGCCCGGCCCATCCACGGACCGTCGTTCTCACGGTTGGAGATCGTTTACTACGTCGTCGGCGTCGCCTCGATCGCGCTGGGCTGGTACTTCAACATCCGCTTCGTGCAGGGCTACGCACCGCACGGCATCACCGGAACACACAACCCCATCTGGGGCCCCGGCAGTTGGACGCAGTACATCCAGCTGATGTTCACCAACCCGGCCGCAGGATCCGCAAGCCAGGACTACACGATCGCGAATGTCATTCTCTTGCCGCTGTTCTCGATTACCGACGGCTACCGGCGCGGACTGAAGCGGCCGTGGTTGTACTTCGTGAGCAGCTTGTTTACCAGCTTCGCGTTCGCCTTCGCGTTCTACTTCGCCACCATCGAACGCCAGCACCGGCACGAACGCTCCCGCCAGACGGTGACTGCTTAAGCGCTGAGCTCGTCGTCGAAGTATTCGGCACCCGCCGCGCGATAGTGGCAAACCCGGTTTCCCCCACCACGTTTCGCGACGTACATCGCCGCGTCGGCCGCTGAGATAAGGTTGCCGAGCAGTTCACCGTCGGCGCTGGTCCCACCGCTGGGATGGACGCGGGCCGTGCCCACGCTCGCAGTGAGACCGAACGGCAACGCCGCAACGGCGTCACACAGAATCTGCGCCCGCTCCTCCAGCTCTTCGGGATGCCAGAGGTCGGCGATCACGAACTCCTCGCCGCCGACCCTGGCGATAACCGCGGTTTGGTCGGTGTTCTCCCGCAGCGCATCCGCCACGGCGACCAGTGCGTCGTCACCGGTGCCGTGTCCGTACTCGTCGTTCAGTTGCTTGAAGCGGTCCAAGTCGATCACCGTGATCACCAGGTCCGCTCGGGTCGCATCGGCGCGCCGCAGGAATCTCCCCGCGCGCCGGTGGAAGGCGCCGCGGTTCAGCAGGCCGGTGAGATGGTCGAGTTCGGCGCGTATGGCGTCGGTGCCCAACAAGTGCACGACCGTTTGGATGCCGAACGGCACCGCCAGGTTCAGCGTGAGCACCAGCGAGTAGCCGCACAGGGCGGCGAGCAGGTTCTGAGCCGCGGCGAACCGCACGGCCTCGAACGCGCCCACCCCGGCTGCGACCGCAAAGTTGTAGGCCGTCAACGGCGCGGTGTGCAGCACCGCGATATACGCAGCCATGATCGCGAACGTCGTGCAGGCCAGCATGGCGGCGACGGGATCGCTCTGGGCCAGCGCGATCAACGCGATGCTGACGTTGCACAACACGGCGAAGCGCACGGCCGCGCGGCGGTCGGGCCAGCGTCGCGCCCACAGCAATGCACCGATGCCGGCCCCGACGCCGGCGACCAGTGCACACGCGATCTGCAGCCAGCCCCGCGGGCCGGTCGGAGTCCAGATCGTCGCGATCGCGACCAGCGCCAGTGAGCCGCAAACGGTGGCGATGGTGCTGCGGGTCAGCCTCGTCATTCCCCGGTAACGCAGGTGCGCGCTCAGCTGCTCGTAGTGGTCGGCCTGCCGCCACCAGCGCCCGAGCCAGCTCATCGCAAACCCACCTGTCCCCCCGTTTGGCCACGTCCGGCGCCTTCTTAACGTGACAGCTGCGGGAGGAAATGTCTAGCAGCGCGAAATGTTCAGCGCGCCAGCGCCGGAACGGACCTCAGGCGGGCTCCAGCACCTCGGTGCCGACGAACGGCACCAGCGCCGCAGGCACCCGCACACTGCCGTCCGGCTGTTGGTGGTTCTCCAGGATCGACACCAGCCAACGTGTGGTACCCAACGTTCCGTTGAGCGTGGCCGCGGTCTGCGGCTTGCCCGCGGAGTCCCGATACCGGGTCGCCAACCGGCGCGCCTGAAAGGTGGTGCAGTTCGAGGTCGACGTCAGCTCGCGGTAGGTCGCCTGAGTGGGCACCCAGGCCTCGCAGTCGAACTTGCGGGCCGCCGACGAGCCGAGATCCCCGGCGGCCACATCGATCACCCGGTAGGGCACCTCGATGTACGCCAGCATCTCGCGCTGCCAGCCCAGCAGACGCTGGTGTTCGGCCTCGGCGTCCTCCGGCCGGCAGTAGACGAAGCCCTCCACCTTGTCGAACTGATGCACCCGGATGATGCCGCGGGTGTCTTTGCCGTAACTGCCGGCCTCCCGGCGGAAACAGGACGACCAGCCCGCATACCGCAACGGGCCGCCGGACAGGTCGAGGATCTCGCCGGAGTGGTAGCCCGCCAGCGGCACTTCGGAGGTGCCAACCAGGTAGAGGTCGTCGGCCTCCAACCGGTAGACCTCGTCGGCGTGCGCACCCAGGAATCCGGTCCCGGACATCACCTCGGGGCGAACCAGCACCGGCGGGATCATCGGAATGAAGCCACTGTCGACTGCCACCCGCAGCGCCAACTGCAGTAGGCCCAGTTGCAACAGCGCGCCGCGGCCGGTCAAGAAGTAGAACCGCGACCCCGACACTTTGGCCCCTCGCTGCATGTCGATCAGACCCAGCGATTCGCCAAGTTCGAGGTGGTCCTTGGGGTTGGTCAGCGCCGGGGGTTCGCCGACGACGTCGAGGACCGCGTAGTCGTCTTCTCCCCCGGCGGGAACGCCGTCGATTATCACGTTGGAGATCGCCAGGTGGGCTGCCGTCAACGCAGCCTCAGCCGCGCCCCGGTCCGCCTCGGCCGCCTTCACCTGCTCGGCAAGGTCCTTCGCGCGCTGCAGCAGCGCTGGACGCTCCTCTGCCGAGGCGGCGCCCACGCTCTTGCTGGCCGCCTTTTGCTCGGCACGCAAGGTATCCGCGGCGGCAATCGCTGCCCGGCGGGCCACGTCGGCGTCCAACAGCGCGTCCACCAGCGCGGGATCTTCGCCTCGGCTGAGTTGGGAACGCCGCACGGCGTCAGGATTTTCCCGGAGCAACTTCAGGTCGATCACGGGCGCAAGACTACTGGGCCGTCCACCCGGGTCTCACATCTGCAACATTGGTAACGACCCTCATCCGGCCCTGTCAGAATGGAAGCCGATGTTGGACGCGCCAGATACACAACCCCAATCCGAACTCGAACCCGACGCCGCCGTCGTCGGGCCGGACGAGCCCGCGGCAGACGAGAACGTGCCGCAGCCCGAGCGTGCCCGCGGGTTTCGCTGGCCGCGGGCATTGCAGGCATCCGCCACCCGACGAGGACTGCTGCTGACGGCGCTGGGTGGTCTGCTGATCGCCGGGCTGGTTACCGCCCTGCCCGTCGGCACCGGTCCCGGCCGGCTGGCCGGCTACATCGACAGCGACCCGGTGCCCAGCGCCGGCTCCAAGGGCAACGCCGCGTTCAGCCGCGCCACCAGCGGCGACTGCCTCAACTGGCCGGACGGCACACCGGAATCAGCGACCATCGTCAGCTGCGCCGACGACCACCGTTTTGAAGTCGCCGAATCCGTCGACATGCGGACCTTCCCCGGCACCGAATACGGCCCCACTGCCCCGCCGCCGTCACCGGCGCGGATCCAGCAGATCAACACCGAACAATGCGAACCTGCGGTACGCCGCTACCTGGGCACCAAGTTCGATCCCAACAGCAAGTTCACGGTGAGCATGCTGTGGTCGGGTGACCGGGCCTGGCGCCAGGCCGGCGAGCGCCGCATGCTGTGCGGGTTGCAACTGCCAGGCCCCAATAACCAGCAGGTCGCCTACAAAGGCAAGGTCGCCGAGATCGACCAATCGAAGGTTTGGCCGGCCGGGACCTGTCTGGGCATCGACTCGACCACCAACCAACCGGTCGACGTTCCGGTCGACTGCGCCGCGCCCCACGCGATGGAAGTCACGGGCACGGTCAACCTCGCCGAGAAGTTCCCTGACGCGCTGCCCGCCGAAGCCGAGCAGGACGGGTTCATCAAGGACGCGTGCACGAAGATGACCGACGCCTACCTTGCGCCCATCAAACTGCGCACCACCACCCTGACCCTGATCTACCCCACGGTGTCGCTGCCCAGTTGGTCCGCGGGCAGCCGGGAGGTCGCCTGCAACATCGGTGCGACGCTGGGCAACGGTGGCTGGGCGACCCTGGTGAACAGCGCCAAGGGACCGCTGCTGATCAACGGTCAGCCTCCGGTGCCGCCACCCGACATTCCGCAGGAGCGGCTCACCCTGCCTTCGATCCCGGTTCAGGCGCCCACCCAGCGTCCCTCGACGCCCGCCCAGCAGACTCCGGCCGCACCTCCAGGCAATCAGCACCTGCCCAACCAGCAGCCTGCGGCGCCGCCCACCCAGGCTCCGGCCGCCCCGCCGTCTCAGGCGCCGGCACCCCAGGCACCCGCGCCGCCGCCGGACGGCGGCCCACCACCCGGCGAGCCGGCGCCGGTGAGCTAGCGCCGTGGTCGTGCGGATGGACCCGGAGCGTTTCGACGAACTGGTGTCCAACGCTCTGGACCTCATCCCGGTCGAGCTCACGGCCGCGATGGACAACGTCGTGGTCCTCGTTTCCGATCGGCATCCCGAAGAGGACTTGTTCGGGCTTTACGAAGGGGTGGCGCTGACCGAGCGGGACTCCGATTACGCCGGTGTCCTGCCTGACACCATCACGATCTACCGGGACGCGCTGCTGGACGTCTGCGACTCCGAGGACGACGTGGTCGACCAGGTCGCGATCACCGTGATCCACGAGATCGCACACCATTTCGGCATCGACGACGACAGGCTCGATGAGCTGGGCTGGGCCTAAGCCGGCCTGGATAATCCGGCGTTGCTCCCCCATTTGTCAGCGTCCAGTGCTATGAACGGCATATGAGCACAGGCTGCCGCGACTGCCAGGCAGGCTTAGATCACTGCCATGGCACCGTCATTCGTCATTGGCTGGGCAGAGCGGAGTGCACCGACCCGGCCTGCGGAGCCCCCGAGTTGTTCACCCACACTTTTGTGATCGACTGCGACGCGGTCGGTTGCGCTTGCGCGGAAACAACCTCGGTGGCCATCTCAACCCATCGGGTCGGAGCCTGACGAGACGGCGTCCTGCACCGGCGTCGTTTCGGGTTCCGGGTAGAACGGCGGCGTCAAGGTCCCCCACCGCACGCAGCTCCACCGTCCGTCGGTGATCGGCGCCAACACCACGGACTCCGCGTTGTCCAGCGGGTTGTCCAGCACGAAGCCGCCGTCCACGCCGGCCAGCACTGCCGATACCAGCCGGATGGCTGCGCCGTGGCTGACCACCACGATGTCGCCGTCCCAGCCGTCGTCGTCCAGATAGCGCATGCGCAGCTCGGTCAGCACCGGCACATAGCGATCCAGTACCTCGTCGCCGCTCTCGCCGCCCGGCAGCGCCAACTGCCGCTCGCCGTGGTGCCACCGTTCGTAAATGGCGTTGAATTCCTTGACCGCGTCATCGTCGTTGCGATTCTCCAGCGCACCGACCTGCACCTCGTGGATGCCGCCGAGTTCTACCGGCGGCACATCGACCTGGGTGGCGATCACCTGCGCCGTTTCGCACGCCCTAATCGCCACGGAGTGCGCCAGCAGGGTTGGTCGGCTGGACCCGCCGAGCGCAAACGCGCGGGCCTGATCGCGGCCCAACGGCGTCAGTGCCGCCCCCGGCGGCCGGGTGTCCAGCCTGCGCTCGACGTTGCCGAAGGACTGTCCATGCCGCAGCAGTACCAGTCGGCCACTCATCCTTGCCCTTCCCCCCTCTTCACTGCTGACGCGGAGTTGCCTTCCCGCAGCGCCGCCAACCAACTCGAGGCCTCGTGCGAGGACGGCGGCGGTACCCCCGCGGGCTGGCCCGTCGGCCAGGAACCCAGGTAACGCACCTCCGCACAACGACGGTGTAGCGCTTTTAGTGCCTCGGCGACGGCGTCGTCGTCCAGGTGCCCTACGCAGTCCACGAAGAACCGGTAGGTGCCCAGACCGGTGCGGGTGGGGCGGGATTCGATGCGGGTCAGATCGATGCCGCGCATCCCGAACTCGGTCAGTGCCAGCAGTAAGGCTCCCGGGGCATTCTCGATGCGCAGCACCGCCGAGGTGCGGTCAGCTCCGGTTCGGGCCGGTGGCCGTCCCGTACGGCCGATCAGGACGAACCGGGTGCGTGCCCCGGCCTCGTCGACTACCCCTTCGGCGATCGACGAAAGGCCATAGTGCGCTGCGGCCAACGAGGAGGTCACCGCGGCGTCGACTTCGCCGGCGACCACCTGGCGCGCGGCATCGGCGTTGGAGTACGCGGGGCGCAACTCGGCCACGGGCAGATGGGCGGTGAGCCATTGCCGCACCTGCGCGGCAGCCACCGGAAATGCTGCGACGGTGCGTACGTCGGAAGCGCTGCGACCGGATTGCACCACGATGCTGAAGTTCACGTCCAGCGTGGTCTCGGCGTAGATCTGCAGCGGCGAACCGATGGCCAGGCTGTCCAGCGTGGAGGTCAGCGACCCGTCGATCGAGTTCTCGATCGGCGCGCAGGCATAGTCCGCGGTACCGACTCGCACTGCGTCCAGGGCGGCGGGCGTGCTCTCCACCGGCAGTCGCTGCAGCTGATCGGGCTGCTGCCCGGGAACTAGTCCGGCGGCCGACATTTGGAGCAATGCCGCCTCGGTGAATGTCCCTTCGGGACCGAGGTAAGCGATGCGGGCCACGCACACAACCCTAACGGCGGACCGGCCCTTGCGACCGTACCAGCCCTAAGTTATCTTAGGCTTACCTAAATGACGGAGGTAATGGTGCTACCGGTCACACACCCTACGCCGACGACGGCCGAGCGGATTCGCAGCGCCTGTGCCCGGGCCGGTGGCGCGCTGCTGGCCGTCGAGGGCAACGATCCGGTGGCCACACCCGTCCATCACCTGCTGCGCGACGGCACCTTCGCCGTCGCGCTCCCCCGCGAGCACGCCGGTGCGGAAGACGTGCCGTGCGGCACGCAAGCGCTGCTGGAGCTGACCGACTACGCGCCGCTACCGGTGCGCGAACCGGTCCGCTCGCTGGTCTGGGTCCGCGGCCGGCTCCACCAGATCCCCGGCGGGGCAGTGTCCAAGTTGCTCGACCTCATCGCCGCCGAGAACCCGGCTCCGGTATTGCTACAGATCGACACCCCCAGGTCGGGGCCCGCCACCGGAGACGATCCCCGCTACACCCTGCTGCGCCTAGAGATCGACTCGGTTGTGGTTACCGATGCGACCGGCGCCGAGCCGGTCAGCGTCCGCGAACTGCTCGCCGCGCGGCCCGATCCGTTCTGTGAGATCGAGTCGACCTTGTTGTGGCACCTCTCCACCGCTCACAACGACGTCGTCGCCCGCCTGGTCTCGCGGTTGCCCGCGCCGCTGCGGCGCGGGCATGTCCGTCCGCTCGGACTGGACCGGTATGGCGTGCGGTTCCGCATCGAGGGAAACGACGGCGACCGCGACATCCGGCTGCCGTTCCACAAGCCCGTCGACGACATGAACGGGCTCAGCCAGGCGATTCGGGTCCTGATGGGATGCCCATTCGTCAACGGTTTGCGCGCGCGTCCATAACCAACTGCTGGGGAGACGTACGTTAGCCAGGTGAACGGCGATCGCTCACCGGAACAACGGGAACCCCCGCCGATTCTCCACCGCGACATCCGCCGGCCGGCCTGCGTAATTGGCGAGCACTGTCTGGCGGTGTACCGCGGAGTCGAACCACAGCATGCTGCCGAGCACGCCCGCCGTGCCCAGCAACAGCAGAATCAGCAGGCACAGGGCCGTTGTACGGAGCCAGCGACGCCTGCGTTTTTTGAGGCGAGGTTTCGCGGGGGCCGGTCTGGTCGGCGCCGCCACGCGCTGGTGTGGCGGAGCCATCGGTGGTCGCGGCATTGCTGGCGCAGACCGTCGAACAGGCCACCGGCTTGCGCCTCGACCACTACGCCGAAGTCGGGTTCGCTGGATTC
>NZ_LZLQ01000032.1 GCF_001673315.1 Mycobacterium asiaticum | reverse complement strand
TTGCGAATCGCGGGCGAGCCCGCTCAGCCGATCAGCACCGCGTAGCGCGGTTTGATCACCTCGTCAATGATGGCCAACCGCTCATCGAACGGAATGAATGCCGACTTCATCGCATTGATGGTGAACCGTTGCAGATCGCTCCAGCCGTAGCCGAAAGCCTGCACCAGACGCTGCATCTCCTCGCTCATCGTGGTGTCGCTTATCAACCGGTTGTCGGTGTTGACGGTCACCCGGAAACGCGCCCGGGCCAACAGATCAAATGGGTGATCGGCGATGCTGGCTACCGCGCCGGTCTGCACATTCGAGCTGGGACACAGCTCCAGCGGAATTCGCTTGTCCCGCAGGATCGATGCCAGCCTGCCCAATGCCAGCGAGCCGTCGTCTGCGACGTCGATGTCGTCGACGATGCGCACCCCGTGTCCGAGCCGGTCGGCACCGCAGAACGCGATCGCCTCATGGATGGACGGCAAGCCGAATGCTTCCCCCGCATGAATTGTGAAGCGCGCGTTGTTGTCTCGCATGTACTCGAAGGCGTCCAGGTGACGGGTGGGCGGATGACCCGCCTCGGCGCCGGCGATGTCGAATCCGACTACTCCCCTGTCTCGAAACCGGATCGCCAACTCGGCAATCTCCCGCGACAGCGCAGCATGCCGCATCGCGGTGACCAGGCAGCGAACCTTGATTGTCCGACCGTCCACCGCGCAGGCTTTCTCTCCTGCGACGAAACCGGCCAACACCGCGTCGACGACTTCGTCGAACGACAGACCGCGGTCGATATGCAACTCGGGGGCGAAGCGGACCTCGGCGTAAATTACCGCGTCGGCGGCCAGATCTTCCACGCACTCATACGCGACGCGGTACAGCGCGTCGGGAGTCTGCATCACCGCCACCGTATGCGAAAACGGCTCGAGGTAGCGCTCTAGCGAACCGCTGTGCGAACGGGTGCGGAACCACGTCGCCAGCGCATCGGTATCCGTGGCCGGCAGCCCGTCATAGCCGACTTCCTCGGCAATCTCGAGCACGGTAGCCGGGCGCAGACCGCCATCGAGGTGATCGTGCAGCAGTGCCTTCGGCGCCTTGCGAATATTCTCCAGACTTAATGCACTTGTCATCGCGTGCTCCAATCGCTGAGCAGGGACGGCGAGAGTTCTTCTCAGATCCACCTATTTGTTGTATGTCCGCCATTGTGCCGCTGCCGACGACGGGTCGGTGTCCAGTAACCGACCAATGAGCAACGGTTTGCCCAAGTCACCCGTGAGCGTCAATCCGAACGAAGTCTGCATGGCCGGCCCCATTTGAACACGAAACATGCTGCTGCCCGAGGTCTTCAGGAACTACCGAGTTATCTCGCCCATTATCAGTGGCCGACGTGCCGGTGTCTCGTCACCTACGCCGAACGCGCCGTCAAGCTCAGCAAGCGCCGGACCGAAGCGCTCCGGCGTATCGGTGTACAGCGTGAAGAGCACCTCGCCCGCCGCCACCGGCTCACCGGGACGGCGGTGGATGCGCACGCCCGCGCCGTGCTGAACCCGCGCGCCCGGGCGGGATCTGCCCGCCCCGAGCCGCCATGCCGCCAACCCCACTGCCATCGCGTCGATGTCGCCCAGTACTCCGCTACGGGCGGCCGTGACGGTTTCCGAATGCCGGCCAATCGGCAACGGTTCGGACAGATCACCGCCCTGGGCAGCCACCAGCCGGCGGAACCGGTCCATCGCGGTGCCGTCGCGCAGCGTCTGCGCGGGGTCGCCGTCGTCGATGCCGGCGAGCTCGAGCATCTCGACGGCCAATCGCAAGGTCAGCTCGACGACGTCGGGCGGGCCACCTCCAGCCAGCACGTCCAGTGTCTCCTCCACTTCCAGCGAGTTCCCGACGGTCGCACCCAGCGGTTGAGCCATGTCGGTGAGCAGTGCGCGGGTGGGCACTCCGTGCGCGATGCCCAATTCGACCATGGTGTGCGCCAAGTCGCGGGATTCCGCCTCGGATTTCAGGAACGCCCCGGAACCCACCTTGACGTCCAGCGCCAGGGCCCCGGCGCCTTCGGCCAGCTTTTTGCTCATGATCGAACTGGCGATCAGGGGCAGCGATTCGACGGTGCCGGTCACGTCACGCAGTGCGTACAGCTTGGCGTCGGCCGGCGCGAGTTCTCCGGCAGCGAAGATGGCCGCCCCGACGTCACGCAGTTGTTCGCGCAACCGCTGGTTGGTCAGTTCCGCGGTGAACCCGGCAATGGATTCCAGCTTATCCAGCGTGCCGCCGGTATGCCCGAGCCCGCGCCCGGCGGCCTGCGGTACCGCGGCGCCGCATGCCATGACGACAGGCACCAACGGAAGCGTGATCTTGTCACCGACTCCGCCGGTGGAGTGTTTATCCACGGTGCGAAGCCCGAGGTCGCTGAAATCCATTCGCGGCCCGGACGCGAGCATCGCCGCGGTCCAGCGGGCGGTTTCGCCGCGGTCCATGCCGCGCAGAAAGATCGCCATCAGCAGTGCCGACATCTGCTCGGGGGCGACGCGGCCGTCGGTGTATGCCTCGATGACCCAGTCGATGGCGGCATCGGACAACCGCCCCCCGTCGCGCTTGGTGCGGATGACCGTGGGTGCGTCGAATGCGATGCCCGTCAAGGGCGTTCCCGGTTCAGGTCTTCGGGGCCGAAGGCGTCCGGCAGCAGCTCACCGAGTGCTCGAGGTCCACCCGGATGGTCGATCAGTAACTCGGCGCCGCCGTGTTCGAGCAGCAATTGACGGCAGCGTCCGCACGGCATCAGCAACGACCCGGCACCGTCGACACACGTCAGCGCGAGCAGTCGGCCGCCGCCGCTGGAATGCAGCGCACAGACCACACCGCATTCGGCACAGAGACCGAGGCCATATGAGACATTCTCCACATTGCACCCCGTGACAATGCGGCCATCGTCGACCAAAGCCGCAGCCCCAACCGGGAACCGCGAATACGGCGAATAAGCTCCGGATGAGGCCTGAATTGCCCTGTCTCGCAGCGTATTCCAATTCAATTCCAACATCTGACACCTCCGCTCACCGCTAGCCTGAATGAGCTAGGTCACCCTAACCTGTGCTACGACACACATTTTGGATGGGACTGTCTGGTACCGCAGGCTCGTTGCTCAAGTTAAGCTCGGTTGCCCGGCTAGACCTGGTAGCTGACGGTTTTGGGAGGCGGTGAAAATGGTGAATACCCGACCGACAACCGCCGATCCGGCAACGCCGACATCGACGCTACGCAAGCGGCGGCCACCCCGAACCCTGTACCGCGGCGACCCCGGGATGTGGGCGTGGGTGCTGCATCGCATCAGTGGCGCCACCATTTTCTTCTTCCTGTTCGTCCACGTCCTGGACGCGGCCGTGCTGCGGGTGAGCCCGCAGACCTACAACGAGGTGCTGTCCACCTACAAGACCCCGATCGTCGGCCTGATGGAATACGGTCTGGTGGCCGCGGTGCTCTTCCACGCGCTTAACGGCATTCGGGTGATCCTGATCGACTTCTGGTCGGAAGGTCCGCGCCACCAGCGCACCATGCTGTGGATCGTGGCGGTCACCTTCCTGGTCCCGCTGGTGATGGCCGGCGTCGTCATCGGCATCCACGCCTGGGAGCACCTGCAATGAGCACCAACGACCTGCAACTCGGGCCCGGGCAAACGGCGCCCGTTCGGCAACGCAGCTACGACCGGCCCGCCAGCCTGGACAATCCGCGGTCGCCGCGGCGCCGGGCCGGCATCCCCAATTTCGAGAAATTCGCCTGGCTGTTCATGCGTTTCTCCGGAATCGCACTGGTATTTCTGGCGATCGGGCACCTGTTCATCATGCTGATGTGGGACGACGGCGTTTACCGCATCGATTTCAACTTCGTCGCGCAACGCTGGGCCTCGCCGTTCTGGCAATTCTGGGATCTGGCGCTGCTGTGGCTCGCGCAATTGCACGGCGGGAACGGGTTGCGCAACATCATCGACGACTACAGCCGCAAGGACGTCACCCGGTTCTGGCTCAACAGCATCCTGCTGTTGTCGATGGGTTTCACGCTGGTATTGGGGACCTACGTCATCGTGACCTTCAACCCGAACATCTCGTGAGGGGTGACCGTTGATCCAGCAACACCGATACGACGTGGTGATCGTCGGCGCCGGCGGTGCCGGGATGCGCGCCGCGGTAGAAGCCGGCCCGCGGGTGCGAACCGCGGTGCTGACCAAGCTCTACCCGACCCGTAGCCACACCGGCGCCGCCCAGGGCGGCATGTGCGCCGCGCTGGCCAATGTCGAAGAGGACAACTGGGAATGGCACACCTTCGACACTGTCAAGGGCGGTGACTATCTCGCCGACCAGGACGCGGTCGAGATCATGTGCAAGGAAGCCATCGACGCGGTGCTGGACCTCGAGAAAATGGGGATGCCGTTCAACCGCACTCCGGAGGGCCGCATCGACCAGCGTCGCTTCGGCGGGCACACCCGTGATCACGGCAAAGCTCCGGTGCGGCGGGCTTGTTACGCGGCCGACCGCACCGGCCACATGATTCTGCAGACGCTCTACCAGAACTGCGTCAAGCACGATGTGCAGTTCTTCAACGAGTTTTACGCGCTCGACCTGGTGCTCACCGAGACGCCCACCGGTCCGGTGGCCACCGGGGTGGTGGCCTATGAGTTGGCGACGGGAAATATCCACGTCTTCCACGCCAAGGCGATCGTGCTGGCGACCGGCGGTTCCGGCCGGATGTACAAGACCACCTCCAACGCGCACACGCTGACCGGCGACGGCATCGGCATCGTGTTCCGCAAGGGACTTCCGTTGGAGGACATGGAGTTTCACCAGTTCCACCCGACCGGTCTGGCCGGGCTGGGCATCCTGATCTCCGAGGCGGTGCGCGGCGAGGGCGGCCGGTTGCTCAACGCCGACGGTGAACGCTTCATGGAGCGTTACGCGCCGACGATCGTCGACCTGGCACCACGCGACATCGTCGCCCGCTCGATGGTGCTGGAAGTGCTGGAGGGCCGCGGCTGCGGCCCGCACAAGGACTACGTCTACATCGACGTCCGGCACCTCGGTGAGGACGTGCTGGAAGCCAAGCTGCCCGACATCACCGAATTCGCCCGCACCTACCTCGGGGTGGACCCGGTGCATGAGCTCGTCCCGGTGTACCCGACCTGTCACTACGTGATGGGCGGCATCCCGACCACGGTCACCGGGCAGGTGTTGCGCGACAACACCAACACCGTCCCCGGCTTGTTCGCCGCCGGGGAATGCGCTTGCGTGTCGGTGCATGGCGCCAACCGGCTCGGCACCAATTCGTTGTTGGACATCAACGTCTTTGGGCGTCGCGCCGGCATCGCCGCCGCGGCGTTCGCGCAGGGCCACGACTTCGCCGACATGCCGCCGGAGCCGGCGGCGATGGTGGTCGGTTGGGTAGCCGACATCCTGTCCGAGCACGGCAACGAACGTGTCGCCGACATCCGCGGAGCCCTGCAACAGACGATGGACAACAACGCCGCGGTGTTCCGCACCGAGGAAACGCTGAAGCAGGCGCTCACCGACATTCACGCGCTCAAGGAGCGCTATTCCCGGATTACGGTGCACGACAAAGGAAAACGCTTCAACAGCGACCTACTGGAGGCCATCGAGCTGGGTTTCCTGCTGGAGCTGGCCGAGGTAACCGTGGTGGGTGCGTTGAACCGCAAGGAATCCCGCGGGGGCCACGCCCGCGAGGACTACCCCAACCGGGACGACGTCAACTACATGCGCCACACGATGGCTTACAAGGAGAATACTCAAGAAGGGAATTCCCTGCTCAGCGACGTCAGGCTGGACTTCAAGCCCGTCGTGCAGACGCGGTATGAACCGAAGGAGCGGAAGTACTGATGACTGCTGCTGAGACCGAGGTCGAGCCGCTCGAACCGCCGTTGCCTCCGGTTCCCGACGGCGCGGTGATGGTGACGGTGAAGATCGCCCGGTTCAACCCCGACGACCCGGATGCCTTCGCCGCGACCGGCGGTTGGCAGAGCTTCCGGGTGCCCTGCCTGCCCAGCGACCGGTTGCTCAACCTGCTGATCTACATCAAGGGCTACTTGGACGGGACGCTGACTTTCCGCCGGTCCTGCGCACACGGCGTGTGCGGTTCGGATGCGATGCGGATCAACGGCGTGAACCGGTTGGCCTGCAAGGTGTTGATGCGCGACCTGCTGCCTCAAAACAAGAAGGGGCAGTCGGGCAAAAAGAAGTCCCTGACCATCACGGTCGAACCGATCCGCGGGCTGCCCGTGGAGAAGGATCTCGTGGTGGACATGGAACCGTTCTTCGACGCCTACCGCGCCATCAAGCCCTACCTGATCACCACCGGGAATCCGCCTACCCGCGAACGCATTCAGAGCCCCGTCGACCGGGCCCGCTACGACGACACCACCAAGTGCATCCTGTGTGCGGCCTGCACCACCAGTTGCCCGGTGTTCTGGAACGAGGGCAGCTACTTCGGTCCCGCGGCGATCGTCAACGCGCACCGCTTCATCTTCGACAGCCGTGACGAAGCCGCCGCCGAGCGGCTTGACATCCTCAACGAGGTGGACGGGGTGTGGCGCTGCCGTACCACGTTCAACTGCACCGAAGCCTGCCCGCGCGGCATCGAGGTGACCAAGGCGATCCAGGAAGTCAAGCGCGCGACGATGTTCTCGCGTTAGCCGGCGCGAGCATGCAACGCACACCCGAGTTGGCCCGGCAGTTCTACGACCGGTTCGAGCCGATCCATGCCGTCACCTACTTCGCACCGGAAGCGCGTGCGGCCCTGGACAACCTCGGCTACCGCGGGTTCTGGATGGGATACTTCGCCGCTCGGTCGGCACCCCTGGGTGCGGTGCCACCGCAGGTCGTGACGGCGGTGTTCTACAACTTCGCGCCCGCACGGGTGGCCAAATCCCTTCCGGCAGCGTGGGATATCGCCGGGCCGGATCTCGCGTTGCAGGCCCGGTGCGACTCGGCGGTGGCCGCGCTGCGCCGCTGCGGCGTCAGCGATGACGAAAATGTCCGTACCGCAGCACAATTGGCCGTGCGTGCCGCGCAGCGGACTCCGGTGGATGGCCGGGTGTTGTTCGCCGCCAACCTGGCCCTGCCGGTGCCGACGGAGCCCGTCGCCGCGTTGTGGCATGCGACGACGTTGCTGCGTGAGCATCGCGGCGACGGACATGTCGCGGTGCTGGCCGCCGAGGGCATTTCCGGGCGGGAATCGAACGTGTTCCACACGGCGAGTAGCGCGTTGCCGGCGGATTACATGAAGCGCACCCGTCACTACGACGACGACGAATGGTCGGACTGCACCCGCCGCCTCGCCGACCGCGGCCTGGTCGGCGACGACGGATCACTGACTCCCGCCGGACGAGAGCTCAAGGACCGCATCGAGACCGCCACCGACAAGCTGGCGTTGCGGGTGTTCGACGGACTCGACGACGACGAATTGCAAACGCTGTTCGACGCGCTTACGCCGGTTGCGCGACGAGTGATCGCCGGCGGCGACCTGCCCGCCACCACGCCCATGAGTGTGCGCCGCGACTTCTAGCCTGGTAGCTGGTGTCGGGCATGAGGACACCCGCATAAGCCGCCATCAGGGCATGAATGACGTTGCCCCACAACGTGTCGTCAACACACAGACGGCTGGCGGTGAGCACCAGCCGGTCGGGGGCCCCGGGTAACAAGGACACCGCGAACAGCCGGCCGGTACGCATGTCGAAGCCCCCGCGCTGTCGGGCGATTACCTCCGGCACGGTGACCCCGGGCGGTTCGATCGCCCAACTCCAGCCGCCGCCGGGACGAGACAGCCACCGGTCCCGGCTCGGTTCGAACACCGCGCCCAGATTGGGGTTGGCCTCGAAGACCGCGTCGACTGCGGCACAGATGCCCGTCTGGTCCAAGCGCGAGTCGGCAACCAGGACCTCCTCGTGCGCGTAGCCCTCCAGGTCGTTGACCATCGGGATCTCGGTATAGGTCCAGTAAGAAGATATTCCCCGCTCCACCGACCCAGACTCGGCCGCAGCGCTTGGAGGATCCTTGGGAAATCCTTGGCAACGTACGGTGACCTGCCCTGTCACATCCAGGCGGGCTGCCTCGTCTCACTGGCATGACACAGAAAACCCGCATCGAACCCCTGCCCCCCAAACGCGCCGGCCTGCTGGTGCGAACCATGTACCGCGTCGCCAAGCGGCGCTTCGGAGAGGTTCCGGAGCCGTTCACCGTCGCCGCGCATCACCCACGGCTGTTGGTCGCCAACGCCGTGCACGAGACGATGCTGCAGAGCGCATCGCGGACGCTGCCGGTCAGTGTTCGCGAGCTTGCCGTGTTCTGGGCCGCACGCACCATCGGCTGCTCCTGGTGCGTGGACTTCGGGTCCATGTTGCAGCGGCTGGACGGCCTGGACATCGACCGGCTCAAGGACATTGCCCGCTACGAAACCTCTCCGCTGTTCACTGACGACGAGCGCGCCGCCATCGCCTACGCCAACGCCATGACCACCGACCCGCACTCGGTGACCGACGAACAGGTCGAGGACTTGCGCGCCCGCTTCGGCGATGCCGGGGTGATCGAGCTGACCTATCAGATCGGCATCGAGAACATGCGGGCCCGCATGTATTCGGCGCTGGGCATCAACGAGCAGGGCTTCAACTCCGGGTCCGCCTGCCGGGTGCCGTGGGCCGATTCGGTGCCCAACTCCGATTCGACTGGTTAGCATGCGGGGGTGTCGACATACCTGATCACAGTGCCCGAGGCGGTCGCATCAGCGTCGGCGGACTTGACCGGCATCGGCACCGCGATCAGAGAGGCCGCCGCTGCGGCGGCGCCGTCGACCACCACGATCCTCGCGGCGGCAGGCGATGAGATCTCGGCGGCCCTCGCGAGACTCTTCGGCGACTACGCGGAGGAGTTTCAGGCGCTGTCGGCGCAGACGGCCCTGGTTCAAGCCGGGTTCGAACGCACGCTGAGCGCGGCCGCGACCGCCTACGCGTCCGCCGAGGCCGCGAATGCGGCGGCGCTGGGATCGCTGTTCGGCGGCCCGGGTCCTGCGACGGTGGGCGCGGTGCTCAATTGGGCCGCCGACACCGTGGGCCTGGGCGGGCTGCTCAACTTCCCTTCGACGGTGGCCGTCGCCGGCCCCAATGGCGTGACCGGCGTCAGGATCGGATTCTCCTTCCTGCAAATACCGGTCGGCCCAAGTTCGTTCCTGGGGTTGACGATTCCGCAGTTCAGCTATCCTGCCCCCGCCCTGTGGTATTTCCCGACGCAGGCGGCCGGAGCAGTGAATGCCACCGGCACCGTTTATCTGCAGCACGGGTTCGCTGCTATCGGCTGGTTCTACCAGCCGTTGGCCATCGAATTGGCCAGTCAGACCAATAGCGTCGTGTTCACACCCACCATCCCGTCGGTGCCACTGCCGTTCGGCCTCTCATTGGGCAGCCCGCAGATGCAGCAGGGAATGGGCTCGCTGTTCCTGGGCAACCACACCGCGCTGAACGCCGCCGCACACTGGGCGGGTTTCGAGGGCACGCTGCCGCAGGACTTCGTCTTGACCGGACACTCCGCCGGCGGTGGTCTGGCCACGATGGCGGCCAGCAACTACCTGACGAACCTCGGGGCCGGAACCAACCACCTGCTCGGCGTGGTGATGTTCGACGGGGTCGCCAACAATGCGGCGGCTTTCGGGTCCGCGGTGGCCAACCTGCAGGCGGCAGACATCCCGCTTTATGCGGTCGTCGCGCCGCCCCAACCCTGGAATGCCTACGGCGCCACCACAACTCAACTGGCCAGCCTGTACCCGGGACAGTTCTCCGGGATCGAGATCGTCGGTGGGTCGCATGTCGACTCGATGTTGGGCGGCAACCCCCTCGTCGATCTCGCCGCCCAATTGCTGACCGGATTCTCGCCACCAGGTGCCACCGCCGCGGTGTACACCCTGGCTACCGGCTGGATCAACGACATCTACGCCGGGGTGGGTCCGACCAACCCGATGTACGGGATCTACGGGCCAACCGGGCCTTATGTGCCGCCCGGCGGCCAGCTGATCAGTTTGGGTCAGGCCACTGGGATCGTGCTGCCCTAGATCACGCCCGCAGCGGCGAGCCGGTGAACTTGTCGGGGTTGGCAATATCCCAGAGCGCCACGACCTTCCCGTCCCGCACCGTCATCGCAGTGATCCGCGGAGACATCTCGCGGCGGCCCTCCGAAGCGGGAAAACCCGTTGTGTAGGAACCTAATTCACCGTTGACCAGCGCCAGCTGGTTTGCCGTGTAGAACGCGTCGCCGTACCGGTTGGCCAGCCCGAGCATGAACCGCACCACCTTGTCCGCCCCGTGGATGACCTGAACGGCCGTGGCGGCTTTGCCGTTGGAGTCGCCGGTGAAGGTGACGTCGGGATGCAGCAATGAGACCACCGCCTCGATGTCACCGGCCGCCATCGCGGCCATCAACCGGCCGACCACCTCCGCGTGGCTGGGGTCGGCTGCGGGTGGCGGCGCGGTAGCGACCGCCTTGCGGGCCCGCGACGCCAGCTGCCGGGCGGAGGCCTCGGTGGTGTTCAGCACGTCGGCCACTTCGGCGAACGGCACCGAGAACCCGTCGTGCAGCACGAACGCCACCCGCTGGTCGGGGCCCAGCCGCTCCAGCACCACCATGGCCGCGAACCGGGCGTCCTCGGCGGCCACCACGGCCGACAACGGATCGGCCGTGTCGAAGCGGGTGACCACGGGTTCGGGCAACCAGTTGCCGGTGTAGGCCTCGCGGCGGTGCGCCGCCGACCGCAACTTGTCCAGGCCGAGCCGGCTCACCACGGTGGTCAGCCAGGCCCGCAGGTCGTTGATCGGGCCGTCCTGGGTCGACCAGCGCAACCAGGCTTCTTGAACAATGTCTTCGGCGTCGGCCACGGTGCCCGTCAACCGGTAGGCGACCGACATCAGATGTGGGCGCAGCGCCTCGAACTCGGAGACCTGTTGCGCGACGGCCATGTTTTGAGCCTAGCGCTAGGCTCGCGAAGAACATGTCCAGAAATCTTTGGCTGCATTTCGCCCAACACGGCAATGGCATCACGCCGCCCGTCATCACTCGCGGTGAGGGCGTCACAATCTATGACGACCGCGGCAAGAGCTATCTGGACGCGCTGTCCGGGCTGTTCGTCGTGCAGGTCGGTTACGGCCGCGCCGAACTGGCCGAGGCGGCTGCCAAGCAGGCCGAGAAATTGGCGTTCTTCCCGCTGTGGGGCAACACGACGCCCCCGGCCATCGAACTGGCCGAGCGGCTGGCCGGGTACGCGCCGGGCGACCTGAACCGGGTCTTCTTCACCAACGGCGGCACCGAGGCCGTCGAAACGGCATGGAAAGTGGCCAAGCAGTATTTCAAGCTCGTCGGCAAACCCAATAAGTACAAAGTGATTTCGCGGGCCATCGCCTATCACGGCACCACCCAGGGCGCTTTGTCGATCACCGGCCTGCCGAAGTACAAGGAAGCTTTCGAGCCGTTGGCGCCAGGCGGTTTCCGGGTGCCCACCACCAACTTCTACCGCGCGCCCGAGCCGTTCGACACCGACGCCAAGGCGTTCGGCCGGTGGGCCGCCGACCGCATCGCCGAGGCCATCGAATTCGAGGGCCCGGATACCGTCGCCGCCGTGTTCCTGGAGCCGGTGCAGAACGCCGGCGGCTCCTACCCGCCCCCGCCGGGCTACTTCGAGCGGGTCCGCGAGATCTGCGACGAATACGACGTGCTGCTGGTCTCCGACGAAGTGATCTGTGCGTTCGGCCGGATTGGATCCATGTTCGCCTGCGACGATTTCGGCTACCGGCCCGACCTGATCACCTGCGCCAAGGGCATGACATCGGGCTACTCGCCGCTGGGCGCGATGATCGCCAGCGACCGGGTGTTCGAACCGTTCAACGACGGCAAGACGACGTTTCGGCACGGCTACACCTTCGGCGGACATCCGGTGTCGGCGGCCGTCGGGCTGGCCAACCTCGACATCTTCGAGCGCGAAGGCCTCAACGAGCACGTCAAGGAACAATCCCCCATCCTGCGCGCCACCCTGGAAAAGCTGTACGACCTACCGATCGTCGGCGACGTCCGCGGCGAGGGTTTCTTCTTCGGCATCGAACTGGTCAAAGACCAGGCGACCAAACAGAAATTCACCGACGACGAACGTTCCTCGCTGTTGAAGCGGGCCGGAGCGGAGCTGTTCGAGGCCGGGTTGTACTGCCGCACCGACGACCGCGGCGATTCCGTCATCCAGATCGCCCCGCCGTTGATCAGCGGTCCCGCCGAGTTCGACGCCATCGAGTCGATCCTGCGGAGCGTGCTCAGGGAAATCCGCGTGGACTGAAACAGGTTGTGCACACCGGGCTTTCAGCGTGCATGCAGGGCTTTCAGCGTGCACACCGGGCTTTCAGCGTGCACACCGGGCTTTCAGCGTGCACACCGGGCCTTCAGCGTGCACACCGGGCCTTCAGCGTGCGTGCAGGGCTTTCAGCGTGCACGCAGGGTGCCGACACGCCGCGTGGGGTCGCCGCAGTTACCCACTCGGCGCCGTGAACGCACACTCACGTCCAGAAGCGCCGCTTGCCCGCCGGCCTGCCCTGCGCGGCCAGCGCCCGCTTCACCGCATCGACGGCGACCAGCACCTGCCGACTCTGTGGGCCCGTCGAATGCTCGAGGAACCGAGCCAGCGCCGCACACAGCCGGTCGAGCGCCGCGCGCAACTCGGGATCAGACTCCGCGTCGCGATGCTGCTGCAACTCCGCCAGCACGGTGTCGAGCCCGGAACGGCGCACCTGGGTGCTCTTCTCCACCTGTTTGAGTAACTTGTCCAGCGGCCGTCGGGCCGACGGCTGCTCGCCGACGCAAGCCATCAGTTCTGTCATGGCGCCGGCGGGTGCGGGCATAGCCAGCACGACAGGGGCCGGTCCCGCTTGCGCGGATCGGACCAATCCCACGGTCGGTGCCCACCCCGCCGGCTCTTCGACGGGCTGGACCACCTCGGTGAGCGGTCCGGCGTCGGTGCGTTCCGGATCGATTGCCACGAACGCGGTGAACCGCGATAGCACGCCGAATCGGACGGAATGAGCGACGATCTGCTCGGCGAGCTGCTCGTCGGCCGAATACGATGCGTACTCGTCCTCGAGGTCGCGGACCACTGACCGCGCCCAAATCGTCTGCACTGCAATGGCTTGCGGCTCTCTGCGGGCCGGCAGTTCCAGCACGAACCCGTCGTCGGCCTGGACCCGCAGCGTCGCATCGCCGGCACCCCGGTAACGCCCGGAAACCGTCGACGGCACGCCGGCGAAGGCGTCGGGCAATCGGCCGGGCGTGACCGTGCCGTCGATGATCTCGATGCCCTCGGCGCTCACCCGCAACCCGGTCAGCGCCGGGCGCCCGATGGTGCGGGCCAGCCGCGCCATCGCCTCATCCAGGCGCTCCTCGGATTCGACCAACTCCGAGCGGCCACGACCCAACTGGGCCAGCCGGTCCAGGAACCCGGCGTTGACGGCCCGGTCGATACCCACGCAGTAAATCCGCGTTCGGCCGAGGGCCGGCGACAGGGTACGCAGCACATGGTCCTCGCCGGTGATCTGCCCGTCGGTCACCAGGACCACACTTGCCAGCCGCTCGTCACCCGACGCGCCAAGAATCTCCGCCGCTCGGTAGAGCGGCTCGGCCATCGCGGTCCCGCCGCGGCTCTCCAGGCCGCCCAGCCACGACGCCGCCGCGAAACGGTTCCGGTCGCTGGCATCCACCAAGCCGGCCCCGAGGCCCGCCGGGCTGTCGATCTGGTCGTCGAAGGCCAGCACGCAGAACCGGTCGGCCGCGTCCAACATGTCCACGATCCGGCCCGCCGCCCGGCGCGCGGCGATCATCTTCCAGCCGCGCATCGATCCGGAGCGGTCCAACACCACCACGACATCGCGTGGCACGCTGGCTGTTTCGGGCGGCGGCAGCAGCGTCACCGACCAAGTGCCCTCATCGCCCTCGGAATCCGGGACCAGCAGCGCCGACGACGACAGCGCGCTGCGGTCGATGCGGAACCGCAGCACGAAGTCTCGGTCTGCCCGCACACCCGGCTCGACCCGCATCCGGGTCACCCCGTCGGCCACGGACACCGCGGTGGGCAGGCTGGATCGCAGGTCGGACACCGGCAAACCGGTGCCGTCCAGCGTCAGCGCGATCTGCAGGTCGGGACGCTCGTCCTGGTCGGCCAGGCGCGGCGGAGTCACCCGCGATGCGTCCGGCACGGCATCGGTGTCGCGAGCCTGGCCGGCGCCGGTCTGGTCGCCGGGCAACGCGCTGCCCGCCGTGTAGCGCGGCGCGACCACCAGTGGGAATCGGAAGGTCGCCTCGCCGTCCTCGAACGACAACGGACCCGTCAGCCGCATCTCGATGGTGGCTTCTTCACCGGGACCGAGATTGCCGACCCGCAGCGAAAACACGTCGGAACGGTCCTCTTCGACGATCGCGGCGCGCTGCCCGGCAAGCAGTGCCTGCTCGTAATCGGAGCGGGCCTGGCCCCGCTCCTTCAGCATGCCGATTACGCGCCGCCCCGCCAGATCGGCGGCGAAGTCGGTCACCCCGGCGCGGGCCGGCAGCGGGAACACGTACGTGGCTTCGATGGTGGTGTCGCCGGTGTTGACGAAGCGTTGTCGCACAGTCGACGTTGCGGTCAAGCCAAACAGGACCGTGTCGACACTGAGCGCCGTGAGCGGCAGGGACCGGCCGTCGGGACCCGAGAGCTCGCCACACGTGGGCCTGTCGGCCCGGACCGGGTGCGCCGGGTCGATCGGGAGCAGGGGTAACAACTGAGCGCTCATTGTGGATCCTTTCGGTGGTGAGCGATGAGGTCCAGCAGCGGACTCGCCGCGTGGCGGAGAGCGTCGAGATCGGGCACGGGTCCGTCGATCAGCAATGTGACAGTGTCGGAAAGCCGGACGCCCTGCAGGCTGGTGACGGCAGGCGCGGCAGGTGCGTCCGGAGTCCGGTCGGGGACCGCTTCAGTCCGGTCGGGCACCACCCGCCAGAATCGGCCGGCGCCGCGCGCGGGTTCGGGCTCCGGATCGGAATCGCCCAGTGCGGCCGGTATCGCTGCCTCGGGAATGGCGGCCAGCGCCTCAACTTCCGCGGCGGACATCCCGGCCAGACATTCGGCGATCTGGTCCAGCGACAGGCCCTGGCCTTGCAACCGTTTGATCGCGACCAGGCGGACCAGGTGCGTGCGCCCGTAGGCCAGGGCGCGGCCCCGGTTTCCCGGCCGGGGCAGCAGTCCGCGCGCGGTGTAGTACCGCACCATCCGCTCGGCCGGGATGGGCTTGGCCTGCCGGTTTTCCGGGACAGCGCCGGACGCCTGCACGGCGTGGGCGGCCGCGGCGGCGAACTCGGTCAGCGTCAGCAATTTCATCTTGTTTGACAGTGTCACCCCATTAATTGACACTGTCAAACCACGTGCGTCACTCACGTACCGCGCGGCATCCTGCGATCGGGCGTCTGATCACTTAATCTGCTCAGCGATGCTCTTTTCACGGACCTCTTTACGCGCCGCATCGTGGCTGGCTGCAGCGGTTTTCGCGGTGACCGGGTCCGGGTCACTGCTAGTCCCGGCGGCACAGGCCGAGCCCAGTGCCGTGGCGAATGCCGGGACCGAAAACTGCCCCTACCGGATCAACACCCCACCCGCAGTGGATTCGTCGGAGGTGCCCCAGGCCGGTGACCCGCCGCTGCCGCTGGCATTGCCCCCGTCGCCGATCGGCGGCAATGCGCTGGCCGGTTGCGGCATCATCGCGGCTCCGGACACTCCCCCGCTGCCGGGCGATGTGTCCGCCGAGGCCTGGCTGGTCGCGGATCTCGACAGCGGCGCCGTCATCGCCGCCCGCGATCCGCACGGCCGTCACCGCCCCGCCAGCATCATCAAGGTGCTGGTCGCAATGGCGTCCATCAACGCGTTCAACCAGAACAAGACGGTCCCCGGAACCGACGACGACGCCGCGGCGGAAGGCACCAAGGTTGGCGTGGACGCCGGCGGCGTCTACACCATAAACCAGTTGCTGCACGGGCTGCTGATGCATTCGGGCAACGACGCCGCGCACGCACTGGCGATGCAGCTTGGCGGGATGCAGGCGGCGCTGGAAAAGCTCAATGTGCTGGCCGCCAAACTGGGCGGACGCGACACCCGGGTGGCCACGCCGTCCGGACTCGACGGGCCGGGCATGAGTACCTCGGCCTACGACATGGGTCTGTTCTACCGGTACGCCTGGCGCAACCCCGTGTTCGCCGACATCGTTGCGACGAGGACCTTCGATTTCCCCGGCCACGGCGACCACCCGGGCTACGAGCTGGAGAACGACAACCAGCTGCTCTACCACTACCCGGGCGCCATGGGCGGCAAGACCGGGTACACCGACGACGCCGGCCAAACCTTCGTGGGGGCAGCCAACCGCAGCGGCCGACGGCTGATGGCGGTGTTGCTGCACGGCACCCGCCAACCGATCGCCCCGTGGGAGCAGGCGGCGCACCTGCTGGACTACGGGTTCAGCACCCCGCAGGGCACGCAGGTGGGCTCGTTGATCGAACCCGATCCCACGCTGGTGACCACCAAGCCCAACCCGGCCAACCGGGCCCCGGAGAACAGTCAGGCCGCTGGCCTGATGTCCTCGGCGGACACGCTGCCCATCCGGGTCGGAGTCGCTGTCGTCGGCGCGGTCGTCGTGTTCGGATTGATCCTGGTAGCGCGCTCGATGAACCGGCGGCTCGACCACTAGCAAGCACTACACTCTTCGGAATGACCGCCCTCTACCAGGATGCCGGCCTCACGCTGGATGAGGACGGAATCACCATCCACCGCTACTATTTCCCGTTTGCCAACTCAAAACGGGTGGCCTACAGCGAGATTCAGGGGATCAAGAGCAAGCAGATGGGTTGGGCCACCGGGAAGGGCCGGTTCTGGGGCGCCACCGATCCGCGTTACTGGTTCCCGCTCGACATTCACCGTGGCCGCAAGGCCACCCTCCTGATCTTCGACGTCGGCCGCCGGGTGCGTCCGTGCCTCACCCCCGAGGACCCGGCCAAGGTGATCGCGGTGCTCAGAGCCAAGGTGACAAGCTGACCGGTCGGGGTTTGCTGGTCGGGCTGACTGCGGCCAGCGTCGGGATTATCTACGGCTACGACCTGTCCAGCATCGCGGGCGCCTTGTTGTTCCTCCCCCACCAGTTCGGCCTCACCATCCCGCAAGAGGGACTGGTGACGACGATGGTGGTGCTCGGCCAGATCTGCGGAGCGCTTGGCGGCGGTGTGCTGGCCGACGCGATCGGTCGCAAGAAGTCGATGGTGCTGATCCTCATCGGGTACGCGCTGTTCGCCCTGTTGGGCGCTACTGCGGTTTCGCTGCCGATCTTGCTGGTCGCGCGATTGCTCTTGGGGGTCACCATTGGCGTGTCGGTGGTGGTGGTGCCCGTCTATGTGGCCGAATCGGCGCCGGCCGCGGTGCGGGGGAGGCTGTTGACCGCCTATCAGTTCGCGACACTCACCGGGATCATCGTGGGGTACCTGGTCGGTTACCTGCTGGCCGGGACGGGGAGCTGGCGCTGGATGCTCGGCCTGGCCGCCGTCCCCGCAGTGCTGCTGCTGCCGCTGCTGCTGCGGATGCCCGACACCGCGCGGTGGTATCTGCTCAAGGGCCGCACCGACGAGGCGCGCCGCGCGCTGTTGCGCATCGAACCCGCCGACGTCGCCGAGACGGAGATGGCCGAGATCGCCGGCGCGGTCAGCGAAGGCCGGGGCACCGTCAGCGAGATGCTGCGACGACCGTATCTGCGGGCCACCCTGTTCGTCGTCGCACTCGGCTTCCTCGTGCAGATCACCGGCATCAACGCGATCGTCTACTACAGCCCACAGCTGTTCGCGGACATGGGTTTCGAGGGCAATTTCGGCAAGCTGGCGCTGCCGGCGATGATTCAGGTCGCGGCTTTGGCGGCCGTGTGCGTGTCGCTGTCTCTGGTCGACCGGCTGGGCCGGCGGCCAATCCTGCTGTCCGGTATCGCGATGATGATTGTTGCCGACGCCGTGCTGGTCGCCTTCTACCCCAAGGACACCGGCCATCAAGGTGGCCTCGCGCTAGCGCTCGGATTCGGCGGGGTATTGCTGTTCACAGTCGGGTTCAACTTCGGATTCGGTTCGCTGGTTTGGGTATTCGCCGGTGAAAGCTTCCCGGCGCCGCTGCGATCGATGGGGTCGAGCGTGATGCTGACTTCCAACCTGGTGGCCAATACGCTGATCGCCGCCTTCTTCCTGACGGTGCTGAATTGGCTCGGTGGCGCAACCGTTTTCGCGACGTTTGGCACATTCGCAGTGATCGCCCTGATCGTGGTGTACCGGTTTGCGCCCGAGACCAAAGGCCGCGAACTCGAGGACATCCGGCACTTCTGGGAGAACGGCGGGCGCTGGCCCCGGCAATCCGTCGAGTCGGCATGACTCTGATCCATGCCGGCACGGTCGTGGTCGACGGTGAGGTGTGCCGGCCCGGCTGGGTGCACACGCACGAACGAAGCATCGTCGGCTGCGGCGCCGGGCCGCCGCCGGCGCCGCCAGATGTCGAGTTACTCGAATCCGTTGTGGTGCCTGGGTTTGTCGATATGCACGTGCACGGCGGCGGCGGCGCCTCGTTCACCGACGGGGGCACCGAGCGGGCCGTCGCGTTTCACGCGCAGCACGGCACCACGACGATGGTAGCCAGTCTGGTCACCGCCGCACCCGCGGAACTTCTTGCCGCCGTTGGTGTGCTGGCCGAGGCGACCCGCCGCGGGCGGATCGCCGGGATTCACCTGGAGGGTCCCTGGCTCAGCGTGGGGCGGTGCGGCGCGCATGACCACACTCAAATCCGCCCGCCGGACCGCGAGGAGGTCGAGGCGGTGCTGGCCGCAGCGGCCGGCACCGTGCGGATGGTCACGCTGGCCCCGGAGTTACCCGGCAGCGACGAGACGATCCGCCGATTCGTGGACGCAGGCGTTGTCGTCGCCATCGGGCACACCGACGCGACCTACGAACAGACCCGCCACGCAATTGCGTTGGGCGCCACCGTCGGCACCCATCTGTTCAACGCGATGCCACCACTGAACCACCGCGAACCCGGACCCGTACTGGCTCTGCTTGCAGATCCGCGGGTAACGGTCGAGTTGATCGCCGACGGGGTACATGTCCACCCTGACGTGGCCCAGGGTGTGATCGCCGCGGTGGGCGCGGACCGGGTCGCGCTGGTGAGCGACGCGACGTCCGCAGCGGGCTGTGGTGACGGCGAATTCCGGCTGGGCTCAGTGCCCGTCGTCGTCGCTTCGGGGGTGGCCCGGGTGCGTGGCACGAATACGATCGCCGGCAGCACCGCCACCATGGACCAGTTGTTCCGCGCCGTCGCTGGCGCGGCGGGGCTGGCTGCGGCGGTGCAGACCACTGCGACCACGCCGGCCCGCGCACTGGGACTGCACGGCGTGGGTGTGATACGAACCGGGTGTGCCGCCAATCTGGTTGTGCTGGAACAGCAATTGCGGGTCACGGGAGTCATGGCCAACGGCCGGTGGCAGCACAGACCGGAGGTAGCGTGATGGCTTGGCTCGTCCTGGTGGTTTCCGGAGTCCTCGAAGCGGTCTGGGCAACCGCTTTGAGCAAATCCCAGGGCTTCACCCGGCTCTTCCCGTCGGTGATCTTCGGTGTCGCTCTGCTGTTCTCGATGAGCGGTCTGGCAGTGGCCATGCGCAGCCTGCCGACGGGGACGAGTTACGCGGTGTGGGTCGGCATCGGGGCGGTGCTCACGGTCGGCTATGCGATGCTGACCGGCGACGAGACGGCGTCGCTGATCAAGATCCTGTTGATCGCCGGGGTGATTAGCTGCATCGTCGGCCTGAAACTGGTCGGCTAACGTCTGCGGCGCTTTGTCAGTCGCGAAAGTGTCAGCGCCCCAACGGCTCCGGCTGCCATCGCCGCTAATGTCTGACGGGCGGTGGGTCCTTCCTGCAGTTGGATGCGCGGTCTGATGATCGCGGGCGCCGGCGGGTCCACGTGGCTCTCACGCTCGTCGTCGGAGGCGGTCGCGGCCCAGGCGGTCGCGAACAACAACAGCGACCAGGTGACGAACGCGAACACCATCAACCCCAGCACCGGCCCGAACGTGGCGCCCGCCGGGCTGCGTACCACCCTTTGCAGGTAGATCGAACCCAGTTGCTTGAACACCTCGAAGCCGACGGCCGCCATCAGACCCGCCCGCATCGAGGTGACGAAGCTGCCCGGCAGGCGCGGGAGCCGGGCGATCATCCAGGTGAACAGCAGCCACGACACCAGCAACGACACCAGCACCGAGACGCCGCGGAAGATCTCGTCGAAAATCGAGAACTCCGGAATGTGAAGCAATCTCAGTAGCGCGCTCATCGGGCCCGCCTGCCCCAGCGCACTCAATGCGATGGTCACCGTGATCACCAGAAACGTACTCAGCATGGCCAGCAGGTCGGACACTTTGGTGCGCACATATCCGGTGGGGTCGGTCGCCTGTAACCACATCTCGCTCAACGCTTCCCGCAGGTGATACATCCAGCCCAGGCCGGCCCACGCGGCGGTGAGCAACCCGATCACACCGACCGAGGCACGCGCGTCGATCGCGCTGTTCATCAGGTCCACCAACTGCTGACCCAACTCGCCGGACACCGCCGTTCGGATGCGTCCCTCCAGCGTGCCCATCAACTGCGGCCGCCTTGACAACATGTAACCGGCCACCGCGTAACCGACCATCAACAACGGAAACAACGAGAAGATCGTGTAGTAGGTAAGCCCGGCAGCGAAGAAGGTCCCCTTCTGCTTGCTGAAGCGCTGGTATGCCTTGACCACGTGGTCGAGCCAGCCGTGCCGGGCGCGCAGTCGATCCAAGAGCCCGGGCGACGCGGACTCAGGCTGGCTATTCGAGGTCAACTTATTCCTTACGCGGAAGGAAACCCAAGCGATCGTAGACCCGCTGCAGGGTTCGGCTGGCCACCTCGTCGGCGCGCTGCGCACCAGCGGCCAGCACCGCCTCCAGCTCGGCCGGATCGGCGGTGAGCTCGTCGACCCGCGCCTTGATCGGCCGGACGTATTCGACGACGGCTTCGGCGGTGTCCTTCTTCAAATCGCCGTAACCGCGTCCGGCGTACCCGTCGACCAGGGTGTCGATGCCGACGCCGGTGACCGCTGCCTGAATGCTCAGTAGGTTCGACACACCGGCTTTGGTCTGTGGGTCGTAGCGGATCTCGCGTTCGCTGTCGGTGACCGCGGAGCGAATCTTCTTGGCGGACTTGGCCGGATCGTCGAGCAGGCTGATCAATCCGGCGTCGGTCGACGCCGACTTGCTCATCTTCGACGTCGGGTCCTGCAGGTCGTAGATCTTCGCGGTGACCTTCGGGATAAACACGTCGGGAACCACGAAGGTATCCGGAAACCGGCTGTTGACACGCTGGGCGATGTCGCGGGCCAACTCCAGGTGCTGGCGTTGGTCCTCGCCCACCGGCACCAGGTCGGTGTCGTAGGCCAGCACGTCGGCCGCCTGCAACACCGGGTAGGTGAACAGCCCGACGGTGGTGGAGTCGGCCCCCTGGCGAATCGACTTGTCCTTGAACTGCGTCATCCGAGAGGCCTGACCGAACCCGGTGAAACAGCCCAGCACCCACGCCAACTGACTGTGGGCCGGCACGTGGCTCTGAACGAAGATGGTGGCCTTGTCGGGGTCGATGCCCAGCGCCAGATATTGCGCGGCGGTGATCAGCGTGCGGCGCCGCAGCGCGTCGGGATCCTGCGGGACGGTGATGGCATGCAGGTCCACCACGCAGAAGAACGCGTCGTGTTCGTCCTGCAGCCCGACCCACTGGGCTACCGCGCCCAGGGCGTTGCCGAGATGTAGCGAGTCCGAAGTTGGCTGCACGCCGGAGAAAATCCGGCCGGATCCGGGAGGGGTGCTCATGGTGCCCCGATCTTTTCACGGACCCCACCCGCGCGAACGTGAAGCTGGCTGCACGTTCGGCGACGAGCGTGAAGCTGGCTGCACGTTCGGCGACGAGCGGCGCGTTTGGGGCAGGTTGCGATACCGGCGGTACCGCATTTACTGTCGAAATTATGCGAAGTCTGCGTAAGCCTGCATCCGGCGCTGCTACCCGCACGCCCATCCACCTGGGTTCGGGCGAGCCGGTGCTGTTGCTGCACCCCTTCCTCATGTCGCAGACGGTATGGGAGGTGGTTGCCCAGCAACTGGCCGAAACCGGCCGCTACGAGGTTTTCGCCCCGACAATGGCCGGCCACAACGGCGGCCCGCGCGCCGGCACGTATTTTCTGTCCTCTCAGGTCCTGGCCGATCACGTCGAGCAGCAGATGGACGAACTGGGTTGGGACACGGCGCACATCGTCGGCAATTCGCTGGGCGGCTGGGTCGCGTTCGAATTGGAGCGACGCGGCCGCGCGCGCAGTGTCATCGGCATCGCCCCGGCGGGTGGCTGGACCCGCTGGAGCCCGGCCAAGTTCGAGGTGATCGCCAAGTTCATCCTCGGCATTCCGCTGTTGGTGGTCGCTTGGCTGCTGGGACCGCGCGCCTTGCAGATCCCCTTCAGCAGGCATCTGTCCACCTACGCGATCAGTGCGTCGCCCGACGGGGTCAGCGAGCGCGAACTCAGCGTCATCATCGACGACGTCGCGCACTGCCCGGCCTATTTTCAGCTACTGGTCAAAGCGCTGCTGATGCCCGGCCTGCAGGAGCTCGCCGAAAACGCCGTACCGGCGCAGCTCGTTGTCTGTGAGAAGGACCGGGTTGTCCCGGCGCCCAGATTCAGCAAGCACTTCCGCAGCCACCTGCCCGAGGACCACCGGTTCGTTCGGCTCGACAACGTCGGCCATGTGCCTATGTTCGAGGCGCCGGGCCGGGTAACCGAGGTGATTTTGGATTTCCTGGACGAGTGCGTGTCGGCTTCTCGCGCCAATGAGCCCGCGGAGCCGCCCGCCAGCTAGTAATTGGCGGGGATCAGCCGCCATACGATATTCTTCGAATCGGTCATGAGTGCCAGCGTCAAGCCCCGGCTTGCTGGCCGGCAACCCTCCAACCGCGGTGGGGTGCCCCGGGTGATGACCAGGTTGAGTAGCCGCACCGGCTACGCGGCAAGCGCGGGTCCGCCATCAACCGGGCCCCTGAGCTGACAGGGAAACGTGATGCGCTCTTCTCTAACCCACTCGGCTCTTCCCGCTGTGCCTCTCTTCGCCTAACCGCCATTTCCTCATAGCAGAAAGCGACCAGAGTGAGCTCCGAGAACACCGACCCGACCGCGAAGTGGTCCTTCGAAACCAAGCAGATCCACGCGGGCCAGCGACCGGACCCGACCACCAACGCGCGGGCGCTGCCGATCTATCAGACCACGTCGTACACCTTCGACAACGTCGCGCACGCCGCCGCCCTGTTCGGGCTCGCCGAGCCGGGCAACATCTACACCCGCATCGGCAACCCCACCACCGACGTGGTCGAACAGCGCGTCGCCGCACTGGAGGGCGGCGTGGCTGCGTTGTTCCTGTCGTCCGGCCAGGCCGCTGAGACGTTCGCGATCCTGAACCTGGCCGCTGCCGGCGATCACATCGTGTCCAGTCCGCGGTTGTACGGCGGCACGTACAACCTGTTCCACTATTCGCTGCCGAAACTGGGCATCGAGGTCAGCTTCGTGGAGGATCCGGACGACCTTGACTCCTGGCAGGCGGCCGTGCGGCCCAACACCAAGGCGTTCTTCGCCGAGACCATCTCCAACCCGCAGATCGACGTGCTGGACACCCCGGCCGTCGCCGAAGTCGCGCACCGCAACGGGGTGCCGCTGATCGTCGACAACACCATCGCCACGCCGTATCTGATCCAGCCGCTGGCGCAAGGCGCCGACATCGTGGTGCACTCGGCCACCAAGTATCTGGGCGGGCATGGCTCGGCCATCGCAGGTGTCATCGTCGACGGCGGCACCTTCGACTGGACCAACGGCCGTTTCCCCGGTTTCACCACCCCTGACCCGAGCTACCACGGCGTGGTCTACGCCGAGCTGGGGCCGCCCGCGTTCGCGCTCAAGGCCCGGGTGCAGCTGCTGCGTGACCTCGGTTCGGCGGCATCGCCGTTCAACGCATTCCTGGTAGCGCAGGGCCTGGAGACACTGAGCCTGCGGGTGGAGCGCCACGTCGCCAACGCGCAGCGGGTCGCAGAATTCCTGGAAGCCCGCGAGGACGTGCTGTCGGTCAACTACGCCGGACTGCCCAGCTCGCCCTGGCACGAGGTCGCCAAGAAGTTGGCTCCCAAAGGCACCGGCGCGGTGCTGTCCTTCGAGCTGGCCGGTGGCGTGGACGCCGGCAAGGCATTCGTCGACGCGCTCGAGCTGCACAGCCACGTCGCCAACATCGGTGACGTGCGATCGCTGGTGATCCACCCGGCCTCGACCACGCACGCGCAGCTCAGCGCCGCCGAGCAACTGGCCAGCGGGGTCACCCCCGGACTGGTCCGACTCGCCGTCGGCCTGGAGAACATCGACGACATCCTGGCCGACTTGGAGCTTGGTTTCTCGGCTGCCGGGGCATTGACCTCGTCGACCGCCGGGACCGACCCACAGACCGTGGCGGCGTTCTGAGGGCGCCGAGATGACGATCTCCGACGTGCCCACGCAAGCGTTGCCCGCCGAGGGTGAAGTCGGCGTCGTCGACATCGGCGCGCTGCGGCTGGAAAGCGGCGCGGTCCTTGACGACGTCCACATCGCCGTACAGCGCTGGGGCGAGTTGTCGCCGACGCGCGACAACGTGGTGATGGTGCTGCATGCGCTCACCGGCGACTCCCACGTCACCGGGCCCGCCGGACCCGGGCATCCGACGCCCGGCTGGTGGGACGGGGTGGCCGGGCCCGGTGCACCGATCGATACCGATCGTTGGTGTGCGGTGGCCACCAACTCCCTTGGCGGCTGCCGTGGGTCCACCGGCCCGAGTTCGCTTGCCCGCGACGGCAAGCCGTGGGGGTCGAGGTTTCCACACATCACGGTGCGCGATCAGGTGGAGGCCGACATCGCCGCGCTGACCGCACTGGGAATAACGCAAGTGGCCGCCGTTGTTGGCGGGTCCATGGGCGGCGCACGCGCTTTGGAGTGGATCGTCGGGCACCCGGATCGGGTGCGAGCGGGCCTGTTGCTGGCAGTCGGAGCCCGCGCCACCGGGGATCAATTGGGCACCCAGACCACCCAGATCGCGGCCATCAAGGCCGACCCCAACTGGCAGAACGGCGACTACTACGAGACCGGTCGGGCACCCGACGAGGGGCTGAAGATCGCTCGCCGCATCGCGCACCTGACCTACCGCGGTGAGGTGGAGCTGGACCGCCGATTTTCCAACAACCCGCAGCTCGGCGAGGACCCGGCGACCGGCGGCCGCTACGCCGTGCAGAGCTACCTCGAGCATCAGGGCGAGAAGCTGCTGTCGCGCTTCGATGCGGGCAGCTACGTCACCCTGACCGAGGCGCTGAACAGTCACGACGTCGGCCGCGGGCGCGGCGGCGTGCATGCGGCGCTGACCCGGTGCCCGGTCCCGACCGTGGTCGGCGGCATCACCTCCGACCGGCTCTACCCGCTGCGCCTGCAGGACGAGCTGGCTGAGCTGCTGCCCGGCTGCGGCGGAGTGCGTGTGGTCAAGTCCGTCTGCGGCCACGACGGCTTCCTGATCGAGTCCGACGCGGTGGGTGTGCTGATCCGCGAAACCCTCGAATTGGCCGGTGGCTCAGGCGCAGACGGGAGTCCGCGGTGACCCGTTCTCAGCGCGACCGTTCCCTGTCCTTCGGCGCGGCCGCGGCTGCCTACGAGCGAGGCCGTCCGACCTATCCGCCCGAGGCGATCGACTGGCTGTTGCCAGCCGGCGCCACCGAGGTCCTCGACCTCGGCGCGGGAACCGGCAAGCTGACCACGCGGCTGGTGGAGCGGGGCCTGGATGTGGTCGCCGTCGACCCGGTGCCGGAGATGCTGGAGGTGCTCAGCGCGTCGCTGCCGCAGACTCGTGCATTGCTGGGCACGGCGGAAGAAATTCCGTTGCCGGACAACAGCGTCGACGCGGTCCTGGTGGCGCAGGCCTGGCACTGGGTGGATCCGACGCGCGCCATCCCGGAGGTGGCCCGGGTGCTGCGCCCGGGTGGGCGGCTGGGTCTGGTGTGGAACACCCGTGACGAACGGCTCGGCTGGGTGCGCGAACTGGGCGAGATCATCGGTCGCGACGACGACCCCCTACGTGACCGGGCCACACTGCCCGAACCCTTCCACGTGGTGGAGCGCCATCACGTCGAATGGACGAATTACCTTACGCCGCAAGCACTTATCGACCTCGTCGCGTCACGCACCTACTGCATCACCTCGCCCACCGAGGTGCGCACCAAGACGCTGGACAAGGTGCGCAATCTGCTGGCCACCCATCCGGCGCTGGCCAACGCCAACGGTCTCGCGCTGCCCTACATCACGGTGTGCGTGCGGGCGACGCTGTCCTGATCTCTTACCGGTAGCCGCGCTTCAGCAAGTGCTTGGCACCGGCGGTCATCGCGGCCGGCTCGGCGACGGTGAAGTCGAAGGCGTTGGCGAGTCGGTTGGTGACGTTGAAGGCCAGGCAGACCGCGACGGCATCTTTGATCTGCTGCGCGGAGACACCCGCGCCCAGCACCGCGCGGACATCGTCCGCGTCCACGCTGTGCTCTCGGGTGAGCTTGCCGAGCAGGCGCAGCGTTGCCCGCAGCGGCTCCTCGATTTGCGCCGCATCCAGATCAGCAAGGGCGGCAGCCACTTTCGCGTCGTCGCGGTACCACAGGCTGGAGGTGGCGGTGTGCGCCGCGATGCAGAACGGACATTCGTTGACCAACGAGACGTACGCGGCCATCAATTCACGATCCCCGATCGACCAGTCGGAGGGGCCGCGCATCGCCTCATGAGTCAAAGGCCCAGCGCCGCAGAAGTCGCGTCGGTAGAACGCCAATTTGACGGCGTCCACCACCGGTTGCCGCGAGACCAGCCGGATCACGCCGAACAAAGCCTTTGTGGACAACGGATGACCGCGGTCGAGGACACCGAGCCTCATAGGTCGGCTCCAGTGGCCTCGACGAGCGCGGACAGCGCGCTGCGGTACTGCCGGTACGCTTGGCCGACGGCCGCGCAGACCACCACTTCGAATACCTGGTCCTCGCTGAGCCCCGCGGCCCGCACGGCCGCGACGTCCTCGTCGGTGACGTCATAAGAGCGGTAGGCGACCTTGTCGATCAAGGTCCGTATCGGCTCGTCGAGGCCGGCATTGTCGAATGCCGCGCGGCGCAGCGCGGGCGGTGCTGTTGCATCGCTGTCGAGTATACGGGCTACGAGGTTGCTGTTCAGTCGGTCGACATCACCCATGGTTCAGGCTCCCTTCTACGAGTGCGCCATATTTCGTCCTCTACTGATGACGAACGAGGATGCGCACATTCGACAGGGATATTCAGCGCGCGGGCGCCGACAGCGAGAGCGGGTGGTCCCTTTGGACAGTACTCAGAAGCTGAGGCCCGAATACATCAGTCCGTCTGGGTCGTAGCGTTGCCGCACGGTAGTCAGTTGCGCGAGGTTCGACCCGAAATAGCGCGAGGCCTGGGTGTTGGGTTCCAGGTAATTGACGTAGCCGCCCGCCGAAAACTGTTGCACCGTCTGGTGCGCGGTGGCTACCCAGGTACTGGCGGTGGACGTCTGTCCGTTCCCGGTCTCGACGTACCACTGCGCGACGGCCGAATGCCGCCGCCACGGAAACGCCGATGCCGCGGGATCCACATCGCCGACGGCGCCGCTGAGCGTGTCCACGATCACCGAGGCGCGGCCGCCGGCCGGCGGGTACTTCCCGATCGCCGCGACGATTGCCTGCGCGGCATTCGAGCTCATGGTGCCGATCACGTCGGAGCCCGCCACAAAGCCTCGCGGTGAACTCGCCGAACTGCCACCCGCCAGATAATTGACCAGGTCCATGCGGCTCAGCGTCTTGTGTTCGGTGGCGGTGGGCTGCACCCCCACCGCTGCCTTGATCGCATCTGCCACCGCTGGGCCGGAACCCGCCGGACAGGTCGCCAGGACATGGCATTCGCCCTGCGTCCCGTTCACGGACAGATCAACCAGCCCCCAGGTGTTCCGGTCAGCCTGGGCCAGCCACGTCTGCCACCCCGTGAGCACCTGCGGCGCAGCCGTCGGCGCGAAAACGACGCGCACCACATCGGAGTCGGAGGTGGCGAAGGTGTTGAACGTCAGAGACGTGGTGACCCCGAAGTTGCCGCCACCCCCGCCGCGCAGCCCCCAGAACAGGTCGGGGTGTTCGTCGGCGGATGCGGTGACCGTCTGGCCGCTGGGCAGCACGACCGTTGCCGACCGCAGAGCGTCACAGGTCAGGCCCGCGTGGCGGGAATCGGCGCCCATCCCGCCGCCCAGAGTCAGCCCCGCCACCCCGACGGTGGGGCAACTGCCGGTGGGTATGGCCCGTCCGGCGCCGGCCAGAGCCTGCTGCACGGCGTACAGATCGGTCCCGGCCGGCACCGTGACCGTGCCCGCGGCGCTGTTTACATTCACCCCGCCGGTCAGGCCGCGCAGGTCGAGCACCATGGTGCCGTTGGCAGTCGACGCACCGATATAAGAGTGTCCACCACCGCGCGGGGCGATCTTGAGCTTGTTGGCCGCCGCGAAGGCGACGGCCTTCTCCACATCGGCCTGGGTCGTGACGACGACGACCGCCGCAGGGCTCGAGGTGTTGTAGATCGAATTGAATATCTGTTTGCCAGCGCTGAAGCCGGCGTCGCTGGGCAGCAGCACTTTGCCGCCGATCGAGGAGGCCAGGCCGCCCCAGGCACCGGTCGGTTCCGCCCGGACCAGCGCTGCCGGGAACAGGGCCGAGGTCGCCACCACTCCGGCCGCGCCGCGTAGAAAGGCCTGGCGAGAGATCATGAGCCGCATTGTTAACCGCCGCAGTGGCCGAATGGGTTGTTCGCCGACGTGTCGCGACACAGCGTGACGCGATCGTGTTCTTGGCCGTGACTGCCGTTAATCGACGCTGGGTTTGCTGGCTAATTACAAACGCCTGGCACGTCAAACCTTTATGTCATCGTGTCCTGAATGAGACCGCCGTGGACGAAGGTTCATAGCGTCACTGGAGTGCCACTGGAAGTCCTGGGTGCTCTCAACACATATGAGGGAGCACAGATGAAGCCATGGCGTCACCAGCCACTGACCGTTCGCCTACTGGCGGGAACCGCGGGCCTGCTTACTGCGGCCGCGGCGTTAGCCGCCCCCGCCGAGGCCAGCCCCGTCGACGACGCATTCATCACCGCGTTGTCCAATGCCGGGGTCAACTACGGTGACCCGCTGAACGCGGAAGCCCTGGGTCACTCCGTCTGTCCGATGCTTGCCCAGCCCGGCGGGAATTTCGCCGCGGCCGCATCGCGCGTCGGGGGTAACGGCATGTCGCCGGAAATGGCCAGCATGTTCACCACCATCGCGATTCAGATGTACTGCCCGTCGGTGATGGCCGACGTCGCGAGCGGCAAGATCCCGGGCGGTCTGCAGCAGATACCGGGCATGGCGGGCATTCCGGGGATGGAGGGCATTCCGGGGATGGCGGGCATTCCGGGCCTGCCGGCCGGGTTCTAGCCCAGCTAGCCCGTCCCGAGCGGGTCGATCGTCCACGCCACATAGACCATCGCGGCGGCGACCGCCGCCGTGGTGAGCAGGTCGGTGCCTCGGCTGCGCACCACCAGCAGGCCGGCGCGCTCGTCGGGCAGGGCCAACCGCAATACGGCAGCCACACCGACACCGATGCCGATCAGCAACGCCCCCCGACGCCAGAAGTTGGCGCCGGCCAACACGAACGCCACCAGGAAAATCATCCCGACGAGCAGGATCGGCCATTGGGCGCGGACCACCCGCCCCAGAATGGCCCGCACCGTCATTGCTGTTCGGCCAACTCGACGACGTTGGTGAGCAAGAAGGCACGGGTCAGCGGCCCCACGCCGCCCGGGTTGGGTGACACGTGGCCGGCGACGTCCCACACGTCTGGATGCACGTCCCCGGTGAGCTTGCCGTCTACCCGGCTGACACCCACGTCGACGACGGCGGCGCCGGGACGGACCATGTCGGCGGTCAGCAGGTGCGGCACCCCCACCGCGGCCACGATGATGTCGGCCTGCCGGGTGAGGGCGGGCAGGTCGCGAGTCTTGGTGTGGCACAACGTAACCGTGGCGTTCTCGGAGCGGCGGGTGAGCAACAGGCCGAGCGGCCGGCCCACCGTCACACCGCGGCCGATGACCACCACGTGCGCACCGGCGATCTCGATGTCGTAGCGCCGCAGCAGGTGCACGATGCCGCGCGGGGTGCAGGGCAGTGACGCCGGGGTGTTCAACACCAGCCGACCCAGGTTGGTCGGATGCAGCCCGTCGGCGTCCTTGTCGGGATCGACGCGCTCCAGAGCAGCGTTCTCATCCAACTGCTTGGGCAGCGGCAACTGCACGATGTATCCGGTGCACTCGGGGTTGGCGTTCAGTTCGTCGATGGTCTCGTTGAGCGTGGCGGTGGAGATGTCGGCAGGCAGGTCGCGGCGGATGGACGTGATGCCGACTTTCGCGCAGTCGGCGTGCTTGCCGCGCACATAAGCCTGCGACCCCGGGTCGTCCCCGACCAGGATGGTGCCCAGGCCGGGTGTGCGGCCCGCCTCGGTCAATGCGGTTACCCGTTGCTTGAGGTCGACGAAGATTTCGTCCCGGGTGGCCTTGCCGTCCAGCGTGATAGCGCCCACGTCAGACAGTCTGACACGCCCGCACGAAACGACGGTGAGCCGCTAGGCTCCCTGTTATGTCGGCTGCCCCAGACGTGTTCAGCTCGGCCAAGCTCGGGCCGCTGACGCTGCGCAACCGGATCATCAAAGCCGCCACGTTCGAAGCCCGGACGCCGGACGCGCTGGTAACCGACGACCTCATCGAATACCACCGGCTGCCCGCCGCGGGCGGTGTCGGGATGACCACCGTCGCGTACTGCGCGGTCTCCCCCGGCGGCCGCACCGAGGGCAACGGGCTCTGGATGCGTCCGGAGGCGGTGCCCGGCCTGCGCCGGCTCACCGACGCCATCCACGCCGAGGGCGCGGCGGTCAGCGCCCAAATCGGCCACGCCGGGCCGGTGGCCAACGCCAAGTCCAACAAGGCCACCGCCCTGGCACCGGTGCGCTTCTTCAATCCGATCGGGATGCGATTCGCGCGGAAGGCCAACCGCGACGACATCGACGACGTGCTGGCCGACCATGCCAAGGCCGCTCGTTTCGCCGTGGAAGCCGGTTTCGACGCCGTCGAAATCCACCTGGGGCACAACTATTTCGCCAGTTCGTTCCTCAGTCCGCTGATCAACCGCCGGACCGACGAGTTCGGCGGCTCGCTGGCCAACCGGGCCAAGGTGGCCCGCGGGTTGGTGATGGCCGTGCGTCGCGCCGTCGACCAGGGACCGCGACAGATCGCGGTGACGGCGAAACTCAACATGTCGGACGGTGTCCGTGGAGGCATCAGCACCGACGAGGCCGTGACCACCGCCAAATGGCTCGAGGAGGACGGCGGCCTGGACGCAATAGAACTCACCGCCGGCAGCTCCTTGGTCAATCCGATGTACCTGTTCCGCGGCGACGCGCCGGTCAAGCAGTTCGCGGGCGCGTTCAAACCGCCTGTGCGCTGGGGGATGCGCATGACCGGCAAGAAATTCCTGCGCGAATACCCTTACCGCGAGGCATACCTGCTGCGGGAAGCCAAGTTGTTCCGGGCCGAATTGTCGCTGCCACTGATCCTGCTCGGTGGGATCACCAACCGGGAGACGATGGACCTGGCCATGGCAGAGGGGTTCCAGTTCGTCGCGATGGCTCGCGCGCTACTGGCCGAGCCCGACCTGGTCAACCGCATCGCTGCCGACGGTGCGCACACCCGATCGGTGTGCACGCACTGCAATCAGTGCATGCCCACCATCTACAGCCGCACCCACTGCGTGGTCACTGGCGCGCCTGACAAGCAGTAACCACGGCTCGACCGGCTAAAGTTGTCAGCGATGCCCCCACCCGCCCCGCCAACGCTGACCGTTCGACACGACGGGTCGGAACGCACCTTCGCCGCGGGCCACGACGTGGTCGTTGGCCGTGATCTGCGCGCCGACCTGCGCATTACCCATCCACTGATCTCGCGTGCCCACCTACTGTTGCGTTTCGATCAGGGCCGCTGGCTGGCGATCGACAACAATTCCCTGAACGGCACCTATACCAACGGTCGCCGAGTCCCAGTGGTCGACATCAACGACGGCCAGACGGTCAATATCGGAAACCCGGACGGGCCGCGGCTGACTTTCGAGGTGGGACGGCACCGGGGTCCCGCCGGTCGTCCCCCGCAAACCGAGTCGTTACCCGTCATCCAGCCGGTCGCGCCGGGAGGGCCGGGCGGGCCTCCTCCCCCGCCACCGCCGCCCGGGCGGCAACCGGCCTGGGCCGGCCCGCCGCAGAGCCGGCCGCTTCCCAGCGGACCGCCGCCACCGTCGCCGGGGCAACCGATGTACCCCAGCAGCGGCGCGCCCTGGGCGCCGCCGGGCTACCCGGTCAGCGGACCCCCGCCGTCGTCGCCGAACTTCGCTCCTGCCCCGCCCAGGTCGGCACCGCGCAACCCGATGCCGCCCGCGGCGATCACCAAGCCGCCCGAGCAGGGAAACATCGCCACCAAGATGTTCCAGGCCCTGCTGACCCGGACCGGGGCGCACGAGATCCCGTCGAACTCCGTCACCATAGGGCGTTCCACCGACAACGACATCGTCATCCAGGACGTCTTGGCGTCGCGCCATCACGCGTTTCTGACCCTGACGCCGCTGGGTGCGGAGATCCGCGACAACAACAGCGTCAACGGCACGTTCGTCAACGGGGTCAGGGTCGGGTCGGCGATCCTGACCGAGGGCGACCAGGTCACCATCGGCAACGTCGACCTGGTCTTCACCGGCGGGACGCTGGTCCGTCGCACCGCGGTGGCCTCGCGTACCGGCGGCCTGGAGGTCAACTCGGTCACGTTCACCGTGGAGGGCGGCAAGCAGCTGCTCGACCACATCTCGCTGACCGCGCGCCCGGGCACCCTGACCGCCATCATCGGCGGATCCGGTGCCGGCAAGTCCACGCTGTCGCGCCTGATCGCCGGGTACACCAGCCCCAGCACCGGCAACGTCACCTTCGAGGGCCACGACATCCATGCCGAGTACGCGTCGTTACGAAGCCGAGTCGGCATGGTCCCGCAGGACGACGTGGTGCACCGTCAGCTGACCGTCAACCAGGCACTCGGGTATGCCGCCGAACTGCGGTTGCCCCCCGACACCAGCAAGGCCGACCGAGCCCAGGTGGTCGCCCAGGTCCTCGAAGAACTCGAGCTGACCAAGCATGCGGACACCCGCGTCGACAAGCTGTCCGGCGGCCAGCGCAAACGCGCGTCGGTGGCGTTGGAGCTGCTGACCGGCCCGTCGCTGCTGATCCTGGACGAACCGACCTCGGGTCTGGACCCGGCGCTGGACCGCCAGGTGATGATGATGCTGCGCCAGCTCGCCGACGCCGGCCGCGTGGTGCTGGTGGTCACCCACTCGGTGTCGTACCTGGACGTGTGCGACCAGATCCTGCTGCTGGCTCCCGGCGGCAAGACCGCGTTCCTGGGCGCGCCCGACCAGATCGGCGAGGCAATGGGCACCACCAACTGGGCCGACATCTTCACCAAGGTGGGTGCCGACCCGGACGAGGCCAATCGCCGGTTCCTGGAAGGGAACCGGTCCGGACAGGACCGTCCGTCCGTAGCCAGCCAAGCCGCCGACCTCGGCGAACCGGTGCACAACAGCGGGCTTCGACAGTTCTCCACGATCTCCCGCCGACAAGTGCGGCTGGTGATTTCGGACCGCGGGTATACCGTCTTCCTGGCGTTGCTGCCGTTCCTCATCGGAGTTCTGACCCTGACGGTGCGCGGCAAGACCGGCTTCGACATGGCCGATCCACTCAGCAGCGCGCCCAACCAACCTGGCCAGATCCTGGTCATGCTCAACGTGGGCGCGGTCTTCATGGGTACCGCGCTGACCATCCGCGACCTCGTCGGGGAGCGTCCCATCTTCAAGCGTGAACAGGCGGTCGGCCTGTCCACCGGCGCCTATCTGGCCGCCAAGATCGTGGTGTTCTGCGCGTTCGCGACCATGCAGGCCGCCATCTCCACCACCATCGCCGTAATCGGCTGGGGCAAGCCGCTGTCGGGTCCTGTGCTGTTGTTCGATGTCCGGTTCGAGCTGTTCGTCACCGTGGCGGCGACCTGTGTGACGTCGGCGATTCTCGGCATGGCGCTGTCGGCGATCGCCAAATCTCAGGACCAGATCATGCCACTGCTGGTGACCGCGATCATGTCGCAGCTGGTGTTCTCCGGCGGCATGATCTGGGTGACGAACCGCACCGGCTTGGACCAATTGTCCTGGGCCACACCGGCGCGGTGGGGCTACGCGGCCGCGTCGTCGACCATCGACACCCACCGCCTCACCCCCGGGCCGACCGACCCGAAAGACCAGCATTGGAACCACACCAAGAGCGCCTGGCTGTTCGACATGGCGATGCTGGCATTGCTGTGCCTCGTCTACAGCACGATCGTGTGGTGGAGGATTCGGCTAAAGCGCCGGTAAGGGAGGGTCTCGGCTTTAGGGTGTGCTGATGAACCCAAACCCGCCGCCGGTCTTGACAGTTCGGTCCCCACGCTCACACCGCGACTTCGCGGCAGGCCCAGATGTGGTGGTGGGCAGTGACCTTCGCGCCGACCTGCGAGTCGCGCACCCGCTGGTGGCCCGCGCCCACCTGCTGCTCCGCTTCGACCAGGGTCGCTGGGTGGCCATCGACAATGCCTCGCAGAACGGAATCTTCGTCAACGGCAAACGCGTTCCGGGAGTGGACATCCAGGACGGTCATGCCGTCAACCTCGGTAGTCCGGACGGGCCGCGCCTCGCCTTCGAGGTGGGCCACCAGCACGGCAACATCGGCGTGCTGCCGCCGACCGAGCGGCTGCCGGTCATCGCAGCGCCCGACGGATCGCCGAGCGGTCGGCCGCCCGCACCGCCGGTCCGCCGCCCGACGCATCCCGACGACGTACAACGCACCACCGCCATCCCGACCATCGCGCCGCCCCCCGCCGCCCGGGCGGCCCGCCAGCCGCAGCCAGCACCGCTTCCCCCGACCCGCACACCCGACGACACGGTCTCGCAACTCGCGACGGGCACAATCAAAGCCCCGACGGTCGGATCCGGGCAGGCACCGCGGTCGAACTCGGCGCGTATCGGCCGGGCACTGGACAACGACATCGTCATTCCCGACGTACTGGCGTCGCGGTACCACGCGGCACTCGCCCCGACGCCGGTCGGCACCGAGATCCGCGACCTGGGCACCATTAACGGGACGTTCGTCAACGGCATCCGGGTCGGGTCGGCAATCCTGTCCGAAGGCGACGTGGTCACCATCGGCAATGTGGACCTGGCGTTCGCCGACGGCATCCTGGTGCGCCGTACCGAGGCCGCGACCCGCACCGGCGGACTCGAGGTACGCGACATCGTCTTCACCATCAACGACAACCGTCTGCTGGACAACGTGGCGATGACCGCGCGACCCGGGACGCTGACCGCGATCATCGGCGGGTCCGGCGCCGGCAAGAGCACGCTGTCCCGGCTCATCGCCGGGTACACCACTCCCAGCTCCGGCACGGTGACCTTCGAGGGCCACGATATTCATCAGCAGTACGCGTCGCTGCGCAGCCGGATCGGCATGGTGCCGCAGGACGACGTCGTGCACCGGCAGCTGACGGTCAACCAGGCGCTGAGCTATGCGGCGGAATTGCGCTTGCCGCCTGACACCAGCAAAGAGGACCGGGCGCAGGTGGTGGCCCAGGTGCTCGACGAACTCGGGCTCACCAAACACGCCGACACCCGGGTGGACAACCTGTCCGGCGGCCAGCGCAAACGGGCGTCGGTGGCGCTGGAACTGCTCACCGGACCGTCCCTGCTGATTCTCGACGAGCCGACGTCCGGGCTGGACCCGGCGCTGGACCTGCAGGTCATGACGATGCTGCGGCAACTGGCCGACGCGGGCCGGGTGGTGCTGGTGGTCACCCACTCACTGACCTACCTGGATGTGTGTGACCAGGTGCTGCTCATGGCGCCGGGCGGCAAGACGGCGTACCTGGGTCCGCCGGATCAGATCGGCGACGTGATGGGCACGACCAACTGGGCGCACATTTTCGCCAAGGTGGGCGCGGACCCCGAGGAGGCCAACCGACGCTTCCTGGCGCAGAAGGAGCCGTCACCGACCGCCCCGGAACCGGCCCCGGGCGACCTGGGTGCGCCCGCGCACACCAGTGTGCGCCGACAGTTCTCCACGATCACCCGCCGGCAGGTGCGGCTGGTGGTCGCCGACCGCGCCTACTTTGTCTTTCTGGCGGTACTGCCGTTCATCCTGGGCGCGCTGTCGCTGACCGTGCCGGGCGACAGCGGATTCCGGATGGCGTCCCCGACCAGCAATACGCCTGACGAGGCCGCCCAGATCCTGACGCTGCTGTCGATTGCCGCGGTTTTCATGGGTACCGCGCTGACCATCCGCGACCTGATCGGTGAGCGTGCGATTTTCAAACGCGAGCAGGCCGTCGGCCTTTCGACGTGGGCATATCTCGGTGCCAAGCTGACGGTGTTCTTCGTGTTCGCGGTGCTGCAGGCCGCGATCACCACCGCCATCGTGATCGTGGGCAAGGGCGCTCCCAGCCAGAAGGCGCTGGTGCTGGGCAATCCGAGTTTCGAACTGTTCACCACCGTGGCCGCGACGTGTGTGGCCTCGGCGATTCTGGGGCTGGTGTTGTCAGCGATCGCCCGGTCGAACGAGCAGATCATGCCGCTGCTGGTGGTGTCGCTGATGCTGCAGCTGGTGCTTGCCGGGGGAATGATCCCGGTGACCGACCGGATCTTCCTCGACCAGATGTCCTGGCTGATCCCAGCGCGCTGGGGTTATGCGGCATCGGCGGCGACGGTGAATCTGCGCGAGCTGGTGCCGGGTTCGCTGAGCCCGGAAGACAGTCACTGGGCCCACACCCCCAGGGCCTGGCTGTTCGACATGGGCATGCTGGCGGTGCTCTCGGTGGTGTACTCCGGCATTGTGTGGTGGCGCATCCGCCTCAAGCGCCACTGAACCGCCCGGCGCGGCTCGTCGGGTGCGCGGAGACAACGAGCACCCAGACGCCGCCTCGGGCGGCTACGGCCCCGTGCCCTGGAACAAGAAGCCGGCCAGTTGCCTGCCGAAATTCCCGACGCCCGAATTGAAGGCGGAGGCTATGAGGTTGAGGTCGAGGATGCCGGTGTTGAACAGGCCCGAGAGTCCGGCGCCGCTATTGAGCACACCGGACTCGAGCGTGCCGAAGTTGAAGTAGCCCGAGACTGCGCCTAGCAGGGAAGTCGGAGCTTGGTTCAGCAGGCCCGTCACGCCGTGGCCGAAGTTCATGATGCCTGATACGCCACCACCGCCGCTGTTGAAGAAGCCCGATGACGGCACGGTAGTCGCGTTGCCGAAGCCCGGGACCGGAGGGATGACCAACCCGGTGATGACGGGACCGAGGAGGGCGTCGATGTCGAGCACCACCGGGATTCGGTCGATGGTGATCTCTGGGGGGAAGCCGAAGGCGGGTGTGGCGCCGGACAACGCGAGGCCTAGCGGGAATTTGGGAATTGCGATTTCGGGACTGACGAACGGTCCGATGGTCACCGACAGCGGCAGCTCGATATGGATGGGTTCGACGGGAATGCTGAACCCCGGGATCGTCAATTCCGGTATCAGGGTGGTCAAGCCAAGTGAACTCAACGGCAAGGTGAACGGCAGAATCTGACTGCCCGGCGTTTGAATCGCGCTGACCGGGACGTCGATAAAGCCCAGCAGCTTGATGCTGAATGGATCGATGATGGAACCGGAGCTGAACATCGGGCCAACCGTGATACCGCTCGCGGGGTCGAGGCCCAGGGATGGAAATGCGATGTCCTCGATCGTGATCGGGCCTAGGTCGAAGATCGGGTTGATGGCTACCGTGATCGGGGAAATGGACATGGAGGGGATGGTGAAGCCACCGAATGCGCCGGTGGCGGCGAAGTCCAGGGGGATCGCGGGGAAATGGATTGACGGGATGGTCACCGGACCGGCGCCGCCGGACGCGTGGACGTTGGCGATGTTGAATTGGGGAATGATGGCGTTGGTGTAGGAGAAGGCGGTTAGGCCTTGGTAGTCGCCTCGCCATAAGGCGCCGTTGCTGTAGTTGCCCGAGATGAGGGCGCCGGTGTTGACGTTGCCGGAGTTGGCCAGCCCGGTATTGGTGTCACCGGTGTTCAACCAGCCCGTGTTGACACTGCCCGGGTTGAAATCGCCGGTATTGGCATCACCGGCATTGAAACTACCGGTGTTGTAACTGCCCGCATTCATCAACCCCGTGTTGAAACCACCCGCATTGAACACACCAGTACTCGCCACCCCCGAATTACCCACACCCGTGTTATAACTCCCCGAATTGAACAACCCCCAGTTCCCCGTACCAGAATTAAAGAACCCCACATTCCCGGTACCCGAATTGAACAACCCCACATTACCGCTACCCGTATTAAAAGCACCAAACCCCGTCAGATTGTCCCCCGACAACCC
>NZ_LZLQ01000031.1 GCF_001673315.1 Mycobacterium asiaticum | reverse complement strand
GAGCGCACCGCGATGATGCCCAAGCGCCGACGCACCCGCGCCCAAGACCGCGCCTACCGCGTCGACGCCGAACGCCGGGCGAACCGCCAAGCCCGCCAACCCGGCTACGCCAGCAACGGCGGGCCTGCGCCGCCCTGTGACGAACCCCCACCCTTCTGAACCATCAGCGAATCGACTGCGGCACAACGAAATCACGAGCCTGGTGCTTGGCCGAGTGATCCGCCTGCTCGACCGCCGCGGGCAACAACTCACCGAGTTGCCGCGGATACACCTGCTCCCCCGCAGCGGTCAGCGCGGCGATATCGCCGGGGCTGCACCAGCGGGCGCCGTGGATGTAGCTGTGCTCCAACTCGGTGCGGCCGGTGGCCGTCGGCTCGAATCGTTGGGTGCGGTGCACGAAGTAGAACTCTTCGCTGTCGAGCGTGGTGCCGTTGAACTCGAAGACCTCGTCGCGTCGCCAGATGGGCCCCACCAAGTTCGCCGGCGTGATCTGCAGCCCTGTTTCCTCGGCGAGTTCGCGCGCGGCCGCTTCGGCCAATCGTTCACCGGGCCGTACCTCGCCGCCGACCGTGAACCACCACCTGGCCGCATCGGTAATAGCGGGATCCGAGCCACACAACAGCAGCACCGCGCCGTGCTCGTCGAGCAACACCACCCGCGCCGAGGTGCGGTGGTTGAGCTCGCTATCGGTGTGCCGCTGGGCGTGCGGCCGCTCGGCGATCTCGAAATACGTTGGCAGCGGCGCTCGTCCGCCGAGCCGGAACAATCGCACCATCCGTCGCTCGGCCAGCACCAGGGTGTCGCGCACCGCGTCGTTGTGGAATCTGCGGGCCAACAGCACCCGAGCTTCGGCGTCGGCCAACTCCGCCACCAAAGCCGCCGGCACCGACGCCGGATCGACCATCGCCAGTGCCGCGGAAAGCTCGTTCTCCGCGGTCTCCCGTGCGTGGCGCGGTGCCCGCTCGGCGGCGTCAGCCAGCGCCGCCAACCGCTCGCCCTCGGGTGACCCGCCGTAAGCGTCGATCGCCACGGCACGCGCCACCACCGCCCGCCGTGCCAGCGCTGCGTCCAGCGCGTGCCAGGACAGGTCGTAGCGCACGTTCAGCCGGTCCAAGCGATTGGCGCGTTGATAGCCCCAGGCGCCAAAGGCCGCCAGCACCAAGAACAGCCCGATGACTGCGGCAACCAGCCACTCCATCAGCCGGCCACCTGCACCTTCACACCAGACCCTGCGACCGTCTCGTAGACCCGCATGATCTGGCTGGCTACCACCGACCAGTCGTAGCGGCGGACCGCCTCGGTGCCGGCTGCGACATATCGCTGCCGAAGCGCGTCGTCCTGCAGCACCGCAACCAACGCATCAGCCAACGCGTTGCCGTCCTCGACGGGCACCAGTCGCCCCACCTCGCCGTCCTGCAAGACGCGTCGGAACGCGTCCAGGTCGCTGGCCACCACCGCGGTGCAGGCGGCCATGGCCTCCACCAGAACGATGCCGAAACTCTCCCCACCGGTATTAGGTGCGCAATAGACATCGGCGCTGCGCATCGCGGACGCCTTGCCCGCATCGTCGACCTGCCCCAGAAATCGCAAGTTATCAGCGAATCCCGTTGCCTCACCGCGTAATTCGTCCTCGTCACCGCGGCCGACGATCAGCAGCTGCACGTCAGGAAAACACTCCACCACCTTGGGCATAGCTTCCAGCAGCGTCGCCATCCCCTTGCGCGGCTCGTCATACCGCCCCAGGAACAGCACCGTCTTACCCGGCCGCGGATATCCGTCGAACGGCGCCGCCGACGAAAAGAACTCGACGTCGACGCCGTTGGGAATCTCCACCGCATCGGACCCCAACGATTCCATCTGCCAGCGTCGGGCCAGGTCGGACACCGCGATCCGTCCGACGATCTTCTCGAACCTGGGCCGCAGCATGCCGCCCAGGACCGACAGCGCTACCGACTTGGTGGCCGAGGTGTGAAACGTCGCCACGATCGGGCCTTCGGCGATGTTCAGCGCTAACAGCGACAGGCTCGGGGCGCTTGGTTCGTGCACATGCAGCACGTCGAACTCGCCCTCGGCGAGCCATTTTTTGACCGCGCGGTAAGAAGCCGGGCCGAACCGCACCCGGGCCACCGAGCCGTTGTAGGGAATGGGAATGGCCTTCCCGGCGGAGACGACATAGTCGGGAAGCGAGGTGTCCTCCCCCACCGGGGCCAGCACGCTGACCTCATGCCCTCGCTCGCGCATCACCTCGGCTAGCTGCAGGACGTGCGACTGCACCCCGCCCGGCACATCGAACGAGTAGGGGCAGACCATCCCGATCCGCATCAGGCTTCCTTCAACCAGGCCTGCCGCTCGTCCGAGAGATCGGCCAGCCACTGCGGCTGCATCATGTGCCAGTCTTCGGGGTTGGCGGCGATGTTGGTCTCGAATTCCCGGGCCAGCGCCTGAGTGATCGCCTTGACGTCGCCGCTGCTGCAGTCCAGCGGTTCTTGCATCTTGCATTCCCAGCCGTCGCCGTCGAACCAGCAGTGGGACGGCAGCAGTTGCGCGCCGGTGGCGATCGCGAGTTTGGCCGGCCCGGCCGGCATCCGGGTGGTTTCACCGAAGAATTCGACCTCGACGCCAGTTCGGGTGAGGTCACGCTCGGCCATCAGCGCCACGATCTGGTTGGCCCGTAGCCGGTCGCACAGCACCTCGAACGGGGATCGATCTCCCCCCGAATGCGGAATGACTTCGAAACCCAGGCCTTCGCGGTACTCGATGAAACGTCGGTACAGCGATTCCGGTTTGAGCCGCTCGGCGACGGTGGCGAACGTGCCGTAGGTCTGCGAGAGCCAGACCCCGTTCATGTCCCAGTTACCGCTGTGCGGCAACGCCAGCACCACCCCCCGGCCGGCGGCCAGCGCCCCGTTCAGGTTGTCCTGCCCACCGGTGCAGCTGTCCAGCCGGCGGGTGAGTTCGGCCAGATCCATGGTCGGCAGGCGAAACGCCTCCCGCCAGTACCGGGCGTAGGACTCCAGGGACGCACGCATCAACGAGTCCGGCACCTGGGCGGGCCGTACCCCTATCACACGCGCCAGGTTCTTGCGGAGCTGCTCCGGTCCACCGCGCCGCGCCGCATACCGCGCGCCCGCGTCGAACGCGTTGCGCGCCGCGAACTCCGGCAGCGCCCGAACCGCCCGCCAGCCCGCCGCATACGCCCACCCGGTCGCGGTGCCGGTCAACAGTTCGCGGGGTCGTCCGGGCAGTTTCTTCAGGCCCACCGACGGAGGTATCACGGCTCACTCTTTCCTTGCAGCGCGATGCGGTCGACGGCCCCGGGTGAAGTCCGCACGGTGTACAACCGCTGCCCGCAGGTGATGATGCTGAGCACCGCCAGCAGCCACATTCCGATGGGCAGTGCCGGCGGCCAGGCAACGAACGGAAAGTCCGACACCCCGGCACCGGTCAGCACAATGATCAACCGTTCGGGCCGCTCGATGAAGCCGCCGTCACCGCGCAACCCGCTGGCTTCGGCGCGGGCCTTGATGTAGGAGATGACCTGGGAGGTCACCAGGCAGATCAGGGTCGCCACGGTCAGCAGCCGGTCGTGCAGGTGGAACGCGATCCACCACAGCAACCCGCAGAACACCGCGCCGTCACTGATGCGGTCACAGGTGGCATCCAGCACCGCACCGAACCGGGTGCCGCCGCCGCGTTCGCGGGCCATGGCGCCGTCGAGCATGTCGAACAACGTGAAGAACCACACCACGCAGCCACCGGCGAACAGGTGACCCATCGGGAAGAGAATCAACGCGCCCGCCACCGTTGCGGTGGTTCCGATGACGGTGGCGGCGTCCGGCGTCAGACCGACCCACAGGGCGGCCCGGGCCACCGGCTCGGTGATCCGGGAGAAGAACGCCCGCGACAGGAACGGCAGCTTGCTCATGACTGCCTGGTCCACTCGTCGGCCAGCAACTGGCGGGTTTCCCGCAGCAACTGCGGTATCACCTTGGATCCGCCGACGATGGTGATGAAGTTCGCGTCGCCACCCCATCGGGGTACGACGTGCACGTGGAGGTGCTCGGCCAGCGATCCGCCCGCCGAGTGCCCCAGATTGATGCCGACGTTGAAGCCGTGCGGGCGCGACACGTTCTTGATCACCCGAATTGCCTTCTGGGTGAAGGCCATCACCTCGGCGCTCTCGGCTTCGGTCAGATCTTCGAGTTCGGACACCCGCCGGTAGGGCACCACCATCAGGTGGCCCGGGTTGTACGGGTACAAGTTGAGCACGGCGTAGACGAGTTCGCCGCGGGCCACCACCAGTCCGTCCTCGTCGGACATCTGCGGGATGTCACTGAAGGGTTCGGCGCGCCCGGCGTCGTCGCGCTTCATGGGAGCTTCGGCGAGGTAGTTCATCCGGTACGGCGTCCACAGTCGTTGCAGGTGGTCGCGCTCCCCGACACCGCGGTCGAGGATCGTGTCGTCCTGCTCATTCACCGCCGATTACCTTTACTGATTCGGCTGTCGGAATGGAATTTTCACGTCGCGCGATCCAATCGGCAATCGTTGCCACCGCGACGTCGCGGGGCACGCCGTTGATCTGACTGCGGTCGGCGAACCGGAAGCTCACCGCGCCGGCCTGCACGTCGCGATCCCCGGCGAGCAGCATGAACGGCACCTTCTGGTTGGTGTGGTTCACGATCTTCTTGGCCATCCGATCGTCGCTGCTGTCCACCTCCGCCCGGATTCCGCGCGACTTCAGTTGCGTGGCAACGTCTTCCAGGTAGGCGATGTGCTCGTCGGCGACCGGGATGCCGACCGTCTGCACCGGCGCCAGCCAGGCCGGGAACGCCCCCGCGTGGTGCTCGGTGAGGATGCCGAAGAACCGCTCGATCGAGCCGAACAACGCCCGGTGGATGAGGACGGGCCGCTGGCGCGTCCCATCCGACGCGGTGTATTCGAGTTCGAAGCGGTCCGGCATGTTGAAGTCGACCTGAAGCGTCGACATCTGCCAGCTGCGGCCCAACGCGTCTTTGACCTGCACTGAAATCTTGGGACCGTAGAACGCCGCACCGCCCGGGTCCGGTACCAGGTCCAGGCCGGAGGCTTCGCCCACTTCGCGCAGGATCGCGGTGGCCTCGTCCCACACCTCGTCGGAGCCGACGTACTTCTCCGGGTCCTTGGTGGACAGCTCCAGGTAGTAGTCGTCGAGCCCGTAGTCGGCCAGCAGGTCGAGGACGAAGCGCAGCACCGAGGTGAGCTCGTCGCGCATCTGCTCGCGGGTGCAGTAGATGTGCGCGTCGTCCTGCGTCATGCCACGCACCCTGGTCAGGCCGTGGATGACGCCCGACTTCTCGTAGCGGTAGACGCTGCCGAACTCGAAGAGCCGCAGCGGCAGTTCACGGTACGACCGCCCCCGCGACCGGTAGATCAGGTGATGCATCGGGCAGTTCATCGGCTTGAGGTAGTAATCCTGCCCCGGCTTGCGCACCGTGCCGTCCGCGTTGAACTCGGCGTCGAGGTGCATCGGCGGGTACATCCCGTCGGCGTACCACTCCAGGTGGCCCGAGGTGACGTAGAGCTGCTGCTTGGTGATATGCGGGGTGTTGACGAACTGGTAGCCGGCCTGTTCGTGTTTGCGCCGCGAATACTCCTCCAGCTCCCGACGGATGATGCCACCCCTGGGGTGGAAGACGGCGAGCCCGGAGCCGATCTCGTCGGGGAAGCTGAACAGGTCCAGCTCCACGCCCAGCTTGCGGTGGTCGCGGCGCTGCGCCTCGGCGATCAGCTCGAGGTGACGCTCCATTGCCTCCTGCGACTCCCACGCGGTGCCGTAGATCCGTTGCAGGCTGGCGTTGTTCTGGTCGCCCCGCCAGTAGGCCGCGGAGCTGCGGGTCAGCTTGAACGCCGGGATGTGCTTGGTGGTCGGGATGTGCGGGCCGCGGCACAGGTCGCCCCACACCCGTTGGCGGGTTCGCGGGTTGAGGTTGTCGTAGGCGGTCAGCTCGTCTCCACCGACCTCCATGACGTCCGGGTCGCCCGACTTGTCGTCGATGAGTTCGAGCTTGAACGGCTCGTTGGCCAGCTCTTCGCGCGCCTCGTCCTTTGACTGGTAGACCCGCCGGTCGAACAGCTGGCCTTCCTTGACGATCTGGCGCATCCGCTTTTCCAGCGCTTCGAGGTTCTCCGGCGTGAAGGGCTCGATGACGTCGAAGTCGTAGTAGAAGCCGTCGACGATCGGCGGTCCAATCCCCAACTTCGCGTGCGGAAACAGGTCCTGCACGGCCTGGGCCAGCACGTGCGCGGTCGAGTGCCGGATGACGCTGCGGCCGTCGTCGGTGTTCGCCGCGACCGGGGTGACCTCGACATCCGTGTCAGGCACCCAGCTCAGATCGCGCAGCTTGCCGTCGGCGTCGCGCACTACCACGATCGCTTCCGGCGACCCGCGCCGCGGCAACCCCGCCTCCCCGACAGCGGCCGCGGCGGTAGTCCCGGCAGGCACCCGGATCGGCGTTGCCGGGACGGGCTGTGCGGGGGCGCTCATCGGGTTGGTCTCCAATACGTGAAGGTGAGGCGATCGCGGACAATGCTATCGGGGAGGTGTCTCAGGGCTGCCCCGGCTTGAGCCGTACAAACAACGCGTCGGCTTCGGTCAGCAGGGTGTCGCCGTCGGTCAACTGACCCGATACGAAGATCTTGCGTCCCTCCACGCTGTCGATCCCGCAGGAGAACTGCAACTCCTTTTCGATCGGCACGATGCTGCGGTAGGTGACCTTCAGGTATGCCGTGCGCTGCCGGCGGCTACCGGTCAGCACCGACGCGGTCAATCCCAGAATCGAGTCGAACATCAGGCCGAGAGCCCCGCCGTGCACGGCACCGTTGCGCCCCAGGTGAAATCGGGCGAAGCGGGCCTGACCTTCGATCCGGCCGTCCGCGGTCTTCTGCGCGTCCATCGGGACGGTCAGGATGTTCCCGCGGACCGGCAGATCCATCCGGCGTCCCGACGGCGACTGCCACTCGTCGGCGTCGAACGGTGCCAGCAGTGCCGAGAGCTCTTCCAGCCGGTTGGCGGCTTCGGTGATCACCGCGTCGGGCGCATCGACGGCGCGCGCATGGTCCTGCAGCTTGCGCACCGCGTCGACGAAACGGCCGTAATCCGGTCCGCCCTTTTTGGTCGGTTCAGGCGGGTTGAATCCGCCGCCAGGGTGTTGCTGATGGTCAACTACCACCAGGACACCGTATTGCTATTCGCTTTGAGCGGCACCGGCAGCCGATAGCGCCTCGAATTCCTCGTCGGTGAGGGTGATGTCGGCGGCGGCGACGTTCTCCTCCAGGTGCGCCACCCGCGACGTCCCGGGGATCGGCAGCATCACCGGCGAGCGCTTCAACAGCCAGGCCAGCGCCAGCTGCGACGGCGTCGCATGGTGGGCCGATGCGATCTTCTGCAGCGGACCGTCCGGTGCGGCCAATGGGCCCGACGCCAGCGGGAACCACGGAATGAAGCCGATGCCCTGGGCGGTCGCGGCTTCCAGCAGCGGCTCGGCGCTGCGGGTCGACAGGTTGTACATGTTCTGCACCGACACGATCGGCGCCAACTGACGGGCGGCCTCCAGTTGGTCGACGTCGATCTCGGACAGTCCGATGTGGCGGATCTTGCCTTCCGTCTGCAACGCGGTCAGCTCGCCGAGCTGGTCGGCGAGCGGGAAGTTGGCGTCGACGCGGTGCAGCTGGAACAGGTCGATGGTCTCGACGCCCAGACGCCGCAGGCTCATTTCGCATTCCTGCCGCAGGTAGCTCGGATTGCCCAGCGGGATCCAGACGTCGGGGCCGGTGCGCAGCAGGCCCGCCTTGGTGGCGATGACCAAATCGGTGTACGGGTGCAGCGCCTCGTGGATGATCTCCTCGCAGATATAGGGGCCGTAGGAGTCGGCTGTGTCGATGAAGTTCACGCCGAGTTCGACCGCGCGCCGCAGCACTCGGACGCATTCGTCGCGGTCGGCCGGCGGGCCCCAGACCCCTTTCCCGGTCAGGCGCATCGCGCCGAAGCCGAGCCGGTTGATGGACAGGTCGCCACCGAGTGCAAACGTTCCCGAATTTTCCGCAGCCATGCATCAAACCGTACGCGTGGCAAGCTGGCCTTTGTGGACCTGAATGCGCTTGCCGACCAGCAGCTGACCTATCAGGAAGTGGGCGCCACCGCCGCCGCACAGTTGCCACCTGGATACCAGCACCTCAGTGTGTCCGAGCAGATCGGCACCGGCCGGGACCGCTTCGAACAAGCCGCCGATGCCGTCATGAGTTGGGGCATGCAGCGCGGCGCCGGCTTGGGCGTGCGGGCCAGTTCGGACCGCGTCGTGGTCTCGGCCGTGGTGGTGGTCAAGACGCTGGGTGTGCTGCGTGCCCCGTGCCGGGTGGTCTACGTGATCGACGAACCCGACGCGCGCGGCTTCGCCTACGGGACGCTGCCGGGTCACCCCGAATCCGGTGAGGAACGCTTCGCGGTCCGCTACGACCCCAAGACCTCTGCGGTGTATGCGGACGTGTCGTCGTTCTCCCGGCCCGCCCGCTGGTGGAGCAAGCTGGGCGGGCCCTTCGTGGTGGTGACTCAACGCATCATCGCCCGCCGCTACCTGCGCGGCATCTGAGCGACGATGCTCCCGGTGTGCACGCCATGGGCCAGCCTGGCCAGGGCGAGCGCTCCCACCAGCAAACCGAAGTCACGCAGAGCGACGTCGTAGAAACCCGGCCCGGTAAGCAGGTCCAGGATGATTCCGGCCAGCCAGCCCGCGACCACCCACGCGCCCCAACGCGGCGCGACTGCGACCAGGATGCCGGCGACGATCTCAATCGCACCGACCAGATACATGGCCTGGTCGGCAGTGCCGGGAATGATTCCGTCGATCCAGCCCGCCAGGTACATGCTCCAGTGATGGGGATGGGTCAGCACGTTGAAGAACTTGTCGAGGCCGAACACGATGGGCGCGACGGTGAAAACCGTGCGTAGCAACAGGAAGGCGGAGTACGCGGGATCACGCAATTTGGCCTGCAGATCGGCCGGGTTTCCGGTGGCGTGGGTGGTGCTCATCGACTACTCCTCGAGTTCTAGCGGATAATAATTTATACGTTAGAACGGGTAGACTGTAGCGTCAAGTAACTTGTCCGTTAGAAGGTGCGGGAGTATGGGGCTGGAGCGGGACGCGGCCGGGATCGGCGCCTTGGCCGACCCGGTGCGCCATCAGCTTTATGACTTCGTGTGCTCCCAACCTGCAGCAGTGAGCCGCGACCAAGCGGCTGACGCCGTCGGCATTGCCCGCCATCAGGCGAAATTTCACCTCGACCGGCTTACCGACGAGGGCCTGTTGGAAAGCGACTATGCCCGCGTCGGCGGTCGGTCCGGCCCCGGCGCCGGCCGCACCTCGAAGTTGTATCGGCGGGCAGGGCGCGATATCGCCGTCAGCCTCCCGCAACGCGAGTACGAGTTGGCCGGTCGATTGATGGCCGCAGCGATCACCCGCTCGACCCGTACCGGGGAGCCGGTCGCCGAGGTGCTCAACGAAGTAGCCCGTGCCTGCGGTCGAGGCATCGGGGCCGTCAAGGACGGGCCAGCCGATCCCGCAGACGCGCTCGAGTCGGCGCTAAGCGTCTTGCGCAGGTACGGCTACGAACCCCGGCGGACCGGCGGTGAGGTGGAACTCGCCAACTGCCCGTTCCATGCGCTGGCCCAGGAGCAGACCGCTCTGGCCTGCGGAATGAATCACGCGCTGATCACCGGCGTGGCCGACGCGCTGGACCCGTACGGTCCGGACGTCAAATTGGAACCACGCCCGATGCGGTGCTGCGTAGTGCTCAGGTGCGCCCCCACCGCGCCAGCAACGTCTCCGCCCCCGAACACATCTCCCCGATGACCTCGCTGACGGTGCCCGCGTCCCGCACCATCCCGACGCCCTGACCCGCGTCGACGGGAGCACCCTGCACGTCGTCGGCCTCGCTGCCGGCCAACACCCGAGACGGGAACCGTTCCGGCCACGGCAGGCCGGCTGCAATATCGAAGTCCCGGGTAACCCGGGTGTCGGTCCCGGCCGCGTCGATCAGGGCCCGACGGCTCATTTCGCCGCTGAGCGCCTCGGGACATGCCGCCAGCCGGGTGCCTACCCACGCTCCGCTCGCACCGGCGGCCAGCACCGCGGCCAGACTTCGCGGCGAGGCGACAGCACCCCCGGCCAGCACCGGTACCGAAACGGCGTCCAGGACCGCATCCAGCAATGGCAGGGTCCCGAGGCGTACCTCACCGTGACCGCCGCCTTCGGCACCGCGCGCCACCAGGATGTCCACCCCGGCATCGGCTGCCCGCTGCGCCCCGACGGCGTCGTAAACCTGTGTGGCGGTGGCGATTCCAGCGTCACGAGCTTGTCCGACCCAGGACCAGTCGGACCCGAAGCTGACCGACAGCAGCGCTGGCCGCGCGGCCAACGCGTCCTGCAGCAGGCCGGCTTCACTGCGCATGACCCAGTCCACCAAACCGATCCCGAACCGGCCATTCACGAGCTGCAATTCGGCGGCCAGCGCATCCCGGGTCGCCGTGCTGCCCATGCCGACCATGCCTAGACCTCCGGCGGCGGTCACGGCGGCGGCGAGCCGACCACCCGCGACCCCGCCCATCGGGGCGTTGACGATCGGTACCCGCAGGCCGAAGTCCTCCGACCACGGCGTGGCGAGCACCTCAGTGCGAAGCGCCGGGCTGGGATTTCAGCACGGTCAGCATCACCACCGAGTCCTCGACCGCGTGCAGGGCGTGCCGTACCGGCGGGATGACGACGTAATCGCCGGCCTTCCCGTCCCAGGAGTCGTCGTTGGCGGTCAGCCGGACATGACCCTGCAGCACCTGCAGTGTCGCTTCGCCGGGGCTCTCGTGTTCGGACAGGTCGTGCTCAGCGAGCAACGCCAGCACGGTCTGGCGTAACTCGTGGCTGTGACCGCCATGGATCGTATGTGCGGCCCGGCCACTGTGTGAGGTGCGGGCCTCGGCCAACTTCTCGGAAGCCAGGTCGGTAAGCGAAATCGATTCCATTGGTGAATCCTTCTCCTCGGTCAGCCTCGTAACAGCAGTATCCCTGCCACCAACAACGCAACGACCTTGACCGCCTCCAACCCGACGTAGCCGTAATGGGCGCGGGAACGAGGCGCGTCCGTCCCGGCCAGAACCTGGTCGGATCGCTTGGTCAGGCGCGGGCGAACGGCGACGAGTTGCACGGCGAGCATCACGATGGCCACCGCAATCGCCGCGGCAAATCCGCCCTGCGTCGGGCCGGCCACTGCGATCGCCACGATCACCAACGCGAACACAACTTCTACGGCGTTCAGGGCACGGAAGACCAGGCGGCCGATACCCAGCCCGATCGGAAGGGTGACGCCGGGCGCCCGAAATTTCAGGGGAGCTTCGAGAAATGAGATGGCCAGCACCATCCCGAGCCAGACGAAGGTGACGGCAACCTCGATCGCGGGTCCGGCCCTCACGGTGTGGCTGTCGCCGGTGCGAGGTGGGCGACACACAGGTCCGGTTCGACGAACGCGTCCAGCCGGTCGACCGTCACAGGTGCACCCCACTGCTCCAGGGCTCCGCGCATCAGGCCCAAGTGCATCGGGCACACCACCCCGGGTTGCTTTTCGGCCAGCTCGAGGAACGGGCAATGCCGCAGGCCGAGTTGCCGTCCGCCGTCAGCGGCCCGGGCCTCGGGCTCGAAGCCCAGCTCGTCGAGGACGTCGGTCAGCCGATCGATCGATTCGTCCACGTCTGCGACTACGGCCGGCTCGGCGTCAAGGCGCCCTCCCCAGGCCCGTCCGGTGGCGATCGCGCGTGCGGACGGATCCGCATCGGTCGCGAGGCTGGTGGCCAGAATCTCGGCGAGGAGTTGGTAGTGGCGGGTGCCGCCGCGGTCCATCTGCGGCACCGCCCGGAACATCAGGGGCGGGCGCCCCGGACCGCGCCGATGGGGCTGCACGCGCTCGACTTGACCGTCGCCGATGAGACCGTCGAGGTGAAAACGCACCGTGTTGGGATGCACACCGAGCTCTTCGGCGATCGCGATGATGCTCAACGGCACCGGCGATTCCCGCAGCACACGCAGCACCGCGCGCCGCCGGCCGAGCGGCTCGTGGTCTGATACCGCCATTACTGACCCCTTTGTCGAACGAGAGCGGATGAGCTGGATTTTACACAAGTAAACTTGTGAAAACTACACGGCTGCACGGGTCTGAGAAGGGACGGGCGTGAGATGACTGGCCAGGAGTATCCGCTACCGCTGTCCGACCGGGACGACGAACATGTCCAGGGCCATTGGTTGCTGGCCCGGCTGGGCAAGCGGGTGCTGCGGCCCGGCGGTGTCGAACTCACCCGCACGCTGCTCGCCCGCGCCGGCGTCGCAGGTGCCGATGTGCTGGAACTGGCCCCCGGTCTGGGCCGGACCGCCGCAGAGATCGTGGCACGCGGCCCGCGCTCCTACGTCGGAGCCGAAGCCGACCCGGACGCGGCCAACATGGTCCGCGGCGTCGTCTCCGGGTATTCGTCGCTGGCTCACGCCGAAGTCAAGGTCGTCGACGCCGCCGACACCGGTCTACCCGATGCCAGCGCGGACGTCGTCATCGGCGAGGCGATGTTGACCATGCAGGGCGACGCGGCCAAACACGCGATCGTCGCCGAGGCCGCGCGGGTGCTGCGACCCCAGGGCCGCTACGCCATCCACGAGCTTGCGCTGACACCCGACGACCTGCCCGCGGAGGTCACCACCGATGTACGTCAAGCACTGGCGCGTGCCATCAAGGTCAACGCGCGACCGTTGACCGTCGCGGAATGGTCGCAGTTGTTAGCGGGTCATGGACTGCTCGTCGAGCAAGTGGTTACCGCACCGATGGCCCTGCTGCAACCCCGTCGGGTGCTGGCCGACGAAGGCCTTTTCGGCGCCCTGCGGTTCGCCCGGAATGTGCTGACCCAGCCCGACGCGCGCAAGCGAGTCTTGCTGATGCGCAACACATTTCGTCGGCACCGGGACCGGCTGACCGCCGTGGCGATTATCGCCCAGAAGCCGTGATGCCGGGCTGCTGATCCAGCAGGCCGGACTCCCGCAACGAATCCTGAATGAACCGTTGCACCGGCCGCGACCGAATGAATCCGGCATGGCCGCCGCGGTACCAGATCATCTGGGGTTTGCCCCAGTGCTCCCAGAGCCTGGTCACCTGCTCCCGCGGGTGCACGACCTGGTCGGCAATGCCCGCGTAGACGAAACGACCCTGCATCGGCACCCGCGGGCGCAGCGACAAGGGCGACACCATCTTTCCGATGGGCTCGGCCAATGTCATCGTGTCCCGGCGCGGGTCATCACGGCGCAGGCCGGAGTGCCGGCCCAGTAGCTCGACCAGATTGGCCACCGGAACGCCGAGAATCGCGCAGGTCAGGTCGCTTTCCAAGCTGGCGACCAAAGCCGCGATGTATCCGCCCAGCGACATGCCGTTCAGCCCGATCGGTGAGTCCGGTTCCTGCGACCGGATCCAGGACAGCAACCGCCGGATGTCCCACACCGCTTGCGCGGTGGCGTGGACGTCGTCGAGAACGTCTTCTCCCGGGAACACCGCACCTTTGGGCAGGTCGCGCGCCCGGGGACCGTGCATCGGCAGGACGGGCAGCACCACGTTCAGACCCAGCTCGTCATGCAACTTCCAGGCCCGGAAGATCCTGAGATCGATTGCAGACCGGCCCATTTCGGTACCGTGCACGCAGATCAGCCACGGCCGCGGTTCCGGGTGCCGCAGCAACACCGCATGCACTTGTTGCACGGAGGTGTAGCCCAGCCACCTCTCGCAGCCGGGTTCGTCCGGATGCGGGCGGTATCCACTCTCGAAAGACAATTGCTGGTAGGACCGCCGCACTTTGTTGACATGCCGCAGCGTCACATCCGACAACGGCGGCGGCGGTGCGAAGAAGCCTTCGGGCTCGTCCAGCCAGCCGCGGCTGCCGTAAAAGTCCAGAGCGGCCACCACCTCGTCGTTGATGCGCTGGAAGGCCCGCGGTTTGCTCACCGGGCGCCGCATCTTGAGACCGGCCAGCACGACCTCGTCCCGAAAAGCCTGCGCCGCCAACGCCAATGTGGGGCGCGCGATCGGCAACTCGTCGGCGTGGTCGCCGCGGTAGTCGCGCCAGGACCGGGCGAAGTAGCGGCCGGTGCGCGCGAACGGCCGCACCGTGTTGGTCACTGTGTCGGCCACTGGACCGGCAAGGATACGGCGCGTGGTCGTGGACCGGGGCCGTTCGCCGTCTTTGGCGGGTGCTGCCATGTTTCCGACGCTAACACCCTGGCAGATGACGTTTTAGAGGCGTGGGAGGGGATGTGGGAGGGATGATTGTCACTCCCGGCGCCGCAGTATTGCGCGGCTCACACCCTGCCGTTTCGCGCCTTGTCATCGAGGAGCCGTTGCGCGCAGCGGACGCTGTCGTCGATCAGCTGGTCGACCGCACCGAGGTACGTTGGCGACGGGGACTGGTCGACGAGGGCCGCGATGGCGCGCTGCTCGCCCAGCACGTCGGTGGCGCCGAGATTTCTCGCCATGTTCGCGGTGTCGACTTCCAGTCCGGCCAACAGTTCGGTGCACTGCGAGCCTGCGATGACGGTTCGCCGCCCCAGCGTGCGCAGGGTGTCCCATTCGGCATGCCACGAGCCATCCGGTCGCTCGTCATTGGCGAGTGCGGCGGCGGTGTGCAGCGTCGCCGCCATCGGAGGTCCCGCGATGGCGGCCCGCCGGATCAGCACCGACAACACCGGGTTGCGCTTGTGCGGCATCGAGGACGATTCACCGCGCGCACCGCTGCTCGGCTCGCTCAGTTCGGCGATCTCCGGCCGGGACAGTGTCAGCACATCTGCGGCGATGCGGCCCCAACAATCGCTGCACCCCACCAGCGCGTTGGCGGCCGCAGTGACCGGCCCCCGGGTGGTGTGCCATGGCCGCCGGTAACTCAGACCCAAAGAGGTTGCCGCACTACGTGTCACGTGAGTGGCCGCCGTTACCGGGTCGGCCTGGCCGGTCAGTGCCGCCAATTCCACAGTGGCCGAACAGTTCCCGACGGCACCGCCGAACTGGGCGGGGATGTCCAAGGCCGTCAATCGCTGATAGGCGTCGGCCACGCCGTCGAGCCAGCCGGCGACTTTGGCGCCGAACGTGCTGGGCGCGCCGTGCTGGGTCAGAGTACGGGCCACCATCGGTGTGGCCCGGTGCTTGACAGCGAGCGCACACAGTACCGAAATCTGCTCGGCCAGTTGGCTTTCAAGATGTTTCACCACGTCATGCAACGCCAGCATCAGGGCGGTGTCCACGACGTCCTGACTGGTCAGTCCCCGGTGAATCCACGGCGCGACGGTAGGCGTGGCACGCTGGCGCAGCAACGTGACCAAACCGATCACCGGGTTCCCGCCGTCCTCGGCCGCGTCGGCGAGCATGTCGCAGTCACGCCCGTCCACCAGATGGTGCAAGGCGGTGTCGGGCTTCGCGACTGGGACCAGGCCGGCACCGGCCAGTGCATCCAGCCAGGCCGACTCCACTGCGACCATCGACTGCAGCAGTGCCCGGTCCGTCATCAAAGCGCCGGCACGCTGATCTCCCGGCCAGAGCAGGTTGGTCATCGCCGATGGTCCTCATACGTCAAGAAGACCGATTCGTTCGGGCCCTGCAGGTGCACGTCGAACCGGTATCGCGCCCGGTCGGAGCCGTGATCGGCGGAACACAACAAGGTACCCCTGCGGCCTGGGTCCACAGCCGACAACAGCGGATCGCCACCGACGTCGGCGCCCGGCAGGTAAGCGCGGGTGAACAGGCCCCGCAGCAGACCGCGGGCGAAAACGGTCACCGCGAAATATGGTGCGCGGCCGGGGCACACCGGGCCCGGCGCCATCGTGGTGAAGCGATACCGGCCGTCCGCGTCCGTCGCCGCTCTCCCCCACCCGGTAAACGTCGAGCGCTCGCGCCGCAACGAACCCACAGTCCGCGGAACCCGACCCTCCGAGTCGGGCTGCCAGATCTCCACCAGGGCGTCTGGGACCACCGCCCCGGCACCGTCGTAAATGGTGCCGTGCAACTCGACCGCACACGGGACGTCTGCCCGCACCAATTCGCTGTCGCCGGTGAACTGCAATCCCAGGCTGAAGAACGGACCCACCGTTTGAGCTGGCGTACAAGCGAATTCAGGATGGCGCATCGTCAGGGTCCGTCCAGCTCAGTTCCGTTGGGGCCGGGCAACACGATGTCCCACCGGTACCCGGTCGCATACTCCGGCTCGGTGATCGCATGGTCATACTCGGCGACGAGTAGTTGGCGCGCAACGGGATCGACGATCGAGTTGAAGATCGGGTCCAAACCGAACAACGGATCGCCGGGAAAATACATCTGGGTCACCAGGCGCTGGGTGAACGCAGTTCCGAACAGCGAGAAGTGGATGTGCGCGGGTCGCCAGGCGTTGCGGTGGTTGCGCCACGGGTATGGGCCGGGCTTGATGGTCGTGAAGCGGTACGACCCGTCGGGTCCGGTCAGACACCGACCGGCGCCGTAAAAGTTCGGATCGAGTGGGGCGGGGTGCTGGTCACCGTCATGGCGATAGCGGCCGCTGGCATTGGCCTGCCAGATCTCCACCAGTTGGCCCACCACCGGCCGGCCCGATTGGTCGATGACCCGACCGGTCACGATGATGCGCTCCCCGATCGGCTCGCCGGGATGGCCAGCCGTCAGGTCAGCGTCCATCGGGTCGACGTCCTGGGGACCGAAGCATGGCGCGCAGCGTTCGATCTCGTCCGGGTCGACGGTGAGATACAGGTTCTTGGGGTGGCGCAGTGCACTGCTGCGATACGGGGGGTAATCCAGCCGCGGGTGGACTTCCCGGTCGCCGCCGGGTTCGTAGTGCGCGGCGATCGCGTCGATCTCGGCCGTGATCTCGCGCTGCGTCGCGATGCGCTGCGGTGCGGCCTCCACAAATTGCGAGGCTACTCGCGCCACCCCGAACCGGCGGCATAACGCGGCCCAGGCATTCAGGCCGCTCTCACGGCACTGGGTGCCGGGCCAAGGCAAAGACTGGTTTCTCTGCTCAATAGAGATATTCTCTGTAGAGCAGATAGATTGCGAGGCCCCCATTGACCAGTCAGATTTTCGACGACGTGCGCCGCGGCATGATCCCGGCACATATCTACAACGACGGTGAGCTGTTTTCCCTGGAGAAGGAACGCCTGTTCAACAGGGCGTGGATGTTCGTGGCGCACGAATCGGAGATTTCCCAGGACGGCGACTATGTCGTGCGCCGGGTGCTCGACGACTCGTTCATCATCACCCGCGATTCGGATGGCGCCGTGCGGGCCTTGTTCAATATGTGCCTGCACCGCGGCATGCAGGTGTGCCGTGCGGAGATGGGCAACGCCTCGAACTTCCGCTGCCCCTACCACGGCTGGACCTACCGCAACGACGGTCGGCTGACCGGTTTGCCGTTTCACCGCGAAGCTTACGGCGGCGACGCAGGCTTTGCGAAAGGCCAAAGTTTGCTGCCCGCACCGAATTTGGCGATCTACAACGGCCTCATCTTCATCAACCTCGACCCGCAGGCGCCGCCTTTATTGGAATTTCTCGGTGATTTCGCGTTCTATCTGGACTACTACACCAAGCAAAGCGAGCAGGGTCTGCAGGTGCGGGGACCGCAACGGTGGCGGATCAAAGCGAACTGGAAGATCGGCGCCGAGAACTTCTCCGGCGACATGTACCACACCCCGCACACGCACGCCTCGATCGTCGACATCGGCTTGTTCCGGGAACCGAAGGCGCAGAAGCGCAAGGACGGTGCCACGTATTGGGCACACCGCGGCGGCGGGACCACCTACAAGTTGCCCCCGGGCGACTTCGACGAGCGCATGCGCTACGTGGGCTACCCCGACGAAATGGTCGGTCGCATCAAAGGCGTGTGGACGCCCCGCCAACAGCAGGTGGTGGGCGAGGACGGCTTCATGTTTTCCGCTGCCACCTGCTTTCCCAACCTGAGTTTTGTGCACAACTGGCCGAAACTGCCCGGCGGCGATCAGGTGTTGCCGTTCATCTCGATCCGGCAGTGGCAGCCGATCAGCGAGAACGAAACCGAGGTGTGTTCGTGGTTCGCCGTCGATTCCGCCGCACCCGAACAGTTCAAGAGGGACTCCTACAAGGCGTATCTGATGTGCTTCGGGTCCACCGGCATGTTCGAACAGGACGACGTGGAGAACTGGGTATCGCTCACCACCACTGCGGGCGGTTCGATGGCGCGGCGCCTGCTTTTGAACAGCCGCATGGGACTGCTCGCCGATGACCGTCCGGTGATCGAGGCGCTGCCTGCGGAGTCCTTCCACGGTCCGGGGCGCGCCCAGGTCGGTTATAACGAGTACAACCAGCGCGAGTTGCTCAAGTTGTGGGCGGAGCACCTGGTATGAGAAAGTCGCTCCCCTTCAACGACATTCGTCATCTGCAGGCCCATCAATTCCTGGTGGACGAGGCCTACCTGCTGGATGCGCAGCAGTATGAGGCGTGGCTGGACACCATGACCGACGACATTCGTTACGTGATGCCGGTGCGCGTGACGACTGCCCGCGGCGCGAACGTCGACCGGTCACTGTTTCCCAAGCCGGGCATGGATCATTTCGACGAGGACAAATACTCGCTGAGCCAGCGGGTGGCCAGGATGGGCACCGAGCATGTCTGGGCAGAGGATCCGCCGTCGCGACTGCGGCATTTCATCACCAACGTGCGGACTTTCGAAAGTGACGAGCCGGGCCACTTGATCGTCGAGTCGGCTGAACTACTGTTCCGTAGCCGCGGTGACGTCAACGAGAGTGCGCTGTTGTCGTGCGGTCGTGAAGACGTGTTGCGGTGGGACGGCGGCACCGACTCCTGGAAGTTGGCTCGCCGCAGCATCTTTGTCGACGAGTCGGTATTGCGGATGCAGAACCTGGCGGTGTTCCTGTGAACCCCGTCGGTGAGCCCGTCACCGTCGCAAACGAATTCACCGAGGTCACGCTGCAGCGGGTGGATACCGGCAACGGGTCGCGTCTGCTGATCACCGCTCCCAGGACGGGGCAGTGGATCACTTTGGATGCTTTGGAAGTCGAGGCACTTACCCGGCAGAACGCCCGTACGCTGGCTGCCATGGTCGGCAACTCCCATGGTCCGCTGCTGCCCGACGAGCCGGAAGCCGGCGATGACCGGCTGGCTTGACGGCAAGCGCGCCCTGGTGGTGGGCGCCGGATCGGGAATCGGCCGCGCGGTTGTCGACGCCTTTCGTGACGAGAATGCGAAAGTGGCCGTGCTGGAACGTGATCCGGACAAGTGCCGGCGGCTCCGCGACGAGCTTCCCGACGTTCCCGTGGTGACCGGTGACGCCACCACGCGTGCGGCGAACGAGGATGCGGTAGCCGTGGCGGTGGACCGGCTCGGCGGCCTGGACACGCTGGTCAACTGCGTAGGGGTATTCGACTTTTACCAGGGGATGGACGACATCGGCGCCGACGACTTGTCTGCGGCGTTCGACGAGATGTTTCGCACCAACGTACTCAGCCACCTGCAGTCGGTGAAGGCGGCGATCCCCGCGCTGCGCGCCGCCGATGGGCCCTCGATCGTGCTGACGGAGTCCACGTCGGCCTACTATCCCGGACGCGGCGGAGTGTTGTACGTGCCCTCGAAATTCGCGGTACGCGGCCTGGTCACAGCGCTGGCCTACGACCTGGCCCCACAGATCCGGGTCAATGGGGTAGCCCCGGGCGGCACGCTGAACACCGATCTACGGGGGTTGGCGAGCCTGGGGCTGGCCGAGGTGCGCCTCGGCGACGCGCCGGACCGGGCCACCGATCTGGCCGCCCGCAGCCCGCTCAACGTCGCCCTCTCCGGTGCCGACCACGCGTGGAGCTATGTATTCCTGGCTTCGGACCGTTCGCGTGGCATCACCGGTGAGACCATTCACCCCGACGGCGGATTCCGCCTGAATACCGGAAAATGAACCTCCAACCCGAACGCGCATTGGTGGCCCAGGCCTGCCGGGTGGCTGCCGCACGCGGTCTGGTCGACGGCATCCTGGGCCATCTGAGCCTGCGCGTCGACGACGATCGGCTGCTCATCCGCTGCCGCAGCGACAGCGATACCGGGGTGGCATTCACCCGGCCAGAAGACATCCGGCTGATCGATTTCCACGGTTCCCCGGGCGCGTCAGGCGAACTCGACGGCTACCGGCTGCCCAACGAACTGCCGATCCACCTCGAGACGATGCGGGCTGCCCCCCAACAACGTCAGGCTGTCGCGCATTTGCATCCACCGGACGTCGTCGCCGCGGACCTGGCCGGCATCACCATCCGGCCGATCTATGGGGCCTATGACATCCCCGGCGCCTGGCTGGCACGCGCTGGTGTGCCGGTGTATCAGCGTGCGGTGCTGATCCGAACCCCCGAGCTGGCCAAGGATATGGTGGCGGCGATGGGTAGCGCACCAGTGGTGATCTGCCGCGGGCACGGCATCACCAGTGCCGCCGGCACTGTCCAGCAAGCGGTATTGCAGGCGATCAGTCTGAACGAGTTGGCGCGCATGTCATTACGAGTGCATTGGACCGGGGCTACGCCTGCGGAGATCGACGACGCCGACTGGAACGACCTACCGGATCTGGGATCGGCGTTCAACGTCCAATCGGCCTGGCGCCATGAAGTCGCCCGGCTGAACGAAGGTCAAAGTTGATCGCCAATCTCCTTGGCCGCCTCCATAAGTGCGGCCGCCACCGCAGAATACTTTGACGTCGGCATCCGGTTCTGCGGTGCCGCCGCGTTGAGTGCGAGACGCATCCCGGGCACGCGAGTGGGTATCGGTACCGCGACCGATGCGACACCCGCTTCGCTTTCTTCGCGGTTGGTGGCGTAGCCGCGATCGCGGATGCGGACCAACTCAGACTCGAGTTTGGCGCGACTGACGACCGAGCGGTCAGTGATCGCGTCCAGCTGCTCGCGCGGAAGAAGTTGGCGCAGTTCAGCTTCCGGTAACTGAGCAAGCAGTGCCTTGCCGGTCGAGGTGCAATGCGCCGGCATGGTGCGTCCCAACCGGGAAGCCACCCGCACCGCCGCTGGCCCCTCGACCGCAGCGATGAACCTTACCCCTGCCCCCTCCAGCGTGCCGACATGGATTGTCTCGCCGAGGTTTTCACTAACCCGACGCATGACCGGCAGTGCCGCGCCCTGAATGTCGATGCGCCCGAAGACCGCAAACGCCACACTGGTGAGAGCCGGACCGGGCAGGTATGCCTTGGAAGCCGGGTCCTGACGGACGAAACCCCGGTAGGCGAGCATGGCCAGCAGTCGGTGTGCGGTGGACGACGCCACCCCGAGATACCGGGTCGCCTCGCTCAACCGGATCTGGGGTTGTTCGGCCAACAGCAGCAACAATTTCAGCGCGTTGTCAACCGACTCGATCGGGTACTGCGGTGCCAGCGAATCGGTGCGCGCGGCCGTATCCTGAGCGACCCGTGTGTCTTTCAACGGCATGCCAGTACGGTACGCCGACCCCGTCTGAAAGATAACGCCTGCTGCACCTCCGGCCTGATACATCCGAAACTTCCAAGACAGCAAGGACTTCCAGGTTACGCCACCGGAACGATCGCTCCACCCCATGCGGGCCGGCGGCAATCGTTACAGGCCTCGAACGTTCTGGCTGAAAACGCCATGCGACAGTGCAAACGGTTATACGGTTTCCTACGCGTCGCGTTGCTCAGTGGTCGGGGAAGCGTGGCTGGTAGGCAACGCGGCGCGCCATTCGCTTGAGTATCCAGGCGGGTGGTGACCGTGAAAGGACCGCGCCATGAGCTTCTTCGCTTTGCCTCCAGAGATTAACTCGGTGCGGATGTTCATAGGGGCGGGTTCGGCTCCAATGCTGGAAGCCGCTGCGGCGTGGTCGAGCTTGGCCGACGAATTGGGGGCGGCCGCCGAGTCCTTCTCGTCTATCACCTCCGGGCTCGCTCAACAGGCTTGGCAGGGTGCCGCGGCGCGAGCCATGGCGTCTGCCGCTCAGCCGTATTCGGCGTGGTTGAGCACAGCGTCGGCGCGGGCAGCCGGGGCAGCCGGCCAGACCCGGGCGGTGGCGAGCGCATTCGAGGCGGCGCGCGCTGCCACGGTCCACCCGCTGGCGGTCGCCGCCAATCGCAACGCATTCGTGCGTCTGGTGACCTCCAACCTATTCGGGCAGAACGCGCCCGCAATAGCTGCCGCAGAGAGCATTTACGAAGAGTTCTGGGCGGCCGATGTGGCCGCACTGGTCGCCTACCACGGTGGCGCATCGACGGCGGCTTCGCAGCTGGCGTCTTGGCAGGAGGCGCTCGGGGGCCTCGGCACCTTGAACACCAGCATCGCCAACAACGGCGCTTGGAACCTAGGCATCGGGAACACCGGGAACAAAAATTTCGGCAGTGGAAATCTCGGCGAGGCCAACCTGGGCAGCGGTAACCAAGGCAATGCGAACCTGGGCAGCGGGAATTTGGGCAACGCCAACCTCGGCAGCGGAAACTGGGGCAACGCCAACTTCGGCAGCGGGAACGCCGGCTACACGAATTTCGGCAACGGCAATGTTGGCAACCTCAATCTCGGTGGCGGAAACCAAGGTAATGGCAACCTCGCGAGCGGAAACCTCGGGGACGGCAACCGCGGCGGCGGGAATTTCGGCAGCACCAACTTCGGCAGCGGCAATATCGGTTCGTTCAACCTAGGCAGCGGAAACATCGGTTCCAACAACCTTGGCTTCGGCAACAACGGCAGCTACAACTTGGGTTTTGGCAACCACGGCAGCAACAATGTGGGATTCGGCCTGACTGGGGACAACCAGGTGGGAATCGGAGCATTGAACGCCGGCATCGGAAACTTTGGCTTCGGAAACACCGGCAACAACAACATTGGTTTCTTCAACTCGGGCGACAACAATGTCGGTTTCTTCAACTCCGGAAACCACAACGTCGGCTTCGGGAACGCCGGCAGCACCAACACGGGATTCTGGAACGCGGGCTCGGTGAATACGGGCTTCGGCAACGGAGGGGACTACAACACCGGTAACGACAACGCCGGTATCGGCAACGTGGGTGCCGGGAACGCATTTTTCAACAATGTGGGCTTCGGTAACGCGAGTTCCGGAAACACCGGTATAGGAAATTCCGGCTACTTCGCTGATCTCTACCCCTACGACGCCGGGTACGGAACCAACACCGGTTTCTTCAACTCGGGCTACTTCAATACTGGGATGTTCAACTCGGGCAGTGTCAACACCGGCCTGTTCAACTCGGGCAACTTCAACACCGGCTTTGGCAGCTCGGACTCCCCACTCGGCGTAGTCAACTCGGGATACAACAACGTCGGCACGTATGTGTCCGGCTTCAACAACACCGGCAGCAACATGTCCGGTTTCGACAACGTGACGTCGGACTTCTTCGGCATGACATCGGGTGTGCACAACGAGGGCTATCCCGGCAACGTCGGGTTCTACAACACCGGTTTCGCTAACGCGGGCTTCTTCAATTCGGGCGATCACACGTCGGGGTTCTCCAACTCCGGCATCTACAGCTCGGGCATGAATAACACTGGCAGCGGTAGCTCCGGAGGATTCAACACCGGTGACGATCAGTCCGGTTTCTTCAATTAGCCTGCGTGGCTCGGGCTTTCGCCCATCGATAGTCCGCTTTGCCCGACGGCGACCGTTGCACTCTGGGACAGAAGATCACATCTTTGGGCAGTTTGTAGCGCGCGATGTGACGGGCCGCCTCGGCGATGATGTCGGCGCCGTCGGCCTCCGCACCCGGCACCAGCTGGACCAGTGCGACAACTTCATTTCCCCACCGCTCACTGGGCCGGCCGGTCACGACTACGTCGTATACGGCGGGGTGTTCGTGGATCGCGGCTTCGACCTCCTCGGCGAAGATCTTCTCGCCGCCGGAGTTGATGGTCACCGAGTCCCGGCCCAGCAGTTCGATCTGACCATCGACATGCCAGCGCGCCCGATCACCGGGCACGGAGTGCCGGATCCCGCCGATGACCGGGAACGTTCGCGCGGTCTTGGCGGCGTCACCGAGGTAGCCCAACGGGATGTGCCCCTGCTGGGCCAGCCAGCCGACCTCGTCCTCGCCCGGCGACAGGATCCTGGTCATGTCCTCGCTGACCACCACGGCGCCCGGGTTCGGGGCGAACCGGCCTGATGCGCTCTGCAGCCGGCTGGAGACCTGGCCCATTTGATTTCCGGATTCCGACGAACCACCCGCGTCCAGGATCGTCACATGCGGCAGCAGTTCGACGAACCGCTGCTTGAGCGGCGCGCTGAGCGCGGCACCGCCGGTCACGATGATGAACAACCCGGACAGGTCGTAGTCGCCGGACTCGAGTTCGTCGACCAGCGGCCGTCCGAACGCATCCCCGACGAACGATAGGGAGATCACGCGTTCCCGGCTGGCCAGGGCCCAGGTTTCGGCGGGATCGAAGTGGGTGGTGGTCGGCGCCATCACGAAAGGCCGCCCACTGCACAGGTTGATGAATGCCGCCCATTGCGCCGCGCCGTGCATCAGGGGCGCCGCAGTCATCGATCCCGGTCCTTCGGGCCGTGACCGCTCGACGATGTCGTCCAGGCTGGTCACCACGTCACCGCCGAAGGGTGGTCGGCCGCCCATCGCGTTCATGTAGATGTCGTGCTGACGCCAGAGCACTGCCTTGGGCATGCCGGTGGTGCCACCGGTGTAGAGCATGTAAAGGTCGTCCGGCGACGGCACGTCCAGTGGTCCAGCCAGTGGTTCATCCAGTGGTTCATCAGAGGTCGATTCGAGCAATTCGTCGTAGCGCACCGCCCCGGGCAGTGGCTCGTTTCCCGATTCGTCGTCGACATGGATCAACCGGATTTCGCGGGGCACTCTGGCCAGCGCCTCGGCCAGCGTCGGCGCGAATCGCGCCTGGTAGACGATGGCATCCGCGTCAGCGTTGTCGATCAGGTACACCAGTTCGTCGGCGACGTAGCGGTAGTTGACGTTGAACGGGGCGACCCGGGCTTTGTACGCGCCGATCATCGCCTCGAGGAATTCGTTGCAGTTGGCCAGGTACAGCCCGAGGTGACTCTGACCGGACTCGTGCGGTGCCAGCGCGGCCCTTTCCCGCTGGGCCCCGTACCCCCACTGGTGCAGTGCCCGGGCGAAGCGGCGGGCGCGCTCGTCGGTCTCGGCGAAGGTGAGCCGCCGGTCACCGAAGACGACGGCGTCCCGGTGGGGATTCGCGGCAGCCACCGCTGAGAAAACCTGGGCGAGATTGAATTCCACTAACGCTCCTGTCGTCTGCTCGACAGTATCGAGCCCGATCGGGCGCATATCCAGGATGCGTCAGGCATCCTTTACCCATGGATGTGGAGGCCCTGCTGCAGACGATCCCGCCGCTTGCCGTTTATCTGCTGGTCGGCGGCGTCGTAGGCCTCGAAAGCCTCGGCATCCCGCTGCCCGGAGAGATCGTGTTGGTCAGCGCGGCGTTGATGTCCTCGCATCACGAGCTGGCGGTCAATCCGGTGGGCGTGGGTGCGGCCGCGGTCATCGGTGCCGTGGTGGGTGACTCAATCGGCTATTCGATCGGGCGGAAGTTCGGGATGCCTTTGTTCGACCGCCTCGGGCGCCGGTTTCCCAAGCACTTCGGCCCTGGGCACGTCGCGCTCGCCGAACGAACCTTCAACCGCTGGGGTGTCCGGGCGGTGTTTTTCGGACGCTTCATCGCGCTGCTACGTATCTTCGCCGGCCCGCTGGCCGGCGCACTCAAGATGCCCTACCCGCGGTTCCTGGTGGCCAACGTATGCGGCGGCATCTGCTGGGCCGGCGGCACCACCGCGCTGGTCTACTTCGCCGGCGTCGCCGCCGAACGCTGGTTGTCGCGGTTCTCCTGGGTGGCGCTGGTCATCGCGATCATTTGCGGTATCACTGCCGCGATACTGCTGCGCGAACGGACCTCCCGCGCCATCGCCGAACTCGAGGCAGAGCACGCGCACAAGTCCGACACCGCTGCGGCCTGACCTATCCGACCGCCTCGCCCAGTTGGTGACTGTCCTCGGGACGGTGCTGCTCGATGAGGCGGCGACCCATCGACTGCGCCCGCAACGCCGCGTCCTGCTCGCCGACCGCCGCCATGATGATGGCGCCCTTCATCAGGATGTGCCAGGACGTCGCGAAAGCCTCAACGTCGAGCAGGCCCGCAGCCACCGCGCGCGCCCGCACGATTTGCCGGACGGTGTCGATGTGCGCGATGCTGGCCTGGCCGACGGGGTGGTCGGCACCGAGCTCCAACAGCACGTTGATGAACGAGCAGCCCTCGTAACCGTCGCGGTTCTGGAACCACTCGTGCATGACGTCGAAAATCGCCAGCAGCTTTTCTTCGGGAGTCCCGCCGCGGGCGGCGGACTGCTCCTCGATCATGCCGTGCGTCCAGAGCTGCTCGCGACGGTCCAGCACGGCCAGGACCAAGTCGTTCTTGGTCGCAAAGTGACGGTAGAGGGTGGCCCTGGCCACCCCGGCGCGCTCGATCACTTCGTCGGTGCCCACCGCGCGTATGCCGCGGCGGCTGAACAGCTCGTACGCGGCCTTCAGTAACCGTTCCCGGGCCGGCAGGTGCGGCCCCGCGCTATCGGGCGATGACATAGCGCGATTCACCATACTCTGACCGTCGGCGTGTAGACAGACCGCCCTGTCTTGTTATAGAACTGAGACTTAACAAGGCGAGTCTGTCTGTCTTCAGATCAGAAGGATGGGCATCCATCGCGGCGCTTAGCGCCTGTCGATTAGGAGTGCACAATGAGCCTGCTCATCTCGGAATCTTTTTCCCCACATGTCACCCTTAGCCCGCGACTGGTCTACGAACTCGGGGACCCGCGCAGCACCTTGCGTGCCATAACCGACCGCAGCGGCGATGCCGTGATCATTCACGCCGGCGGCGAGATCGACGGCTGCAACGAGCACACCTGGCGCCGACTGGTGACCGAGGCCGCCGCCATGGCCACCCTGCGGGGCTCGCTGGTCATAGATGTGTCCGACGTCGACTTCATGGGTTGCTGCGCGTTCACCGCGTTGGCCGAGACGGCCCAGGAGTGCCGAGAACGCGGCGTCGAACTGCGACTGGTGACTCAGACGCCGATCGTCGGCCGGATAGTGGAAGCCTGCGGGTTGAGGGTGCTGCTGCCGATATACCCGACCGTGGACCACGCGCTGGCCGTGATGCCCACCAGGTGAGCCCACCGACTTTCCAACGCACCGTTCGCGGTCGTCTGGTGGGTTACCACTCCCAGCGGCGGGGGCCCCACTTCCAGTACGGAACGCACGGCGGCCCGCAGGTAGTTGCGCAAGGTGGACGGGCTGTAGCCCTGCCCACGTAGGGCGATCCACTTCGGCAGGTCCACAATGCATGTCGCAATCAGGTTGACAGCACCTGCGTCGCTGCGGCTCCAGAGGCCTTCGGCCAACTGGGCCATCACTGCGGAGAGTTCGCGATCGAGTTCCCGCAGCTGGTCGGAGATCTCGCGCGGCATCGGTTGGTTCACCACGTCGTGGCGGCGCACCGTCATCAGGCAGGCCGACGATTCCGGATACATCTCCGGATACAGCAGTGACGTCTCGGCTGCGGCGTACACCGCATCCAGGGGTTCGCTCCCCGCGCGCGCCTTCGCCTCATCGATCAAACTCGTGAGCTGGTCCAGGAAACGGCGCTCCGCGCGGATCCAGACGCGGCCCAGCAAGCCTCCGCGCGACTCGAAGGTGCGATAGATGGCGCCGTTGGACACCCCGGTGACCTTGGTGAGCGCGCGGATCGTCACCGCCTCGATGCCCTCCTGGGCAACCAGGCCCTCGATGGAATCGAGAACGTAGTCGTGCTCTTGCAACCCAACACTCGACACTGCTGATCACTCCTTCATCAGTCGTGCATCGAGACCATTGTCCCGAACTGAACGCTTTCCCACAGGGAAATGGCTGACATAGAGCCAGCAAAAGGTTCGCTTGGTATCGGTTCCGCAGGTCAGGCTTGAGTTTCAACGCAGGTTCGCGGTGGCATTGCGCGGTGGCGAAGCGGGGTAGCGTTGCCAACATGAGCACGGTGTGCTCGGAGAGCGGCCTTCCGACTGTCGGCGTGGAAGAGGAATTCCTGCTCGTCTACCCGGACTCCGGGGAGCCGGCGCCCCGCAACAGCGAAGTCGCTGCCGAGGCCGAACGGCGGGGCGGCAACCTGCAGGTGGAACTGAGCAGTTGCCAGGTGGAAACTACCTCGGGCGTGGTGTCCTCCTCCCGCCAACTCAGCACGGAACTCAGTGCGCTGCGGCGCACCGCGGCCCGGGCCGCCGAGGCGGTCGGTGTGCGGCTGCTGGCGTTGGGACTGCCACCCGTGACGCCCATAGAGTTTCCGGTCACCGACACCCCGCGTTACCGCAAGATCGGCGAACAGTTCGGGATGGTGGCGCACGAACAGGGCATCTGCGGGTGTCATGTGCACGTGCAGGTGCCCGACCGCGCCGCTGCCATCCAGGCGAGCAACTGGCTGCGTCCGTGGTTGCCGAGCTTGCTTGCGCTGTCGGCGAATTCCGCGGTGTACCGCAATTCCGACTCGGGTTACGCCAGCTGGCGCAGCGTGCTGTGGCGGCGTTGGCCGGTGGCGGGCGCACCGCCGTATTTCACCTCACTCGACGAGTACGACAGCACGGTGCAAATGCTGATCGACACCGGCGTGATCCTGGATAACGGGATGGTTTATTGGGACGTACGTCCTTCCGCCGAGTTCCCGACGGTCGAGGTCCGGGTGGCCGACGTGCCGGCCACGGTCGCGGACACCGTGCTGCTGGCCACCCTGATCCGGGCCGCTGTTATGACCGCGGTCGACGAGGGTCCCGACGGGGCGGACCGGCTACCCCCGGCGGCATTGCGTGCCGCCTATTGGAAAGCCGCGCATGACGGCTTGGCCGGAGACACGCTTGATCTGGTCCACGGTCGCGGTGCGGTGCCCGCCCGCGAACAGCTGAGTTCCCTTGTGCAGCGCGTGCGCCCAGCGCTGGATGCGTTGGGCGAATATCACCACGTCGTCGATGAACTCGACCGCGTCACCACGCTGGGCAATGGCGCGATGCGGCAGCTGCGGGCGTTCCGGAAACGCGGCGACGCAATGGACGTGATCGAGGCGGCAGCCGAGGCGACGCTCAGCTGAAGTTCGACACCCTCACGCGGCGAGCAGCCGGTACAACCCGATCAGACCGACCACTACGATGGTCGCGCGCAACGCATTCGGCGACAGCCGACGTCCATACCGCGCCCCCAACACTCCCCCGATCAATGAGCCAACCGCGATCGCTCCGGCCACCGACCAGCTGATGCGCTCCCAAGCGGCCAACGTATAACCAACGGCAGCAACGAGATTCACCAACAAGGTGAGTAGATTCTTGGCCGCGTTCATGCGCTGCACCGATTCGGGCAGTAGAGCACCCATCAAGCCGACCAGCAGGATGCCTTGGGCGGCGGTGAAGTATCCGCCGTAGACGCCGACGGCGAAGGTACCCAGGACCAGCGCCGTCATCCGCGTCGGCGTGACGTGTTCGGCCGACCGCCCTTGTTCCTCAGCGCGTCGACGCGCCCACGACTGCGTCCACGGCCCGATCAGCACCAGGATGAGGGCCAGGACCAACAGCACCGGCACGATCTTGATGAACACCTTCTCGGGCAGGTGCAGCAGCAGATAGGCGCCAAGCGCGGCGCCGGCCAGCGATGCCGGAACCTGCCATCGCAACCGATTCCACTGCCCGCGCAATTCCCTGCGATAGCCCCAGGTGCTGGACACGCCTCCGGCCACCAGGCCGACCGCGTTGGACATCGTGGCCGTGACCGGTGGGTAGCCGAGCGTCACCAACGTCGGAAAGGTGATCAGGGTGCCGGATCCGACGAGCGCGTTGACCGCACCGGCGCCCAGACCAGCCAGTCCAATCAACAACATCTGGGAAATAGGCACTGCTGCACCCTAGTCGCCGTTGCCCACTCCCGGCTGTGGGGAAGCTGGCACCATGATGGCTGTGCTTGAGCTGATCGAAAAAGGCACCGCCGATCGGACGCATCCCGCACCGCTGCTGTTCGTGCACGGCGGGTGCCTCTCGGCGTGGTGCTGGGACGAACACTTCCTCGATTACTTCGCCGAGAGAGGGTTCCGCGCAATGGCCGTGAGCTGGCGTGGCCACGGCGCCAGCAGTTCGCCTACGCCGGTGAGCAAGTGCTCGATCGCGGACTATCTTCACGACGTGCGTTGGGCGGCCGACCAATTGGGCGGACGGCCGGTACTCATCGGCCATTCCACCGGCGGCTTCATCACGCAGAAGTACCTCGAACACCGGGACGCGCCGGCAGCGGTGCTGCTAGCCTCCACGCCGACCCGGGGCATCCTGCCCTCCGCGCTGCGGGTGTGGCGCAAGGAACCATGGATTTCAGTGCGGGCCAACGGCATTGGACAAGCACACGGCATATTCAACACACCGCGACTGGCACGGCAGTTCCTGTTCAGCCCGACAACTCCGGAGCCCATCGTCGAGGAGGGTGCGGTGCGGGTCGAACCGGACAGCCTGCGCGCCGTCTTCTTCGACCAGGCATTCCGGTTGCCGCGGCCGCGCCGCGTGAGGACGCCGATGTTGGTGCTCGGCGGCGAACACGACGGACTGATCAGCAACGCGGAGGTGCGCGCTACCGCACGCGCCTACCGGACGCAGGCCGAGATTTTCCCGGGCATGGGGCACATGCTCATGCTCGAACCCGGCTGGGCTCAGGTGGCCGAGCGGATCCATCACTGGCTGGGCGATCAGGGACTTTGACCCAGCCGCCAGCAGCAATCGGCGGGTGCCCGGGCTGATCCACCCGAGCACCCGCCGATTCGACTACTAGCTACCCGTGTACGGAATGTTCGGAACGTTGGGCAGGTTCGGCAGGTTGGACAACGACGGCATCGGACCACCCTGCTGGAACAGCTGAACCGCTGCGTCCTGCCCGTTGGCATTGGCTACCCAGTCACGAACCATGAAGTACAGGTCGGTGCTGGCGCGGGTCGCCAGTTGCGCGGCCAGGTCGTACTTGTTCATGTTGGTTCCCGGGATGGGCTGGCTGCCACGCGGGGTGTGTGGGCCGTCTTTGTTCAGCACACTGTGGCATTCCTGGAACCCGGGGGGCGGGCCGCCGGCAGGGCAACCCTCGAGCGGGAACTGCTGCGCGAAGTCGATGCTGTAATAGCCGGTGTGCAGGTCAGCCGGGAAATCCGCCGGGTTGCAGTTCGGGAAGATCGGTGGGGCTAGGCGGTCCAGCTGGCCGATGGCGATGTTGTCGTCGACCCAGTTGGAGTGGGCGTAGAAGTCCTGCTGGGTGTGCAGCAGGGCGCCGAATGCGGCGCGGGCACCGGGCCCGTCGGCTTCGACATTGCCGTTGAGCACCGAACCGCTCAGCACGATGGGTGAAAAGACGTCCCATGCCTGACGCGCCCGGTTGCAGATGTCGACCGGGTTGATCGAGTTGTCGAGGTGACGGAACTCGTCGGTGGCGAAGACATCACTACCCATGGCTCCTCCGCCGGGCGGCGGCCCCACCAGGATCTGGTTGACCGCCAGCTGACTGACCTGGTCTGCCGGTAGAGCGTTGCGCGTGATCGTCTCGTGGTACTTGACATAGAAGGCATGAGCCCGCGGTGCGAACACGACGAGAGATGTGACAGCGGCAAGGCTGGCCACAACCACGGCGAGGACGCCCAGCGGGTGCCTGCGGGATAGCGTCATGAGAGCTCCGTGCTAGTAGGGACGTGGGGTGGTGCGCTTTCGTATGAACGTTTCCTTATAGCCCTTACGAAATCAATAAAAACTCAGCGATATCAACATGGGTGAATACGGCCGGCGGCTACTCCACAAATGCTGAATAACACAGGGCGGGAGCGCCGGCACGTACGCGGTGACTATGGGCACGAGCGAAATCTGTTGCGGCGCTTACTATCCGGCGTTGATGCATTTGTGTTTTATGTGAATGGCCGACGTATCGCGACCCTAAAGGTAGGGCAGCGTGACCGTTCCGTACGTCTGGGCGACGTCGGCGATCAATTCGGCGAACTTCGCCTGCAGCGTGGCCGTGGCGTCACCCACCGGCCTGTCGCAGAACCGGCAGTGGGCGGTGAACTGTGCCTGCTCGCCGTCCGCGGGCCAGAACCGGCGCGGCCCGACCGCGGCACCAGGGTCGTACTGGACCGACTGATGCGCAGCTTCCCGCAGGATCCTGCCCACGGGATGTGCCTGCGGACATTCGAGTTTCAGGGTGCCGATGCCCTCGGAGAAGCTCATGCAGACCGACGCTATGCCAGGCCGGCCGGAAGCGCTCGCTAAACGTCGGTGGTGGTGTATCTGGTCTTGACCGGTGGCGCGGCCAGCAGCGGCGGAAGCTGCGTGAGCTTTCCTTCGCCGGCGCGGAAGCGGCGGTAGGCCTCATCGGAGTCCACCGACTCCCACAGTTCGTAGATCAGCCAGTGCGCTTCGTCGTCCTCGTCGACGAGCACGTCGGTGCGCAGATTGCCGTCGAAAGCGCGGGTGTCTTGGAGTGCGCGGCCCATCAACTCGCGTCCCGCAGCCACTTCTTCGGGCTTGAATCTGAGCTCAAGGATTACTGTGACCGCCATCGTCCGTCTTTCCTTCCGCCGCGTGCCAGTTACAGCGAGATTCAGCGAGATACTAGCCCAGGCAGTTTTCTAGCCGGCGAAACCGCCTGGGCGCTGCGGGATCTGCGGTTGCACGAAGACGTCGTTGAGAGTGACGGTGCGTAGCCTGCGGGCCCGGATGATGTCGAGCAGTTGCCCGTAGACACGGGTGACGGGCGGGTGATTGAGGTGGCCGATCACAATCTGCTGCGGGGCGAAGAACTGGTATGCGTTCCGGACTATCTGGGCCTCGGCGATCAGCGCGGAATCCCGCAGGTCGCCCGACCACAGCGTGGGAACTTGGTAGCCCAGGTCAGCGGCCACCGCGTCGACTGATGCGTTGCGACGGCCGTAGGGCGGCCGGTAATACGGCGCGGCGTCCACCCCGTAGGTATTGCGCAGGAACGCGTCAGTGGTCCGCAACTCAGCGGCGACCTGGGCGGGTGACAGCTTGGTCAGGTCCGGGTGCGTCCAGGTGTGGTTGGCCAGCTGAATCTGCCCGGAGTCGACCAGTGGGCGCAGCAACGGGGCGTTGTCGGTCCACGAGCGGAATGAGGCGGTGACGAAGTAGGTCAATCGCACACCACTGTCCTTGGCGAACTGGGTGTAGAGGCGCAGCACGTCGGTGCTGACACCGTCGTCGACCGTCCAGGCCAGCAGGTCACCCTGACCCGGCAGGGTCTTCAGGACACCACCGCCAGGTAGCTGCACCCGCGCTGCCCGGTCCGGGGGCGGCAACAACGGCGGCAGTCCCGGGGTGGGCGCCGAGCCGGGAACATCTGCGCGCGCCACCGACTCCGGACGGCCGCCGCTCGAAGACCACGAGATCCCCGTGACTGCGACGGTGGCTGCGACGGCGACCAGAAATCGTCGACGGTCGAGTTCGCGCACGGGACACTCCTATTACGGATGGACCCGGCCAGGTTAGATAACTCGCTGGTGAGACGCGCGACGCGTCATGGGGTGTCGGCCTCTTGGTATGGAGCCGTGATCTTTCTGAGGTGGTCCCGGCTGGGATCGAACCAGCGACCTTCCGCGTGTGAAGCGGACGCTCTCCCACTGAGCCACGGGACCGGCGCCGAGAGGCGAACGACGTCGAACACTAGCACGCTCGAGGCGGGCGTGATGCGGGCCAGGTGGGGGTGGAAACGTCGCGAGGTAGGGTTGACGCGACCCGTACCAAGGGATTTGTGTGGGCCGGTTCACTTGGACTATCGTCGTGCTTCGCACCGGGCGACGATCTCGTCCGTTGCGCGCGGATGTAGCGCAGTTGGTAGCGCATCACCTTGCCAAGGTGAGGGTCGCGGGTTCGAATCCCGTCATCCGCTCGAAGGTGCAAGAGGCATCAATCCAGCGGTGGAGTGGCCGAGTGGTGAGGCAACGGCCTGCAAAGCCGTGCACACGGGTTCGATTCCCGTCTCCACCTCCAAGATTCGATCTCCAAGCGCGATTAGCTCAGCGGGAGAGCGCTTCCCTGACACGGAAGAGGTCACTGGTTCAATCCCAGTATCGCGCACCAGAGTTATTGCAGTTCAAGCGCAACATAACATTCGCGGTCTTGGTCTAAACGTGGGCTATCGCGCAATAACGGCGCCGGTCAAACCGCACGCTGATCAGGTGGGCTTGCGCGAGACGCTTCCTTCAAAACCCGTGTAATGACGCCATCAGGCCGACAGATCGCCGGGCATCTCAAGGGATCTGCCGTTCCGAGTACTACCACCTTCGCAGGCGTGCCCCCCAGCGAACGGGCACCAGGCCGTCGTGGACCGCGCGGACCAAGTAGGCGCACGGCGTTCCGAGAACTCCGAGGGATGTCCCTCCCTTAACGGAGTGGTTCAGCTCCCATCGAACTCGCGGAGTATCACTGTGCCCCCAAGTACCGCAACAACGCCCGTCATCACCCCACGCCGACGCTCGGTTTCGTCGTGTTGTCGCGGTCACCCGACACCACCTCCGAACGGCTTCCATCGCGGCGTCAATCTCGTTGAGGTCTAGGCGGGGTGGTCGACGTCGAAGACCCCCGCGCCGGACCGACCGCAGTGCAAGGCGATTCCGTGGTCGGTGCCCGCGAACCATGCTGTGAAGCCTCAAGAGATTCGGGCAGGCGCTCGACGCTCGCGGCCACCAGGTCGAGCGCACCAGAATCGGTAGCTTGCGATGCGGAATTGCCCTGCGAGACGAAGGCGGTGAGAACGAATGACGGCGAAGCGTGACCGATGTGGCACATCCAAAGGTTCGCCTACGCGCGCGCACATAATCCCGTTAATACTTTGATCTGTCACATCTGTCACGCGTCGGCCTGATGTGCGGTTTTGCCGTTCGCGTTGGTCGGCAGACTGAAACGTGCGCCCGGAGTGTGCACGTCCGGGCGTCGAGAGTGACGGAGACCTCCCGTTTGGAGCCTACCGGCAACGAGGCGTCAACCCGCGCTGCGACGAGCTTGGGGGGAGGGGGCATCCCCCCACCCGCCGGCGGCCAGCACGGTGTCAGCGGACCTGGCATCAATATCGGCCCGGAGTCAGGTCTCCTGACCAGCTATCCGGATGACCGAACTGAGGTCGGCCGCGGGACCAGGTTTCGGCGATGTGCATGGTGTGAGCGCGTGTGTCGTGAGATTCTGCTGGGGTGTCCGCTGCTGCGGTGGCTGCTCCTTCGGGCGTGGTGACGTTTCTGTTCACCGATGTGGAGGGCTCGACCCGTCGGTGGGAGTCCGACGCCGATGAGATGCGGGCCGCACTGGCCGCGCACGACAAGGTGTTGCGTAAGGCGATTGAGGCGCATGGCGGCTTCATGTTCAAGCACACCGGCGACGGTGTGTGTGCGGCGTTCTCGTCGCCGAGGGCCGCGGTCGATGCTGCGGTGGCTGCGCAGCGGGCGCTGGAGTTGCCAGTGCGGATGGGCCTGGCCACCGGCGAAGCCGAGCTGCGTGAGGGTGATTACTTCGGGACGGTTCTGAATCGAGCTGCACGCCTGATGGCCGCCGGTCATGGCGGCCAGATCCTGCTGGCCGAGTCGACGGCGGTTCTGCTCAGCGGGGTGGATCTGCTGGATTTGGGGCCGCGACGGCTGCGGGATGTCCCGATGCCTGTCGGGCTGTTTCAGGTACGGGCAGCGGGACTTCGCACGGAGTTTCCGCCGCTGCGGGCGCTGGACACTAGTCCGGGAAATCTCAGACCTGCGACCACCAGCTTTATTGGGCGTGAGTCGGAGCTCACCGAGATCGAAGCGGCGGTGGAGGCTCATCGGCTGGTGACGTTGACCGGGGTGGGTGGGGTCGGTAAGACACGTCTTGCGATAGAGGTTGCCGCGCGACTCGCCGACGAGTTCCCTGACGGGGTATGGGTTTTCGAACTGGCGGCGGTCACTGATCCAGCGGCGGTGCCCGACGCGGTCGCGGCGGTGCTGGGCATCACCCAGCAACCGGGCAAGACAGTGACCGAGTCGGTGGCCTCCGCTCTGGAGGGCAGAGTCCGGTTGTTGGTGTTCGACAATTGCGAGCACGTTCTTGATGCCTCAGCCGACCTGGTCGATGAGATCCTGGCGGCATCGGTGACGGTGAAGGTCCTGGCCACCAGCCGCGAAGGACTGGGGACCGCCGACGAGCAGTTGTGGCCGGTGTCCTCACTCGGTGTCGGCACAGGAATCGATTCCTCGGCGGTAGCTCTGTTTGTCGAACGGGCGCAAGCCGTTTCGCCGCGCTTCTCGGTCGCCGACGCCGAACAGGCGGATGTGGTGATAGAGGTCTGCCGCAGACTCGATGGAATCCCGTTAGCCATCGAGTTGGCTGCGTCGCGGATGGCGTCGATGACGGCGATCGAGGTGCGTGATCGTCTGGATCAGCGGTTCCGGTTGCTGGTCGGCTCGCGGCGCGGCCTGTCGCGCCACCAAACCCTGCGCCAGGCGGTGGCGTGGTCCTATGACCACCTCGATGACGCGGAGAAGGCGCTGCTGGATCGGTGTTCGGTGTTCGCCGGAGGATTCGATCTCGAAAGCGCCTGCGCGGTCACGGGTTCCGATGATGACTTCGCCACCCTGGGTCTGCTCGACGCCCTAGTGCGTAAGTCGCTGCTGGTGGCCGACCGATCTTCGGGGCGGACCCGGTTTTCGATGCTGGAAACGATCCGTCAGTTCGCCGAGGAACAACTGGTCGCCAGCGGGGCAGCGACCGAAGCCCGCACAGCGCATGCCCGCTACTTTTCTGGACGCGAAACCGACATCATGGCCCTGTGGGATAGCCCCCGCCAACGTGCTGCCTACGACTGGTTCGCGATCGAGCTGCCCAATCTGCGCACCGCGTTTCGGTGGGCCGCCGACCACGGAGACCTCGATGTCGCCGCCACCATCGCCACCTATGCGGGGATGCTCGGCGCTGGGGTCCAAACCTATGAGCCAATAGCCTGGGCTGAAGAGCTGATCGAGCCTGCTCGCGTCGTCGAGCACCCCCGGCTGGCGTTCCTGTATGTGATCGCGTCGCTGTGCTACACCACCGGACGGATTGAGGCGGCTGTCGGCTATGCCGATGCTGGCCAGATCGTTCTGGGCAGGAGCCGCGAGGGGCTGCCGTATGGCGTGGAAGCCTGGCTTGGAGTTGTGTACGTATTCATTGGGCAGCCCGAGCGGTTAGCCGAGTGGTGCCGCGCCCAGCTCGCACGCCGCCGCGACACCCACGTCCACATCCGGGGATGGCTGGTTGTCGCCCTTGCATTGGCCGGTTCCGGTGGGGAGGCGATGGATTCCGCGGGTGGCCTCATCGAGGCTGCGGAGGCAACAGGCAACCCGATAGCGCTTGCGTGGGCGCTCTTTGCCTGCGGTGTGGCTTTCCGAGACGCCGACCCCGTCGGGGCACTTAACGCCATGAGCCAGGGTCTGGTGATCGCTCAAGACAGCGGCGCCCGCAACCAAGCGTCATCCCTGGCGCACGGTCTAGCCCTACTCGAGGCCGAACACGGCGACACGGTGTCCGCGTTCGATCACCTCACGCTGGCGATCCGCAACTGGCACAATGCAGGCGACGCCACGGTGATCCGCGGCCCGCTGGCCCTCCTCGCCGTTCTTTTCGACCGGCTCGGACGCTACGAACCGGCGGCCACCATCGTCGGGTTCGCCCTCAGTCCCATCGCCGCCACGGGCGTCCCCGAAATCACCACCGCGATCGCCCACCTACGCGACGTGCTCGGCGACCCGGCCTACGAATCGCTCGCCCGCAAGGGCGAGACGATGACCACCGCCGCCGTGGTGACCTACGCCTATGACCAAATCGACCAGGCCCGAGCAGAACTGGAACGCCTTGGTTGAGTTTCGCGCATCGCGTATCCAATGCGGGGCGGCGCAGCGTGTTCTCAGTCGCCTTCAGCAGTCTGTTCGGCCAGGACGCGGTACACCGTCGCCCGACTCACGCCGAGAGTGTCGGCGATCGTGCTCGCCGATTCGCCGCTTGCGTGCATCCGCATCGCCAAAGCGGCCTTCTTGTCGAGCGCCCTGGGTCGTCCGATGTGCTGCCCGCGTGCCCGACGCGCCTCCCGTGCGGCCATCCGGCGCTCCCGGCCTAGTTCCAGTTCCAGCTCCGCCAGGCTGGCAAGGACGCCTGCCACCATCCGACCCGTGGCGTTAGAAGTGTCGATGCCTTCCCGGAGCGAGCGCAGCACGATGTCACGGTCACGCAGCTCGCGGATCGTGGTCATGACTTCGGCGGCATTGCGGCCCAATCGATCTATTCCGACCACGACGATCGCGTCACCGGCTCGTGCGTAGTCAAGCAATGCGGCTAGGCCGGGCCGCTGCTCACGTGTCGAGATGCCGGACAGCTTGTCGCGATAGATCCGGTCAGGGTCGACATCCGGCGCAATGAGGGCGTCCAGTTGTTGGTCGAGGGACTGGTGGCCGGTGGAGACGCGGGCGTATCCGATTTGAACACCCCTGGGGGCGGTAGCGGTGGACATGCCTTTCAGTACGACGTGGGCTTTGTTCTGCGCCAGTAGGGCCTGCGCGGCCTGTCTCACAACTAAAGTTCCGAGACATGTGGTTGCCGCCAACCATTACCCCTGGATGCGGTCATATCCTGTGCGGATGCAGGGCTGGGGGCCAATAATCGCGGCCGTTATAACTTCCTCGGTGGTGGCGGCACTAGTTGCTGGTTTCTTTGGCGACCGAAACGAGCGAAAAAAGCAACTCCGAGATCAGCGGATCGCCCTGGCAGGCGAGTTCGCTGGAGGTGCGATGGCAGCTCTGGCGTCTCTGCGGGACTATAAGCCCACTACACGCGTTGGACACAGGAACGAGAAGCTTCACCACGACGCCAAGATCCGCGAAGAACGTGGAGCGAAAGTAAAGGATGCGGTCGACCGGCTCCGGCCCTTGAGGGGCAGGGTGTGGATTCTGTTCCCGGGACGGAGCCCAGCCGGGACCGAGAGGCCGCTGACGGCGGCAGACTGGGCCGAACACGTCGTCGGCCGACTGCGCGCTGTTGAGGACATCTGCAATGCATTCTGGACCGCATGCGGTGAGTTGGCGGGCGATGACAACCGCGATCGCGCAAATCTAGAGGCCGAGTACCAAGCAAAGTATGACGGACTCAGGCGGTGGACTTGGCTAGCGGTCAGTTCCTTCACGGAAGCGGTTGCTATACGGGTGGAGGCGACCGACCGCGTGTGGGCCACAGCCCGGTGGATTCCTACTGCGGTGCGACAGCGGATGCTTGCAAGACGCTAGCGACGCAGGCGGCGAGAGCCGACAGCCGATCTGCTAATGCGGATTGCATTAGCACGACGCGTAGCTAGAGCAGGCCTGGCTCTGAGCAATGAGACACGTTGCATTACAACTCATTTCCGGACTCCCAAGAAGGTTAACTGAAATTCGATTGGGCCCGCTGTTCGAGTCAGTTAGCCGACCTTTTGGCGGAGCTCAATTGTTTAGCGGTGAAACTCTCGATACTCAACTGCGACCTCGTTTCGCGGATGAGTAACGCGCCAACGACGCGGTGATAACTCGCTTATCGCCGGTGCCCAGGACATGTCGGCCCAAGCATCAAGCCGAACCTCTTACTCGCGTGGCGTCGCGATCAGTTTTGCCTCCCACGGCAGTCTGATCTGCATGGGCAAACTCATCTATGGCTTCAACGTGTCGGTGGACGGCTACATCGCCGACGCGCAAGGCAACATCGACTGGTCCGAGCCGAGCGACGAACTGCACCAGTACTGGAACGACTTCGAGCGGGACACTGCCCTGTCGTTCTACGGACGCCGACTCTACGAACTGATGTCCGCATACTGGCCAACCGCCGACAAGGCCCCGGATGCCACCCCGCTAATCGTCGACTTCGCCCGCATCTGGCGCGACATGCCCAAGGTCGTGTTCTCGCGCACCCTGGGATCCGTCGACTGGAATTCCAGGCTGGAACGCGGCGACCCGGTCGAGGTGGTGCGGAAGCTGAAAGCAGAAACCGACGGCCACCTGGAGGTGGCCGGCGCGACGCTGGCCACACCGATCGTGCAGGCCGGTCTGGTGGACGAGTACCGGATCGTGGTCGCGCCTACCGCGGTGGGCGGCGGTACGCCGTTCTTCCCGACGCTGCCGTCGTGGATCTCGCTGCGACTCGTGGAGAACCGCACCTTCCCGGGTGGCGTGGTCCTACTGCGCTACGAGGTCAAACACGACTGATCATGCAGACAGAGCCACCGCGACCCACGCGAATGGCTATTGGCGCTACCGATGCCGTGTAGCGCCCCAGCTAAGTTCTAGGAGTGGGCTGGACACGCTACGAAGGCAGAGCGCTCGCGAATCCGACCCTGCACGGCGATGCGCTACTGGCCGCGCTCCAGGACCACATCCTGCTGTACAACACGCATTTCACTGACGTTCGCCTCGATCGAGCCACGGCTACCGACGAATACGACACGTCCGTTCGCCCGCCCCGGCGGTGGTACGTGGTCAGCTATGTTGCGGAAGGCGCGTAGCGGCGCCCGGGCAGAACGACCAAATCCAGAGTTTCACCAGTTCAAACCACTTTTCGCGGTCGGTCGGCGGAGTTACGATCAGGCTATCGTCTACAGATTCGAGTGAGCCATGAATCGCATCCGACGTATATCGGCCGTAGCCGCGTTGACCCTGGCAATCGGCGCCGGCGGGTTCGCCAGCCTGGGCATCGCTTCAGCGGATCCCAATGTGTGTGGTGGCCCGGACACGCCGCCCTGTGCGGGACCGGGACCGTTGACCCCCGAACAGCAGTGCGCCCTGATCGCGTGGCGTACCTGGACGCCCTGCAATTGGTTGGGCGTGCAGGTTCCGGCAGGCACGCCTGGCACCATGTGACCGCCTTCGCAGGTCGAATAGGTCCGCACGAATCTTGGGATCGGTAGCCACCCGATCCCCATCTACTTGTCTACACGACCACGAGCCGCCAACAATGGGCGTGCAGACAAGGAGCAAACAATGAAGCGAATCGTTGCCGGCGCACTGATGTCCGGCGCACTGGGTCTGGCCAGCTTGGGAGTCGGTGCGGGCACCGCGCAAGCCGATCCCTCGACGGGCATTTGCAACCAGCTGGGGATGTGCAGCTATGTCTGGTGCCCCGGCAGCCAGCTGCCGATGCCGGATGTGGTGTGGGACATGAACGTCTGCCACCACTACTACGGCGGCAGCCTCGGCCACGCCGGCACCGAGGGCGGCATTCCGGTCGGCGCACACATCCTCGAGGGCGACCCGTCGCCGGCGAACACGTGCATGGGGTCGCCGATCTGCTTGCCCGGCCTGTAATCGCGTGGCCACGCTATTGGTTCTGCTGGTGTTCGGCCTGCTGGCGGTCGGTGTCGTCGCGGGGATCATCGTGATACTGGTCCGACTGGCCGACTCACCCAAGACAGAGTCCTACGTTCCGCATGCGTGGCCCGTCTCAGCCGCGATGGCGCCGGGCTGGTATCCCGACAACGCCGATCCAGCGCTGCTGCGCTATTTCGACGGCCGGCAGTGGACCTCAGCCACCCAGCGCAAGTGATTCGATCACTTTCACCAACTCGTGGGGTGCCTCCCAGTTCAAGGCGTGCCCGGCGCCCGGCACGGTGACGAGCCGGGCACCGGGAATGCCTTCCGCCAGGCGGCGAGAGTGGTTAGGCGGCGTGGTGCGATCCGCGGAGCCGACCATGACCACCGCCGGCACGGTGATCTCGCCCAGCCGCGGGTAGCGGTCTTCGCGCGAGAAGGCCCGCACGATCGGAATCAGCGGCCCGTGCTCGTCGATGTGCTGCTGGAATCCCTCGGTGAACACCGAGACCATCGCCGGTGACGGACGCGTCCCGCACTGTGCGGCACCGAACAAGACCGCGACCGTCTTGTTCCGCATCAGCCGTTGCAGGATGCCGAGTTCCAGCAGCGGGATTTGCACCTTGTTCTGCGGCGCTCCGTCCAGGACCCGGCCGGCCCAGGTGGCGAACAGCACCACTCCGCGCAACCGCGACGCGAAGTCGGGGTGGTCAAGCAGGGCACGGATCGTGACGAACCCACCCATCGAGTGTCCGACCAGGACGGCGTCGCGGACATCGAAGTGCTCCAGCACCGCGGCGACGTCCGCCGCCATCGGCTCCGATCCAATCCCGTCCGAGCCGAGCGTGGAACGGCCATGACCGCGCTGGTCGAAGGCTATGACCCGAAACCCCTTGGCCAACAGACTGTCCCAGACGACGTTCCATTCCGCGAGGGTGACCGAGTAGCCGTGGACGAGGACCACTGTCGGCCCCTGGCCCGCCGCCATCGCGCGCAGGACGGTCCCGTCCGGACGCGTGATGCTGACCTCCTCGCCTTTCGGTTCGGCGAGAAGTTGTTCGCGGGTATAGGGATCCGGGTTGCTCTCGATCCACTTGACCAGTGCACGCGCGCTGGCCCAGCTCACCAGCCCGGTGGTCGCCAACGCCCCACCCATGGCCGACGCCAGTCTCATATGTCGAGTTCTACTCGCTGCCTTTTGCGGGCAATTTCGCGGGGCAGTAGACGCCCGCGGCGATCGCGGTGAACCTCGCGGCGTTCACCTGCGACAAACCGGGGTTTCCGTCCTGCAGGACTTGCACCACTTCGATCCCGGATTTGCCCCCATCAGCCAACTCGCAGACCTTCTTCGCGGCCGACACAGCGCTGTCCGGACTCTGGTAGGTGATGCCGGCCGCATCAAGCGCGACCAGAAACGCCTGATCCTGATTGGCATCCGCCCGCGCCGGCGCGGCCACTCCGAGCGCTGTTACGGCGCTGATCACGACGAGCAAGCGCTTCATATCTCATAAATGGTCGCAGAGTGGCGCAGAGCCCGCATCTCGAAGACATCCGTCAACCGGCGGTTGACAATTCCGCCTGCGTCAACCTAGCGTTGACGGTATGGTTCAACCTACGCCGATCGCCTATCCCGTCCGCCTCGACGATCTGATCAACGCCATCAAGCAAGTGCACAGCAACGCCCTGGACCAGCTTGCCGACGCCGTCCTGACAGCCGAAAGTCTCGGCGAGGTCGCGGATCACCTGATCGGGCACTTCGTCGATCAAGCGCGCCGCTCCGGGGCCTCCTGGACGGACATCGGTACGGCCATGGGAGTCAGCAAGCAGGCCGCGCAGAAGCGTTTCGTCCCGAAGGCCGATCCCGTCACGCTCGACCCGGAGCAGGGGTTCGCCCGGTTCACTCCGCGCGCCCGCAACGCCGTGGTGGCAGCGCAGAATGCCGCCCACGATGCGGGCAACAACCAGATCACCCCCGACCATCTGCTTCTCGGCGTGCTCTGCGACCCCGCGGCACTCGCGACGGTTTTGCTGCACCTGCAGAAGATCGACACCGAAGCCCTGCGTCAGGCCGTCGAACTGCCGCCCGCCGCACCCGAAGTTCCGGCGCTGATTCCGTTCAGCGGACCGGCCCGCAAGGTACTGGAGTTGACGTTCCGCGAGGCACTTCGCCTGGGCCACAACTACATTGGCACCGAACACCTGCTGCTCGCCTTGCTTGAACTCGAAGACGGCGCCGGGCCCCTGCACACGGCCGGTGTGGCCAAGGAACGCACCGAGTCCGACCTGCGATCCGCGCTCGAATCAGTTACCAACCCGACGAACGAGACCTGAGACGGTCAACCCCTCCCCTTCCCATAGCCGCATGTGAAATCATGCGAAGGTCCCTCGGCGGCCTCAGGAGGCGAAGATGCACCGCTGGCTGATCGTCCTTCTCACGTTCCTCGTCAGCGCGGCAGGCCTGCTGTCGGTCGACGCCGCCGTTCCGCGTGCCCGGGCCAGCGAAACACCGATCGGCCACCTCGGCGACACCCTGCGCGTCGACACCGGCAAGTACGTCGCTGACGTCACCGTCACCAGCGTGGTGCCCGTAGACCCGCCACCAGGATTCGGCTACACGCGCAGCGGCGTTCCGGTCAAGAGTTTTCCCGACAGCTCGGTAGCGCGAGCAGATGTCGTGGTCCGCGCCGTTCGGGTGCCCAATTCGTACATCATGGCGACCAACTTCAGCTTCGACGGTGTCACCCCCTTCGCTGACGCCTACAAGCCCCGGCCGTGCGATGCGCCCGACTGGCTGGACGCCGCACTGGGAAATGCACCGCAGGGATCTGTCGTTCGCGGCGGGGTGTACTGGGACGCCTACCGCGATCCGGTCACGGTAGTCGTCCTGCTGGACAAAAGGTCCGGCGAACACCTCGCACAGTGGAATCTGTGACCTATCTCTTACCTGGGAATCTCTGACCTGCACGTAAGAGTCGCGGATCCGGCCGATGCCGCTGCACTGTCGATCGTTGCCGCACAGACGTTTCCATTAGCCTGCCCGCCCTCGGCGCCCACGCAGGACATCGCGTCGTTCGTCAAGGCCAACCTGTCCACTGACCGCTTCGAGGAATACCTGACCGACCCGCACCGAGCGATCTTGAAGGCTGACCACGACGGGCGAATCATCGGCTACGCCATGGCAATTCGTGAAGTAGCCGATCCCGGGTTCAGTGTCGAGCTGTCAAAGCTCTACGTAGTGCCCGACTTCCACGGCCAGGGCGTGGCCGCGATGTTGATGGATGCCGTGCTAGCGCTCACGCTGGACTGGGGCGCGCCGCGAGTATGGCTGGGTGTAAATCAGCACAATGTTCGGGCGCAACGGTTCTACACCAAGAGCGGCTTTGTGGTCAGCGGCACCAGGACATTTCAGCTGGGCACCCACCTGGAGCACGATTACGTCATGACCCGGAAGACCGGGTAGTCAGCGCCAGCAACCGCGAGGTGGCTCGCAGGTATTTCTTCCGGTACCCCCCAGCCAGCATCTCCTCACTGAAGATGGTGTCCAGCTTCGTGCCCGACGCCACCACCGGAATGCCGGCGTCATACAGACGGTCGGTCAGCGCCACCAATCGCAGCGCGACGCTCTGGTCTTCGATGCGGTGCACACCAGTCAGGAACACAGCGGAGACACCCTCGACCAAGGTCAGGTAGCGCGACGGATGCATGCTGGCCAGGTGTGCGCACAACGCGTCGAAGTCGTCCAGCGTCGCGCCGGGCACCGCCGCTGCACGGGTAGCGACGTCGTCGTCGGACAGCGGTGGCGGCGCGGGTGGTAGATCGCGGTGCCGGTAGTCGGGCCCTTCGATCCGCACGGTGGTGAAAATCACTGCCAGCGTGTTGATTTCGCGGAGAAAATCCTGGGCGGCGAATCGCCCCTCGCCGAGTTGCTCTGGCAGCGTGTTGGAGGTGGCGGCCACCGAAACACCACGCTCGACGAGCGAGGACAGCATGCGGGAGATTAGCGTGGTGTTCCCCGGGTCGTCCAGCTCGAATTCGTCGATGCACACTGCGGTGTAGCCGGCCAGCATCTCGATGCACTCGGCGAAGCCGAACACCCCGGCCAGCTGGGTCAGCTCGGCAAAGGTCGCGAATGCCTTCGGATGCTCGCCTGCCCCGGGCCCGTCGCCGGGCAACTGATAGTAAGCGGACGCCAGCAGGTGGGTCTTGCCCACTCCGAAGCCGCCGTCCAGGTACAGGCCGACTCCGGGCAGCACCTCCCGTCGCCCGAACAGCTTCTTGCGCCCCGCCCGTCGCTGCGCGGCCTCCCGGGCGAACTCCTGGCAGGACACCACGGCGGCCGCCTGAGACGGCTCCGCCGGGTCTGGCCGGTAGGTGGAAAAGCTGACATCGGCGAACGTCGGCGGCGGATGCAATTGAGCGATCAAACGTTCCGGTGACACTGACGGGTGCCGATCTACCAGGCGAGAAACCGCTGCCGAGCCGCCCGACGAGGTAGACCCGTGCATGGTGGCACTGTAGCGACGTGCTGCAATCGACCCCATGCCCGACTTCGAGGCCGACATCGCGGCCGGCCAGCACGCCGAGACGTCCTTGAAGCTGCTCGGCGCTGAGCGCGAACTCGGCCACGACGAACTCCCCCAGCTCTACGGCTATCCGGCCGGGCTGACCGGCAGCTGGGTGCGGGCGAACTTCATCACCAGCCTGGACGGCGGCGCCACCGTCGAAGGTCTCAGCGGCGGCCTGGCCGGGCCGGGCGACCGGACGGTGTTCGTCGTGTTGCGCGAGCTGGCCGACGTCATCGTCGTCGGTGCCGGAACGGTGCGGTCGGAGAACTATTCGGGTGCGCAGTTGAGTGGCGCTCAGCGCCAACACCGACAGCCCCGGGAGCAGAGCGAGATTCCACCCCTTGCGATCGTCACCAAGAGCTGCGACCTGGATCGCGATCTCCCGATCTTCATCCACACCGAGGTGCCCCCGCTGATTCTCACCTGCAGCTCGGCCGTCGACACGGCCCGTCGTCACCTGGACGGGCTGGCCGCCGAGGTGATCGACTGTTCGGGCAACGATCCCGACGAGGTCGAGGTGTCGGCCATCGTGACCAAATTGCAGACGCGCGGTCTGCGCCGCGTACTGACCGAAGGCGGCCCGATGCTGCTCGGCGCGTTCATCGAGGCCGGCCTGCTCGACGAGCTGTGCCTGACGATCGCGCCCCTGCTCGTCGGCGGGTCGTCCAGCCGCATCGCATCGGGACTGGGCCAGCTGCAGACCCGGATGCGCTGCGCCCACGTCCTCACCGATGCCTCCGGTTACCTCTACACGCGTTACGTCAAGGGCTGACCGGGCGTCCCGCTACTGTGGTCGGCATGAATCGGCGCATCAGGTCTGCCACCATTTTCCTGGCGGCGACCGTGGTGCTGACCGGTTGCGTTCCGGTCTTCGGCGCCGACCCCCGCTTCGCCACCAACTCCGGAGCCCGGCCGCAGGGTGTGTCCACACCGAAACCACCGCCGGCCGGACCAGCGCCGATCGCGGCGCCGAAGAACGATCTGTCCTGGCGCGACTGCACCTCCAAAGTCAATGCCGACGCCGGCGTCCCCGGCGCGCCGGGCATCAAGCTGGAGTGCGCCAGCTTCGACGCCGACCTCGACCCGTTCAACGGCGGATCGGGCTCGGTGAGCATCGGCGTCGTCCGCGCACGCTCGGCCAAGACTCCGAAGGACGCGGGACCCCTGGTCTTCACCACCGGTTCCGACATCGCGTCCTCGACGCAGCTGCCAGTCTGGTTGTCCCGCGCCGGCGGTGACGTGCTCGACGGGCATCCGATCGTGTCGATCGATCGGCGCGGCATGGGCATGTCCAGCCCGATCGACTGCCGCGACCGACTGGACCGCGAAGAGATGCGCGACCAAGCCCAGTTCCAGACCGGCGACGACCCGGTGGCCAACCTCTCCGATGTCGCCAACACTGCCACCACCAACTGCACCGACACCATCGCGCCCGGCGATTCCGCCTACGACAACACTCACGCAGCCAACGACATCGAACGGCTGCGCAACATCTGGGACGTCCCCTCGGTGGCGCTGATCGGGATCGGCAACGGCGCGCAGGTCGCGTTGTCCTACGCCGGATCGCGCCCGGACAAGGTGGCCAGGCTGATCCTGGATTCGCCGGTCGCGCTGGGTGCCAGCGCCGAAGCCGCCGCCGAGCAGCGGGTGAAGGGCCAACAGGCCGCGCTCGACGCGTTCGCGGCACAGTGCATCGCCGTCTCGTGCGCTCTCGGTGCCGATCCGAAGGGCGCGGTCAGCGAGTTGTTGACCACCGCGCGCGGCAGTCAGGGTCTGAACCAGGCCTCGGTCGCATCCGTCGTCGGGGCTATCACCACCGCCCTGGGCTTCCCCAGCGGCGACCGCGTCAGCAACACCACGAACCTGGCCAACGCCCTGGCGGCCGCCCGCTCCGGCGACATGAACCAACTGAACAACTTGATCAACCGCGCCGAAGCGACCCGCGACAGCGACGGACAATTCGTCAACACCTGCAGCGATGCCCTCAACCGGCCCACCCCCGACCGGGTCCGCGAGCTGGTGGTCGCCTGGGGCAAGCTCTACCCGCAGTTCGGCACCGTGGCCGCACTCAACTTGGTCAAGTGCGTGCACTGGCCCTCCGGTGCCACGCCGCAGGCGCCGAAAGAACTCAAGGTCGACGTGCTGTTGATGGGCGTCCAGAACGACCCGATCGCCGGCAACGAAGGCGTTGCCGCGACGGCGGCCACCGTGATCAACGCCACCGCAGCCAGCAAGCGGGTGATGTGGCAGGGCATCGGCCACGGGGCCAGTGTCTACTCGGCGTGCGCCGTTCCGCCGCTGGTCGGTTACCTGGACAGCGGCAAGCTGCCGGGCACCGACACGTACTGTCCTGCCTGATCCCGGGCCGCGGGGCCGCCCGGTGTACGGTGCGCTGGTGACGGCAGCTGACTCGACCAGAACCGGCCTCCGCGAATCCATGCAGGGCGCGTTCCGTCCCGGCCCACACAGCACCGGATCCGTCTTGCGGGCGGTGCTTTGGCCCGCGGCGATCCTCTCGGTATTGCACCGCGCCATCGTGCTCACCACCAACGGCAACATCACCGACGACTTCAAACCGGTCTACCGTGCGGTGCTGAATTTCCGGCATGGCTGGGACATCTACAACGAGCACTTCGACTACGTAGACCCGCACTATCTCTATCCGCCGGGCGGCACGCTGCTGATGGCGCCGTTCGGCTATCTGCCGTTCGCGCCGTCGCGTTACCTCTTCGTCTCGCTCAATACCGTTGCCATCCTGGTCGCCGCGTACCTGCTGCTGCGGATGTTCAATTTCACCCTGTCGTCGGCTGCCGCCCCAGCGCTGGTGCTGGCCATGTTCTGTACCGAGACGGTGACCAACACCCTGGTGTTCACCAACATCAACGGCTGCATCCTGCTGTTGGAGGTGCTGTTCCTGAAGTGGCTGCTGGACGGTCGGAGCAGCCGCGAATGGTGGGCCGGACTGGCCATCGGACTGACGCTGGTGCTCAAACCACTGCTGGGTCCGCTGTTGTTGCTGCCGCTCTTGAACCGGCAGTGGCGGGCGCTGGCGGCAGCGCTGGTGGTCCCGGCAGTGATCAACCTGGCCGCGCTGCCACTGGTGCCCGACCCGATGAACTTCTTCACCCGCACCCTGCCTTACATCCTGGGCACTCGCGATTACTTCAACAGCTCCATCCAGGGCAACGGCGTGTACTTCGGCCTGCCCACCTGGCTGATCGTGGGGTTGCGGCTGCTGTTCACGGTGATCGCCATCGGCGCCTTGTGGCTGCTCTACCGCTACTACCGCACCCGCGACCCACGGTTCTGGTTCACCACGTCCTCGGGAGTGCTGCTGCTGTGGTCGTGGCTGGTGCTGTCACTGGCCCAGGGCTACTACTCGATGATGCTGTTCCCGTTCCTGATGACCGTCGTGCTGCCCAACTCGGTAATCCGCAATTGGCCTGCGTGGCTGGGGATCTACGGCTTCATGACGCTGGACCGCTGGTTGCTTTTCCACTGGATGCGCTGGGGACGGGCCATGGAATACCTGAAGATCACCTACGGTTGGTCACTACTACTGATCGTGACGTTCACGGTGCTCTACTTCCGCTACTTGGACGCCAAGGCGGAGAACAGATTGGAAGACGGTATCGATCCGGCGTGGCTGCCCGCGGGGCGGGATCGCGCTAGCTTGGAAACAGGATCCGTAACGTCACCCACACCAGACCTGGGAAGGAGCGGCGCAACGTGACTGACATCGCCCGTCCGAAATTGCAGCTATCCGACGATGAGTGGCGTAAGCGGCTCAACCCGCAGGAATTCGACGTGTTACGGCGCGCGGGCACCGAGCGGCCCTTCACCGGCCAGTACACCGACACCAAGACCCAGGGCATCTACCAGTGCCGGGCCTGCGGCGCCGAATTGTTCCGCAGCACAGAGAAGTTCGAATCGCACTGCGGTTGGCCGTCGTTTTACGATCCGTCGAGTTCCGACGCGGTGATCCTGCGTCCCGACCACTCGTTCGGCACGGTGCGCACCGAGGTGCTCTGCGCGAATTGCCACAGCCATCTGGGCCATGTCTTCGCCGGCGAGGGCTACCCGACGCCGACCGACCAGCGCTACTGCATCAACTCGATCTCGCTGAGCCTGGTGCCGGACAACGCATAGCCCGTCGGTGGGCTAGTCCAACCGGGTGGCGTGCACTTCCCAGAACGGGGCGTGTACCCGCCCGTCGACCAGCCATGGCTCCATCGCGCGGAAACGGTCCAGCACCACCTGCACCGGCTCTGCCAGGTCGGGGTTCCGCGCGGCCATCGCCTCGATGGTTTGGGCGTTCAAGTTGATCTGGTACGTGGTGGGGCCGAGGTAGGTGATCTCCCAGCCCGCGCCGGGCAGCACCTCGCGAAAGTCCTCCTCGGACAAGGACCGCACCATCCGGAAGCCGTTGACGTCGTGTTCGCCGAACTCGTACATGAACAGCCGCGCACCCGGCTTGGTGGCCCGGTGCAGCGCCGCCGCGTAAGACTTCTGCATATCCATTTCGGTGCTGAACGTGTGGTAGAAGGCACAATCCACGACGGTGTCGAACCGGCCATCCAGCCCGTCCAGCTTCGTGGCGTCGGCCAACTGGAAATCGACCGACACTCCGGCCCGGCGGGCATTCTCCCGCGCCCGGTCCAGAGCGGCCACTGAACCGTCGATGCCGGTCGCCGAAAGCCCTTGCGAGGCATAGTAAATCGCGTGGTGACCGGGGCCAGTACCCGGATCGAGCACCTCACCTCTGATCGCACCGAGGGCGACCAGCTGTTGGACCACCGGCTGCGGGCCGCCGATGTCCCACGGAGTGGCGGCGGGCAAGCCGTGCGCGATGCGCTCGTCGCGATAATCGTCTTCGAACCGGGCGGGATCTCTCGGGTCGCGGGGGCCGGGCATCTTGGCCGGGCTCACGGGAGCGCCGTGACCAGTTGCTCGACGGAGCGCCGCGGACCGGTGAAGAACGGCGTCTCCTCACGGGTGTGCCGTCGGGCGTCGGTAGCGCGCAGTTCTCGCATCAGGTCCACGATGCGGTGCAACTCGGGCGCTTCGAAAGCCAGCAGCCACTCGTAGTCGCCCAGCGCGAACGCCGGCACCGTGTTGGCCCGGACGTCCTTGTATTCGCGCGCGGCCATCCCATGCTCGGCGAGCATGCGACGGCGTTCCTCGTCGGGCAGCAGGTACCACTCGTAGGAGCGCACGAACGGATACACGCAGATGTAGTTTCCGGCTTCCTCACCGGCCAAGAAGGCCGGGATGTGACTCTTGTTGAACTCGGCCGGTCGGTGCAACGCCACACTGCTCCACACCGGCGAGCTGGCCCGGCCCAACGCGGTGGTGCGCCGGAAATCGGCGTAGGTCGCCTGCAGAGCCTCGATGTTGTCGGCGTGGGTCCAGATCATGAAGTCGGCGTCCGCGCGCAGCCCCGCGACGTCGTACAACCCGCGGACCACAACGCCGCGCTCTTCCTGCTGCTTGAGGAAGGTGGCCGTCTCGTCGATCAGCTCAGACCGCTGATCGCCGAGTTCGCCGGGACGCACCGAAAACACCGAGAACATCAGGTATCGGATCGTTGCATTGAGGGCGTCGAAGTCAAGGCGTGCCATGGCACCTATCGTGCCACTTGCCCCCGCACGGCCTCCACGACGCTGGTGACCGCCTTAACCGCGGCCGACACACACGCCGGCACGCCGATTCCGTCGAGGTAGCTGCCGGCCACCGCCAACGTGGGCGGCAAACCCTGCCGCACTGCGGCCACCAGATCGGCGTGCCCCGGACCGTACTGCGGCATCGCGTCGATCCACCGCTGCACGCGCGCGTCGAGCAGTTCGACACCCAGGTCGAACACGTCCACCAGGTCGCTCAACGCCCAGCCCAGCAGCTCGTCGTCGGAAGCGCGCGCAGCCAGATCGTCACCGAAACGGCCGAACGAAAGGCGCAGCAATTGGACGTTTCCCTGCATGCCCCACTTGCGCGACGACAGCGTAATCGCCTTGGCGCGCAACGGTTCACCGCTGGCCACCAGCACACCCGAGCACTGCGGGAACGCAGTGTCGGCCGGTACCGCCAACGCTGCCACCGCCGATGACGCGCTGGTCACCCGGCCGGCGGCGGCCGCCGATCGCGGGGCGATGTCGCCGAGCAACCGCGCCGCCTGGTGCGCCGGGATGGCCAGGATCACCGCGTCGGCGCGCCAGCGGGCGCCGGTGTCGTCGTGCACTTCCCAGCCCGGTTCGAGCTTGGTCACCCCGGCCCGCACCCACTGCAGTCGACTGCGAGCGACGAGTTCGTCGATGAGGACCTGATAGCCGCCCTGCAGCGCGCCGAACACCGGAGCACCGGTTGACGGTGGCAGTCCTTGCCGCACCGCTTCGGTCAGACTCCCGGCGCCGCGGTCGAGCGCTGCGGCCACGCTGGGCGCCGCTGCCCGCAGTCCGATGGTGGCGGCGGACCCGGCATAGACCCCGCTGAGCAGCGGATCGACCGACCGGGTCACCACCTGTTCGCCGAACCGGTCTGCCACCAGCTCGGCGGCGGACGGATCGGCACCGGGTTGCCAGCGCAATGGCCGGCCGGCTTCGGCACCGATGCGGTCCAGCGTGGCCTCGTCGACCAGCCCTGCCAGCGACGCCGCCGACGACGGGATACCGACCACCGTCTCGACCGGGAAC
>NZ_LZLQ01000030.1 GCF_001673315.1 Mycobacterium asiaticum | reverse complement strand
TTGGCGCCGAAGGTGTTCGCCACTATCACGGCGGGGCACACGGGGGCGGCGGTGGTGGCGGCGCGGCACCGCGGCAGCTTTCGCCGATGATGGCCACGCCGGTCAAGGGCAGCCAAGACGCCAAGGAACTCAAGAAGACCAGCTTCAAGTCCGGCGCATCCGGCGGCGGCGGGATGGGCCGCGGTGGCGGTTACGCGCCGATGGCCGGACACCGTCGCGACGGCGGTGGCCAGTCCTACGAGTCGTTCCGTGCGGCAGAGACGCTCGAAGGGGCCGGTGAGGCCGGTGCCGGCATCTCCGACGGTGGCCAGTCCTGGTTGCCGGCGGCGCAACAGAGCGACGCGCCGTTCACCGTCTCCCATGTCAGCTGGGGACCCAATACGGCGATCTTCGACGATCTGGCCGTCCCGGAGCCTCAGCAGGTGGAGGGCTTTGCCGAAGAACCGGAGCGCACGCTGCAGCAGGTTTCCGACCGTTGGGTATCGCCAGCGGTCATCGGCGCCGAGCAGGAGGTGAGCCTGTGACTACCGCAGTCCGGTCCGGCTTCACCCTCACCGAGGACGAGCTGCAGGTCGTCGGTTCGCGCATCGGCATGCAGGAGTTCCCCACCGTGCTCGACGTGCGCCCGCGCTACGGCACGCTGGATGCGCTCGAGGCGGCATTGGACGCCGCCACCCGCAACCTGGTCTCCCGCGGCCTGATCGTCGACGGCGTAGTCGAACCGGACCTGGTGGCGATCCTGCGGGCATTGCGCCGACCGGATCGGGAGTTGGCAATGCGCCTGGTCACTCCGGACGGTATCGCCAGGGTATGTGTAATCCGTTGCGGCACATCGGGTGTTGCAGTGCGCCGGGTCGGCAACGAGATCGCGCTGCAGGTCGCCGACGGATCCGCGGGGTTGACGTGGGCCATCCAGTCACTGATCGTCGGCCTGCCGCGCTCGGACGCCGCCCAGATCACACCGGTCGGCGCTCCGTCGGAGCTGGTGAGCCGAAACCTGTTGGGAACCCACGATGCAGCGCACCTGGCTGACCGGGTCCGGGCTCTGGGTGCCGAGGCGCGCGCGGCGATGGTGCTTGGTTCTGCGCTGTCGTCGCGGGTGGCATTCGCCGAAATCGTCTACTACGCCCTGTGCACCGATCAGGACCGCATTTCTCGGCGGCCCGCCGCGGTGGGGGTGTTCTACACCAGACGGGGCCGAATCGTGGGGGCGCCCAGTGCCTCGCCGAGCGGACAGTTGTGGACGACGTTGAAGCCGGGTTCCGATCACGCCATCGGCCAGGCGGTCAGTCAACTTGTCGAATTGTCGACGGACCAATGGGAGGCGTCATTGGTTTAGCAAGGTACTGCGCAGAAATCAGACCACGGTGTCCGCTGTATCGAGGACACTCCGGAAAAGGAGAATTGCATGTCGCACCCATTTGAAGTAACCGAAGATGCTGACCCCCATGTCAAGAACATCAACGAACATCTGCGGACCACGGACCAGCTTCTGGTCAAGATGGAAAACGAAGTCCAGGAGATGGTGAACCTGAACTGGCACGGCAACCAGTCGCAGATGTTCCACAACCGGATGGTCGAACACCTCGACCACATGCGTCAGATCCAGGCGCAGACCGACCGCCTTGCCACCAGCTCCATGGAATACATTCAGGCCCACCGCAATATCGACGCCTAGGAAGTCAGGTAACAGCTCATGTCATACGGGATCAAGTACAACTTCGAGGCGAACTACAACACGCTCGACGTCATCAGGAGCATCACCGCCGATGCCGAGCAGATGCGGACCGAGGTCGACGGTCTGTTCAACACCCTGACGTCGGGCCCCTACACCGGGCACGCTCCCGAGGAGATCAACGCGCTTCGCCTGAAATTCTCCCAGGAGATGGACGAGATCATCCAGGATCTGCACGCCACGCAGGTCCGGGCCGTCGACCAGAACCAACTGGTGCAGGACCTCGACAACAGCCAGGCCGCGAACATCCTGGGCTGATGTCTCCGAAAGCCCGGACCCATCCTGCGGGGTGGGTCCGGGTTTTTTGGTCCGCGGGCGGGCTCAGCGTCGAGCCCGCAGCTTGCTCGAATGATGTCCCCTGCGGCATCTTTGGCCGCAAGCACGGGCGGGTCATTGTTCCCGCGGCGCACGCAATCGTCCGAAGTTCTCCGCCACGGACCCGGCCAGTTCCAAATATGCCTGCTGCGTCGCGGGGTTCAACCGCCCGAAGTCGACATCGGCGCCCTCCGCGAGGTGCGCATCAAACGGAATCAGATGAATTGAGCGGCAACGGGATTGAAAGTGTTCGTAGACCTTGTCCAGCTTGAGCGCCGCGGAACCCGGACGCGAGGCGCTGAGCACCACGTGCGCCTCCCGGACCAAACCCGAATGCCCGTGCTGCATAAGCCAATCCAAGGTCGCTGACGCACTGCGGGCGGCATCGATTGCCGGCGAACTCACCAGGACAATGGAGTGCGCGAGATCGAGGATCGCTGACATAGCCGAATGCATGATCCCGGTGCCGCAGTCGGTCAGGATGATGTTGTAGAAATGCCGGAGGATATCCACTGTGCGCCGGTAGTCATCGGCACCGAAAATCTCCGATACAGCCGGGTCCTGCTCGCTGGCAAGCACTTCCAGTCGGCTGGTGGCCATCAAGGTGTGATTGCGAACGTCGGCGTAGCGATGGATATTGGGGTCCGACAACAAGTCCCGAACGGTCGATCGGGTCGAGGCGTCGCCGACCCGTTCGCCCAGCGTCCCCCGGTCCGGGTTGGCGTCGACGGCGATCACCCGGTCGTGACGCACCGTCGCCAGCGCGGAACCCAAACCGAATGTGGTGGTGGTCTTTCCGACTCCGCCCTTGATCGAGAGCACGGCGATGCGGAAGTCGCCGACGATGGGCTGGCGAATCTCGGCGAGCAGGTGTTCCTGCCGGCGTTCCTTGCGCGAGGCTCCGGGGTTGACATGCCCTGACGTCGCTTTGTGCACCACGCGCCGCCATCCCGACGGCGGCGCAAACCGACCCGGATCGGTGATCTCGGCCTCATCAATGGACGGTGGCACGCGGAAGGGCTGATACGCGGGCGCGGCGGGCGGCGGCGCCGGCCGCGACGTCGGCGGCGGTGGACCGCCGGCCGGCGCGGTTGGCCGCGACATCGGCGACGGTGGACCGCCGGCCGGCGCGGGTGGCCGCGACGTCGGCGGCAGACGACGTCCCGGGGGCGGTCCGGGCCACCACGGCGGCGGCGGGAACGGGCCAGGTGGCGGCGGCAACGGCCAAGGCGGCAGCGCGCCCGGCGGTGGACGGAACTGCGGCCGCGGCGGTGCCGGATAGCTGGGTGCCGTGTATGTGTCCCGCTGTTCGGGGGCAGGCGACGGTGACTCCGCCGGCGGGTCAACGACCACCTCTTCGATTTCCGCGGACATGATCGGACTCGGCATCTGCCACGGCGGCGGCGCCGGACGGCGGGCGGGGACCGACTCGGTGCTGTGGTCGGCTTCAGGAGCGTCGGGGACCAGCGGTGGGTCTTCGACCGCGGACCCGACGGTGGTTTCTTCGGCGGGTTCGTCCTCGGCGGCTACCGCCCCGGGATCCGGCATGACCTCGATCGTCGGATCGACGGGATCTTGGGTATCGACGGGATCTTGGGTATCGACGGGATTTTCGGGATCGACGGGATCGACCGGATCGACGGGATCGACGGAATTGACCGGATCATCAGCGACGGTGACCGGATCGACGGGATTGACCGGATCATCAGCGACCGGGTCGGCGGGCTCATCGGCGACGAAGTCGGTAGACAGCCAATTCGCGGGCTCAGTGGCCGAATCGTCGTCGGAAGTCAGGTCGGCCTCCGTTGGCTCCGCGGGCGCCGAAACTTGTGCTCGCTTGGCGGCCATCTGCTCGAGTAGGGCTGCGGCCCTGGCCTCGATCTCGTCGAACTCCCCTGACCCGGATTCCTGCTCATTCGCAGCCTCGAATGAATCCGGCTCAGCCACAACAAAGTCTGGGTCCGTTACCGGCTCAAGTGCGTCGAGCGGCGGTGGGGTAATCCACTCGGGCAAAGCGGACTGTGGCGCTGGCAAACTCGATGGTGCTTCGTAGCTCCAATCCCGCGTGGTCGAGACCTCGACCGGCGGTTCCGGTTCAGCCACAACAGGTTCCGGCTCGGCTAGCGGCCCAGGTTCGTCATCCGGCGGTGCTGCGATCCACTCAGCCGGCACGGGCACCTCAACCGAGGGTTCCGGCTCAGCCACAACGGGCGCCACCTCCACCTCCCCCACCGGTTCCGGTTCCGGTTCCGGTTCCGGTTCGGGCGGCGCAAACGCCTCGAACGAATCTGGTTCCGGCACTGACGAACCCGACGGTGCCGGGGGAAAATCAAAGCTCCAGTCCCGGGTAGTCGAGACCGCTTCCCACTCCGCGGTGGGCTCGGGTTCGTAAACTGACGGCGGCGCAATCCACTCGGGCGACAAGGGATCTGGGGCTGACGACGCGCCAGCTGGGTCAGGTGCCGGCGAAAACGACGGCGGCTCCGGCGTGGTTTCGAAGCCCGGCGTTGGCGGCGTCTGGCTTTCTTGCTCAGATTCGTCCGCCAGTGCGGTCCACTCACCCTCGTTCGATACCGCGGCAGCGGATTCGACTTCGGTCGGGTCATCTGCGGGTTTAAGGGACTCCCCCGCAATTTCGAGATCCGGTGCGTCCTCGGGCACCTCCAAGGAGTCCGCCGACTCTCCGAGCACCTCAGGATCCGCCGTTGCCGGCGGTCGGTGGACCGAAGCCGGGGGCACGGGGGGCGGCTCGGCGTCCAGTTGCTGCAGTCGTCTGATGGGATCGAAAGGCACCGCGACCCGTTTCGGTCGCCCCTCCGCCAGCTCCTCGGGTGGGACCTCGGGCTGCTTGGCGGGATCGGGATCGGACCGGAACTTGGGGGCGACGGCGGTCACCTCCTCCGTCGCTTCCGTTCCGTGGCCGTTGGCAGCGCGGTCGGGTTCCCGGGTCGCACCGCCTTCCTGGTCGGAATCCGGCCGTTTTGCACGCCCGAGATGGACCCGGCGGCGCTTATTCTCGCCGGGCAGCCAGGGCGGACGCGCCATCGACCCGCGCTCTTCCTCGGCAGGCATGTGCTTCGGCGGCTGTTTGGCCAACGTTGTCCCCCCTTTCGATCACGCCGGGATGCCGCCTCAATCCTACGTAGCGCTACACCCTTAATCTGCGGTTCGGCGCTCGTCAGGAGACGGCCGCGCGGCACGGTGGCGGCGAGCCGCGCCAACCGCCGCGGCCACCCCGGCCGCCATCACGCACAGCGACGTCACCCCCAGCACGATGAAGCGGGCCCGCTGACTGCCGCGATCGAGGACCGGCGGCCCGCCTATGGGCTTTCCCGCCTCCGGGTTGGGCATCTGGCCGACCGGTGGGAGTCGGTACGTCAACGCCGCGATCGGGTCCACCATGCCGTGGCCAGTGGCTTCGTTGGGACCCGCACCCGGCGTGTGGGCAGTCCGTTTGACCAGGTCGATCACCTGTGCGGCGGTCAGCTCGGGGAAACGGGACCGGATCAGGGCCACCACGCCCGATACGAACGGCGCCGCGAAGCTGGTGCCGTTGATCGGCGCCAACCCCTGCTGGGTCAGCACGGCATTGACCAGGCCGGGCCCGCCCGAGTCCAGCGAAAGGATCCGTTCGCCCGGGGCGGCGACGCCAACCCACGGCCCGCGCAGGCTGAAGTCGGCCGGCTCACCAGAAGTCGTCAGCGCACCCACCGTCAGCACATAGTCGTCGAACCAGGCCGGGCTGGCGACGGTCCGCACCGAGTCCCAGCCGCTCTGCAACGGCATGTTCGGGTCGGGCATCGCGTTCTGCGCCTTGCACAGTCCCTGACCGTTGAAATTCCCCGCCGCCGCAACCACTACCACGTTGTTCTCGAAGGCGTAACGCACCGCTCGGCCCAGCGGTGCGTCGTCCAGACCCGCCCCGACCGGGCTGCAGGCCACCTCGGACAGGTTGATGACGGTTGCGCCCAGGCTGACCGCCCGGGTGATGGCATAGGCCAGTGTCAACGTATTGCCGTAGCCGGGAGAGGTGGCGTTCGGATCGTTGGTCTGCCCGGAGCCACCCTCTTTGACGCCGTACACGGTGCTGTTCTGTCGGATCGACAGAATGGTCGCCTCGGGCGCCACACCCGCGAAACCGTCCGCCGGACTGGGCGCCCCGGCGATCAGTCCCGCGACCAGGGTTCCGTGCGCGTCGCAGTCCTGCAGGCCGTCGGTGTTCGACACATAGTCCCCACCGCCCTCCAGCGCGGGCAGGCGCGGGTGCCGATTCACTCCGGTGTCGATCACCGCAACCTTCTGTCCCGCGCCACGAGAGAACTGCCACGCGTCGGCAAAGTTCAGCATGGCCTCTGCGCTGGTCTGCAGCGTGAAGTCGGTCCCCGGCAGTACGCCGGTGGGGACACCGCAGATCGCCTTGAGATCCGTCGGCTCGACCGGTCCGAGCGGTCCGCTCGGCGGCGGCCCCGGTTCCACGACGGGCGGCCGAATGGCCCAGGCCGGCGCGGGGTGCAAGGCCATCAGCAAGACCGCCGCCAGCAGCGCCCCCGACCGCCGTGCGAGCCGCATCAGAAGCCCACACGCTGGTAGACGCCCAGCGCCCACAACGCCAGCGGGATCAGCGATCCGACCGCCAGGTAATCGAGGTAGGCCAGCAACGTTCGCAACCGCGACGACGGACCACCACTGGACCCGCCTAGCCCGGACAACGCCGCGCCCACGCCGACGGCCAGCAGCACGCCGAGCACCACCTCCGGCATCGGCCGGGAGCCGTGTTGTCCTGCCGCGCAGACGATCACCACCAGAGCCACGGCGGGGACGGCCAGGGCGCCTCGTTCGAACCAGGTGTCGAAGCATCGGCTGCGCAGCGCGAGCACCGCCGCGCAGGTCAACGCGAAAACCAGCACGGACCAGTCCATCGCGGCCCGACTGTGCGTCAGCAACGTCACGTACACCGTTGCGGCGGCGGCCAATCCGGACAGTAATGCCGCCCGGGTGATCGCCGCCCGCTTCCCCTTCGTCCAAACGGCTTCCGCTGTCGGCATCGAAGTGCCGGAATCGTCGTCCCGCTTTTTAGTCGACGCGTCCGGTTCGAACGGATTCTCGAAATCCCAGTCTTCGCGGTTGCTTTCGACGACGACGGTCGGTGTCTCGAAGCGGCCGAGACGTGCGGTCAACCTCGGCACCACGAGGCAGGCAAGTAGCACTACCACCGCCGCTGTCACGAACACGATGTCGGCAGGCACGTGCAGCCCGCGAACCAGCATCGCGGCACCGACCAGACCGGACAACACCGCAGCGGCGAGATACCCCCAGCGCCCGACGCCGACCACACGGTCGTAGACCACGCACGACACCAGGACGGCGGCGCACGCCGCAGCGAGTCCGTAGTGGCCGTAGCGGGCTAGCAGCGATACCGCGATACCCGCCGTGAGCGGGATCGCTGCCCAGCCGAGGCCGGCAGCGACGTCGTCGAGCCGATACGACCGGTGTGCCATGGCGGCCCCGCCGACCAGCGCCATCGCCACAACACCGGCCAACCCCACGATCACATAGTGGTTCGCCGCGTGCACCCGGCCGACCACGCAGTACACCAGGGCAAGGACGACCAGGTGAACTCCCGCGAACGCCATCCGGCGCGCCGACATTGCATCCCACGCCGCGTACGCACCCTTGTTGAGTCGCCCGACGGCGTCGACGACGTCGTCGTACAAAGTGGGCGGTGACAATGCCCGCTGCGACGACAACCGCAGCAATTCACCGCTGACCACCCCGGCCTCACGCAATGTCCGGTCCGGCGGCAACACGGTGTCGTCATCGAAACGGCTGAGCACCGAGAACGTCCGGCGCTCATCTCTGGATGTCCCGTCACCGTCCCGGTCGCTGTCGCGGGAACGTACCAGCCGAGCGAGCTCCGGGATAAAGCTCGACACCGGAATATCCAGTGGCAGAGCGATATCCAACTGGGTACGCCCGCCGAAGACCGACACCCGGATGTGCTCGGGCGCGGCCGAGACCATCCGGACCCGTCTGAGTTCGTTGACCCCGGTCACAGGTCCGGCATCCTTGACAACTGAATAACTCCGCTCTTGGCGGTCCGAGACACCAGCATCCCGCGACCCGGTGGCATTTCAGTGGCTTTGTAGCCGAACAGTGCGCCCTCGTCTTTCGTCCCGCTCATCACCAGGCCATTGCACGACAGATCCTTGAGTCGCCCGATGAACTGATCCATCATGGCCCGTCCCGCGCCGCCGATGCGACGGGTGACGATCACACGCAGACCCACATCGCGTGCCTGGGGCAGGAATTCGACCAAAGGGCTCAGTGGGCTGCTCATCGTCCCGCCGGCGATCAGGTCGTAGTCGTCGATCATCACGTAGATGTCCGGACCCGACCACCACGAGCGGTCCTTCAGTTGCTGCTGCGTGATGTCGCTGGGAGGTAGCCGATCCCGAAGGGTCGCGGCCAGTGCCGTCATCAACTCCGCACAGGACTGCGAGGCGGTGGCGTACCCGCCCAGATACTCGTTGGCCACCACGCCGAGCATGGAGCGCCGGTAGTCGACCAGGACGATCTTGCACTCCTCGGGCGTGGCGTTCTCCATCAACCCGGCGGCGATATTACGCAGCAACCCGGTCTTACCGCATTCCCCGTCACCGAATGCCACCAGATGCGGCTGCGTCTCGAAATCCAGTACCACCGGCACCAACTCGGCTTCGTTGATGCCGATGGCCACCCGCGACCCGCTCAGCAGGCCGGCCGAACCCGCCGCCCGGACCACCGCACCGCGGTCCACATTGTGCGGCAGCATCCGCACCCGCGGAGCTTGGCGGTTGCCGTAATGCGCGCGCACCGCGTTGACTGCGGCCGCGACACCGTCGGGTAGGTCTTCGACCGCCGAATTGGAATCCAACCGGGGCAACGCGATCAGGATGTGCAACCGCTCGTGACTGATCCCCCGACCGGGTCGGCCGACCGGCACCAGTTCGTTGAATTTGCGACCCACGTCGCTGTCCAGTGCGTCACCGAGTTTCAGTTCGATACGGGTGCCTAGCATGTCCTTGACCGCGGCCCGGATCTCCATCCAGCGCGAGGCGGAGATCACCAGGTGAACGCCGTAGGAAAGGCCTTGAATTGCAAGCGCATTCAGGGCCGGCTCCAGCATCTCGAAGTCGCTTCGGATCGACGCCCACCCGTCGACCACCAGGAACAGGTCACCGAACTTGTCCTGGCTCAGCGGATCCTTGGCCGCCACCTCGGGCGGCAGGGTGGCCAGGTGGGCCTTGCGGGCCCGGAAGTCGCGCATCGATTCGATGCCCAGATCGCGAAAACGCACCTCGCGGGACCGCAGCACCCCGGATACCTCCGCCACGGTGCGCCGGATCGCGTCGGCGTCCATCCGGCCGGCCACTCCGCCGACGTGCGGCAGGTTGGAAAGACTGGCCAGCGTGCCGCCGCCGAAGTCCAGGCAGAAGAACTGCACCTGCTCCGGGGTGTGGGTGGCGGCCGCGGACATGATCAGCGTCCGCAGCGCGGTCGACTTGCCCGACTGCGGGCCGCCGACCACGGCGACGTTGCCCTGAGCCGCGGACAGGTCGACGATCAGGACGTCGCGGCGCTGATCGTAGGGCCGGTCGACGACACCCATCGGCATCCACAACCGGCCGTCGAGATTCGAGGGGGCCGCCCAGTTCGCGTCTGGGAGAAGCTGATTGACCGCCGGACTTTCACCCAGAGGCGGTAACCACACCTCGTGCGCGGGCCGACCGTGGCCCCGCAGCCGCGACACCACCACGTCGAGCAACGTCGTCTTCGTCGGAGCGGACACAACACCGGGTGCGGCGTCCTCTGGCACCGAGGGGGCTACGGGCGCAGCGTCCTTCTTGACCGGGGTGGCGGTGAAGAGCTTCGGTGCCAGCGCGCCCGGTTGCCTGCGGCCACTTTGGATGCTCCGGCGTGGCCGGACATACTCCCCGGAGACGTAGCAGGTGTTGAACCGGATGGGCTCTCCCGCATCGCATTTCAAGAACGCCGAGCCGGGGACGCTGGGTAGGTGGTACGCGTCGGGTACACCGAGCACACTGCGCGACTCTCCGGCGGAGAACGTCTTGAGCCCGATCCGGTAGGACAAGTGTGAATCCAGACCACGCAGCTTGCCCTCCTCCAGTCGCTGCGAGGCCAGCAGCAAGTGCACGTGCAGCGATCTGCCCAGCCGCCCGATCATCACGAACAGCTCGGCGAAATCGGGCTTCTGGGAGAGCAGTTCGGAAAATTCGTCGACGATGATGAACAGTGCCGGCAGTGGCGGCAAATCCACCCCGTTGGCCCGGGCCCGTTCGTACTCGTTGACGTTGGGGAAGTTGCCGGCCGATCTCAGCAGTTCCTGGCGCCGGTTCAGTTCCCCGGCCAGCGCGTCGCGCATGCGGTCGACGAGGATGAGCTCGTCTTCCAGGTTGGTGATGATCGCCGCGATGTGCGGCACCCCTTCCAGGCCGAGAAACGTTGCGCCACCTTTGAAGTCGACCAGCACCATGTTCAGCACGTCGGGAGAGTGCGAGGTGATCATCGATAACACCAGCGTCCGGAGAAATTCCGACTTTCCCGAACCGGTTGCGCCGATGCACAACCCGTGCGGGCCCATGCCGGCTTCGGCGGACTCCTTGATGTCGAGCTCGAGCGGTTGACCGTTGGGCGTGTAGCCGATCGGCACCCGCAGCCGCTCTCGCGGTGAGCGCTTCCGCCACACCTGCTCAGGGACGATCTCGGCCGCATCGGGGATTTTCAACAGGCTCATCAGTCCTGGATCGGTGGCGCGGGAATCGGCTTCCAGGCTGACGATGTGTGCGGCGCTGGCCAGACGGTAACGGCCGATGCGACGGGCCGTCGCCTGGGCCTCGGCCACGGTGATCGTGTCGGGGGTCGCGAACCGCTCCAGTCCGACGGCGGTGCGCGCACCGACGTCCTCGCCCTCCACGACCAATTGCAGGCCGCGCCGGTTCGCGGCGGCCTCCGCGCCATTGAGGTCCAGCAGGCTCACGCTGTCCAGCCCGGCGTCGGTAACCAGACGTTCGGTCCCGGTGACATACCCATCGTCGAGGACCACCACGAGCTGCTTGAGTCCCTTGACCGGCTCGGCGTTACGGCTGAACCGGCCCCGCTCCGCCAGGTCCGCGGCCAGCGACTGCTCCAGCAACTCCAAACCCGGAAAGAGCAAGCGCAGCGCACCCATGCCGTCCCGGACGGTGGCGTGCTGGGCGTGCGGCAACCACTTCACCCAGCTCCAGTTCTCTCCGTCGGGGTTGGCGGTCACCACCGCTACCTGTACGTGGTCTGGTCCGTGAAAAGCGCACAGCTCCAACACCATTGACCGCACCAACTGCCGAGCCAGCCTTCGGTCGCCCTCGAAGGTGATGGCCGGGAAGGCACGCAGGGATACCGCGGTGGGCAGGGCATGCACCACCGAATGCGTTTTGACGAAGCGGCGCAGCGCCACCGTCGACACCGGTTCGAGGTCCTCGGGCGGACCGGTCTCGGGCGCGAGCAGCCGCGTCGCGAGTCGGTGCGTTCCGATCCCGACCCGGACGTGACAGAAGTCGTTGTCGGTGGGACGGCGCTCCCACATTCGGCGGGTGCCGACCACGTCGGCCAGTGCCCGCGGGTCTGGGTGGCTCCACTCCAGCGCGGAGCGCTGCCCTTCGCCGGTCATGTCGGCGTCGTCGCGCAGGTTGGCCAGGTAGCTGAAGTAGTCCTTGCGCTCTTCGTTCAGTTCGGCCGCCGCTTTGCCAGACCGGCCACCGCCGCCCATGAACATGCCGGCCATCGACATGATCATCATCATCGGGAAGATCAGGAACATCGGGTTCTTCATCAGGTCCCGGCCCCCGACGGTGACCATCAGCGCGATCATCCCGACGACCGCGACGATCATCACGAACGGCAACAGCTTCATCAACAGGTTGCCGGGAATAACCCTGGGCACCTCGGGCGGCGGCTGCAGGTTGACTTCGCCCCCCGGCATGCGCGGCGGCGACACACGTAGTCGACGCACGAAACCCTGCGTACTCAACCGGTCATTCCCCGAAACTCCAAACAGGCGACAAATTGGGCCCGTAAGCCTGGGTAATGTCACCAGCGAATGACACAACACGCAGGAGGCCGATAGCGATGACTCTACCGCCGTCGCTGTCTGAATTAGACGCTGAATCGGAGGTCGAGCCGACGCTCAGCCGCGTCACACTGGCTGTTGGCGGGCTGCGTCTCGACGTCGGATTGCCGGCCAACACCAGCATCGCGACTTTCATCGACGACGTCATCGACATCGCCAATGAGCAGATCGCGGCCCACTCCGGCGCTGAGCCCGGCCTGGAGCGAATCGCGTTCGACACCACCGAGGGCAGGTGGACGCTGGCCCGGCTGGGCGACGATGCGATCGACCCGGGCCGCTCGCTCACCGAGGCCAACATCTACGACGGCGATTTGCTGACCATCCGCGAGATCGACCAGCCGCCTCGCCCAATGCTGTTCGACGACCTGGAATTCGCTTCCGAGAACGAGGACGAGGGCACCGGCCCCGCCGAGCACCCGGCGACCAGCTGGCTGTCCGGCCACTCGCGTCTGGTCACCTCCTTCGGCGTGGGCTTGGCGGCCACCCTCACCGCGGCCTTGCTGCTTCCCGACCAGGCTGCTCACAGCTACGTTCCCGCAGTTGCTCTCGCCGTTGGGGTGTTGGCGGTTATCGCCGCCTGTGTGATCGCCCACCGCTCGGCGGGCGCCCGGCGTTCGGAATGGGTCGCCGCGATAGGCGTCCCGCTGTTGTTCGGCGGTTCGTTGTACGTCGTACCAGACGGTTTCGGGCCGAAGTCGCTGCCGATGGCGTTCGGCCTAACCGGCCTGGCATCGTTGCTGGTGCTGCTGATCACCGGGCGTGGTCGCGCGCTTCACACCGCGGTGATCACGCTGGCGTTGATCGGCGGGCTCGCCTCGGTGGCCGAGATGTTGTGGAATCCGCCGAACCGATCCGTTGGTGCGGTGCTGGCCACGATCTCGGTAATCGTTGTCTACGTTTCCCCCCGGGTGACGATCCTGCTGGCCAAGTTGCCGGTGCCGCGGGTACCGACGGCCGGAGAACCCCTCGATGACATCGAAACCCAGGGCGGGACCGCCGTCGAGGGCGTCAACGCGATCGGCAAGCAGGTGATCCCCACCGAGGAGGGCATGATCATCCGCGTCCGGCGGGCCAGCCAATATCTCACCGGCGTCCTGGCCGCCGCCGCCATCACCGCCATCGCGGGTTGTTACCTTGCTGTCGATGCCAGCGGTGAATTCTATTGGCAGGGAACAGCTTTCGCACTCGTGGTGGCAACCGTGCTGTGCCTGCGGGGGCGCAGCCATCACGACTTGGTGCAATCGGCCACACTGATCGGCGCCGGTTTGGCCATCGCGCTGCTGACCATCGTCAAGATGGCGGTCGGACTCGACGGCTGGGAGTTCTACGCAACGTTGGGCCTGGTGGCGCTGATGGCGCTGGTGGTGGCTTGCGGCGTCTTGGCTCCGCGGCTGGAGTTCTCCCCGGTGATGCGCCGACAGGTCGAACTGCTGGAGTACCTGGCGATCGTGCTGGTGTTCCCGCTGTGTTGCTGGATCATCCGGCTATACGCGATGTTTCGCGAGCTCCGGATCTAGGGCGTGTCTGACAGTGGCGTCTCACGATGGCGTCTGATTGTGGCGTCTCACAATGCGTCTCACAATGGCGTCGGTGTCGTGCGAGGGCGTTGCGTCTCGTCCAGCCCTTCAGTGTGAACTCTTGGCTTTCATTGTGAAGCGACGGCTTTCGGTGTGAATCCACGGTGGGAAAATCGGTGAAATCCCGCCAAGGCTTCACGCTAAAAGCCGTGGATGCACATTCATTCAGGTGGCTCCAGTCTCGGCGCCGCAAAAGGCAACTCGAAAGTGGCAGCGACTAGTCTCGCCGAGCAGCCGCAAAAGCATCCTGAAAGCACCCATTTCCGGAAAATGAGGTGCTTTTGCGTCTGCTCGAGCATCAGGACTTGGGTGGCTCGACCTTGGAGCCGCGCGGGTCGGCGCCCATCCCGTCGTGGGAGACCAGCGCCGCTTCCTGCGACAGCTCCGGCCCGGCCGGCAGCAGCGCCAACACCGGCCAGGGAGCCAACTGCGGGACGTCGGCGTCGCGGCGGGGCTCGTGCACACCGGTGACCCCCAGCGCGGCGGCGGTGGGCAGATCCTTGATGTGGTACCGCACGCCGGTGTCGGAAACGTAGAACAGTTGGCCGGTGGATCGACTGTCCGCTTCGCCACCGGTGGCCTGAATGTATTCGCCGGTACCAGGTTTGACGTACACCGAGTCCAGCCCCGGTCCGTTACCGTCACCACTGGCCAAACCCACGGGTGTAGCGGCGTCGGGCAACGGGAGCCGGTGGCCGACCAGCAACCGGATGGTCGCCGCGGCAGCGCTGTTCGCGCGCTCCCACGCCATGCACACCACCCGGTCCGGATCGAGGTTGACCACTTGCGGGGACACGGTCGGATAGTGGTCCACCGGCAGGCTGTGCACGATCGGTACCCGGCTGACCACCGCAGGCGAAACCTCGCGAGTCCCCTGCGCAGCGGCCTCGTTGGGGTTGCTGTACCGGATGATGTCAGCCGTCGCCGACGAAATCGGTTGTAGCCCATTGGCAAGCACGACGTAGAGCTGCTCCCCCCGGGAGTCGACGGTCTTGACGATGGAGCCCACCGAATATCCCGCTGGCAGGCCGGGGATAACGGTGCCGGCACCGGGAATCGTGACCGCGCGGATCGGCGGTGCCAGCGGGAACGCGTTGAGCAGACTTGCCGAGATGGGTCGCATCTGTGCGTTCTGTAGGTGCAGAGCGTCGACGACGACGGAGTCGGTGGGATCGATCAGCGCGCGCACGCCGTCGTAGATCAGATAGACCGAATCACCCGCTCTGACCAGGAGCATCTGCGCGGGCGAGACGCGGCGGATGTCGTCGCTGAGGGTGAGGTCGCCCGCGATGACGGTGGTCTGCACCGTGGCCGTGCCGACAGCCCTGGTGACGTCGGGTGTCTCGACGCTGTCGCAGACCGTCCAGCCCGACATGCGCATGTCGGCACCACCGCGAATGCTGGTGGGAGCGCCGACAATTCCGATCATCGGACCGCGCGGCAGTTGGTGTAGCCACTTGTCGCTCACCGGCTTCGGTGAATCCGGTTTGCCGGTGATCAGCCGGGCGGAGGCCAAGTTGAGCACCGGGTGCAGGCGGTCGCCGATGCGGACGTAAAGGCCGCCACCGGAATTGCTGAGCAAAATCTGTGCGTCGCCGATGTTGGGCGACGGTTTGAAGAACGCCAGCACGCCGCACGCGCCGGTGATCAGGACGGCGATCGCCAAGCCGACCAACAACGACCGGATTTGGCCGCGCATCGGATCGTGGATCATCCGGGAGTCGGCACGAATCAGCGCGTGCTCCAGACGGCGAATCAGAAACCGATAGCCGTTCACCTGCGCGCGCGTGGTTACTTGCGCGGGCATAACCACCCCCATCAGCGTCAGGCAAGCACCGAGCTTCGGTAGCGTATAACAGCCCCGAGAGCAAAAGGCGCACGAATTTAACCTCCACGCTGTGATAGGAATTCGACTGTGCCGCGTGCTTCATCCATTTCTTCGAGGAGCTCTGAAAGTGGGGGCGCGCCATCGAAGCCCAACGGACTGCGGTCCACGATCGACATTGGCGCCCAGCGCGTGTTGCCCCTGGCCGATCTGCTGGTACTGCAACTACTCGTGGCGGCTGGAACGGTGGCGGCGCCGATCCTCGGCTTTCCCGGCTGGCAGGGCAGCCTGGTCGGGCTGGCCGTGGCGCTGGTGCTGGTGATCCGCGTGCGCGGACTGTCGTTGCCGCGCTTGGTCGCGCTGCGGGCCGGCTTTTGGCGGCAACGCAGATTGCGAAGCCGGACTCGCGCCAAGCGGACGAATCACGCGGAACCATTTGATGTCCCGACGCCTGATGGCGCGCTGATCGGCTTCCGTTGGGATGGAAGCACTTTGATGTCGTTGCTGCAGATCGAAGAGAATCCGCAGGCGATGACGATCATGGAGCCCGGCATGACGGTCTCCGGTGAAACCGTGCCAGTGCAAGCGTTGGTGGAGTGCCTGCAGCAGTTCGACATCACGTTGGATTCGATCGACGTGCTCAGTCAGGGGGCCCGTTCGCAGGGGCGCAGTCAGGTGGCCGCGGTGTACGACGCGGTCCTCGGGCCGCTGCCGGCGATCGCTCAGCGCAACGTCTGGATCGCCGTCCGGTTCGACCCGTCGCGTTGCGCTGCGGCCGTGCGCCGGCGCGGCGGCGGCCGAAACGGCGTCCTGCGCGCGGCCAGCACCGCGACGCGCCGGGTGGCCAACCGGCTGACCGAGGGGGGCCTGCGAACTCGGGTACTCACGGCCAGCGAGATCGGCCAGGCTGTCAACCAACTCACCGACGGGGTGGACTTGGCCACTGTCGAGGAGACCTGGCGTACCTGTCGGGAAGGTCGTTTCCGGCTGCGCAGCTTCGCCATCAAGCCGCGGATGCTGACCACCGCAGGCCTCGGTCTGCTGTGGACCATCCCCAGTTACTCCACGACCATGTCCCTGTCGTTGCGACGTGACCGGCCAACCGGTCCCGTACAGGTCCGGGGACTGGCGAGGTTCGACACCCACGGCCGGGCCCGGATTCAGCTGCGTGGGCTCGCCCACCTTAGGGGCCACCAATATTCGGCGCTGGCCGCCAGCCTGCCGGTGCCGCCCCCGCCCCGCCCGGTCGGAAAGTGGGCGTACTCGAATACCAACGGCACCAACGATTTCGAGCACCTGCACGTTCCCGCCTCGGGCTGCGGGCAGGTGGTCGGCGCGGACGACCATGGCCGGGCCGTGGCACTGTCGTTGTTCGGTCCACAGATCCGCCGGGTCGAGATCGCCGGTACGTTGCATCTGGCGCAGCAGGTGGTGCTGCGGTCGCTGGCGTTGGGTGCGCACGTGCTGGTGCACAGTCGGCGCCCCACAAAATGGCGCACCATGGTCGACGAAGTCGATGATCATGACTTGTTGTGGGTCACCGATTTCAACCGCGGGTCCATGCAGGCCGGCGCCGACCGCAACTACTCGGTCGAGATGTTCGACGGGGTGCCCGAGCAAGCGGTGCGAGTCGGGGTGACCGCGATCGTGGTCGTTCCGCCGAAGTCCGCCGTGACCGCCAATGCCGATGTCGCGCTGGAGTCGGTCAATGTCGATACCGACACCGTGAAGGTGAGCACGCGAACCGGTTCGTCGGTGGTCACGATGGTCGCCACCGACGAAGAGATGCGCTACTTGAAGGCGTCGTTCGCGGCCGAAGACTGAATCAAGAACGGTGCCGGTTAGTCATCATCGGGTGCGCTAGCGTGAATCCAGGTCACCCCGCGCGGGGCGGTTCGAAGGAGTGATCATGTCGTACCCGGGCAACCAGGGTTATTACGCGGCCGACCAGTCCAGCGGCTGGACCGGTTCCGACAGCTACTGGTCCTCGGAGCCGGAAAGCGGTTCAAAAATGTCCCATCGGCACTTGACGCTGGCGGTGGTGGTGCTCGGCGCTTGTGCCTATCTGGTCAGCTTCGGCCCGATGGTCAAGACCGCTGGAATCGGCTGGGAAGTGCGCCTTGCGGCGCTGGCGGGTTTACTCGCCGCGTTCGGGCTGCTGCCCCGGCAGATCCCCGCGGGAAAGATCGTCGCTGCGCTGGCCGCGCTTGGTTTCCTGGACGCGCTGTCGAGCGTGCTCGTCGTACCCGACGGCATCCAGCCCGGCTGGGCGTCGTGGGTCGTGGTGGTGGTCAACGGACTTCAGACTGCTGCCGCGGTCGGCGCGCTGTTGGCGCAGCCGAGCGCAACGGCCGACCAGCAGGCCTGGTATGCGGCGTGGTACGCGGCCTCGGCCGAGCAGTATGCGCAAGCCGCGGCCCAGTATTACGGCCAGTACCCGGACCGGGGACAGGCCGAATCTGGCTACGCCACTGGCGATGCGCACACCCAGCACGAGGCCCACCATGTCGCAGTAGCCGAAGCTCGTGGGGCCGCTGAATCGCAGGAGGCGAGTTACAGCGAGTTCATTGGTCAGAACGCCGGGGCCCAGCCCGGACCGGTACCCGGTGTGCATAGCGCACAGCCGTCCGCAACACCGGGGTTCGGCGAGCCCAATGCCGGACATGCGCCGGTCCCGGCCCAGCAGCAGCCGGCCGTGAGCCAGCCCGAGCACCGGGTATCTAACTGATCGACAGCTGCCCGATCAGTGTCGTGATCGCCTCGGCGACATCCGCCGGAACGGGTCGCTCGGCCTCGGCGTCGGCCAGCAGACTGGCGGGGAGACCCGCGGCCGCCGCGGCCTCCTCGAGGCTGAGTTCCGCGCGGTGCCGCGCCCCGTACAGGCGTTGGCCCAGCGTTGCGTTGGGTGACCGCGCCGCCCGGGCCATCACGTCGTTGTAGGTGCGACGCACGGTGCTCAGCGCCAGCACCACCGACGGGGTGCCTTTGGCGTTGCGTGCTGCGCTGGCCGCCACGATCTCTAGTTTGCGCAGGTCAGCGAGGATCTTGGTGACCTTCGTCGTGTACGCCGGGTCAGTGGGTTCGGGCAACTCGGAAGTGGCTGCAGTGATTGTGTGCATCGCCAGTTCGACGGCCTCGGCCATCAGCGGGGCCCGAACCGTGTCGGTCAACGACTCGGTCGGCTCCTCAGCGATTCTTGGGGCTTCGCCGGGCGCTGTGGCTGGGCCGCTGACCGGCAGCACTGCGGAACCGCTGCGGATCCGGGCAATCGTGCCCGGGGACCATTGCAGAGCCTTCTCGAGCTTGGCCAGCGTCCCGCGACGCGGCCAGCTGCGGCCCTTCTCGAAGGCGATCAGTGTGCCGGCGTTGATGACCTTGTCCTTGGCCAGGCCGCGCTGGGTGATCTCGAGTTCGTTGCGTCGAGCGGCGACGGCAAGCCCGGCGCGTGCCACACCAGGGTCGACGTCGGCTTCCCACCACTGATCTTCGTCAGGCTCAGGTAACTCGATCACCCCGGTGACGTCCGCGGACGTGTCGGACACCGCATCAGGCGCCAGGGTGACCGGAAATCCCTCGGGATTGGCCAGATGCAACGTGGTGGCCCCGGAAACCAGTACCGAGCTGCGCCGCACGCCATCGAGGTACATCCCGTTGGTGCTGGTGTCGATCGCTTGCCAGCCTTCCCGGTGCGGTTCCAACCGGACGTGCCACCGGGAGATGCGCTCGTCGGAAAGCCGAACCGTGGCCGTGTCGTCCCGGCCGATGACGGCGACGCCTGCGCGGGGGTCCAAGGTGTGCACTTCGTCGCCGAGTCGAACCAGCAGAGCGGGTGGCCATGCGACCACGGCCTGGTCAGACGCCACTGAGCTACTCCCCCGCTCGGACCCCGAAGATTCGGCGCACATGCCTTGTCCAGCACTGCGTGTGTAGATGCTACATCTTTCCCGCTACGTATCCCCGATCCGACATCAGGGTCACGAATTGGCGTTGACCGGCAGATACGCCATTTTCATCCGCGAGGTTGGGCCAGGTGGTAGAAATCCGAACAGACGCGTGCGACAGATCAGTTGTAGTACACATGTCTAACACCAGGCCAGATTACCGTAAAGTTGTAGCTGCTACGTTTTAATTGTTGCATTAGCGCTAGATTTGTGATTATGTCGTCGCATCGGCGGCGCACTGCGCCGGAATCGGCCGGAATTGGCCGGAATTAGGAGGAAAGCAATGACCGCAGCGGCGATCCCGTTGTCCACTCCGCTGAACGAGTACGTTCCGGCGTGCACCACCGAACCCGAGCGTTGGACCACCACCGAGCCCGACGAGGACGCCAAGGCGCTGTGCATGGCCTGCCCACGACGGTGGCTGTGCGCCAGCGAGGCCTACCAGGCCACCGGGGTGGAAGGTCTCTGGGCGGGAGTAGTGATCCCGGAGTCGGGGCGGGCTCGCGATTTTGCCCTGCGCCGGTTGCGTGCCCTCGCCGAACGAGGGGGCTATCAAGTGCGTCCACGTCGACGCGGCCGCCCCCGTGGTTCGCGCAACTGATCTACGGCGTCAAACTCGTGCGTATTTGTCGGGCGGAGACGCCGTAAACTATCGGCACAGCTCAAGCTGATTGCTATGGGGGAGTTCGTGAGCGGTGTGGGCGACCTGTTCGGGGGTGTGAATTCCGAAGGCCTCGACGTCGACCGGTTGTTGTCGCACCTGCAGGAGTTCACCGGCGCGGCGGCCCAATCCGCTCAGCGGATGGCAATCGAGACCGCGGACGCGTCGTCGAAGGACGACCTGGTACACGTGTGGGTAAACGCCCAAGGCGTGGTGGTGCAAGTCGAATTCGACGACAAGTTGTTCGAAGACGCCACCAGCGCCGAGGCGGGCGCTGCCGTATTGCAGGCCGCCCAGGAAGCGGCCGCCAAAATGCGTGCGAAGACCAACGAATTTCAAGCCGGGTTATGGCAACAGGTGTCTCAGTTCGGAGTCCGACCGATTGACGAGATCGCAGACTTCAAAGCGATGCGACCCGAGGTGCCGCTGTCTGCCCCCGGTTCACACGAGCGGCGCTCTGCTGCAGAACAACTCGACCGAGCAGAGCAAAGCCAACCGGACGATCCGCAGGATTGGCAGCTGACGATCCGCGACACGGACTGATTGGGTTGGACTGCGCTCGAGCGAGTGAGCGACTGAGCGAGTGAGGAGAAGTACATGGCGGGACAATTCGAATACGAAGACGGAACCGCGCGTGCGGGTATCGGCAAGTTCGATGGTCTGGCACACGAACTCGGCTCGCTGGTGAACAGTCTGAAAGCAGACCTGGCCGGTGATTCACCGTGGTCGCACGACAAGATCGGTTCGCAGTTCGCCGCCAAGTTCGACCCGGATCGCTCCACTGTGATCGGTCACACGGACGATTTCAAGAAGGCTGTGGACAGCGTCGCGCCAGTACTCACCGGAACGGCCGACGCCATCGTCGCCCAGGATGGCGGCTGACCCCGCGCCGGTGCCGGGTAGCCCGCTTACGCCGAGAAGCGCCGAGAAGCATTGCCGTGACACGCTTGTGGGCGCGCACGTCGGGCCCGACGCGACCGGTGCGGGGCGCGTGACCCGTGGGCATTGAACTTCCAGGCTGGCTGCGCTGGGTGGGCGACATGATCGGCGAGCCATTCCCCGAGGGTGATGAGACCGCGTGTCGGCGCCAGCGCGATCAATGGCGTCAATACGCCGACCAGCTGGAGGGCTTCAAAGACGATCTCGATTCGGCCACCCAGACCACCCTCGTCGGGTTCACCTCCGGTGAGATTCACAATACGTTGGACGAACTGCTCAGGCCGTACGCATCCTCGATCGACCAGATCGCCGGCCAGTTGCGCCAATTGGCCGATGCCGTCGACGGCGTGGCCACCGAAATCGAGTTCGCGAAGGAAATGTTCATCGCGAACCTGGTGGCGCTGGCGGCGGCGATCACGGCCTTGGTCGCCACGGCTTGGATCAACTGGACGGCGCCGGCTGAGATCGCCGGGGCCGTAGCACTGGCCGAAGCGGCGATATCACAAGTCATTCGGGCCGCAGTCGCGAAAGTGGCTTCCGAGGCGGTGGCCCGGGTGATCGCTCAAGTCGTGCTGCGGGCGCTGGAGGGTGCAGCGGCAAACGCGCTTGTGTCCGGCGCTCTCAATGCCGGAATTCAGGGGCAGCAGGCGCTACAGGGTAATCGTCACGAATTCGATTCCGCATCGTTCTGGAACGACGTCGAGGCCGGTGCGGTGTCGGGCGTCGTCATGGGGCCAATCATGAAGGGCGCCCATGATTTCGATGCAGGATCGGCCCTGGGAAACCGTGCCAAGAACTTCGGCGCGTCGTTCGTCGGCAATGCCGGCGGTGCACTGGCGGCTCAACAGGCACTGACCGGGCACATGAACCTCGCCGACGCACTCGGCGCCGGCGCAGTGTTCGGGGCCGTCGACGGGGTGCGCAGTCCCGGCGGGCACAGCGGCATCGATACAACCGCGCTGACCGGGGACCGGCCAGGGACATCGCCGGTGAAACCGCTGCCTGCGAGCCAACACGTGCAAACGTCCGTTGATGCATCCCCGACGCTGGCGGGCCACTCGCCCGAGGGGGTTTCCGCACCGGCCGGCGGCGTGGATGTGCGGCTCAATCTTGGTACGCACGACCAGACACCTTTGGCGCCAACGGGATTCGCCGGTCCGGACACCGCCGCACTCCACGCCCCCGCCCCCGCGACTGGAGTTCATCCCGGCGTTGCCGATGCTTCTGTCACAGGGGCGGCGCCAACGGCAGCCCCGCCTGCCGCAAATGCCGCCGTATCCGCCACCCCGGGTGCCACCGCCCCAACCCATTCGTCGCCGTCAAGCGGCGGCCCCTCGGCGCCGGCGGCGCGAGCCGGCGTGTCGGATCACCCCACAGCGTTGGCGGGCCAACCCGCTGCTCGGGCTTCGGACGTCGCCGCGACCGCCGCAAGCCCTGACAGCCCACGTTCGTCGGGGAGTACCGAATCTCCCGCCCACTCCGCACGTGGCACCGAAACTATTCCGCGAGAGTCTGTTTCAGCGCGCGACGCTGTGCCACCTCGGGATCTGGGCCCGCGTGATCCGTTAGCAGCACCCCCGCGCGACCCCCCCCGCCCCCCCCCCCCCCCCCCCCCCCCCCCCCCCCCCCCGGGCGGGCGGGCGG